>JANXSZ010000041.1 GCA_025356445.1 Betaproteobacteria bacterium | reverse complement strand
AAGCCTTGGCTTGACCGCCGAACTTGGCTGCCAGCACCGTAGTAATGGCTGCTGTCAGCGTGGTTTTACCGTGATCGACGTGACCAATCGTGCCCACGTTGACGTGGGGCTTGGTACGTTCAAACTTTTCTTTTCCCATTTCGATTCCTTAAAAAGAGCAATGCCCGTGTAGTGGTTTTAGGTCTGCACTGCCTTGCTGATTCCAGTGCCACGGGCAGCACTGGGCAGACAATCGCAGACCGATTTAAAACTAAGCTTACAAACTCAAGTTACTTGGCGCGAGCGGCAACAATGGCTTCAGCCACGTTACGCGGTGCTTCCGAGTAATGCTTGAATTCCATCGTGTACGTAGCGCGGCCTTGCGACATCGAGCGCAGAGTCGTGGAATAGCCGAACATTTCAGACAAGGGCACTTCAGCCTTGATGGCTTTGCCGCCACCAATCATGTCTTCCATGCCTTGCACCATGCCACGGCGTGAGGACAAATCGCCCATCACGTTACCGGCGTAGTCTTCTGGCGTTTCCACTTCAACGGCCATCATGGGCTCAAGAATCACAGGCTTGGCTTTGCGACAACCTTCTTTGAAACCAAAGATAGCTGCCATCTTGAAGGCCATTTCGTTGGAGTCCACATCGTGGTACGAACCGAAGTGCAGTGTGACTTTCACGTCAACCACAGGGTAACCCGCCAACACGCCTTGGCCCAAAGCCTCGATCACGCCTTTTTCCACTGCAGGGATGTATTCGCGAGGAACCACACCACCCTTGATAGCGTCAACGAACTCAAAACCCTTACCGGGTTCTTGGGGTTCAATCTTCAACACGACGTGACCGTACTGGCCTTTACCACCAGACTGACGCACGAACTTGCCTTCGGCTTCTTCCACCACTTGGCGAATCGTTTCGCGGTAAGCAACCATGGGCTTGCCCACGTTGGCCTCCACGCCGAATTCACGCTTCATGCGGTCAACAATAATTTCCAAGTGCAACTCGCCCATACCGGCGATCAAGGTCTGGCCTGACTCTTCGTCTGTCTTGACGCGGAATGAAGGATCTTCTTGCGCCAGACGCTGCAAGGCAATGCCCATCTTCTCTTGATCAACCTTGGTCTTGGGTTCCACGGCCTGGGTAATCACAGGCTCAGGGAAAATCATGCGCTCCAAGGTAATGATGGCTGCGGGATCGCACAGGGTTTCACCCGTGGTCACGTCCTTCAAACCGATACAAGCAGCGATGTCACCAGCGCGAATTTCGCTGACTTCTTCACGGTTGTTGGCGTGCATTTGCACAATACGACCGATACGCTCTTTCTTGCCACGGATAGGGTTGTAAATGCTGTCACCCTTGGACAACACACCCGAGTACACGCGTACAAAAGTCAGCTGACCCACAAACGGATCTGTCATCAATTTGAATGCCAACGCAGAGAATTTCTCGTTGTCGTCAGCATTGCGGGTGACGGCTTCGTCGTCTTCGCCCAGACCCTTGACTGGCGGGATGTCCGTCGGTGCGGGCATGTATTCGATGACCGCATCCAACATGGCCTGAACACCCTTGTTCTTGAAGGCAGAACCGCACAACATAGGCTGGATTTCACCAGCGATGGTGCGCTTACGGATTGCAGCCTTGATTTCCTCTTCTGTGAAAGCTTCACCTTCAAGGTACTTGTTCATCAGCTCTTCGCTGGCTTCAGCAGCCGCTTCAACCAACTTTTCGCGGTACTCAGCACAGACCGCAGCCAAGTTTTCCGGAATGTCGTTGTAAGTGAAGGTGACACCCTTGTCTTCGTCCCAGATGATGGCTTTCATCTTGACCAAGTCAACGATACCTTGGAAGTGCTCTTCAGCACCAATAGGGATCTGGATGGCCACTGGGTTCGCCTTCAAGCGAAGGATCATCATTTCGCGAACGCGCAAGAAGTCAGCACCGGTACGGTCCATCTTGTTGACGAAAGCCAAGCGAGGAACCTTGTACTTGTTAGCCTGACGCCAAACAGTTTCCGACTGAGGCTGCACGCCGCCAACGGCGTCATACACCATCACCGCACCGTCCAGCACGCGCATCGAACGCTCAACTTCAATGGTGAAGTCAACGTGACCGGGGGTGTCAATGATGTTGATGCGGTGCTCTTCAAAATTGCCAGCCATGCCCTTCCAGAAGCAGGTGGTCGCAGCAGAGGTGATCGTGATGCCACGCTCTTGCTCTTGTTCCATCCAATCCATGGTGGCCGCACCATCATGAACTTCACCAATTTTGTGGTTCACGCCGGTGTAGAACAAAACGCGCTCAGTCGTCGTGGTTTTACCAGCATCAATGTGCGCCGAGATACCAATGTTGCGGTAACGGCTAATAGGGGTATGGCGAGCCATAATTCTCTTTCGTTAATGACCACAAGCCCGCCACCCAAATGGGCGGTACGGGCTTGCTGGCCTGATGTAAGGACGGTTTTTAGAAGCGGAAGTGGCTGAATGCCTTGTTCGCTTCGGCCATGCGGTGAACTTCGTCACGCTTTTTCATGGCACCGCCACGGCCTTCGGTGGCTTCGAGCAACTCGTTAGCCAAGCGCAAAGCCATCGACTTTTCGCCGCGCTTCTTGGCGGCTTCCTTGATCCAGCGCATCGAGAGCGCCAAGCGACGCACAGGGCGCACCTCAACCGGCACTTGGTAGTTCGCACCACCAACACGGCGGGATTTCACTTCAACCATAGGCTTGACATTGCCAATGGCGACTTCAAAAGCTTCCATGGGGTCTTTGTCAGGGTGCTTCTTCTGGATTTGCTCCAATGCACCGTAGACGATGCGTTCAGCAATCGCCTTTTTGCCGCCTTGCATGATCACGTTCATGAATTTGGCGAGTTCGACATTACCGTACTTAGGGTCCGGCAGGATTTCACGTTTAGGGACTTCGCGACGACGTGGCATTTTTTCACCTCTTAATTGCTTCAGTTGGCATCTTGGCAGACACCGCAAAAACCATATTGGTTTTTACTTACTCGACCCAACACCGGGTCACTACGCTGCATCTCCGCGCCACGCGGGAAACAGCACCTTTAACTAACAAACCGAAAAGCTGAAACAGCTTATTTAGCCTTTGGCTTCTTCGCGCCGTACTTGGAACGCGACTGCTTGCGGTCTTTCACGCCTTGCAAATCGAGTGCACCGCGCACGATGTGGTAACGCACACCAGGCAAATCCTTAACGCGACCACCACGAACCAGAACCACCGAGTGTTCTTGCAGGTTGTGGCCTTCGCCGCCGATGTACGAAATGACTTCAAAGCCATTCGTCAGGCGAACTTTGGCTACTTTACGCAGCGCAGAGTTAGGCTTTTTAGGCGTCGTGGTGTACACACGGGTGCACACGCCACGGCGTTGTGGAGAGTTCTGCATCGCAGGGCTTTTGGACTTGGTCGTTTCGACCTCGCGCCCCTGACGCACCAATTGATTGATCGTTGGCACTATGGCCTCCTATAACTAAAACGTCCCTAAACGTTCAAAATGACAAAAACGTGAATCTCTTCGGAATTCCCGAAAAGCCTTCTAGTATAGCAACAGGCCTTATTTTTAGCAAATTTCCAGCATTGAACTGCGCACAACGCCAAGGCAAGGCTACCGATCAGGCCTGCATTTCACTGATTCCGATAAGCTACAGCGTGAATCCTCCCATTCTTTCCTCCCATTTTTATTGCCCAGTTCATCCCCATATTCGTTCCATTGCTCACTGCCTGAACACCCCTATGAACATCCTTTTCGTCGCCGACCCTCTCGCCTCCTTCAAAATTTACAAGGACACCACCTTCGCCATGATGCGTGAAGCGCAGTCACGGGGTCACACCATCACAGCATGCCAGCCAGAGCACATGTCCTGGGTACGCGGCGGTCAAGTGCAAGCACAGGTTCAAGACATCCACCTCACAGGTGACGCCAAAGACTGGTTCACCACCACCGCCACACGGACCGCCACACTGGCATCGTTCGATGCCATCGTGATGCGCAAAGACCCTCCGTTTGATTCCGAGTTTTTCTACGCCACCCATCTGCTGGAACAAGCTGAGCGGGAAGGCGCCAAGGTGTTCAACAAACCCCGGGCCTTACGCGACCATCCAGAAAAACTCGCTATTTTGGAGTTCCCCCAGTTCATTGGCCCCACCTTGGTCAGCCGTGACGCGGCAGAGATCAAGCGCTTTCACGCCGAACACCGCGACATCATCCTGAAACCGCTGGACGGCATGGGTGGCACCGGTATCTTCCGCGTAAAAGACGATGGATTGAATCTGGGCAGCATCATCGAAACCCTCAACCGAGACGGCGCCGAGACCGTGATGGTGCAAAAATTCCTCCCCGCTATTTCAGAAGGAGACAAGCGCGTGCTGGTGATTGGCGGCAAGCCCGTGCCGTTTTGCTTGGCACGCATCCCTCAAGGTGGTGAAGTACGGGGCAATCTGGCAGCAGGCGGCAAAGGGGTTGCACGCCCGCTGACCGAGCGTGATTACGACATTGCCAATGCACTGGGCCCGATTTTGGCTGCGCGTGGTTTGCTGCTGGTCGGATTGGACGTGATTGGTGACTCATTGACCGAAATCAACGTCACCAGCCCCACCTGCTTCCAAGAAATTTTTGATCAAACAGGCTGCAACGTAGCGGGACTGTTCGTGGACGCACTGGAAGCCGCTTTACAACACTGACGCCCTACCGGGTAACCGTCCACAAACGTCACCAAATCCCCTGGCGCCATCTGCGTCCAGACCTCGTTGGTGGTCAGCGGCTCGGTCACGATGATGGCAACTCGGTCATTCGGGCCGTTGTGCTCGGCGAGGTTCAGACGCAAATCCTCGTCCTTCAGGTGCACCTCACCAAACGGGTATTGGCGTACCAGGTAATACAAGTTGGTGCTGGCGTGCGTCCACAGGGCTTGGCCGTTGCTCAGTAAAAAATTGAAGGTGCCAAATTTGGCAATCTGCGGCACCAGTTCACGCAGCGTGCGGCTTAACTCTTCAACACTGGGCACGCCAGCGTGGGACTTGGACAGCTCTTGCATCAACCAGCAAAATGCCAACTCGCTGTCGGTATTGCCGACCGGACGAAAGCTGCCGTGCAGGGCAGGGGCGTAGTCCTTCAGATCGCCATTGTGGGCAAACACCCAATAGCGGCCCCAGAGTTCACGAACAAAAGGGTGGCAATTCTCCAGCTTGACCGCGCCCACCGTGGCTTTGCGCACATGGGCCACCACGTTATGGCTTTTGATCGGATACGTGCGCAGCATGTTGGCCAGCACGGACGTAGACGCGCTGTCCTTGTCCACAAAGCAACGCACGCCTTTGCCTGGAGATTCGCCATCACTCTCAAAGAATGCGATACCCCAGCCATCGGAATGGTGCCCCGTGCAGCCCCCGCGCTGGGCAAATCCGGTAAAACTCAGGTTCAAGGTGGCCGGCAAGCGGCTGTTCATTCCCAAAAGTTGACACATGGCGTAACACTTCTCTATTTCATGGTGGTGACAGTGTAGCCCCCGGTTTACCCTGACGGAGTTGCCAAGCCGCAACAATCGCTAGACCACACAAGCCCGCCAGCATCAAAAACGACTCATCGAATGCAGCCAGACGTGCAGGACTGGTAACAGGATTGGTCAGCGTATCGCCATGCGCCACCAAACGCCACTCCAGCACGATGCCGCACAAGCTGACACCAATCGCCCCCCCCAGCATCCGCATAAAATTGATAGCGCTCGCGCCTTGTGCAATCAGGTCTTTGCTCAAACCACGCATGGACCCCAGGTTGAGCGAAGGCAAGATAAAGCCCAACCCAATCCGCCCCACCACGGTAAATATCACCAGCACCCACAGCGCCGTCTGTAAATTCACCACCACCATCGCGGCGAACGACACCGTCAGCAGCGCCAGCCCAATACAAACCAGCAGGTACGTAGGGTGCCTGTCAGCAAGACGCCCAACCCCTGCAATGGTGAGGGCCAGCACCAGGCCTGCCGGGAGCAAAATCGCGCCCACGTGGGAAGCCGTCAACCCCAAGGCCAGCTGCATGTACACCGGCAACAAATACGTAGAACCAAACAAGGCCGTGCCGTAAATGAACGCCACGATGCTGCCCATCGCAAATTGACGGTAGCCAAACAGCTTGAGGTTCATCAAGGGAGCCCCACCGGTATGGCCCAGATGCCGCTGCCAGCCCACAAACACGGCCAGCGACACGAGTGCACCGGCCAGTAACAGCCACGCGCCAACGCCTGAACTGTTGTGCAACTCGACAAAACCGTTCAACAGGCACAGCGTACCCGCCGCCGCGACCAACAAACCGCGCCAGTCCAGCGCGGCACTGTTGCTGTTCGCCGCTTGCCCGCCGGGGGCAGTGAGGGGTACAAAGCGCCTCGCCAAGTACAGCGAGGCCAAGCAGAACGGCACCACCATGAAAAAGATAGAGCGCCACCCAAACCAGTCCACCAAAAGGCCGCCAATGCTGGGGCCAATAGCCGGGGCCAGCACCACCCCCATGCCAAAGAAGCCACTGGCGCGGCCCTGCTCATGGGGTTCAAAAGCCCGCATGATGATAATAGCGGGAATCGGCTGCACAACACCCGCTGCCAGCCCCTCGGCAACCCGGGCCACCAAGACCAGGGTGAAATCGTTGGCCAGCCCACCCGCAATACCGCCAACCAGCAGCAACAGCATGGTGCCCACATAGGTGCGCCGGTAGCCATAACGCGACAGCAGCCACGGCGTGGTCAGCATGGCCACCGTCATCGCCACCATGAAACCTGACGTGACCCATTGGGCGCGGCCTTGCCCCAGGGCAAAGTGGTGACTCATATCGGGAATCGCCACGTTCACGATCGTGGACGACATGATGGAGGCCATCGTGCCAATCATCACCGACAGCAGCAGCAGCCAGCGGTAACGCGGGCCGTAGCGCGCTTGCAGCTCGGCCAGGGTATTTAATCGGGCGTTCACCCGGCTTAGTCGCGCGGCTCAGACCACAGCTTGCCACCCGTCGCCCAGTTTTCGCGCTTCACATCGGTGATCAAAATATCAACCGATTCAGGCGATCCGCCCAGCACCTCCACGGTAACGCGGGTGATCTCTTGGGCTAATTTTTTCTTTTGCTCGACGGTGCGGCCTTCAAGCATTTCGATGTGGTAGGTGGGCATAGCGTCTTCCTGAGAGGGCTTTAGATAAGCGTTCGATCATAAAAGCAATCGGGGAAACTGCCTTGCCGCCCGGCCACCTATGCATCGAGCGGATCGGGCACCACCGCCGTCACTTCAATCTCCACCTTCGCCTGCGCCTCCATCAGCCCCTTCACCTCCACGCAGCTCATCGCCGGGAAGTTGCGCCCCATCACCGCGCGGTAAACACCACCCAGCTCTTTCAGCCGCGCGTTGTACTCCACGCGGTCTACCACGTACCACGTCATGCGCACCATGTGCTCTGGCCCGGCACCGGCCTCGGCGAGCACGGCGACGATGTTGCGCAAGGCTTGTTCGACCTGAGCGATGAAATCGTCACTCTCGAACTGCTGCAGCGCGTTCCAACCGATTTGGCCACCCACGTAGACCTGGGTGCCACGGGCGGCGATACCGTTGGCGTAGCCTTTGGCAGGTGCCCAGCCGGGCGGTTGAAGATGCTGGATCATGGGGATAGTCTCAAGGTTTTCTCAGTTTGAAGCGTTGCAGTTTGCCAGTCTCGGTGCGCGGCAAACGGGTACAAAATTCGATTTCTCGCGGGTATTTGAACGGGGCAATGCTGGCTTTCACATGGTCTTGCAGGGTTTTGACCATCAGTGCGTCGCCGCTGTGGCCGGGTTTGAGCACCACAAACGCCTTGACGACCATGCCGCGCTCGTCGTCGGGCCTGCCGATCACGCCACATTCGGCCACCGCCGGGTGCAGCAGCAGCGCGTCTTCTACCTCGGGGCCACCCACGTTGTAGCCCGCCGTGATGATCATGTCGTCGTCGCGGGCTTTGTAGAAAAAGTAACCATCCTCGTCTTGCATGAACGCGTCGCCGGGGTAGTTCCAGCCGTCTTTCACGTACTTGGCTTGGCGCGGGTCGTCAAGGTAGCGGCAACCCGTGGGACCGATGATGGCGAGTTTGCCTACCGTGCAGCGTGGCAGCTCGTCGCCCGCATCGTCCACCACGCGGGCCGTGTAGCCGGGCACGACTTTGCCAATGGCCCCACGCCGCACATCGGCACCAGCGCTAGAGAT
Organism: Betaproteobacteria bacterium; assembly: GCA_025356445.1. Lineage (GTDB taxonomy): Bacteria > Pseudomonadota > Gammaproteobacteria > Burkholderiales > Burkholderiaceae_C > Defluviibacillus. Next base: position 46,713 of record JANXSZ010000041.1, on the reverse strand, counting down.
GAAGATATGGAACATCTCCGTGCCGCCAATGCCATCGAGCATCTCGATACCGCTGGCGGCTTTCCAGAGTTGGCGGGTGGCATCGGGCAAGGCTTCACCGGCGCTGACGCAAATGCGCAGACTCGGCACAGCATGTTGTGCGATAAAAGGCGCCATTTGCCGGTAAAACGTAGGCGCGGTGTAGCAAATAGTGGCCCCGACCTCTCCCACCAGGCGCACCATCGCCTCGGGCGTGTAAGGGATATCGGGAAAGTAGACCGACGCGCCAGCCCACATGGGGAAAATAAGCAGCCCGCCCAGGCCAAACGTGAACGCCAGCGGCGGTGAGCCCACCACGGTATCGCGGGACTGAATGCCCAGCACATGGCGTGGCCAGGTTTCGCAGTACGCAAGCACGTCGCGGTGGCTGTGCATCACGGCTTTGGCGCGGCCGGTGGTGCCCGAGGTGAAGGCCATCAGCGCAATGGCGTCTGCTGACGTGCGTACCGTCTCGAAGTTGCCGTCTTTTTGCGCCGACAGCACCGCCAGCGAGCCAGGCGCATCCATCAGGTTGAACGGCACGATACGGGCCAACACCGGGTTGGCAGCCTGAGCGGCTTGCAATTCGTCCAGCAGCCGGGCATCGCACAGCGCCACCGTAGGCTGCGCTTTGTCGATGATGTCGCCCAGTTCCTTGGCCCGCAGCAGCGGCATGGTGGCCACGGCCACCAACCCAGCCTTGACGACACCCAGCCATGCCAGCGCCATGCCCACCGAATTACCGCCACGCAGCAGCACCCGCTGGCCGGGGATGAGACCGCAATCGTCCACCAGCACCTGGGCGATGCGGTCAACGCGGGCTTTCACGTCGGCGTAGCTGAGCGTGATGTGGGGCGAGCGCAGCAGGGGCAAATCGGCAAAACCTTTGTCAGAAACCGCCTTGTCCAACAACTCGTGCACCAGGTTCAGCTGGGTCGGCGTTTGCCACTGCGCCAGCTCGGGCAGGTCATAGCGGAACTGCGGCTGCATCGCCAGCGGCGGCAGGCGGTCTGGGATAAACGTATCGGAGGTATCGACAAGCGGGTTCATGGCCTACTCCGTACGGAAAATCGCGGCTTGGCCGTCACCTTTGAGCGCTGCTTTGCCGATGATGAGCTGCTGCACCTCGGTGGCCCCCTCGTAGATGCGCAGGGAGCGGATGTCACGGTACAGGCTTTCGACCTTAGTGCCCACCTTCACACCCAGGCCGCCGTGCAGTTGCAGCGCCATGTCGATCACGCGCTGGGCGTTCTCGGTAGCGGTCATTTTGGCCATGGCGGCAGCCATGGTGTAGTTCCCGGCGATCTGGCCGTCGCGCATCCAGGCGGCGCGGTAGGTCAAGAGCGCGGCAGCGTCAATCAACGCGGCCATCTCACCCAATTTGGCTTGCGTGAGTTGAAAGTCGGCCAGCGTCTGCCCAAACATCTTGCGGCCTTGCGCGTGGCTGATCGCCTCGGCCAGCGCCCGGCGCGCCATGCCCAAAGCGGCACCGGCCACCGACGCACGGAAGATGTCCAGCGTGCGCATCGCCAGCTTGAAACCGCCGTTCACCTCGCCTAAGCGCGCATTGGCGGGCAGGCGGCAGTCGTCAAACTTCAGCGTCCCCAGCGGATGGGGGGCCATCACGTGGATGTGCTCGGAGGTGTCCAGGCCCGGCGTATCCGTATCAACGATGAAAGCGCTGATGCCACGCGAACCGGCTGTAGGCTCGGTTTTGGCGAACACACAGTAGAAGTCAGCGATGCCACCGTTGCTGATCCAGGTTTTGCTGCCATTCAGCACAAAACCGGCTGTACCGCTTTCTGGATGGGCTACAAAAGCTACTGTTTTCATAGCAGCCACATCGGAGCCCGCATCCGGCTCGCTCAGCGCAAAAGCGGCGATTTTGTCGCCCCGCGCCACGGCGGGCAGGTAATCGGCTTGCTGCGCAGGTGTGCCCCCCAGGCTGATGGCCCCGCTGCCCAAGCCCTGCATGGCAAACGCGAAATCGGCCAGCGGTGAATGGAACGCCAGCGTTTCACGCAGGATCACCAAAGCGCGTGAATCCAACGCTGGCAGTGCCCCGCCAAACGCCGCAGGCACAGCGTAGCGCAACCAACCCGCATCGCCCAGCTTGCGCACCCAGGCTTTGCAGGCGGCGCGGTCATCGGCCTCGTCCACGTCTTGCTGAGGAACCCAGTCGCTTAAGGCTTGAGCCAGCTCAGCGTGCAGGGGGTCGAAGAATGGCAGGGACAGGTGGTGCAGCGGTGCTTTCATGGCTCAGTTTCCCTCGAAGACAGGTTGTTGCTTGGCCGCGAAGGCATCGAAAGCGCGTTTGAAATCCTGCGTCTGCATACAGATGGCCTGGGCTTGCGCTTCGGCCTCGATGGCTTGGTCGATGGTCATGCTCCATTCCTGGCTGAGCATGGTTTTGGTCATGCCGTGGGCGAAGGTAGGGCCGGCCGCGAGTGCGACGGCCATCGCTTGGGCTTGCGGCAGCAGCTCAGCAGCCTCATGCAGCGCATTGAAGAAGCCCCAGTTGAAACCCTCTGTGGCCGTCATCACTCTTCCCGTGAACAGCAACTCGGACGCACGTCCCTGGCCGATCATGCGGGGCAGCAGCGCACACGCACCCATGTCAGCGCCGGCCAAGCCGACACGGGTGAACAGGAAGGCGGTTTTGGTCTTGGCGGTTCCCAGCCGCATGTCGCAGGCCAACGCCATCATCGCTCCCGCCCCAGCGCAAATGCCGTCGATGGCACCGATGATGGGCTGCGGACAAGCCCGCATGGTTTTGACCAGGTCGCCGGTCATGCGGGTGAACTCGAGCATCTCGGGCATCGTCATGCCGGTCAACGGGCCGATGATTTCATGCACATCACCACCACTGCAAAAATTGCCGCCCGCGCCAGTGATGACGATGGCTCTCACGTCCGTGGCGTAGCGCAGCGCGTTGAAGAGGTCGCGCAACTCGGCGTAAGAGTCGAACGTCAGCGGATTTTTGCGCTCAGAACGGTTCAGCGTGAGGGTGCCCACGCCCGCCTCAAAGGCCCAGGCAAAGTGCTGGGCGTCGTAGGCGGCAAGCGGTGAAAACTGGCCACGCATGGGGTTGGTGGGGGTAATGAAGTGCTTCATGCGGCGTCGGTCTTAGAGGGAACAGGAATTTCGGAGCCAGTGCTGGTGATCGGCGCTCGGGCCTGCGCTTGTTGCTGCTTGACTTGGCCCAGCAGACCATGCAGCTGCGTTAAATCGGTATCGCTCAGGTTGGAAAAGGCCTGCACGATCCAGCCTTCATGGGCTTGTGCCATGCGCTGGAATTCGCGTCGTCCTTTGGCAGTCAGGCGCACCAGAAAAGCGCGACGGTCGTTGGGTACGTCCACGCGCTCGACAAGGCCTTCTGTCACCAGCTGGTCGGTAACGCCCGTCACATTGCCCCCCGTCACCATCATGCGGCGCGAAAGTTCGTTCATGCGCATCCCTTCAGGGCTGCGCTCCAGCTGGGCCATCAAATCGAAGCGAGGCAGCGTGGTATCGAACTGCTCACGCAGGCGGCTGCGTACCTGGGTTTCGATCAGTTGGGTGCACGTCAGCAAGCGCAACCAGAGGCGCAAAGCCTCGGGGTGTTCGCTGTGGGCGCGGGCTTCCATGTCCATCAGGGTGACTCCTCGTTAGGTTATTCAATGGCTGCATTTGCTACAGGTTTAATAGCTGGTGTAGCTGATGCAGTAAGCGATGAAAGCTGTTTTTGCTTCTCAAGTTCACGGTAAAGCTGATCACGCCCGCTTTCATACTGGCGCGGCCATTCCACTGCGGTACTTCCCAACTTGGCCGCTTCGTGCAGCGTCCATGCCGGATCAGCCAAATGCGGGCGAGCAACAGCGCACAGGTCAGCGCGACCGGCGGCGATGATGCTGTTGGCGTGATCCGCCTCGGTGATCGCCCCCACCGCGATGGTGGCAATGCCCACCTCGTTGCGGATACGGTCGGAGAACGGGGTTTGGTACATCCGGCCATAAATGGGCTTGGCGGCACGGGTGGTTTGGCCTGAAGACACGTCGATCACATCGCAGCCAGCGGCTTTGAACCAGTGCGCCATCTGCACCGCGTCATCCGCCGTGTTGCCGCCGGGTGCCCAGTCGTGGGCCGAGATTCGCACACTCATAGGCTTGTCTTCTGGCCATACAGCACGCATAGCGCTGAAGACTTCCAGCGGGTAGCGACAGCGGCTCTCCAGGCTGCCGCCATACGCATCGGTGCGGGTGTTGGTGAGTGGGCAGATGAAGCTGGAGAGCAAGTAGCCATGGGCACAGTGCAGCTCCAGCCAATCGAAACCGGCATCAGCAGCGCGCTGGGTGGCGGCAACAAACTGGGCAGTGAGGACGTCCATGTCTGCACGCGTCATGGCACGCGGGGTTTGGTTTTGAGGGCCATAAGCGATAGGGCTGGCGGCGATCAAGTCCCAGTTCGGTGTGTTGGCACCAGCAGGCAGCGGCTCATCCGTGCCTTCCCAGCCGACCTGGGTGGAACCTTTGGGGCCGCTGTGGCCGAGTTGGAGGCCGATTTTGGCGCTGGTTTGGCCATGGGCAAACTGAACAATCCGCCCCAATGCGGCCTGTTGTGCATCATTCCACAGGCCAGGGCAGCCGGGGGTGATACGCCCTTCTGCATTCGGGCTGGTCATCTCGACAAACACCAAGGCTGCGCCGCCCATCGCTCTGGCGCCGAGGTGGACGAGGTGCAGGTCTTGCACCAAGCCGTCCACTGCGCTGTAGGTGGCCATGGGGGAGACAAGGATGCGGTTTTTCAGCGTCAGGCCACGCACTTTGAAGGGTGTGAGCATGGGCAGTGGTGGCTTACGGCGCGAGTCCGCACTGACTTTGACGCCTGCCAGCCACGCCTCGTAGCCCTGCAACCACGCCGCATCCCGCAGGCGCAAGTTCTCATGGCTGATACGCTGGCTGCGGGTCAGCATGGAATACACGAACTGCTCAGGCGGCATGTCGGCATAGCGGGTGACGTTCTCAAACCACTCGGTGGAATTGCGGGCGGCATTCTGGATTTTGAGGACTTCAACGCTGCGGCGTGCTTCGTAGCTGCTGAGCGTGCTGTCAATGTCCGCGTTTTTGGCCAAACTGCGGTCAAACTCATCCGCCAAATCAATGGCATCTTCCAACGCCAGCTTGGTGCCGCTGCCAATCGAAAAGTGCGCGGTGTGGGCAGCGTCGCCCATCAGCACAATAGGTACCGTTTTGCCGCCGATCTGCTCGCGATGAACCCAATGGTTGCAAATGACGCGGGGAAAGCGGATCCAGATAGCCGAGCCGCGCAAGTGCGTGGCGTTGCTGATGAGCGGGTGGCCGTCCAGGTACTTGGCAAAGAGGTTTTCGCAAAAGGCGATGGCGTCTTCCTGCGGCATCGTGTCCAGCCCGTGCGCCTGCCAGACGGTTTCGGGAGTTTCGATGATAAACGTGGAGGTGTACGCGTCAAACTGGTAGGCATGGGCCTGGAACCAGCCGTGCTCGGTTTGCTCGAAAGCAAAGGTGAACGCATCCAGCTTCTTCTTCGTGCCCAGCCAGACAAAACGGCATTGGCGGTTGTCAATGTCCGGCTGGTAGGTGGAGGCATAGCGGGTGCGGATACGGCTGTTGAGGCCATCGCTGGCGATCACCAAGTCGGCGTTGTACTGCAAAGCCAGCGCTTGGTCGTCTTCGACATTCGTCTCAAACACCAAATCCACCCCCAGCGCCAAGCAGCGCTCTTGCAGCACGTTCAGCAGCCGTTTGCGCCCAATCCCGCAAAACCCGTGGCCCCCGGAGCGCACGCTGCGGCCTTTGAAGAAAACCTCAATGTCGTCCCAGTGGTTGAAGGCATCTCCAATTTGCTGCGCAGTCACCGGGTCAGCCCCCTGCAAATTCGCCAGCGTCTGGTCTGACAGCACCACGCCCCAGCCAAAGGTGTCAAACGGGCGGTTACGCTCCACCACGGTCACGACATAGTGAGGATGGCGCTGCTTCATCAACAACGCGAAATAAAGACCCGATGGGCCACCACCGATGCAGAGGATGTTCATGGATAAATAGTTTAGGTATAAACTATTTATTGTCAAGTGGGGTTTGCGTAAGAAGTTATCCTGAGATGATGACGGCTGAGAACACGGACAAGGCAAGCTCAACGTTTCATGCAAAAATCCTTAGCACCTCGACTCGCACGGACACGCCATGAACAGAATCACCCTTGAACCCGGCAAACGCGGCGGCAGGCCTTGTGTGCGTGGGCTGCGCATCACGGTGTACGACGTGCTGTCCATGCTCTCCAACGGCATGGGGCAAGCGGAAATTTTGGAAGACTTCCCAGAGCTTGAAGCCGAAGACATCTACGCCGTGCTGGCCTTCGCTGCTGACCGGGAGCATCAGGTGCATACGCTGGCCGTTTCATGAAACTGCTGCTGGACGAAAACCTGTCAAGGCGGCTGATTTCCAAGAGTTATCCCAGGTTTGGGGTCAACCACCAAAGATCATTTGGCTCAAAACCAAAAACCCATCACGCGCATCCACACTCAAGCTTTTGTTGAAACACTGAGAAGCGATTGAGCAAGCGCTCATGATGCAAGGCCAAGCCTGTATCGAAATTACTGAAATTCACTGACCACCAACGAGATCAATCCCCATGCTCTACAAATTCAAATCCCCTGCCGCAGGCGATCTCATCATGCTGGAGCCCAATGGGCGGCGGGTGCTGGAGGTCATTGGCAAAGACGCCGGGCCGCAGGGCATCATCTTGGCGGCAGACATGGGCGCCGCCATCAGCGCGCTGGAGCAGGCCGTGGCACAGGAAGACGCTGACCACAAAGCGGCAGTCGCACTGGCCGAAAGCAAGGGCGAGGTCGCGCCCAAGCAGGATGCGGTATCGCTGCGCCAGCGGGCGCTGCCGTTCATCGAGATGCTCAAGCGGTGCAGCACAGCGGGCAAGGACATGGTTTGGGGCGTTTGATGGAGAACGCCTGAGCTGCGGGGCTAATCCGACCGCAGCGCCACAATCGGGTCAAGCTGCGCGGCCTGGCGCGCAGGATAGAAGCCAAAGAAAAACCCCACGGCGGACGACACGCCGACACCCAGCAGAATGGGGCCGGGTGAGAACACAAACTGCCACTGCGCAAAATAGCAAATCACCACCGACGCGCCCACGCCGATCACGATGCCCAGCAGCCCGCCGACGATGGAGAGGATGGTAGACTCGATCAAAAACTGGCCTTTGATGTCGTCCCGCTTGGCCCCCAACGCACGGCGGATGCCGATTTCACGGCGGCGCTCGGATACCGACACCAACATCACGTTCATCACCCCCACACCGCCCACCACCAGCGAAATGCTACCAATCGCGCCCAACAGCAGTGTGAACATTTGCGCCTGCTTTTCCATCTGCGCGATGATGTCTTCAGGGCTGCTGACGCGGGCCGTCATCTTGGTGTAACGGGCAAAATAGGCCATCACCTGCTCGCGGGCGGTGCTGTTGCTGAAGGCGGGCCCCACACGGGCATTGATGGCCGATATTTCGGTGTCCCCTGACAAGCGCAACGCCGTGGTCAGGTGAATGAGCAAAGCCGTGTTCGGGTCGAAGCGGCGCAGGCCGCTCTGGGGCACCGTATCCAGCACCCCCATCACAGTAAACAGGTTCTCGCCCACCTTGATGCGTTCGCCCACCGCCTGCTTGGCCCCGTTGTGCCGCAGTGCGCTGCCAATCTCGCTGCCCACCACCACGAACTGGCTTTTGGCGTCCAAATCCGATAAAAAACGCCCCTCGCTCACGTGCAGTTTGTTGATGTTCTGGAAAGCGGCTGTCACCCCCATCAGGCTGGCGCGTTCCAGCGGTTTGCCCTGGTACACGGCACTGCCACCGCCACCCTGGGTGTAAGGCGACACCATGCTGAGGGCGGGTATCTGTGCCGACAGGGCCAGCACATCGGCGAGTTTGAAGCTGGCTGGGGGCAAAAAAGCCTGACCCGGTTTGCCCTCAGCATCTGCGCCGCTGCTGTAGTCTTTCTCGATGGTGATGATGTCAATGCCCATCTCTTTGAACTGCTGCAAGGCTTCGTTTTGCACGATGGTGCCCACCGACACCATGGCGATCACCGAGCCAATGCCAATCACGATACCGACCAACGCCAAAAGCGTGCGCTGCTTGGCTGAGGTGAGGCTGCGCACCGCCTCGCGGATGTTGGCTTTGAGCATCATGGATGACCACCGCCTTCGCGGACAAACTGCTCCTTAAGCACCCCTTCGTGCATTTCTGCCACACGCTTGCATTGGCGGGCGATGCGGGGGTCGTGGGTGATGATGGCCAGCGTGATGCCCTGCTCGGTGTTGAGTTCATGGAACAAGGCCATGATCTCTTGCCCCACCTGCGTGTCCAGCGCACCCGTGGGTTCGTCCGCCAGGATCAACGTGGGCTGCCCCACCAGCGCCCGGGCTATCGCCACACGCTGCTGCTGTCCACCCGACAGTTCGCTGGGCCGGTGGTGGCCGCGTGCGCCCATGCCGACTTGGCGCAGCATCTCCATGCCACGCGCTTCCATCGCTGCCTGCGTTTCGTTGCGGTAGACCAGCGGCAGGGTGACGTTTTCCAAAGCTGTCAATTTGGCCAGCAGGTGGTACTGCTGGAAGACAAAACCAATGCTGCGGTTGCGCACGCCCGAAAGCGCGTCGTCATCGCCATAGGCCACCTCAGCGCCGTCGATGGCGTAGCTGCCCGAGGTGGGGCGGTCGAGCAGGCCGATGATGTTCATCAGCGTGGATTTGCCACAACCGGACGGGCCAGAGATCGAGATCATCTCGCCGTTCGCCACGTCCAGCGTCACGCCTTTGAGGACTTCGACCTCGGTAGGGCCAATACGGTAGGCCTTGCGGATGTTGTTCAGGGACAGCATGGGAAATGGGGGGAGTGGGCCGTATTATTTCGGCAGGACCGCAGGCAGCAGCTCCACCACATCGCCAGCCTTCAAGCCCTGGGTGATTTCCACCGCGTCCAGCGTGGTGTAGCCGGTCTGCACCGGCACCTCTTCAACCCCACCGTCGGCCTTTTTGCGCCGCACCGCTCTCTTGCCCGCCGCGTCCACCAATACGGCAGCAACCGGCACCATCAGCGCATCGGGCTTCTCGTAAGTCAAAATTTCCAGGTTCGCGGACATGCCCACCAGCGTGCGCTGGCGCTGCTCAGGCGTCACGCTGTCCACCGTCACGTTGATGACGAAGGACGGCAAACCACGCGACTCGCCCTCGTCGGCCAGCGGTGACACATTGCGCACCGTGCCCACCAACGTGATGCCGGGAAAGGCGTCGCCAGTCACCTGGGCCTTTTGCCCCTGGCGCAGCTTGGTCACATCCACTTCGTCCACCTTGGTCGCGACCGACAGACCCGCCAAATCGCCAATGGCCAGCAAAATTTCGCCCTGCTGAAACGACTCACCTTTGAGCGCGAGCTTGCTGGGCTTGCCCGCGCCGCCACCACTGCCGCCGCTACCACCACCACCCGCCGAAGGCTTCAGCACAATGCCCGCCACCGGGCTGCGCACCGTAGCTTGGGCCATCTCGGCTTCCACTTGGCGCAAGCGCACCTGGGCGTTGTCCATGTCAATGCGCGCCACCTCCAGGTTGCCAGACTTGCCCTTGTTGCGCATGGCCTTCAGGTCTTCTTCGGCGGCCTGGTAGTCCAGCTGCTGGCCAGTGAACTGCTGTTTGGCAGATTCATAGTCGTTGGCGGGAATGATGCCTTTGGCGAACAGGCGCTCGTTCTCGTCCAGACTCTTGCGCTGGGCATCGAGTGCCAGCTTGGCCCGGGTCAAAGAGCGCCTCGCGCCCGTCATGTCAGGGCCATGCTCCCAGTCCAGCACCTGTTGGTAAGCCTCGTTGGCCTTGATAAACGCAGACCGCGCCTCGCGGGACTTCACCAGCGCCTCGCTGGTGTCCATGACCACCAGCACCTGCCCTGCGGCAACCACATCGCCGTACTGGAAATTGACGCTGCCCACGCGACCCGTGAGTGGCGTGTTGACGTTGACCGTTTGCAGCGGTTGCAGCTTGCCCGTCAGCGCCACGCGGGACGACATGGCTTGGGGCACCACGGTGTAGCTGGTGGCGTTGCTGGCATTGCCGTTGCTCGCCCCCGTATCCACAGTGGCGGACACGGACAAGGGCATTGCCCCACTGTGCCCGCTTTGCCGCCAATACAGCAGCCCTGTGCCCAGCCCCAGCAGCAACACCGACACAGCCACGATCACCCGCGTAACCTGTACCTTCTTCAGCGCCTCAGCCAACTTGGCATTGCTGCCCTCAGTAGCGCGGAAGGCCTCTTGCAACGCGTGGTGCTGGGCTTTCATTTCCAGCGCCATGCGGGCGTCGCTGGCTTGCAGCGCCGTCACCTCGGTGATGTCGTTGAACACCGCGATCACGCCAATGCGCTTGTTGTCCAGCCCATCCACTTCGGTCTGCAAAAACGAGGTGGTCAGCGACAGCGTGACCGTCTGCTCGCCCTCAGGCTTGGCTGGGTTGGTGAACGTGACTTGTTGATGGTGGGTGGTGGACGCGTCATAAATGGCATCCAGCACGGCCTGGTTGAAATCGTCGTTGCTGTCGAACTCCAGGAATACCTCGCCAAAGGATTTGTCGGCTACGTCGTCCGCCGTCATGCCCAACATGCGCTGGGCGGCGGGGTTGAAGGTGATGATTTTGCCGGTAAGGTCGATGCTGAGCACGCCGTCGCGCATGTCGGCGAGGATGCGGCCCGCGATCATGAAGGCATCGAGCGGTGCAGATGCCTGCGCAGCGGAAGGCACAGAGGAGGAAGTGTCGGGTGGGGTCATCATGGCTTGGCTTGCAGGGACACGCCCCATTTTTCGAGTGCGATACCCAGCGTGCGGTCCAGCGCGGTCATGGTGTCCAGGTAGGCAATGGTGGTGGTAAGTTCGTTGTTTTGTGCGTTGACCAAATCGTTTTGGTAGCTGACGATCTGGAAGTTGGTCGAACGCCCCGCCTTGAGCTTTTCCGTCTCGATACTGACTTTCTTTTCCGACAAGACACGCGCCCGCTGCGCCAGCGTGACTTGGCGAAAGCTCATTTCCACATTACGCAGCGCGTTTTGCACCTCAATGGCGATGCTGTCGCGCTGCTTGACGAGGTTCAGCTCGTTCTTTTCCATGTCGATGCTGGCGGCCACCAAACCTTGCTTGATCGTCATGTCGCCCAGCGGAATCGTCAGCTTCAGGCCCATGCTCCAGCCCCCGGACATGCCAGCCGTCGCTGGTGTGGCGCTGCTTACCGTATCGCGCCCGTAGCCCAGGCTGGCGGACAAATCGGGTAACTGGTTGTTTTTGGCCAGCATCAGGCGGATTTTGGCGACCTCGATACCCAGCAGCAGCGACTGGTAATCGGGCCGGTTGGCATAGGCCAGGTCTTTGGCACTTTCCAGCTCGTAGGCTATCGGCTCGACGGCAAAGGTCAGTTGCGGGGTGATGCGGGTGTTGATGTCCAGGTCCAGCAGGCGCACCAGCTCCAGTCGTGCGCCATCGGTGGTGTTTTCAGCGGCGAGCAGGTTGAATTCCTGGCTGGCCACATCGGCTTCAGACTGCACGATGTCCACCTCGGCCATGCGCCCGGTGGCAATCAGCACCCGGTTGATACCCAACAACTCGCGCGCACGCTCCACCGATTGGCGGCTGATCTCCAGCGATTTCAGCGATTTGTAGTAGTTACGGTAGGCCGTGGTCACGGCGATCAGCGTGTCGGTCAGCGTGGATTTGAGCGCCAGGATGTTGTTGCGCTCCGTCAGCTGCGCCGCCAACACCGACGAGCGGGCCACGTCGAAACCGCCGCCTTTGAGCAAGGGCTGCACCACCGCGATGCTCCAACCGTAGGCTTGCGTGCTGTCCACGCCCACTTGCCGCAGGGTGTTCTGCGCCCCACCCAGCGTGATTTGCGCACCCGTCGCCACAGCTTGGTTAACGGTAGCCGCCACCCCCGCCGCCGTTACCCGCGAACTGGTGGTGAGTCCATTGCTGGTTGACCCGCTTTGCACCCGGCTCACGCTGGGCGACAGCAACATTTTGGGGGTGAATTTATCCTCGGCGACGCGCAAATCGAACTTTTGCACCACGCGGTCAAGGTAAGCCGCCTGGATGGTTTTGTTGTGCGCCAGCGCCATGCGGATGCAGTCCTCCAGGCTCCAGACGTTAGCAACGGGGGCCTGGGCAGGCGCCTGAGCAACTGCCGGCGAGTGCCATAACGCAACCGCCATAAAGACACCGCAAAGCGGCCTGGAAACTGTGAGTAGCATCGAAATCTGTGACAAAGTAGGCTTTAGGCTACCACGGCCCGGTAAACACCTCAGCCAAGTCCCCTGTGCCAAATCACACCGTATTCGATGAGGGGCGTGGTCACGAGCCTCGCGTCAATTGATGGACTTCACCACAAAATCGATGGTGGCACCGGTGTCTCCCCGCAATGCGTAACCGATTTGGCCACCATGAATGCACTGGTAGCCTGGAGCCTGCGTCTTCAGCGTGACTTTGAGCGTTGTCTGGGCTTTGTCCACATCGACGTACTCGACCTTGTTGGAAGTGATATCCCATACGCAGTACTGAACGCCAGAGTTGTCCAGCGCCTCAAAATTAGCAACCCAACTGCCCCCGAGCTTTTGGCTGCTGGTACCAATACCTCCCCGGGACAAAAAAGTACCTTTCTTGACAACCGTTTCTACCTGCCCTTGCTTAAGCCAGACGATCCCGACTTGCTGCATGACGCCCTTGACCTGGAGCTTGCTGCCGTTGTGGAACCTGAAGACCAAATCGGCCTGTGCCGGCAATGTCAAAGTGGCGCAAAGCATGAAGGCGGCTACGCCAGCAACGGAACGGGTGATGATGGATTTCATGGTTTTCTGCTGGAAGGGCTGACATCATGCAGAGTCATTAGAAGTCAGCAGGTTGTGTAGATGAATAAGAACCAGGCCAAACGGTATCCTCGAACTCAAAGCTGAGCACTCTGTCCACGGCTAAATGTTATGCAATGTAACCATAACAGAGATCCTTTAACTTCGGGCTGAATCGCGATAATCACCCCATGCCAATATCCCCACCCGCTGCGTCACCAATGCAGCCCCTGTCACCGCCGTTTCTTTCCCCCAAAGCCACAGGCATCCTCGCCGCCGTCGTCACCGTGGCGATCTGGACGGCCTTTATCGTCATCGCCCGCGCTTCTGCACAGCGCACGTTAACGCCGTTTGACATTGCCTTGGCCCGTTTCATCGGTGCCGCCGTGGTGCTGGTGCCCTGGGGCTGGTGGCTGGTTAAAACTGAAAAACTGCAAGGCTGGCTGGGTCTGTCGCCGCTGCCGTTCAAATTGACCGCGTTGATCGGTTCGCTGGGCGGTCTGGGCTACGCCATGCTGGCCTACAGCGGCTTCTTTTTTGCACCGGCGGCCCATGCCTCGGTGCTGCTGCCGGGCACGCTGCCGCTGTCTACGGCACTGGTAGCGGCGGTCATCCTGAAAGACCGCATCACACCCACCCGCGCGTTGGGTCTGGCGCTGATTTTGGGCGGTGACGTGCTGGTGGGCGGCGCGAGTTTGCTCAAAGCCTTTGACGGCGGCGAGACCTGGAAGGGCGACCTGCTGTTTTTGAGCGCCTCCACCTGCTGGGCTTTTTACTCGGTGCTGGCCCGCAAGCACGCGCTGGACGCCGTGAAGGCCACCGCTGCCATCACCGTGTTTGCGCTGGTCACGTATGTGCCGGTGTACAGCCTGCTGGTGTTGCTGGAGGCGGTGCCCTCGCACCTCAGCGCAGCACCGTGGGGCGAGATTGTCTTCCAACTGGTGTTCCAGGGTCTGGGCTCGGTGGTGGTGTCAGGCATTGGCTTTACCAAGATGATCCAGCACTTCGGTCCGGTGCGCTCGACCATGATTACCGCGCTGGTGCCCAGTTTGTCGGCGCTGGGTGCGGTGTACTTCCTGGGTGAGCCCCTGTACTGGAACTTGCTGGCCGGGCTGGCCTTGGTGACACTGGGAATTTTGTTTGGCGTGCGAAAAACCAAGCCAGCTTTGCCATCTGCCACGTCTATCACTCCTGATTCCATAGCTCCCAGTGCACGTCTATAGTGCGCAAGTGACTGATTTGACTTTTAACTCTCTCCCCATGAACCTGTTAGCCTTTGACACCAGCACCGAGGCGATGTCCATCGCTGTCTCGCGTGGCGACGCACTGTGGCAGCACAACGGCGCGGGCGGTGCAGCCACGTCCGCCACCCTGATTCCAGCGATTTTGACGCTGATGGCGCAAGCAGGACTGGCGTTTACGGATCTGGACGTGATTGCCTTTGGCCGCGGCCCCGGCTCGTTCACAGGCCTGCGTACCGCCTGTTCGGTTGCCCAAGGGCTTGCGCTGGGCGCGGAAAACAGCGCGGGAGTTCCCTTGCGCGTGCTGCCCATCGACACCCTGCTGGCCGTGGCCGAAGAAGCCCGCCACCAGCACGGCACACGCCAAGTGGTGGCCATGCTGGACGCCCGGATGGACGAAATCTACTGCGCAATATACGACTTTGATAGCAGTACAAGCTGGATGGATGTGCTCCCGGCTCTGGTTAAGCCAGAAGCGGTGCCCTGTGAGAGCGGCTGGGCCTACGCGGGTAACACGCTCAGCGCCTACAGCGCGCGTCTGCCCACGGGTCTGCCTCACTTTACGGCCCTGCCCACGGCCACCGCACTGCTGCGCCTGGCCCCGGCCTTGATGGCGGCCGGTCAAGCCGTGCGGGCTGACGATGCCCTGCCCCGCTACATCCGCGATAAAGTGGCCAGCACCACCGTAGAACGTGAGGCCGAACGCGAAGCCGCCAAAATCCCGCCGATGCCTGCCCCATGAACGCTGCCCTGAGCCCCCCGCCCTGCACTGTGGAAACCCGGTTTGAGCCGCTCGGCGGGCTGGACAATGACGCGCTGCTGGACGCTGTGGTCGCCGTGGAGCAAACCGCCTACGGCCACCCTTGGAGCCGTGGCAACTTCACCGACGCGCTGAAAGCCGGGTACGCCGCGCAGGTGCTGGTCGCCGGGGATGGATCGACAAGCCATACCGTACTCGGCTATTTTGTGGCCATGCAAGGCTTTGAAGAAGTCCATCTGCTCAACATCACCGTCGCCCCCGTCTACCAGCGTCAAGGCTGGGCGCAGGTGATGCTGGAAGCGCTGGCCATCTGGTCACGCGGCCAGGGTGCACAGTGGCTGTGGCTGGAAGTGCGCGACGGCAACGCCCGCGCCCGCCATGTCTACGAGCGCCATGGCTTTGAGCTGGTGGGCCGGCGCAAAGACTACTACCCCGACACCCGTGACGCACGCGAAGACGCGCTGGTGATGAGTTTAAAACTGTCTGTGGACGTGAAGGTCTGAAACATGAGCCTGGATCTAGCCCCTCGCCAACGCGCCATGCTCAAAGAGATGGGTATCAAAGTCTGGTGGCCTGCCGCTGAGGTGGCGGTGCCTGTCGCGCCCCCCCCAGCAGTTGCCGCTGTAGTTACTCCTGAATTCATAGCTACTGTAGCCCATCCAACAAGCAGCAAAGGCAGTTTTGACACAGAAAACACCTTACAGAAACACCCTGCTGTTGCCCAGGTAAGCGCTCCCCGCCCCCCTGCCGCGCCGTTCACCGCCCCTCTCACGTCCCATCTGGCCGCCCACCTCGATTGGCCCGCTCTGCAAGACGCCGTGGCCAACTGCCAAGCCTGTGGCCTGTGTGAAAGCCGTAAAAACACCGTCTTCGGCGTCGGCCAGGCCCCCACCGACCCAGCCCTTGCGCCCCAGGTGGACTGGCTTATCGTCGGTGAAGCCCCGGGCGAAAACGAAGATCTGCAAGGCGAGCCGTTCGTGGGCCAAGCGGGCAAGCTGCTGGACAACATGCTCAAGGCCTTGGGCCTGAACCGCACCCGGCAGGTCTACATCGCCAACGTGTTGAAGTGCCGCCCACCGCACAACCGCAACCCGGCTCCCGCAGAAATCGCCCAATGTGCCCCCTATTTGCAGCGGCAAATCGAGCTGTTGCAGCCCAAAATCATCTTGGCGCTGGGCCGCTTTGCGGTGCAAACCGTGCTGGCCGACAGTGTGCCCCAGGTCGCCACCATCGCGTTGGGCAAGCTGCGCGGACAGGTCTATGCCTACCACGGCGTACCGGTGGTGGTGAGCTACCACCCGGCCTACCTGCTGCGCAGCCTGCCGGACAAAGCCAAAGCCTGGGCCGATTTGTGCCTGGCACAGAGCGTGGTGCAAAAAGCAGGGTAAGCAGCTTAAGCAGGTGGCGGATGAATCCGTGCCCTTTAAAATCCGGACATGACCTTTTTAGACCAACTGCAGGCCGCTCAAGACCGTAACCAATCCATGCTCTGCGTGGGCCTGGACCCTGATCCCGCCAAATTCCCCGCTCACTTCAACAGCGATCCGCACAAAATCTACGATTTTTGCGCCGCCATCGTGGACGCCACTGCCGATCTGGTCATCGCCTTCAAGCCCCAAATCGCTTACTTCGCCGCCCACCGGGCCGAAGCGCAGCTAGAGCAACTCATCATGCACATGCGCCGCGCCGCGCCCGAGGTGCCGGTGATTTTGGACGCCAAACGCGGGGATATCGGCAGCACCGCCGAGCAGTACGCCATTGAAGCCTTTGAGCGCTACGGTGCAGATGCCGTCACCCTGTCGCCCTTCATGGGTTTTGACTCGGTGCAGCCCTACTTGAAGTACCACAACAAAGGCGCGTTTTTGCTCTGCCGCACCTCCAACCCCGGTGGTGACGACCTGCAAAACCAGCGCTTGTCCAGCGTCGACGGTGCCCCCCTGCTGTACGAGCATGTCGCCCGCCTCGCCCAAGGGCCATGGAACCTGAACGGTCAACTGGGCTTGGTGGTCGGTGCCACCTACCCCGCAGAGATCGAAGCCGTGCGCCGCGTCGCCCCCCAAGCGCCCTTGCTGATCCCGGGTGTGGGCGCACAGGGCGGAGATGCCATAGCCACGGTGAAAGCCGGGTGGCGGGCGGATGCGCCTATTGTGGTGAACTCATCCCGCGCGGTGCTGTACGCATCGAAGGGCAAAGACTTCGCTGAAGCAGCGCGGGCTGAAGCGCTGCGCACCCGGACGGTACTGCAAGCAGCCAAGACGGCCTAACAGCCCAGTCACGGGTTGACGCCTCGCCCAGGCAGCGATGGAGAGGCGGGTCTGGGGTACGTTTTGCGTCTGGCAATATTCCCCAAAACGACGCATTGCGCTGCTGCTTGGGCTGTGTTATTTTCAACTTATCCCCCGTTCGTTGAGAGCCCACACCATGTCTTCCCGCCTGTCCAACGCTTACCGCACCACCCTGCTGCGCCCTGCTCGCTTGGCCATTGCCCTGGCCACCGCTTTTTGTGCGGGGCATGGCCCGGCTTTTGCCAACCCGAGTGGCGCACAGGTGGTGGCAGGACAAGCCAGTCTGTCATCCCAGGGTAACGCACTGGTGGTGACCACGCAAAACGCACCCGGCACCAGCAGCTCGGCCATCAACTGGCAAAGTTTCAGCATTCCTGTGGGCAGCAGCACGCGGTTTGTCCAGCCCAGCGCCGCCAGTACCTCGATCAACCGGGTGGTCACGAACAACCCCAGCGCCATTTTTGGCACCTTGAGTTCCAACGGCAATCTGGTGCTGGTCAATCCGTCGGGTATCACCGTCGGGGCGGGCGCGGTGGTGGATACCGCCGGCTTTACGGCCTCGGCACTGCCCATGCGCGACGCTGATGCGCTGGCGGGCCGCTTGCGGTTCGGCGCAGACGACAGTGCCAGCACCGGGAATGGCACTGTCCGGGTGCTCGGCAACATCATTGCCCGCAATGGTGATGTGGTGCTGATCGCTCCCAGCGTTGAAGTAGCGACCAGCGGCATCGCGCAAAGCCCTAACGGATCGGTGATTCTGGCCGCAGGCCAACGTGTTGAAGTCACCGGTCGCGGGCTGGAGGGTATTCGCCTGACCGTTCAGGCACCGGGTGACACTGCGGTCAATCTGGGCAGCCTGCAAGGCGATGCGGTGGGTATTTTTGCCAGCAGCCTGAAACACAGCGGGATGATTGTTGCCACCGGTGTCACCACCGAGGGTGGGCGCATTGTCCTGAAAGCGCAGGACACGCTGGAAATGGAAGGCCAGGCCCGTGCTGAACGCATGAACCGGCTGGGAGGGCTGTTCCAGGCCACAGCCAACAAAGTGGGCTTGGCGGGCACCGCACGGGTGGATGTCAGCGCCGCACTTGGGGGTGGCGAAATTCTGATCGGGGGTGACTACCAAGGCAAAAACCCGAACGTGGCGAATGCACAGATGAGCTTTGTAGGCGCTGGTGCACAGCTGCTGGCCAATGCGACGGACACCGGCCCTGGTGGCAAAGTGATCGTGTGGTCAGACCAAAGTACCCGCGTGTTTGGGGACATTCAGGCCAAAGGCGGCTTCCATGGGGGCAACGGCGGCTTCGTTGAAACCTCTGGCAAGCAGGGTCTGGATTTTGCGGCGAAGGTGGACGTCACGGCACCACTGGGCCAAGGCGGCACCTTGCTGCTGGACCCGGCATCCATCACGATTGTGGGAGGGGTGCAACCCGGTGGCGTTGTTGCAGGGCCACCCGTGAACAGTGCCTGTACAACCCCACCTTGCGCAGCGCCCATACCTGGGGCACCGGTTGCAATAGCCGCAACCCCACCGCCTTCTACGATTTCCTTTCAAGACGCCAGCCCCACCGTCATTTACCAGTCTGCGCTTGAAGGCTTTGCTGCGGGCACCACCATTGTGCTGGAAGCGACAAACTGGATTGGTGTGGCTGGCAGCTTCACCAACAAGGTGGTTAACTTACCGACCAATTCCAACCTGACGATGCGCACGCGCAACGCAGCTACCGATGGTTCAGCAGTCAGCAGTGGTATCAAACTGACCGACAGCAGCGACGGTTTAGACCTGGAATTTCGCGCGAACGGCACGGGCAGCATCACCTTGCAAACAGGCACAGCAGGCAGCAGTGCACTGAAAGCGGACATCACCGTGGCCAAATTGACGACAGCGGGCGGCGCCATCAACCTGAACGCCCAAGGTGACAGCAGTGACGTGAAAGTTTTGGG
This sequence comes from Betaproteobacteria bacterium, assembly GCA_025356445.1. GTDB lineage: Bacteria > Pseudomonadota > Gammaproteobacteria > Burkholderiales > Burkholderiaceae_C > Defluviibacillus. The sequence goes on along the minus strand of JANXSZ010000041.1, from coordinate 27,571 downwards.
CAACCTGAACGCCGCAGGAGGCACCAACACCCTGGTGGCCAGCAACGATGTCCGCTTTGACAGTGCCAATCCCGTCACCCTGACCGGCACGGGAATCACCGTCAAAACCGGGAGTACCACGCAGATCAACACCGACGTGACGAACAACTCCGGCGCCTGGAACAACACCGGAACACTGCTGATTGCAGGCACCTTGCGTAACGGCAGTGCAGGCAACCTGACCAATGCAGGTACGCTGGATTTGGCCAACAGCACCGCTGTGCTCGACACCGGGAACAAAGACCTGAAAAACACCAGCACGGGCTTACTCCAGGGCACTGGCACGGTGAACGTGGGTACCGGCACGGTGCTGAACGATGGCAGTGTGGCACCTGGGCATTCTGTAGGTACCTTGAGCATCACGGGCAACTATGCCCAAAGCAGCCTTGGGCGTTTGGTGATGGAAGTGGGCGGGGCCAGTACGGTAGACGTGCTGAATGTGTCCGGCACCGCCACCTTGAATGGCAACCTGACGCTGCAGCCCCTGGGCTACACCCCCGTCAAAGGGGAAAGCTACGGACTGGTGAAAGCCGGGACGGTAACGGGCACTTTCGCGTCCGTCACACCCACCCCAGAATTCACAGGCGGTGCGGCTTACTACACACCCACACAAACCGGCTTTGCGATGCCAGCAGTGACCGTCGCTGCGCCAACGCCAACCCCAGTACCTGCCCCCGCGCCTGTGGTGGTCGCACCCACACCTGCACCCGTCACCCCAGCGCCTGCCCCGGTAGCCACGCCAAGCCCCAGCCCGGCACCGGTGGTGGCGTCACCAACGCCCGCACCGGCACCCGGCACGAATGACGCCACGGGAGCCACCAGACCGTTTGACATCACGCCCTTGCTGACGCGTGAAATGAGCAATTTTGGCCAGCTGGTGGCCTTGTTGACAGCGACAAAACCACAGAACCAACCCGATATCGTGGTCAACGACCAGCTTTGCCGCTAAGTTTGCAAGGCTGCGGGAACGTCAAGGCAGCAGGCGCTTCAAATACCGCCCGGTGAAGCTCGCGGCGTTCTCCGCCAGCGTCTGCGGCGTGCCCACGCCCACCACCTGCCCGCCACCAGCCCCCCCCTCAGGGCCCATGTCGATCAGCCAGTCGGCCGTCTTGATGACATCCAGGTTGTGCTCGATGATGACGATGGTGTTACCGGCATCGCGCAGTTGGTGCAGCACCTTCAGCAGCAAATCAATGTCGGCAAAGTGCAACCCGGTGGTGGGTTCGTCCAAGATATAGAGGGTGCGGCCTGTGTCGCGTTTGCTGAGTTCGAGCGCCAGCTTGACGCGCTGCGCCTCGCCGCCCGAGAGCGTGGTGGCCGATTGCCCCAAGCGGATGTACGACAGTCCCACGTCGAGCAAGGTATGCAGCTTGCGGGCAATGTGGGGCACAGCTTTCAGGAATTCGTGCGCGGCTTCGACGGTTAAATCAAGGATTTGGGCGATGTTCTTGCCCTTGTAGAGCACTTCCAGCGTTTCGCGGTTGTAGCGCATGCCATGGCACACGTCGCAAGGCACGTAGACATCGGGCAGGAAGTGCATTTCCACCTTCACCATGCCATCGCCCTGGCAGGCTTCGCAGCGGCCACCGGCCACGTTGAAGCTGAAGCGCCCAGGGCCGTAGCCGCGTTCGCGGGCGGTGGGCATTTCGGCCATCAGTTCGCGAATAGGGGTGAACAGGCCCGTGTAGGTGGCTGGGTTGGAGCGCGGCGTGCGGCCAATCGGCGACTGGTCCACGTTGATGACCTTGTCGAACTGCCCCATGCCCTCGATGCTGTCATGCGGTGCGGGTTCGGCATGGGCGCGGTAGATTTGGCGGGCGGCAGCGGTGTACAGCGTGTCGTTCACCAGCGTAGATTTGCCGGAACCCGACACGCCGGTGACACAGGTCAGCAGGCCCACGGGGATGTCCACCGTCACGCCCTTGAGGTTGTTGCCCGTGGCGTTGACAATGGTGAGCACGGCCTGCGTCACCGCATGGCGCGTGGCGGGCACCGCGATGGTTTTGGTGCCCGAGAGGTACTGGCCGGTGAGCGATACCGCACAGTTTTTGACCGTTTCAAAGTCACCCTGCGCAATCACCTGTCCACCATGGATGCCCGCACCCGGCCCCATGTCGATCACGTAATCGGCTGCACGCATCATGTCTTCGTCGTGCTCCACCACCAGCACGCTGTTGCCAATGTCGCGCAGGTGTTGCAGCGTACCGATCAGGCGGTCGTTGTCGCGCTGGTGCAAACCGATGCTGGGCTCATCCAGCACGTACATCACCCCCGTCAAACCCGAGCCGATCTGGCTGGCAAGGCGAATACGCTGGGATTCCCCGCCAGAGAGTGTCTCGGCACTGCGGTCAAGGCTCAGGTAGTTCAGGCCCACGTCATTCAAGAACTTGAGCCGTGCGCCAATTTCACGCACCACCTTGTCAGCGATTTCGCCTTTAGCCCCGTGCATTTTCAGGGTTTGAAAATAGGCATGGCAGTCCCGCAGCGTGGCATGGCTGATTTGGAAAATAGCGCGGGCTTGGTCGCCTTCACCCAGCATCACATGGCGAGCCTCGCGACGCAGGCGTGAACCTTGGCATTCGGTACAGACTTGCTGGCTGCGGTAGCGGGCCAACTCATCGCGCACAGCGACGGAATCGGTCTCGCGGTAACGCCGTGTCATGTTCGGAATGATGCCCTCGAAGGGGTGCTTTTTGCTGAGCTTTTTACCGGCAGAGGGGCCTGAATCCCCTGCTCCAGTCAAGTAGCTGAACTTGATCTCCACATCGCCTGAGCCGTGCAAAACAGCGTGTTGCACCTCGGCGGACAAGGAATCAAAAGGCGCTTCCACGTCAAATTTATAGTGCTTGGCAAGACTTTCTAGCAACGCAAAGTAGTAGCCGTTGCGGCGATCCCAGCCTTTGATGGCCCCGCTGGCCAAGCTGAGCGTCGGAAAGGCGACCACACGGGCCGGGTCGAACGTTTCTTGCTGGCCCAAGCCGTCGCACGCCGGGCAGGCGCCTACCGGTGAATTGAACGAGAACAGGCGCGGCTCCAGTTCGCTGATCGAGTAGCTGCATTCGGGACACGAGAACTTGGCGTTGAAGCGGTGCTCCACGCCCGTGTCCATCTCCAGCGCAATGGCACGGCCTTCAGCGAGGCGCAGTGCTGCCTCAAAGCTCTCAGCGAGGCGTTGTTTCAGCCCTGCGGGTGGCAGGGGAGCGACGCCTGTTGCCGTTAGGGGAAGAGGAAGAGACAAAACTTCAGGTAAATCGCCTTCCAAAGGCACAGTGTCCGCAGATTCAGTCACCTCTTTTGCTTCGGACCGCACCTTGATGCGGTCAATCACCACGTCAATATTGTGTTTCTCCGTCTTTTTGAGCTTGGGCAACTGCTCATACGCCACCACCTCGCCATTCACCCGAAACCGCACATAACCCTGAGCCTGCATCTCGGCGAACACATCCAAGAACTCACCCTTACGCTCACGGGCTACAGGGGCCAAGATCATCAATTTGGTGTCTTCGGGCATCGCCAGCACGGCATCCACCATCTGCGCCACGCTTTGGGCTTGCAGGGGCAGGTTGTGATCGGGGCAGTATGGCGTGCCCGCACGGGCGAACAGCAACCGCAGGTAGTCGTGAATCTCAGTCACCGTGCCCACCGTAGAGCGGGGGTTGTGCGAGGCGGCTTTTTGCTCAATGGAAATCGCGGGCGAGAGGCCTTCAATCACGTCCACGTCGGGTTTGTCCATCAACTGCAAAAACTGACGCGCGTAGGTGGAGAGACTTTCTACATATCGCCGCTGGCCTTCGGCGTAAAGCGTGTCAAAGGCGAGACTGGATTTGCCCGAACCCGACAAGCCGGTAATCACCACCAACTGGTTGCGCGGAATATCGAGGTTGATGTTCTTGAGGTTGTGCGTGCGCGCCCCCCGGATGCTGATGTGCTGGTGTTGCAGGGCACGGGCGAGCTTGGCAGCGGGGGCGTGACCCAGGTAAACGTCACGAACCTCGTCATCGTGGGAAGGGGCAAAGGCGGGCGACAAGTTGGGCGGGGTATCGGAGTTCAAGGCAGGGCATTTTCAGAGCAGCCTGCAATGATAGTGAAAGTGGCGCTAGCTTTCAATTTCAGGCGTATTCAAGCGCCTGGAACTGATCTTCCCCTTGGCCTTGAGCCACGACTCCACCACATCCCAGACCATAGGCCCACCGGGGTTACGTGCCTCGGCGCTGACCGGCGCCCAACCGGCCACCTTGTACGTCTTGCCCGCCTCAATCAGCTGGCCCTTCAGGCGCATCTCACTGATACGTCGGCCTATTCCCTCCAACGGGTTGCAGCGGTAAGTCAAGCCCCCCACGCGCACCATATCGCCGCCTTGCTGGTAGTAGGGGTCGGGGTTGAAGAGGTTGTCCGCCACGTCTTCCAACACGGTTTTGACCGTCTCACCGGTCATCTCGGTCAGCGTGGAATAAGAGTAGGTGGTGGCGGTCATGTCCATCAGCCATTCGCGGGTGATGGCTTGGCCGGGCAGGAGCGTCGTGCCCCAGCGGAAGCCGGGGGAAAAGGCCATGTCTGCACCTTGCACCTCCAGCATGGCATCGAGCAGCAACTGGTCGCCGCTGCCGTTGAAGTTGCCCCGGCGGTACAGCGTGCCCTCGGTGACTGCCAGGGTTTCAGCCAGTTTGGCGGCAAACGGCGCCCGCACGCGGGTGATGAGCGCGGCCATCGCCGGGTCAGCGGGCAGCAGGTTGGCGAAGACGGGCAGCAGTTTGTAGCGGAAATCGGTGACTTGGCTGCCTTTGACTTCAAAGTCCATCACGCCCAAAAATTTGCCGTTGGATCCCGCATTGGTGACGATGGTTTTACCGCTGGCGTTGCTGACCACGGTGGGCACAGGCACCCCATCGTGCGTGTGGCCGCCCAAGATGGCGTGGATGCCTGTGACACGGCTGGCGAGCTTCAAATCCACATCCATGCCGTTGTGCGACAGCAGCACGACCAGTTGCGCACCCTGGCTCTTGACCTCATTCACCACTTTTTGCATCGATTCTTCTTGAATGCCAAAGCGCCAGTCTTCCATCAAATAACGGGGGTTGGCAATCGGTGCGTAGGGGAAAGCCTGGCCAATGATCGCGACCTTGACGCCGTTGATCTGCCGCCAGGTGTACGGCTTGAACACCGGGTCACCGAAGTCGGCCGTGGCGATGTTTTGGGCGAGAAATTCGATGCGGCCTGCGAGCTGTTTTTCCACAATCTCGGTGACGCGGGCCATGCCGTAGGTGAACTCCCAGTGGCCGGTCATCACGTCCACACCGAGCAGCAGCGCCGCGTCCACCATATCCTGCCCCTGCGTCCACAGGCTGGTGGCCGAACCCTGCCAGGTATCGCCACCGTCCAGCAGCAGCGCACCGGGGCGGCTGGCTTTGAGGCGCTTGACCAGGGTGGCAAGCTGCGCAAAACCGCCGACTTGGCCATAGCGGCGGGCGGCTTGCTCGAAATTCAGGTGACTGAAGGCGTAGGCGCTGGCCGAGCCTGCGGGGATGCCCGTGGCTTTCAGCAGCGCCTCGCCCACCAAATGCGGCAAACGCCCTGCCATGTCGCCCACACCGAGGTTGACGCTGGGTTCACGAAAATAGCTGGGCAAGAGCTGCGCGTGACAGTCCGTCATGTGCAGCAGGGAGACATTGCCAAAGCGGGGCAGGTCGTAGAAGGCGTGGCCCGCTTTGGTGGGGTCGGTGGTGGCACCGGTCTTGGCATCGGCGCTTAAGCCCAGGCCAGCGACAGCACCCGCGCCCAGGACTTGCAAAAACTCGCGGGTGGTGAGGTTCATAAAAAGCTTGGGCGTGGGCTTAAGGGTTGTTAACAGGGGAAGCCGGGTCAAGCAACAAGGCCATCACGTCTTGAATCTGCTTTTCATTCAGCAGGCTGGCGTGCCCAAAGCGCGGCATGGCCGAGCAGGCGTTGTAGGCCTTGGCGTTCCACAGCTTGCCCCAGGTGTAGTCCACGATGGGCTTGGCGGCTGTGCTGGCCGGGTCAACCACACCGCGCAACTTGCCGTACTGGTACAGGCTGGGGCCGAGGGTGCCGAAGGAGATTTCTTGTTTGCTGATCTGGTGGCAGTTGTAGCAATTGCCTCCACCGGGGGCGGTGGTCGCGTCAGTCCAGGTCATGCCTCTGCCGTTTTGGGCGATTTTTTCACCCTCACGCCAATCACCCAGGTACTGGTTGTTGCTGGGGAGCTTGACGGTTTGGAGACTGGTCTCCTCAATGGCTTTGGCACGTTCAGCCGTGAGAGGTTGGCCCGTGGCTTCGGCTTGGCTGCATTCGCGGTTCGAGTCGTCTTGCACCAAGCGGTCTACTTTGGCGATACCTTCGTCACGGAAGGAGCTGGCAATGACGCTGGCGGTGAGTTTGTCCAGATCGGCTGCGGTGGGCGTGCTGCTGCAAGCGGCGGTGGCCAGTGCGATGGCCACCGCTACCGCCGCGCCGGTCAGTGTGAACAGATTTTTGGTGTTCTTTGGCGTCTTCATCAATGCATCCCTTCAACGCTTGAGGCTGGGTGTAATCGCCACGCCGCCCTGGCTGTTGACGCCCAAATACACGCCCAATGCGATGGTGGCGTCACTGGCGTAGCCGGGGTAGGGGAAGCGCTGCTGGCGGTAGCAATCGTTCAAGCGGCGCTGCATGCCCCACAGCTCGCCGGACGACACGCGGTAGGCGGGCCACGCGCCAAAGCCTGCCACAGCCCCGGGGTTGCTGGTCAGTTTAGGCAGGTCTTGCAGGCGGATGCGTTTGCCCTCTTCGCCATGGCACGAGGCGCAAGCGAAATCGTGGGTGCCACCACGCATGAAGAACAACCGTTTGCCCACCTCGAACATCGCACGCTCTTGGGAATGGGTTTGCGGCAGGTTGAATTTCATCCCTTTGGATTCACCCGAAATCCACGCCACATAAGCTTCTATGTTCTTTTGCTCATCACGGCCAAAAGGGGTTTTGGCGATGGCGGCCGCACTGAAGCCTTGCAGCGTTTCCATGCACGTCAGCAAGCGACTTTCCAGGTCTTGCACGCGGGCGGTATCGGCGAAGTAGCGGGGCAATTCGACGAACGCGCCTTTGACCACGCCCGGGCCTTTGCCCAGATCACAGCCTTGCAGACTGGCGTTTTTGGGGCCGCGTGGCTGCTTCCACAGGTCTTCGCCTTTGGCCTCGAACAGCTCGGCGGGGTTGCCGTCTTCCAGCATGGCACGGTATTCAGCAATGCCTTCAGCGGTGGTTTTCTGGGCCATCGCAGCCATTGGAGTCACCGCCAACAACGCTGTCAGCGCAGTCAGCCCAATAAGGCGCTTCATGCCACCACAGCCTCATCGGTGCGGGTTTCGCCCCGGTTGTCGCGCCAAGAGATCGCCACCTTGTCACCCACCTTCGCACCTTTGATGCTGAACTGCATGAACGGGTTTTTGGAAACCGCTGGCCCCCATTCGGCGGTCAGCACGGTTTTGCCATTGAGGGTGGCCATCACCTCTTGGATGTACCAAGCAGGAATAATTTTGCCCGCCGCGTCTTTGCGCTGGCCGGTTTCCATCTCGTGGCTCATGAGGACGCGCACGGTGGCATTGGCCCCGGCGACTTGGGCGCGAACGCGCATTGGATCTGCCATGTTAAATACTCCTGAATGTATAGCTATCTACGCTTGTATAGCAAGCTGCAATGGCTTATTTGGCCTTAAAATAACGTGAAGAATCACCCCCCACAGCCGCCCAAGGTCACTTTGACTTCTTTTTTGGCGAACAGCAAACGGCCATCGGCCATCTGTGCCACCGCCAGCACATCAGACGACTGGCCCAGCTTGGCGCGGGTGGTGAAGTTTGCCTCTACCGCGTCGCTGACGTGGAACAGCGCCGTGGCCGTGTTGGGGTTCTTTTCCACCAAAATCAACAGCGCTTTGACGCCTGAAAGCGCCGTGCTGACGCCAAGCGGTACCACGGCACCGTTCTCCGCAATGTCCGGGGCCGTGAGGATCACGTCCTTGCTCTCTACGGGGGCACTTGCGCCCAAAGCTTTGTAGACCTCGGACGGGGTTTTAGCGTCAAACAAGGCTTTGCTGTAGGCGGCGTGGGCCGCTGAGGGCAACAGGCCAGCGCTGGCCAACAGCCCAGCGACAGCGAGGGTCTGTGTCAGGGTTTCACGACGGGTAGGCATTACGAGGGACTCCTGGTCAAGCTTAAGGAAAATCCTTGCATCTTAAACAAGCCCCAACAAATGCGCTGATCCACGGATCCGTGACAGGCCTTTAAACTTTGCGCAACGAAAGACCCCACCCATGCTGACCAGCCCCCGCCCCTCAGAACTGTTCACCCCCACCTACGCCGACGTGACCGCCGCCGCCCAGCGCATCGCCGGGCACGCCACCCGCACACCGGTGCTCACCTCACGCACCGCGAACGAGATGCTGGGGGCGCAGGTGTTTTTCAAGGCTGAGAACTTGCAGCGCATGGGGGCCTTCAAATTCCGGGGGGCGTTCAACGCGCTGTCGTGTTTTGACGCTGACCAGCGCCGTGCGGGGGTGGTGGCGTTCTCATCCGGCAACCATGCGCAGGGGGTGGCGCTGTCGGCGCAGTTGCTGGGGATGCCCGCCACCATCGTGATGCCGCAGGACGCGCCCGCCGCCAAGATTGTCGCTACGCGGGGCTATGGGGCCAGCGTGGTGCTGTTTGACCGCTACACCGAAGACCGGGAGGCAATCTGCAAGGCCATCGCAGACAAGCACGGCCAAACAATGATTCCGCCGTTTGACCACCCGCACGTCATTGCGGGCCAAGGCACCGCTGCGAAAGAGTTGTTTGAAGAGGTTGGTGAGCTGGACACGCTGTTCGTCTGCCTGGGCGGCGGCGGCTTGCTCTCGGGCTCAGCGCTTTCCACACGGGCGCTGTCACCCAAAACCAAGCTTTACGGCGTGGAGCCCGAGGCGGGCAACGACGGCCAGCAGTCGTTCCGTGCGGGCCACATCGTCCACATTGACACGCCGAAAACCATCGCGGATGGGGCGCAAACGCAGCACCTGGGCCACCACACCTTCGAGATCATCCGGCGCGATGTGGACGACATCCTGACGGTGAGCGACGCCGAGCTGGTGGAAGCGATGCGGTTTTTCGCCAGCCGCATGAAAATCATCGTCGAACCCACTGGCTGCCTGGGCTTTGCAGCGGCACTGAAGCGCAAAGACCCATTGCAAGGCCAGCGGGTGGGTGTCATCATCAGTGGGGGTAATGTAGACATGGCCCGTTTTTGCAGCCTGCTGGCCACTTGACCCAGACTTACCCAGGAGTTCACACCATGCAATTCAAATTCCGCTTCACAGCGGCACTGGTCTTGGCGCTCGGCAGCCACGCCTTTGCCCAAAGCAGCCCCACCTCTGCCGCCAACATCCTGCACCAGCGCACCCTGGCCGCCACCTGCGCCAACTGCCACGGCACGGACGGGCGCAGCGCTGAGGGGGCATCGGTGCCGTCGCTCGCCGGTCAGCCCCAAGCCACGCTGGTCGCGCAACTCAAGGCCTTCAAAGACGGCAGCCGCCCCGGCACCATCATGCCGCAGCTCGCCCGAGGCTTGAGCGAGGCGCAGATTGATCAACTCGCCAGCTATTTCGCAGCCTTGAAGCGCTAAAGCCAGCGCTTCAACCAAAGAACAGGAGAACACCCCATGCAAAGACGCCATTTTGTACAGGCCTCACTGGGCCTTGCGGGAACCAGTTCACTCGCAGGCTTGGTGGGTTGCGCCGCGCCTCACGCACTTTCCAGCGGCGGCAAAGCCAAAGTCGTCGTCGTCGGTGGCGGCTACGGTGGGGCGACAGCCGCGAAATACCTGCGCCTGTTGTCCGATGCCAGGCTTGACGTGACGCTGATCGAACCGAACACCAGTTTCGTCTCGTGCCCACTCTCCAACCTCGTGCTGGGCGGCTCCAAGACGATGGCGGACATCACCCGGCCCTATGACACCCTGGCCAGCAAGCACGGTGTGCACATCGTGCGTGACACCGTGACCGCGCTGGATGCCACCCAAAAGACCGTCACCCTCGCGGGAGGGAGCACCTTGCCCTACGACAAGCTGATCCTCTCACCCGGCATTGACCTGCTGTGGCGTTCGGTCGAAGGCCTGCAAGCAGCCAACACCTCGGGCCGCATCCTGCAAGCCTGGAAGGCCGGGCCAGAAACCCTGGCGTTGCGCAAACAGCTGGAAGCCATGCCCGATGGCGGCGTCTACGCGCTGACCATCCCCGAAGCCCCCTACCGCTGCCCACCCGGCCCCTACGAGCGTGCCTGCCAGGTTGCCAGCTACTTCAAAAAGGCCAAGCCACGCTCCAAGGTGCTGATCCTGGACGCCAACCCGGACGTGACGTCCAAACCCGCCTTGTTCAAAAAAGCCTGGGCTGAGGACTACAAAGGCATCGTCGAATACCGCCCTCAGCACAACGCCATCGCCGTAGACGCTGCCACGAACACCGTGAAATTCGACGTGCAAGACGACGTGAAAGCCGCCGTGCTGAACGTGCTGCCCGCCATGAGCGCAGGGCGCATCGCCGTGCAGTCCGGCCTCGCCAACGCCAATGCACGCTGGTGCAACGTGCATTACCAGACCTTCGAGTCCACTGCCGCCAAAGACGTGCATGTGATCGGTGACGCCATCCAGGTCGCCTCTGGTATGCCCAAATCCGGCCACATGGCGAACAACCACGCCAAAGTCACCGCCGCCGCCGTGGTCGCCCAACTGCTGGGCGTGGAGGTAGAAGCGAATCCGCTGCTGATGAACACCTGCTACAGCTTCATCTCTGACAACCGGGTGGTGCACGTGGCGTCCGTCCACGCGTATGCAGCGGCGGAGAAGACTTACAAAGTGATAGCAGGCACAGCTGGTGTATCGGGCGCTGCGAGTGAATTAGAGGGGGTTTATGCGCTGGACTGGGCGAAGAATATATGGGCGGATTGTTTAGGGTGAGGGGCTGGGTATACAAACATGAAATCAATGATCGCCATCGTGGACTGGTACGGCCCCTACACCCACTAAGCAGCTTTACCTGCCGCGTTTGACGACGGCGATGGGCTTTATTACATGTTCATCGGCCAGCGGCGTACTCTGCTTGTCGTTCCAGGGGATGTTCGGCAAGGGTTTGATGGGGAGCAGAACAGCATTCAGAGGCATCTCCAAAAACCAATAATTACCTTGAAAATCTAAACTCTGACTTTAGATTTTCAAGGTGATTAGGATCATACAATGACCATCATGTTAGATCGAAGTCATCTTTTTCATGCGCTTTCCGAGCGGTTGCAAGAAGCAAGAGCCTTGGCTTTGCTCGGGGCGCGGCAAGTGGGCAAGACTACGCTGGCCAAAGCATATGCCTTGGCCCACGATTGCCCCTACTTTGACTTGGAAGACCCACAAGCGCTACAAGCACTGTCTGAGCCTGCTGGCCCTTTGCGCGAGCTGCTGACGCTTGGTCGTACCGTCGTTATCGACGAAGTCCAACGTCGCCCGGAGTTATTCCCCATACTGCGCAGCTTGATTGACCAACACCCACGTAACGCTCAGTTTTTGCTCTTGGGCAGTGCGTCACCCGTCATGCTCAAGCAATCAAGCGAATCGCTCGCGGGGCGCTTGGCCATGCTGAGCATGGGCGGCGTTGCTTTAGCAGAAGCACCTGCAACCCCATGGACGGTGCAGTGGCTACGCGGAAGCTTTCCACGGGCCATGCTGGCGGCCAGTGAGCGTGCGGCCATGCGCTGGTTACGTGATTACCTGCAACTGGTGATTGAGCGTGATTTGCCTCAAATGGGCCTGAACGTCCCAGCCCCTGTGATGCAACGGTTTTGGCGTCTGCTGGCGCATTACCACGGCCAGACGTGGAACACGGCAGTACCCGCACGCAGTCTGGGCTTGAGTGAGCCCACAGTGCGCCACTACCTGGATTTTTTAACTGGCTTGCAACTGGTGCGTCAACTCCCGCCGTGGCATGAGAATCTAGGTAAGCGGCAAGTTAAATCGCCGAAAGTCTATATTCGTGACAGTGGCCTGCTGCACTACCTGTGGGGCGTGCAAACCCAGGAGGCTTTATGGCAACACCCCGCCAGCGGAGCCAGTTGGGAAGGTTTTGCCTTAGAACAGGTGCTGCATGTGGCCCAACCCGACGAAGCTTATTTTTGGGGTACCCACGCAGGTGCAGAGCTGGACTTGCTGATGTTCAAGCATGGTTTGCGGGTGGGCATCGAATTCAAACGGGTCGATGCGCCTAAGATGACACCGTCTATGCACACGGCTTTGAATGATTTGCGACTGGATGCTTTGTATGTGGTGTACCCCGGCGATCTGCGTTACACACTGCACGTCACCCCTGGACTTGCAAGCACGTCAAGTCTTCCGAGCAAACCCCCTGTTACCGTGGAAGCGATTCCGCTTTCAGATTTGGCCTCGATAGCCGCCGATTGGAGTTAATCCCCATGCTTTCGCCCCTTGCCCCCTACGCTCAACGCCGCGCCCACCTCGCGGCCCTTCTTGGCCAAGATGGCATCGCCATCATCCCCACCGCCCCTGAGCGCCAACGCAACCGCGACAGCGACTTTTTGTACCGGCACGACAGCTATTTCTACTACCTGACCGGTTTTACCGAACCCAGCGCGGTGCTGATCGTCACCAGCGATGGCCGTGCCACCGTGTTTTGCCAGCCCAAAGATTTAGAGCGCGAAATCTGGGATGGCATTCGCCTTGGCCCCGATGCAGCGCCCGCTGCGCTTGCTGTAGATGCTGCGTATTCCATAGCAGAGCTGGACACCCAGGTGCCCAAGCTGCTGGAAAACAAGGCCAACGTGTGGTACCCCTTTGCCACCCACCAGGGCCTGGAAGGCCAGATCGAAAGCTGGCTCACCAAGGTGCGCGCCCGTGTTCGCTACGGTGCGCTGTGCCCCGAGGTGCAGCGTGACCTGTGCGGCGTGCTGGACGAAATGCGCCTCGTCAAAGACGAGCAAGAGCAGGCCACCATGCGCCGTGCTGCGCAAATCAGCGCTGGCGCCCACATCCGCGCCATGCAACGCTGTGCCCGCATGTTGCGTGCAGGGGAAGACGTGCGCGAGTACCACCTGGACGCGGAACTGCTGCACGAATTCCGCCAGCATGGCTCGCAGTACCCGGCCTACGGCTCCATCGTTGCAGCCGGAGCCAACGCCTGCGTGCTGCACTACCGCGCCGACGCCGCCCCTATCCGTGAAGGCGAGCTGGTGCTGATTGACGCCGGTTGCGAGCTGGACGGTTACGCCAGCGACATTACCCGCACTTTCCCCGCGAACGGCTGCTTCACCGGCCCGCAGCGTGCGTTGTACGACCTGGTTCACGCCAGCCAAGAGGCGGCCATCGCGGCAACGTTTGCCGGTGCCCGCTTCACCGACCCGCACGAAGCGACGGTGGCCGTGCTGGCCCAAGGTCTGCTGGACGTGGGTTTGCTGGACGCCAATCTGGTCGGCAACGCGCAAGACGTGATCGACAAACGCGCCTATTTCCAGTTCTACATGCACCGCACCGGCCACTGGCTGGGCATGGATGTGCACGACTGCGGCGGCTACAACGAACCCAGCGAAGTAGGCAACGCCACCGAGCGCCGTGACCCGCTCAGCAATGAACTCATCCAAAGTCGCCCCAGCCGCATCTTGCGCGCCGGCATGGTGCTGACGATCGAACCAGGCCTGTACGTGCGGCCGGCACCGGGCGTGCCCGAGAAGTTCCACAACATCGGCATTCGGATTGAAGACGATGCCATCGTGACAGCAACGGGCTGCGAGCTGATCAGCCGAGGCGTACCGGTGGCGGCAGGGGAGATTGAGGCAGTGATGCGCGGGTGAGTGTGGGGAGAAGGTCAGCCCCATAGGGCTTCAAGCGAAGCTCAATGAATACGGATTTCGCCTAACACCTGCTGCACCCATCGGGGCACAGCCTCCACCAAGCTTGTCTGTACGCTCAGTTTCGGCCCATTCTCTGGCGGCTTGAGAACGCTGCTCCGGGTCAACTGTATGTTGCAGATGGTCACGCTCATAGAGGTCAGCGTTCACAAAGATCAGGTCTGCGCTGATGATGCCATCACGCACCAAAGCACGGTAAAGCGTTGATTTACCCGCACCGTTAGGCCCGGCCAACAGATGGAAAACCAATGGGCCGGTCATGTGGCAAGGGCCCTATTTTCTTCAACCACTTCACGTACTCGCTGCGCCAGCGAACCACTGGTTTGCGCCGCCATGAGCCGGCTGGTGAGATCAGCCACACTGTGTTTGTGCTGCGCCATGCGAGCCGCCTCATACCCCTCAATCGCTGTGCGGGCCTCTTGCACCGACAACCCTTGATGCTCAATCACCTGCCCTAAAGTCGCCCAGTACTCAATCTGGCCTGCGGCAGAGCGGCGCATCGGCAGGGCGGCCTCACGGGCTTGCTGCACGAGGGCAGCGGGGAGTTTGACGGACGCGAAAGTTGTGGCGGTAGAAGCGGTCATGAAAATCTCCTGGATGGCGCATTTTGCGCCATTTTGGCTATTTGCGTCAAACGCATTAAGCCGATTACACTGAAAATATAGGCTGTACCACCTCTCCTGTTCTTCCCTGCACCCCATGACCGCCCATCCGTACACCGTTCAGCACGTCAACACCGGCATTGCCCGCCCTTTGCTTGCCAGTGGCCGGCGCATCCTGTCGGGCATCGGCAAGCTGGCGGTTGCAGGCCCCATCACCGTTAACCGCCTGGGCCTTGCCGGAGATGAGCAGGCGGATTTGAGCGTGCATGGCGGCTTGAGCAAGGCGGTGTACGCCTACCCGAGCGAGCACTACGCCTACTGGCAAGCACGCCGCCTTGAGCTGGGTATCAGTCTGTTCGACGAAACCCTGCCGTCTGGCTTCCTGGGCGAAAACCTCACGCTGACAGGCTTGCTGGAACACGACGTGTGGATTGGCGACACGCTGCATTTCCCTGGCTGCGTATTGCGGGTGACGGAGCCACGCCAGCCTTGCTTCAAATTCAACGCCGTGATGGGCTACGACCAAGCCGCGCGGGACATGGTGCGCCAAGGGTTCAGCGGGTTTTACCTGGCGGTGGACGTAGCGGGGACGGTGGAGGCCGGCCAGGGCTTCACGCTGGAACAAGGGCGACGGGCATTGAGCGTGCCCGAGGCGTTTTCGGCAAAACGACTCAAGCACCTGCGCTGATCTTGATCAACCCGGCGGCTTGCAACCGGCACGAACAGACGGGATTCAGCACAGGCAGGAACCCCATTCCTCACTTGGCCTTGAGGAACGCTTCCACCTCAAGCAATACCAGTTCATTGTCGTCGGCCTTGTTGGGCTCACGGCTGCTGGAAAAGGGCAAGTTGTTGTCGTTCCCCACCACGATGTGTTTGTCGTCCACCACATCCACGTTTTCGATGGTGAAAAACGGGAAGGTCAGCACGCCATTGTTCAACGGCTTGCGGGCCAGCTTGTGCGGGTCAGCGATAGCCATCAGGTCGATGTAGCCTATCTTGCGCACCAGCCCCCCCACATTGGCGTCGGTCATCTCGATTTTGTAGACCCGTTTGAATTTGGCCAGATCATGGAAGCAGTCTTCGCGCTTTTGGCCTTCGGGGCAGGCTTTGTCTGCCGTGCCCTCGCCGTTGTCACGCTCGATGACGAGACCCGTGCTGCCATCGACCATGTTGAAATCGCCAATGGCATGGGTAGAGGCTTCGAGTGGATACTTCCAATGGCGGCCCGTCCATTTTTCACTCTTCACATCAAACTCCAGTACGCGCAGGTAGGACTTGCCGTCATGGGATTCATAGGTTTTGGTACTGCCATCCCACAGCGCCCCCTCTAGCAAAGCATAAAGCTTGGTGCCATCTTTGGAGGCGGCCATACCCTCAAAGCCTTTGGAGCGGCGCACCTGGAAGGCCACTGTGCCGTCCGGCGCGCCGGGCGCAGTGATGGCGGGGTGGTCAGGCGAACGCACAACTTTGCCATCGACCAGGGTTTCAAACACAGCCTGTACCTTGCCGTGCATGTCGGCTTTGATAAGGTAGGGACCAAACTCGTCACCGATCCAGAGGGATCCGCCTGCAAACTGGAAGCTTTCGGTATCAAAGTCTGAACCAGTGAGGTAGCGTTGCGTCGTGCCTTCATGCACGATACGGAAAGGGACTTTTTTGTCCGGATCGTGCAAAAACACCGTGGCGATGCGCTGAAAGCTGCCCGTCTTGAAGTCCACCTTGTAGTGGTTCAGGTAAAGCATGCTGTCCGGTGAATTGGCTTTGGCGCCAAAACCGTTGTCGGTCAGTATCCAGAAGCTGCCATCGGCCATTTTTTTGATCCCCGAATGGCCTTGGGCGGGCTGACCTTTGAAAGGCAACAGCACGCCCGTAGGACGCCCAGCAGAAGTGCCTTCAACCGACAGCAGCGTGTCTACCCGCACACCGGTGGTGAATTTGCCGCTGACCTGCAGATCGGCAGGCGCGTCGTCAGGTGTGGCAAGGAACGACTGGGCGGGGAGCACAGCATGCCCTGACAAAGTAGCGGGAAAAGCAGGTTGAGCCAGGACGGTACGGACGGGTACAGCCAAAGCAAGCAGTGCCAGAGCCGTCAAGGAAAAGGTACGGAGGGAAGGCGTACGGCGTGCGGACATGGTGTCAAACCTTGTGAAACAAACAAGGTTTGAACTGTGCGCAGGGAATGTGACAGCGCGATGGCAGTGCGATTGTCTCCAGCGTCACTTTCAGACGTTCAGCAGTGACTGCGCAAAAAAATGTCGGTATCCGCCACCGACAGTGGCTTGGCAATCAAATAGCCCTGGATTTCCTCACAACCGTGCGCAATGAGCAGCGTCAGTTGGGCTACGTTTTCCACCCCTTCAGCGACGATGGTGAGGCCCAGGCTGTGGCCCAGCGAGATGATGGCGCGGGGTATGGCCATGCCGTCGGTGCTCAGTTCGCATTCCATGACAAACGAGCGGTCAATTTTGAGGATGTCCAGCGGAAAGCGCTTGAGGTAGGCCAGCGACGAGTAGCCTGTGCCGAAGTCGTCAATGGCGATACGCGTGCCCAGCGCTTTGAGTTCGCCCAACACGGTCACGGTGCGCTCGATGTCCCCCATCAGCAGGCTTTCGGTGATTTCCAATTCCAGCTGCGAGGCGGGCAGGCCGGTTTCCATCAGCACCAAGGCAATGTAGGCCGCGAGATCGGCATCGCGAAACAGGCGGGGTGACAGGTTGACCGCCACCTTGAGCGGGCCAAAACCACGCGCCGCCCAACTGGCGGCCTCGGTGCAGGCGGCACGCAACACAAAATCGGTGATGGGCAGGATCAACCCGGTTTCTTCCGCCAGTGGAATGAATTTAACCGGGGAGACGATGCCGAATTCGGGACTGTCCCAGCGCACCAGTGCCTCAAAGCCACACACTTCACCTTGGGGCCCTACTTTGGGCTGGTAGACCACAAAGAGCTCGCCTAATTCAAGCCCCCGGCGCAACGCGGACTCCAGCGCCAGCCGCTCATGGGCAGCAGAGTTGAGGGCTTTGGTATAGAACTGAAAGTGCCCTTTGTCCTGAATCTTGGCATGGTGCATGGCGGAATCGGCATGCCGCAGCAGGGTTTCCAGGTCAATGGCGTCATCTGGGCAGACGCTGATGCCAATGCTGCACGCCAGACGCAAATCATGGCCGTCCAGTTGCAGCGGCTCGCTGACCGTGTTCTGCACACGTTTAAAGGCGAGCGCCAAATCGCTCAGCTTGGCGTGCTCGCACAGAATCAGCACAAACTCGTCACCACCGTAGCGGGCCACGGTGTCCGCACCCCGCAGGCAGCGGCGCAAGCGGTTGGCCATTTCGATCAGCAAGCGGTCGCCCACCCCATGGCCCAGGCTGTCATTGACGAGTTTGAAGTTGTCCAAATCCACAAAAGCCACAGCGACTTGGCCCCCCATACGCTGGGTTTGCCGCACGGCCTGGTTAAAACGGTCTTGCAACAGGGTGCGGTTGGGCAGGCCGGTCAAGGCGTCGTGGCCGGCTTGGTATTCCAACTGGGCCTGGTGTTGGCGGCGTTCGGTGATGTCCTCCACCGTGCCTGCGTAGTACAGCAAGGTACCGTCTGCGCTGCGCACAGCATGGGCGTTTTCGGCAATCCAGATGCACTTGCCGTCGCGGCAAAACACCTCGGATTCAAAGTCCGTGACCTGGCCTTGCCGCTCCATCAGCTGCTTGAACTCATCGCGCCGGTGCACGTCCACGTACAACCGGGCGGCGATGTCGTGCAAGCCGAGCATCATTGCCGCGGGTGTGGGGTAGCCATAAAGCTGCGCCAACGCGTTGTTCGCGGCGAGGTAGTGGCCGTTGGCCGTGGTCTGGAACATGCCGATGACGGAGTTCTCAAAAATACTGCGGTAGCGCAACTCGGTGTCTGCCAGATCCTGCTGACGATGGACTTGGTCCGTCACATCCTGGATAAAGCCTTCGATGACAAACCGGTCATGCTCGTCCACCACGGCCATGCCGCGCTCCTGGACAAATTTTTCAGTGCCGTCTTTGCAGCAAATCCGGTAAGGCACGCTGTAGCGAATGCCATCGTGGATCGCTACCAAGATTTCACGACGCACCAAGGCACGGTCTTCGGGGTGGGTCAACGACTCGTAAGAGAGCAGGTGGTTGTTTTGCAGCTCGCTGGGCTGGTAGCCAGTCAGCGCACAGCAGCCCTCGCTGACGAAGAGCATCGTCCAGTTGGTATCAATCGCACAGCGAAAAACCATGCCTTCCAGGTTGTGCAACAAGACTTCGAGCACGCGCTGGCTGTCGATCTCGCGCCACGCTTGCGGCAATGCCAAGCGGCGTAAAGACAGGTGTTCTCGTTCTTCGCGTTCTAAGCTGGGGTCCATCCAGGCTCCTTGGGCCTCACTGAGATCACAGGGATCGGAAAGGGCCATATTGATCGGAAATCGAAGGCTACCGCAAAGTGCATACCCTTTGACATTGCCGGTTTGTTCATGCCACAGCCCACCCTGCCCTGTGACCATGGGTAAAGGCTTCTTCAAAAATGGAATAGCCTGACAGGTCGCTGTGGGCGAAGTGCAGGCGCGGGGACACAGCAGATTGTTTCACTGGAACAGCCAAAGCCGCAAGCGCAGCGCTGCTGCGCACACCCGGCTGCGGGACAGCCATCGCGTGGCCGTACCGCATGATGTCGATGCGGCTGACAAGCGTTGCCATGTCAGGGTGGGGCACCGACAAATCAGCCAGCACGGCATCGCGCCAGTGCGTCCAAGGCTGGTCAAACAAGGCCTGGCGCTGTGCAGGATCAATGCCAAAGGCGCGGTAATGCGTCAACACGGTGGGGCCAGGCAGCGGTTCAAGCGACTGGTGGCGGGCATCAACATAGCCTAGACCGGTCACTTGACCCGCCGTGGAGAGGTAAATCACGTTGTCCCAGCTGGGTGCTGCGCCGGGGCGGTCGTGCAGCGGGGCACCCAGGTGCAGATTGGCGACCAGCCACGGGGCATAACGCAGTTGGGACACGACCTGCACCAGCGCTGGCGGTGGGTTGCGCAGCACGCGGACGGCAATGAACAGGGGCAGGGCGATGATGCAATGGTCCGCCTGCCAGCGCTCGGTTGTTTGGGTAGTGGCATTGAAGGCATCCACCTCGACGCCATGGCGGGTGGTTTCGACACGGGTAATGAGCCACCCGGTGTGCAAGCGCTCACCCAAGGGGGCTGCGAGGCGCTGGGTGAGCCAGGCATTGCCCTCGGGCCAGGTCAATACGCCTTGGTCACGCTCGGCCAGGTCGCTGGTTCCCTCCTGGGGTGCGTGAAAGCCATGGCGGCTGGCGAAGTAATGCAAACCTGCCCAAGCCGACACGGTAGCGCTGCCCGCACCGTAATCGTCACGGCAGCAGTAATCGAGGTACCAACGCAGATGCGGGTCGCTCAGGCCTTGCTGGTTCAGCCACACATCAAAAGTTATAGCATCCCATGCCCTCTGAGTATGCACAAGCGGCGCTTTTGACACAGGAACAGTGAACACAGCTGTTTGGCGAACCCGCGTTACCGCCTGCTCAAACGCTTGGTACTGCGCCAGCGTCTCACGGCCCACGCCTTCCACCGGCAACAAGCCGGTTTGCCAGTGCCCGTTGAAGAACACCCGCTCTTGCGGGCTATGGCACAGGTGGCGCTCGCCCTGCATGTTCAGCCGCCAACCGCTGGCGGTGCGCTGCGCCAGACCGAACTCGGTCAGCAGGTCTTGCACCTCGGGCGCGTCGTTGCTCGGCACGGGCAGGTAGTGGGCACCCAGCGGGCAAGAGATACCGTTGACGCTGCCGCCTCGGCTGTTACCGCCTGCGCTGTCTTCCAGCTCCAGCAGCGCAAAATCGTCGATACCACGCAGACGCAGGGCACGGGCCGCAGCCAGGCCTGCGACACCACCACCGGCGATCAGCACACGGGTGCGACGGACCGTGGAAATGGTGGACGGGACAGGCCTGTTAGCCATGTCACGCAACTGGTGACCCCGGGCGTGGTTGATGCCCACGAAGCCGCCTTGGATGTGGGCATGGGGGTGTTGGGTTTGAGGGCTGCAGCCCAGCAGGGGGACGGCGGCTGTGGCGAAAAAATGGCGGCGGTGCATGGTTTGGCGAACCAGGTGTCAGCGCCGGTCAACGCTGGCGCTTCCCCGCTGCTGTCGCTTTGCGGCGCGGGGTTGCAGGCGGGCGAGACGGTGGCTTGCGGGCGCGCAATGCGCATTCCAGCGCGATCAGGGCCCACGCTTGCATCAGTCCAGGCGACTCCATCGCATCATCGGGTGCACTGTAGTAGTTCATGCTGCGAGATAGGCCCTGCGCCATGTAGGTGAACCGGCGGCAGCCTGCGGCCTCGTACCGGGTGCGGGTACTGTCGTCGGCTTTGAGCCACAGGCACGGGCCATCACCCAAGTCGGCGAGGATGGCGATGTTCATGCCTTCGATACTGATACCAAAGCCACCAAACATCTGTTTGACCGTGCTCAGTCCCAGACCGGCCAGCAGGTCGCAGCAATGGTCAACAAATTCCCGGTCAATAGAGGCCATGGCGCAACGATAACGCATTGATCACGCAGGGATAGCGCACTTGCGCACACTTCACCGCAGCACCCGCCCCCACTCCGCCTCATATGTCGTCACCAGCACTTGGTTCGACAGCCGGTTCACCTCAGCAGGCACGCGGGCCATGTCCAGCGGAAAGTCAAACAGCAGGGGCAGCGTTTTCAGATCCAGATACCGCAGACCCTCGGGCAACTGGGTCGGCACACGCCAGGGCCTGCGGCTGGCGATGACGAAACCCCATTCGCCGAAGCTGGGCACGTTGGTGTGGTACGGCGTGGCGGTAAGACCCACTGATTCAATGGTCTGCACCACCGTCCAAAAGCTCTGCCGGGCCACCAGCGGCGAGGTGGTCTGGATAACGGCGTAGCCGCTGGCCGACAGGCGCTGGTCAAGCAGGGCGTAAAAGGCGTTGGTGTAGAGCTTGCCAATCGAAAAGTTGGTTGGGTCGGGGAAATCCACGATCACCACGTCAAACGTCTCGGTGGTTTCTTCCAGCCACTTGAACGCATCGGTGTTGATGATCTTGAGCTTGGGGCTTTGCAGCGCGCCACCGTTCAGCCGCACCAGGGTGTCATGGGTGCTGAAGAGCTGCGTCATGTTGGGGTCAAGCTCCACCAGCGTGATGGCTTGCACGCCAGGGTATTTGAGGACTTCACGCACCGCCATACCGTCACCACCACCCAGAATCGCTACTTTTTTAGGAGCACCTCCCGCTGATGTGTAGCCCGCCATCGCCGGATGCACCAGTGCTTCGTGGTAGCGGTACTCATCGCGCTCAGCGAATTGCAAGTTGCCGTTCAGGAACAAGCGGTGGCCGGCTTTGCCCACGTTACCGCTGTTCGTCACCACAATGCGCTGGTAAGGCGACGTGGCCGTGAACACAATGCGGTCTTGGTAAAACTTGTCTTCGGCCAAACTGGTGATCTGCCCCGCACCCGCAAAGCCTGCCAGCAACACCAGCAGCGTCAGCCCGCAGGCCAGCGTGTGGGCCGCAAAGCGCCGCAGCTCATGCCGGAACAACCACAGCGCCCACAGCGCGATGGCCGCGTTCATCAGCCCAAACAGCAGCCCGGTGCGGATCAAGCCCAGTTGCGGCACCAGCACCAGCGGAAAAGCCACCGACACCGCCAGCGCGCCCAGGTAGTCAAAAGTCAGCACCTGTGACACCAAATCCTTCAACGCCACATTGCGCTTCAAAATCCGCATCACCAGAGGAATCTCCAATCCCACCAGCGTGCCCACCAGCAGCACCATGCCATAAAGCAGGAACCTGAAGCTGTGGGGAGCGTAGGCATTTGCTATGAATAAAATAGCTGGCAATGCCCCACCAGCAAGCGCTACCAGCAGTTCTATCCTTAAAAAATGGGCGGGCAGCTGCCGCACGAAAAAGCGCGACAGGTACGAGCCAATCCCCATCGCAAACAGGTAGCTACCAATGACGGTGGAAAACTGCAACACCGAGTCGCCCAACAAGTACGAGGCCAACGCCCCGGCCACCAGCTCGTACACCAGCCCGCAAGCGGCGATGACGAAGACGCTGGCCAGCAGGGCAATGTCGAGGGGGCGGGGGGTGGATGGGGGCGTTCGAGTAGGCATGGCGTGCAGGGTTTGGGGCTGCCTGATTATGGAAGCCTCTTGGACCGTACTGTGTCGGGTCTTTCAAATCGCCACCCAGCGCACCACCCGAAACCCGTTTTAACCCTATATTGCAGATACAAACGACATCAAAGGAACTGCAATGGCCCCGTTACCGCATCTGAACCCCAGCGACGCCGGAAAACCGCCCCTTGCGGCACAAGCCATCCTCGTCACAGGTGGTACGGGCTTCATTGGGCAGGCGCTGGTCCAACTGCTGTTGGAGGGCGGCCACAGCGTCACCCTGTGGGTGCGCAACCCGCTGAAGGCGACCGCGATGTTCCAGGGCCGGGTACGCTGCGTCACAGCGCTGGCACAGCTGCACGCGGATGAGCCCTTTGATGCGGTCATCAACTTGGCCGGCACCCCCGTCGTCGGCCCGCGCTGGACGGCCAAGCGCCAAGCCACATTGCTCGCCAGCCGCGTCGGCGTGACGCAGGGTCTGCTGGCGTGGCTGGCACGCACCACGGTCAGACCAGCGACGTGGATTCAGGCGTCGGCCATTGGCTATTACGGTGTACGTCCACCGGAAGAATGGCTGGATGAAACCAGTGCATGTGGTGGTGGCTTCATGAGCGAGCTGTGCGTCCAGTGGGAGGCGGCGGCAGCGCAGGCCAGCGCATTGGGGGTGCGGCAAGTCACCTTGCGCCTGGGCGTGGTGCTTGGCGCTGGAGGCGCTTTACCGCCACTGGTGATGCCACACCGCTTCGGCTTGGGCGGGCGCATGGGCGACGGGCGGCAGGTGATAAGCTGGGTCCATCTGGACGACGTGCTAGGCGTCATCACGGAGAGTTTGCGCAACGACACCATGGCAGGCGTCTACAACACCGTTGCCCCCGAGGCCGTAAGCCAAGGCGAATTTGCGCGTACTGTGGGTGCGCTGCTGCACCGCCCGGTGTGGCTGCACCTGCCCGCCGCGCTGCTGCGTTTGCTGCTGGGTGAGATGGCAGAGCTGTTTGTGGACGGGCAGCGGGTACGGCCTGCACGCTTGATCACGCTTGGGTTTGTGTTTCAGCACCCCCAATTGCGAGGGGCTTTAAACGATTTGCTGTGAGGGGCTATTCCTCAGCATCACTCAAGCGTAAAACGCCTCCACCCGGCCTTTGATCTTGATCAACAGCGGGCGGCCCTTGCGGTCGCGGGCCTTGCCTGCGGGGACTTTCACCCAGCCTTCGCTGATGCAGTATTCCTCGACATCCTGGCGCTCAACATCGTTCAAGCGGATGCCAATGTCGTGTTCGAAAACAGCGGCGACATGGTGGGGACTGCGGGGGTCAATCGACAGGTGATCGGGCAAAGCGGGGCGCTGGACAGGTTCGGTCATGGGGTTTCAATCGTTAACGGGGAACGGAAATAAGGAACTGGTAAGCCGCAATTTTCCCCGATTTGCAAACGGGCAATAGCCACTATCAATCCCTTAGCAAATTTCAATTGGCCTAGACTATAGTTAATCTCTACCATTCAGCCCATACCGATTGAAAACCTTAATTTATCCACCACCCCAGGAGTCCACGATGAGCCAACAGCAACGCCCCGAAATCAAAACCATCGCCAACCTTGAATCCGCCTTTGCTGGCGAATCCATGGCGCACATCAAGTACCGTTACTTCGCCAAATTGGCGCGTGAGATGGGCGACGAAGACACCGCCCGCACCTTCGAGGCCACTGCGGATCAGGAAGTCATGCACGCCTTTGGCCACCTCGATTTGCTCTACCCCAAGGCCACGATGACCCCCGCCAAGGCCTTGCAAATTGCCATCGACGGTGAAACTTACGAGTACACCGAGATGTACCCTGGCTTTCGCAAGACCGCCGAGGAAGAAGGCAACGCCGCAGCCGTGACGGAGATGAACGAACAGATCGAAGAATCCAAAGTCCATGCCGCGCAATTCAAGGCAACCCTGGAGAAGGCCCAAAAGCGCTTCGCCGCCCTTGCTAAAGTGGAAGAGCGCCACGCCAACCACTACAAGGCCCACCTCGCCAAAATCACCGCGTAAGAACACGTCCCTCATCCCGACTACCCTTTTTCACTCTTCCTTTTCATTTTTTCAGAAAGTATCCCTATGAAAACCTACCTCTGCATCGTTTGTGGCTTTGTGTACGACGAGGCCGCTGGCCGCCATGAAGACGGTTTGAAGCCCGGCACCGCCTGGGCTGACGTGCCCGAAAGCTGGGCCTGCCCCGAGTGTGGTGTGGCCAAGGCAGACTTTGAAATTGTCGAAATCTAAGCCTGAACAGGAATCCGAGTCCGACATGACCACAACGCTAGCCTCCTATCAACATCCCGTGGTCGTGATCGGTGCTGGCCTGGCAGGCTGGACGACGGTGCGCGAGTTCCGCAAGCTCGACGCCGCCACACCAGTGCTGCTCATCACCGCAGACAGCGGTGACTTTTACGCCAAACCCAGCCTCTCTAATGCCTTCGCCCAAGGTCGCACACCTGCGCAATGGGTAACCACAGCGGCAGCAAAGATGGCAGAAA
Organism: Betaproteobacteria bacterium; assembly: GCA_025356445.1. Taxonomy (GTDB): domain Bacteria; phylum Pseudomonadota; class Gammaproteobacteria; order Burkholderiales; family Burkholderiaceae_C; genus Defluviibacillus. Next base: position 2,321 of record JANXSZ010000041.1, on the reverse strand, counting down.
CGCTGAAGATCACGCTTTTGGCCCACACGCAGGTGCTGGCCATTGACACCGCGTTACAGGTGGTGCACACCGCCAACGGCGACCAGCCCTACCGTGACCTGGTGCTGGCCACCGGCGCCCAGCCGATCCGCCTGCCGCTGCAAGGCACAGCGGCAACCCAAGTGGTGTCGGTGAACAGTTTGGATGACTTTTCAGCCTTCTTCGCACAACTGACAGCCCCTGAAAGCTATGAAAACAACAGCAGTGCTCAACCTACGCCACCGTCCAAACAGGTGCTAATCATGGGTGCGGGTTTGATCGGCTGCGAGTTCGCCAACGATTTGGCCAGTGCAGGTCACCGCGTCACCGTGGTGGACCCCAGCCCCCGTGCGCTGGCTGCACTGCTGCCCCCCGAAGCCAGTGCACAGTTGCAGGTAGCGTTGTCAGGCGGCCAAGCCTCCGCCGTGCAATGGCGCTTGGGCCGCACGGTGACCCGCGTAGACGGCGCCCCCAGCGCAGAACGAACGCAATCCGCATTGCGCATCACCTTGTCGGACGGAGAGCAACTGCCTGCCGACATGGTGCTGAGCGCCATCGGTCTGCGTGCAGACACCACACTGGCCCAAACCGCCGGACTGGACTGTGGACGGGGCATCGTGGTGGACGTGCACCTGCGCACTTCAGCACCCCACGTCTACGCTTTGGGTGATTCCGCACAATACGGCGGCAAAGAAGGCCGCACCCTGCCCTACGTGATGCCCATCATGAACGCGGCAAGAGCGCTGGCGGCAACGCTGTCGGGTCTCCCCACCGAAGTCAAATTTCCGCTGATGCCAGTAGCCGTGAAAACCCCGGCACTGCCGCTGGTGGTGGCCGCGCCTGCGCCGGGTACATCAGGAGGATGGGTGACCGTGGAAACCGCAACCGGGCGGGGTGAATGGCATTGGATGGATGGCGCAGGCATGCTGCGGGGCTTTGTGCTGGCAGGGGCCGCGACGCCCAGGCGAGCGAAGTTAATGGCAGAGGTAGTGTGAAATCTGACGCTACGTTAGTGGCTTTGTTGCACAAATAGCATCGCCCAAGCAGGGTAGGCTCGGGCGATGACCGAAAAGCCAAAGAAAGCGAAGTACAAGACGACCAACTGGGGTAGCTACAACGCAGCCCTGAAGGCAAGGGGATCGCTCTTGGTATGGTTCGACAAGGACATGGATTGGTTTGGAAAACCAAACGGGCGACGTGGGCGCAATGAGCGATTTTCAGACGCAGCGATCCAGTTTTGCCTGAGTATCAAAAGCCTGTTCGGACTCGCGTTACGTCAAACGACAGGGATGGTGCAAAGCTTGTTAAAACTCGCAGGGCTTGACTGGGAGACACCAGACTACAGTACCCTGTGCAGAAGACAAAATCGATTGGCAGTGGTCATTGCGTTTACGGGCAGCACCGGCACAGGCTTGCATCTTTTGGTGGACAGTACAGGCATCAAGATGTTGGGCGAAGGCGAATGGAAACGCAAAAAGCACGGTGCAGAATACCGTCACCAATGGCGCAAAGTTCACCTAGGCATTGATGCCCAAACGCTGGAAATACGGGCGATAGAAGTAACGGACAACGCAGTAGGTGACCCCACCATGCTGCCAGAGTTACTCAATCAAATCGTGGAGTTGCAAGTGCGCTCAGCGGTACTCAACCGCTTCACCAAATTGGGCCGTCCTGTGACGGTCGCTGTGGCGTAGCCTCGTCTGGGGCTGGGGTAACCTCGGCCTGCTACGCATTTGTGCAACAAAGCCATCAGCACCTATACGCCTCAGATCTTCAGCAAGTTCTTCTCGCCCCACCTTCCTCGTGAGTTCCTGGCGCAACCTCTGGATGTGGTGCAGGTACGTCGTTGACGTTGCGGCGCTCATACTGTGCTGGGGGGAGCTTCGAAGCCCCCCACAAGCTGCTCGTACCTGCAGAAGTACGCCTCCTGCGCCTCCGGCGACAGCGTTTTAAGGGCCTCGATCGTGCAGGACTCGAGCCTCTTCAGCATTTCGGAGTTGTAGACCTCGCTCTGCAGCCTGACCAACTGTGCAAGGGTTCCGGCTACAGCGTTCATCACCTGCGCTTGCTGGTTGGCAGGTACGTCGTCGCTGCTCAGCACGTCTACTTGCAGGCGCTGCGCCGCCAAGAGTTGGAGAACCAGCTCGCGGTTCAGGTCCAGATCCCTGATGTTTTTGACGGGCAGTCGCTCGTCTATTTCGCCCCTGAGAGCGAGCAAATCCTCTTGAGAGAGGTCGTCAAGGCTTAGTTTTTGAGCTTTTGGGGGGCCGCTTTGGGGCGGCAAATTCGGCTTGGCCATGTAT
>JANXSZ010000018.1 GCA_025356445.1 Betaproteobacteria bacterium | reverse complement strand
GGGAACAGCATCAGCGCTAGCCCCGCCCAGGTGAGAGCGCCCATCGAAGTCTTGCGACCACGGCGAAAAGCAATCCAGCCAACAACACCAAACAGACTTGCGCCGATTAGGTAGGCGGGGCTGGGCAATTCAAGCCCAAGGCTAGCGAGTTCTTGAAGGAGGTCCATTCGGTCAGCTATCTGGCTCAAGCAGGTACAAAAGGCTGTACCGTAGTCTGTAAAAAGTCTGCAAATGACCAAAAACGAACCGCAAACAAAAAACCCCGCTATGTTTTAAGTAGCAGGGTTCTTATATGCCGTACGGCTTTGTTACTGGTGGCCCGGGGCGGAATCGAACCACCGACACAAGGATTTTCAATCCTCTGCTCTACCGACTGAGCTACCAGGCCTAACTGAGCCTCAAATTATATATCAATTTGAGGCCCGTTTTCCACGGGTAAGGTCAACGCCCAATTGTTTCAGTTTGCGGTACAGGTGGGTACGCTCCAAACCGGTCTTTTCGGCAACACGGGTCATGGAGCCGCCTTCCTGACTGAGGTGGAACTCGAAGTAGGCTTTTTCAAACTCGTCGCGGGCGTTGCGCAAAGGTTTGTCCAAGTCGAAGATTTGGCGCCCTTGCGGGCCGGTATCGGTGGCATCCGCGTGCAAGGGCGTGCTGCCACCGCTCGCCATGGTCATCGGAGGCTGGCCACTCAGTGCTGTTTGCGGCTTCGTGGGCCAGTCAGAGGACGGGGTTGCTTGCACGGCAGCGGCTTTGCGTAACGACGTGAAGGTGAGCGCTTGCGAGACTGCTTTCAGCAGTTTTTGCATCGTGATGGGTTTTTCCAAAAACGACTGTGCACCGATTTTGGTGGCCTCGACTGCAGTGTCAATGGTGGCGTGGCCGCTCATCATGATGACGGGCATGGTCAGCAGACCGGCGCTGGCCCATTCTTTCAGCAGGGTAACGCCATCGGTATCGGGCATCCAGATGTCGAGCAAAACCAGGTCAGGACGGGCATTTTGCCGGGCAATACGGGCCTGGGCAGCGTTTTCAGCCAGTTCGACGTTGTGGCCTTCATCGTTCAAAATTTCGGACAACAGGTCGCGAATACCATGTTCATCGTCTACCACCAGTATGTTTGCCATGATGAAGTGTGCTTAAGTGGAATGGTGGGGTGACGTGTCAAAACCGTGAGGCGCTGGCGTCGTCAGAATGTGTTGCAGAAATGTTGAATGATAGCGACACTTGCGCGCCCTGCAACGTGTCGTCTACAACGTGGTTCGCAATCGCGATGCGGGCACCATGATCATCAGCGATTTTCTTGACCACCGCCAACCCCAAGCCAGTGCCTTTGGCCTTGGTGGTGATGTACGGCTCAAAGGCGCGCTTGAGGATGTGGTCAGGGAAACCAGTGCCAGTGTCACGCACGATAAGCCGTACACGGCCTCGGTGGGGATCATGCTGGGTGATGAGGGTGACGGTGCCCAACTTCCCGGAGGTAATAGCGGCCTCGGAGGCATCTTGGGCGTTTTGCAGCAGGTTGTGCAGCACTTGGCGCAGCTGCTGGGCGTCGCCCATGATGAGCGGGCACGTAGGGTCGAGTTTCAGCGTAACAGGAACATGCAGCGCCGTGGAGGGATCAGCCTTCAAGTGACCGACTTCGCCGACATCTTCATACAGGCACATCACATCTTCAACCAACGCGTTCAGATCCAACGGTTTGAGCTTGGCCATGGGCAGGCGGGCGTAATCACGGAAATCATTGACCAAACGCTTCATCGCATCGACCTGATCGACGATTGTTTTAACGGATTTTTTGAGCAGTGCGAGGTCTGACCCAGCCAACTTGTCTTCTAACTTCATCTCCATGCGCTCAGCAGAGAGCTGGATAGGGGTCAGGGGATTTTTGATCTCATGGGCCAAACGGCGTGCCACTTCGCCCCAAGCCTGGCTGCGCTGGGCAGAAACAATTTCGGAGATATCGTCTAACACCAAAAGCCTGGATGCACCCGGTAGATCAGCACCTCTAGCTACCAAAGTAATAGCATTGGGTGACATGGAAAACGCATTGTTACCCGATGACTCAGACGCTGTGGTGCTCAGCTCGAACGACGATTGCCAATGGTCTACGCCGTGCTGGCTGCGTTCGCGCAGAAAATCATCGAACTGGGCCTGCACGCTGACAGCAAAGGTTTGCAGGCCATGGACCTCGGCCAGCGGTTTGCCTTCAAACGCGGCCAATGGCGCACGCAGCACCCGGGTGGCGCCTGGATTGGAGCTGAGGATGACACCGTGCGCATCGAGCACGATGACACCGGCGGTCAGGTTGTCCAAAATGGTTTGCAAATTGGCCCGGGCAGCGATCACTTCGCCCATGCTCTTGTCCACCGCGCCCCTGGCATCCGACAGCTGCTGGGTCATCACCGCGAACGAGCGGGTCAAGCCACCGAGTTCGTCTTTGCCTTGCAAAGCGGCTTTGGGCCGCAAATCACCGGCAGCCACTTGGCGTACACCCTCGGCCAGCACCAGCAGTGGCCGTGCCAACTGGTTGCCCAACAGCACAGCCAACAGTACCGCGCCAAACACGGCCAGAAACAGGCTGAGCGTCAGCGTTCCGATGTACATGCGGCGTAGGCCAGAGCGTGCCAGTGCCCGCTCTTGGTATTCGCGGTTGGCCTCTTGCACAGCCGCCAAGTTGGCGACCAGCGTAGGCGGCAAGATTTGGGCAATTTGCAAGATGCGGGGCTCGGCCAGGAGACCGATGCGGCGGCTGTCCACCAGCGCTTGCACCTTGATACGGGCAACGGTGGTACCGCTGTTCAGACCCTGCTCGTCCAGCCCTTCAATCGAGGCCACAACCCGCTGTGCCCGCACGGTACGCACTTGCTGCGCCGTGGGCCGGTCAGGGTTAAGGACAAAGCGCGATTGCCCGGCCCCGGCAATGAGCTGGCCACCACCGCTCCACAAGATCACGTCACTCACCCCCAGCTGCTCGCGCAAGCGCTCCACAACCAAACCGGCCGTGGCGTCGGGCGTGGTGGAAAGCTGGGCGGCCGCGTTGCGGGCCTTGTTGGACAGGTCTTCGGTCAGGGTATCCAGCGTGGCGCGGCCCAGGTTGAGGCCCGCATCGAGCGCACCTTCAACTTTCACATCAAACCAGCTCTCGATAGAACGTGAGACAAACTGGTATGACACCACGTAAATCAAGCCACCGGGCAGCACGCCGACCAGCGCAAAAATCGCCGCCAGTTTGACAAGCAAGCGACTTCCAAACTTGCCTTTGCGCAGCCGTCCCAGCAAACGCAGTGCAACCGAGACGATCACCAGCAGCAGCAGCACGGCAACCACCACGTTCAACACAAAAAGGCGTTCGTAGTTACGCTCGTACAGCTCGCGGTTGTTGGTGGCCTGGGTCAACAAAAACAACAACACCATGCCCAAGCTGACCATCACCGCAGAGGCGACGCCCATGGCCCAGCGCAGGGCACGCGGGGATTTGACAGCGGACGAGGCGAGGTGAAGGGCACTCTGGGGCGCGTTCAAAGGAACGCTCAAAGGGACGCGGCCATCCAGCCCGTCAGGCGTTGTCACCGGCTGATCTCCGTGGGCAGCTTTTGGTTGCGGCTGACGCCCAGGCTCCACTCGGTTTGCCCCAGGGCACCAATTTGAAAGGGGCGTGGCAATTGCGACACGTCCAGTCGAAACTGAAAATCGACGTTGTAACGGGCATCGGCCTCCAGATCCGCCGGGTCCACGATCTTCCAGCGGGCAAAGCGCTGGATGGCGGCCAGCGCATCAGGCAGGGACTCGAAACTCTGGCTCAGTGTGACGCCCAAGCCGTTGTTACCAATTGGGCTGGGTGCCACCTGCAACCGCCAGCGCCGCAACAACGGCTGGTAAGCCAGGCGCATGTGGCGGGCGGTGCGCACGACGGCTTTGTCGTACCAGTACCAGCGATCGCGCCGCAGCTCGGCTTCCGCAACGAAGAACACGGGGATGCCTTTGCGCAGCACATCGTCCACCACCGAAGGCAAATCCATTTTGACGGTAGCGGAGAGGTAAACGCCATCTTCAGCGCGCTCCAGGGAGAAGCTGCTCAATTCAGCCGTATCGGCAGCGGCATGTGGCGGGATGCCCATCATCACCAGCAACACCAACCACACACCCCGAAAAATCAGCGCGCGCAAGCCCACCGCGACGCTACTGAGCGGCTTGTTTTTCCAACAGCGCGTAAAAGAATCCATCCACATCACCTGTCCGATTGTCCGGGACAGCAGCGCCTGAAGCGGCGAGAGAGGGTACTAAATGGCCGGGAGAGGGCAGCAACCGCGCTTCGGTGTGGTGCTTAAGAAACATTTGTATCTGCTGTTGGCCTTCAGCGCGGAATACCGAGCAGGTACAGTACAGCAAACGCCCTCCCGGTTTGACCAACGGCCACAGCGCACGCAGAAGCTTGGCTTGCAATGCAGCCAACTGCGGTACATCGCTGGGGCGGCGCAGCCAGCGCACATCGGGGTGACGGCGCACGATGCCGGAGGCGGTGCAGGGAGCGTCCAGCAACACCGCGTCAAACAGCTCACCATCCCACCACAAATCAGGTTTGGCGGCATCAGCGGCCAGCACCTCGGCGTTCAGGCCCAGGCGTTGCAGGGTTTGGTGAATACGCTCGCAACGGGCCGGATCGACATCCAGCGCAACGACTTTGGCATCGCTGATTTCGAGCAAGTGCGCGGTTTTTCCACCGGGAGCAGCGCAGGCGTCCAGAATGCGGCGCGGGGCGGGGCCTGTCCAGCCTTGCAGCAGCAACGGCGCGGCCATTTGCGCAGCGGCGTCTTGCACGGAGATCCAACCCTCTTCAAACTGGGGAATCTCAGGCACAGGCAACGGACGGCGCAGCGTCAACGCCTGCTTGCCCGCGATGGTGGGCGTTATCGTTGCATCAATATGTACAGCAGACAGTGCCGATGCATATTGCTCTACCGTGGTTTTCCGCTGATTTACCCGCAAGGTCATGGGCGCGTGGCGGTTGTTCGCGGTCAGGATAGCTTGCCACTGCTTGGGGTGGTCTTGCTTCAACAGGTCAATCCACCAGCGCGGATGGTTCCACTGCGCAACAGGGTCTCGGTCTGCCATCTGGTTCAACGCCAAGGCCTCGCGCAAGTAGCGGCGCAGGCAGGCATTGATGAAATTGGCTTGCGGTCGGGTGGCTTCCGCGCGTTTAGCGGCTTCCACGGCCTGGTCGACCAAGACAAAGCCTTCGTAAGGAGCCTCTTCGGCGCAAGCCAGGGCCAGTGCGCTGCACAACAGCGCGTCAGCAGCGGGCGGCGGCGGGCGTTTGGCCAGCTGAGCACGCAAGGCCTCGGCACGGCCCAAGTTACGCAGCACCTGAAACACCAGGGCTTGTACGCCAGGGCGCAGGCGGGCCTCAACCTCGGGCAACAACCGGGTGGTGGACTGGCCAGCACGGATGGCTTGTAGTACCTGAGCAGTAGCTTGGAGCTGCTGCCACAGGGGAATTTGCTGGCGAGCTGCCGCCTGAAGGTGGACTGGTGGGTAGGCGGGTGCAGCGGGATTCGGGGGCGTACTCATAGCGTAAATTCCAATAAAAAAGCGTCTCATGCCCAATACTGTAGGGCATGAGACGCTCTCATTTTTGCAGTAACTGCAATACAGCGTCCGTCAAGACGCGATGCGGTTAATCCGCCGCAGCGGCGCTTTCACTGACTTCTGCGCCGGTATCAGCACTGTCGCCAGCACCTTCGGCCAGAGCCTGCTCTTCGGCTTCGGTGATGGCACGGCGTTCTGCGTCGTCCATCAAATCCTTGGCCTGACGGGCACGGTGGTAAGCCAAGCCCGTACCGGCAGGGATCAAACGACCCACGATCACGTTCTCTTTCAAGCCACGCAGTTCGTCGCGCTTGCCCATGATGGCAGCCTCGGTCAACACGCGCGTGGTTTCCTGGAAGGACGCGGCGCTGATGAAACTGTCGGTGGACAAGGAAGCCTTGGTGATACCCAGCAGCAAGTTGCTGAAGGTGGCCGCCAATTTGCCTTCACCGCGCAGGCGGTCGTTGGTGTTGAGCATTTCACTGCGCTCGACCTGTTCGCCCTTGATGTAGTCAGAGTCACCCGAGTTCTCAACCACCACACGGCGCAGCATCTGGCGAACAATCACTTCAATGTGCTTGTCGTTGATCTTCACGCCTTGCAAGCGGTACACGTCCTGCACTTCGTCCACGATGTAGCGGGCGAGTTCTTCAGAACCCAAGAGGCGCAAGATGTCTTGCGGATCGGCGGGGCCGTCCACGACGCTTTCGCCCTTGTTGACCACTTGGCCTTCGTGCACCAGGATGTTCTTTTCCTTGGGGATCAGCTCATCCCAGACTTGGCCTTCCAGATCGGTGATCTGCAAGCGAACCTTGCCTTTGGTTTCCTTACCGAAGGAAACGGTACCGGTCATTTCAGCCAGCATGCCCTTGTCTTTGGGTGAACGGGCTTCAAACAGCTCGGCCACGCGGGGCAAACCGCCGGTAATGTCTCGGGTCTTCTGACCTTCGATCGGGATACGCGCCAGCACTTCGCCGGGGCCGACGTCCAAACCGTCGCGCACCTGAATCAGCGCACCGATGGGGAAGCCAATCGTCACCGAGTGGTCGGTGCCGGGGATTTTGACTTCGTTACCGGTCGCGTCGATCAGTTTGACCTGTGGACGAACCACCTTGGCAGAACCACGGCGTTTCGGGTCAATCACCACCATGGTGGACAGGCCTGTGACCTCGTCAACCTGCTTGGCGATGGTCAGACCTTCTTCAACGTTCTCGAACTTGGCTTGACCGGCGAACTCGGTGATGATGGGGCGTGTCAACGGATCCCAGTTGGCCAAAATCGTGCCAGCCTTGATGGTCTGGTCAATTTTGACGGACAGGATCGCGCCGTAAGGCACTTTATGGCGCTCACGCTCACGGCCATGCTCGTCATGAAGGACGATCTCGCCAGAGCGGGAAATCACTACCAATTCGCCCTTGCTGTTGGTCACGTAGCGCATCGTGGCGTTGAAGCCGATGATGCCGTTGGACTTGGCTTCCACGCTGGAGGCGATCGCTGCACGCGACGCTGCACCACCGATGTGGAAGGTACGCATGGTCAGCTGGGTGCCGGGTTCACCAATCGACTGCGCGGCAATCACGCCGACCGCTTCACCGTAGTTCACCAGACCACCACGGCCCAGATCACGGCCATAGCAGGTGGCGCACAGGCCGAAACGGGTTTCGCAGGTCAGGGCAGTGCGCACTTTGACTTCGTCCACACCAGCGACTTCAAGCTCGTCGATCAGGTCTTCGTCCAGCAGGGTGCCTGCGGTCAGCAGCACCGAGCGGTTCTCGGGGTGCAACACGTCGTCAGCCACGGTACGACCCAAGATACGGTCACGCAAGGAGTCAATGGTTTCGCCGCCTTCAACGATAGCGCGCATCACGGAACCGTCGTGCGTGCCGCAATCGAGTTCAGTCACCACCAAGTCTTGTGTCACGTCCACCAAACGGCGTGTCAGGTAGCCAGAGTTGGCCGTCTTCAACGCGGTATCGGCCAAGCCTTTACGCGCACCGTGGGTGGAAATAAAGTATTCCAACACGTTCAGACCGTCACGGAAGTTCGCTTTGATGGGCGTCTCGATGATGGAGCCATCAGGCTTGGCCATCAGACCCCGCATACCGGCCAGCTGGCGAATCTGGGCAGCGGAACCCCGCGCGCCCGAGTCTGCCATCATGTAAATGGAGTTGAACGACTCTTGGTCCACTTCATTGCCATGGCGGTCGATGGTCTTTTGCTTGGAGAGCTGGGCCATCATCACCTTGGACACTTCGTCGCCCGCTTTACCCCAGATGTCCACCACCTTGTTGTAACGCTCGCCAGAAGTCACCAGACCGGAAACGTACTGCTGCTCGATTTCACGCACTTCTTTTTCAGCACGCTCCAAAATCGCGGGCTTCTCTTGCGGCACCAACATGTCGTCGATACAAATAGAGATGCCGGACTGGGTAGCCAAACGGAAACCGTTTTGCAACAGCTTGTCAGCAAACACCACGGTCTCTTTCAAGCCGCACTTGCGGAAAGACACGTTGATGAGCTTGGAAATTTCTTTCTTCTTCAACGCCTTGTTGATGTTGCTGAACGGCAAGCCTTTAGGCAAGATTTCGGACAACAGTGCACGGCCAGCGGTGGTTTCCCACAGCTTGGTCGACGGCACGAGTTCGCCAGTTTCCTTGTCTTTGGTGTACTCGGTCAGACGCACATTGATTTTGGCGGTGAGTTCGACTTCACCGGCGTCCAACGCGCGCTGTACTTCACCGGTATCAGCGAAGATCAAGCCTTCGCCTTTGCCGTTGATGCGTTCACGGGTCGTGTAGTACAGACCCAGCACCACGTCTTGCGACGGGACAATGGAGGGCTCGCCACTGGCTGGGAACAAGATGTTGTTAGAGGCCAGCATCAACGTGCGGGCTTCCACCTGGGCTTCCACCGACAACGGGACGTGAACGGCCATCTGGTCACCGTCGAAGTCGGCGTTAAAGGCCGAGCAAACGAGGGGGTGCAGCTGAATCGCCTTGCCTTCAATCAGGATAGGCTCGAACGCCTGGATACCCAAACGGTGCAGCGTAGGCGCACGGTTCAGCATCACGGGGTGCTCTTTGATGACCTCTTCCAGAATATCCCACACGACGGGCGTGCCGGATTCGACTTCTTTCTTGGCGGCCTTGATGGTCGTGGCGATACCACGAATTTCGAGCTGGGCGAAGATGAAAGGCTTGAACAACTCCAACGCCATCAGCTTGGGTAAACCGCACTGGTGCAACTTGAGCGTAGGGCCAACGGTAATCACCGAACGACCCGAGTAATCGACGCGCTTGCCCAGCAAATTCTGGCGGAAGCGGCCTGACTTACCCTTGATCATGTCCGCCAACGATTTGAGTGCACGCTTGTTCGCACCGGTCATGGCTTTGCCACGGCGCCCGTTGTCGAGCAGCGAATCCACCGCCTCTTGCAACATGCGCTTTTCATTGCGGGCAATGATTTCAGGCGCTTTGAGTTCCAGCAAACGGCGCAGACGGCTGTTGCGGTTAATCACGCGGCGGTACAGGTCGTTCAAGTCGGAAGTGGCGAAACGGCCACCGTCCAACGGCACCAGCGGACGCAAATCTGGTGGCAGCACAGGCAGCACATCGAGCACCATCCACTGGGGCTTGATACCGGACTTCTTGAAGGCTTCAAGCACTTTGAGGCGCTTGGAGTTTTTCTTGACCTTGACTTCAGATCCGGTCAAATCGCCACGCAGGCGCTCGATCGACGCCTCGATGTCGATGGATTCCAGCAGGTCTTTGACGCCTTCAGCACCCATCTTGGCAGTGAACTCGTCGCCGTATTCCTTGTACTTGGCGTCGTAGTCGTCTTCCGACATGATGGCAAAACGCTTCAAAGGCGTCATGCCAGGATCAGTCACTACATACGCTTCAAAATACAGCACGCGCTCAATGTCGCGCAATGTCATGTCAAGCACCAGACCCAAACGCGACGGCAGCGATTTCAGGAACCAGATGTGGGCACAAGGTGCGGCCAAATCAATGTGGCCCATGCGGTCGCGGCGCACTTTGGTTTGCGTGACTTCAACACCGCACTTCTCGCAGATCACACCACGGTGCTTGAGGCGCTTGTACTTGCCACACAAGCATTCGTAGTCTTTGATAGGGCCAAAAATCTTGGCGCAAAACAGACCATCACGCTCAGGCTTGAAGGTACGGTAGTTGATGGTTTCAGGCTTTTTAACTTCGCCGAAAGACCACGAACGGATCTTCTCGGGCGAAGCCATGCCGATTTTGATGGCATCAAAATGCTCATCAGGCGTGAATTGCTTGAACAGGTCGAGTAGTGATTTCATTGTTTGAATCCTTTATCTGATCTGCAAATTAAGAACGGTCAAGTTCCATGTCGATACCGAGCGAACGGATTTCTTTCAACAGCACGTTGAACGATTCCGGCATACCGGCTTCGATCGAATGCTCGCCCTTGACGATGCTTTCGTAGACCTTGGTGCGACCCACCACGTCATCGGATTTCACCGTCAGCATTTCCTGCAAGACGTATGACGCACCATAGGCTTCCAGCGCCCACACTTCCATCTCACCGAAACGCTGGCCACCGAACTGGGCTTTACCGCCCAGGGGTTGCTGCGTCACCAAGCTGTACGGGCCGGTAGAACGCGCGTGCATCTTGTCGTCCACCAAGTGGTGAAGCTTCAGCACGTGCATGTAACCGACAGTCGTTGGGCGCTCGAAGCGGTCACCCGTGCGGCCATCGAACAAGTTGGCTTGCGTGCGTGTTGGCGTCAAGCCTTTGAGCTTGGCGATGTCATCGGGGTATGCCAGTTTCAACATGCCGCGAATTTCATCTTCGGAAGCACCGTCAAACACCGGGGTAGCGAACGTCACACCGCCTTGCAGATTGCCCGCCATCTCGATGATTTGGTCATCATTGAGTTGGGAGAAGTCTTCCTTGCGACCTGAGGTGTTGTACAGCTTCTCAAAGAAACTGCGCAGCTCTGCCACACGGCTTTCGGTTTGCAGCATATCGCCAATGCGTTGGCCCAAGCCCTTGGCGGCCCAACCCAAATGCACTTCCAACACCTGACCCACGTTCATCCGTGAAGGCACGCCCAAGGGATTCAGCACGATGTCGCACGGTGTGCCGTCAGCCATGTACGGCATATCTTCGACGGGTACGATCTTGGAGACCACACCCTTGTTACCGTGGCGACCGGCCATCTTGTCACCGGGTTGTAAGCGGCGCTTGACAGCCAAATAGACCTTGACCATCTTGAGCACGCCTGCGGGCAACTCGTCACCTTGCGTCAATTTCTTGCGCTTTTCTTCAAACACGAGGTCGAAGCTGTGGCGGGTTTGTTCCAGGGAATTCTTGATGGATTCAAGCTGCTGAGCCACTTCTTCGTCCGCAGGGCGAATATCAAGCCAGTGGTACTTTTCGACCGAATTCAAGTAAGCCTTGTCGATCTTGGTGCCCTTGGCAAGTTTTTGTGGGCCACCATTGGCGGTTTTACCCTCCAGTAACTTGGCAATACGGTCAAACGCGTCGGCTTCCACGATACGCAATTGGTCGTTCAAATCCAGGCGGAAGCGCTTCAGTTCGTCGTCGATGATCTGCTGGGCGCGCTTGTCACGCACGATGCCTTCACGGGTGAAGACCTGCACGTCGATCACTGTGCCTTGCGAACCTTGGCTGACACGCAGGGAGGTGTCTTTCACATCGCTGGCTTTTTCGCCGAAGATAGCACGCAGCAACTTTTCTTCAGGCGTCAGCGTGGTTTCGCCCTTAGGGGTGACCTTGCCAACCAGCGTATCGCCGGGTTGCACTTCTGCACCCACGTAGATGATGCCGGACTCGTCCAAACGGTTGAGCTGTTGCTCAGCCAAGTTGGGGATGTCACGGGTGATTTCTTCTGCACCCAGCTTGGTGTCCCGCGCCATCACGACCAGCTCTTCGATGTGAATCGAGGTGTAGCGGTCTTCGGCCACGATGCGTTCGCTGATGAGGATCGAATCCTCAAAGTTGAAGCCGTTCCAGGGCATGAACGCAACCAGCATGTTCTGGCCCAACGCCAGTTCACCCATGTCGGTCGACGCACCGTCAGCGACCACGTCACCCTTGGCAAGCTTGTCGCCCTTCCTGACGATGGGGCACTGGTGGATGTTGGTGTTCTGGTTGGAACGCTGGTATTTGATGAGGTTATAGATGTCCACACCCACTTCACCGGCCAACGCTTCAGCGTCGTTCACACGGACCACGATGCGGGTCGCATCAACGTAATCCACCACACCACCACGCACAGCCGTGACCACGGTGCCCGAATCGACAGCGGAAACACGCTCGATACCGGTGCCGACGAAGGCTTTCTCAGGACGTAACACAGGCACAGCTTGACGCTGCATGTTGGCACCCATCAACGCGCGGTTCGCATCATCGTGTTCCAGGAACGGCACCAAAGAAGCCGCTACAGACACGATTTGCGATGGTGACACGTCCATGTATTGAACGCGCTCGCCACTGACCAAAATCGACTCGCCTTTTTCACGGGCAGAAATCAAGTCACCGGACAGACGTCCTTCAGCATCCAGTGCCGCATTGGCCTGGGCGATCACGTACTTGCCTTCTTCGATGGCCGACAGGTAGTCGATGTCCATCGTGATCTTGCTGTCGATCACACGGCGGTATGGCGTTTCAATGAACCCGTACTCGTTCAGGCGAGCGTACAAGGCCAGTGAGTTGATCAGACCAATGTTTGGGCCTTCAGGCGTTTCAATGGGGCATACACGACCGTAATGGGTCACGTGAACGTCACGCACTTCAAAACCGGCACGCTCACGGGTCAAACCACCTGGGCCAAGTGCCGATACACGGCGCTTGTGGGTGATTTCAGACAGCGGGTTGGTCTGGTCCATGAACTGCGAGAGCTGCGACGCACCGAAGAATTCTTTCAACGCAGCCGAGATGGGCTTGCTGTTGATCAGGTCATGCGGCATCAAAGGCTCTTGCTCAGCTTGGCCCAAACGCTCTTTCACGGCTTTTTCGATACGCGCCAAGCCTGTGCGGTACTGGTTTTCAGCCAATTCACCAACACAACGCACGCGACGGTTGCCCAAGTGGTCAATGTCATCGACTTCACCACGGCCATTGCGCAGATCAACCAGGATCTTGACCACAGACAAAATGTCTTCGTTGGTCAGCACCATGGGGCCGGTGGATTCGTCGCGGCCCATCTTGGCGTTGAACTTCATGCGGCCAACGCGCGACAAATCATAGGTGTCGGGGTTGTAGAACAGGCGCTGGAACAGGGCTTGCACCGCGTCTTCAGTCGGTGGCTCACCAGGGCGCATCATGCGGTAGATGGCGACACGAGCAGCAAACTCATCGGTGGTCTCGTCAATGCGCAAAGTTTGCGACATGTACGGGCCTTGGTCGAGCTCATTGGTGTAAATGCACTGCACATCCTTCACGCCAGCGCTACGCAATTTCTTCATCAACAGGTCAGTCAACTCTTCATTGGCCTTGATGATGATTTCACCGGTGTCCGCATCAATGATGTTGCGGGCAACCACACGGCCAACCAGGAAGTCTTCGGGCACGCTGATGTGCGTGGTGCCAGACTGCTCCAGCTCGCGGGTGTGACGAACCGTGACGCGCTTGTCTTTGGCAACAACAACCTTGCCAGCCTTGTCAGTGATGTCAAAACGGGCTACTTCACCACGCAGGCGCTCGGCCACGAATTCCATGTGCGCGCCGCTGTCCATCAGACGGAAATTGTCGTTGACGAAGAAGTTCGCCAGGATGGACTCAGGGTTCAGGCCAATGGCCTTGAGCAAAATCGTGACGGGCATCTTGCGACGGCGGTCAACGCGGAAATAAAGAATGTCTTTGGGGTCAAACTCGAAATCGAGCCATGAACCACGGTAAGGGATGATGCGTGCTGAAAACAGCAACTTACCTGAACTGTGGGTTTTGCCCTTGTCGTGTTCAAAAAACACGCCAGGTGAACGGTGCAGCTGGGACACGATCACGCGCTCAGTGCCGTTGATGATGAACGAGCCTTTGTCAGTCATCAGAGGCACTTCGCCCATGTAGACTTCTTGCTCTTTCACCTCTTTGATGACTTTGGATTGCGAAGTTGAAGACTCACGGTCATAGATGATGAGCTGCACTTTGGCCCGCACAGCAGACGCGAACGTCAAACCACGGGTTTGGCATTCACGCACATCGAAGGCCGGTTTAGCAAGGTTGTACTCGCTGAACTTCATTTCGACAAAACCGTTGTGTGAAACGATAGGGAAAGCGGCATCGAAAGCGGCTTGCAAGCCTTCAGTCGTGCGTTTTTTCGGGGCAATATCGGCTTGCAAAAAGGCCGTGTAGGCGTCTTTTTGCATTTGTAGCAAGTAAGGTACTTCGAGCACGCTGTCGCGGCTGCCAAAGTTTTTGCGGATGCGCTTACGTTCGGTAAAAGAATAGGCCATGAGTTCTCCGGGCAAAGACTTGAGTCCAAGGTCTTCAGCGACTATGTGGCTTGGGCCAACGCAGCGTTTCACGCACGCGTTGAATCCAAACATCCCTGGCGGTTGGCCACTACCAACCCATGGCGGACGGTTGCGCGTTGCACGCAACCCGATCCAGGTCGTCTTCTGCAGTCGGGGTCAGAAGACACTGGAAAGAAGCGTTCACCCCGAGGGATTAACGCTTCTTTCCAATGCGCTCTGAAAGCGGCAAAGGCTGGAGGGCTTTGCAGCCACTCCAGCCTTCAAATTCAACCGAATTACTTCAGTTCAACCTTAGCGCCAGCATCAACCAGCTTCTTCATAGCGGCTTCAGCGTCAGCCTTGGAAACACCTTCTTTGATGTTCTTAGGTGCGCCATCAACCAAATCTTTAGCCTCTTTCAAGCCCAGACCGGTGATTTCACGCACAGCCTTGATGACGGATACCTTCTGGGCACCGGCTTCGAGCAGAACGACGTTGAATTCGGTCTTCTCTTCAGCCACAGCAGCAGCTGGACCAGCAGCAGCTGGGCCAGCCATTGCAGCAGCGCTCACGCCAAACTTCTCTTCGATGGCTTTCACCAGATCGTTGAGTTCCAAGACCGTCATGCTGTCGAGCGCGGTCAAAAATGCGTCTTTATCGAATGCCATTTTGATTTCCTATATTTCTAGTCAGTTGGGGCGAATTCAAGGCACCGCCTTAAACACACCGCACAAAGTTGTTCACGTCAAGCTGCAACGGCCGCTTCTGCGGGTGCTTCGATTTCGGCTGCAGGAGCAGCTTCTTCGGGCACAGTACGTTGCGCTGCCAACGCGGCCAGCACGCGGGCCGTACGCGAAATGGGAGACTGCATCAAACCCAGCAATTGGGCCAGCAGCACTTCCTTCGACGGGATATTTGCCAGTTGCTTAACGCCGTTCACGTCCAAGACTTTTGCACCGAATGCACCACCGCGAATCACCAACTTATCGTTGGTTTTAGCGAAGTCGGCAACCACTTTAGCGGCAGCCACAGCATCGGTAGAAAAGCCATAGATCAGCGGGCCGGTCATCTGGTCAGCAAGCACGGCAAATGGGGTTCCTGCCACAGCACGACGTGCCAAGGTGTTTTTCAACACGCTCAACGTTACGTCCTTGCTGCGTGCAGCGACGCGCAATTTGGTCATGTCAGCGACCGTGATGCCGCGGTATTCCGCAATCACGAGCGTTTGCGCATTGGCGGCGAGGCTGGTCACTTCTTCAATGACCGCTTGCTTTTCACTGCGATTCAGACTCAAGGTCTACTCCTTTGAAATGTGTTGTTTGAGGAACCCGCTTATGCGAAATTCCAACCATTCAACACGCCATAATGCAGCGACCAACTGTTTTGAAACTCTGATAAATTTCATGTTTCTATGCAGCGGGATCGCCATCTGCGTTGGCTTGACTCACAATTAAGTGCAACCAGCGAACTGGCTGTACGCCAACGGTCATGGATGGCCTGAGAAAAAGACACAACACTGCTTTTTAGCAGCGCAGCACCATCCTTCATCAGCCCACCACATCAGACAACCCTTATAGGATTGCCCGAATTCTTTTTAAACAGCGATAGATTGGGTGTCCACACGGACGCCCACACCCATCGTGCTCGACACAGCTACCTTACGCAGGTAAACACCTTTGCTTGTCGCTGGCTTGGCTTTCACCAAAGCCTCAACCAAAGCAACCAAGTTACCTTGCAGCTTGTCGGTATCAAACGAGCGACGGCCAATCGTGCCGTGCACGATACCGGCTTTGTCCACACGGAACTGCACTTGACCAGCCTTGGCATTACGCACAGCGGTTGCCACATCAGGGGTCACGGTGCCAACTTTGGGGTTAGGCATCAAACCACGTGGGCCGAGGATCTGACCCAGCGTACCAACGATACGCATAGCGTCAGGCGCTGCAATCACCACGTCAAAAGGCATGTTGCCAGCCTTAACCATTGCGGCCAAGTCGTCCATACCTACGATGTCAGCACCAGCGGCTTTGGCTTCTTCAGCTTTAGCGCCCTGAGCGAACACAGCGA
Organism: Betaproteobacteria bacterium; assembly: GCA_025356445.1. Classification (GTDB taxonomy): domain Bacteria; phylum Pseudomonadota; class Gammaproteobacteria; order Burkholderiales; family Burkholderiaceae_C; genus Defluviibacillus. The sequence continues at coordinate 2,124 of JANXSZ010000018.1, read as the reverse complement.
CGCGCTTGGTCTTGCCGGTACCGTTAGGCAACACAACAGCACCACGAACCACTTGGTCAGACTTCTTAGCATCAATGCCGAGCTGCACAGCCACGTCGATAGATTCATCGAACTTGGCAGTAGCACATTCTTTAACGATAGCCAGAGCATCGGCCAGAGCAAACAGCTTCAAGCTGTCAGCTTTGCCAACGTAGGTTTTTTCGCGTTTTGTCAGCTTGGTCATTTACAAACCCTCTACGGTCACGCCCATCGAACGGGCAGAGCCGGCGATAGTGCGAATGGCTGCATCAATGCTTGCAGCGTTCATGTCTTTCATCTTGGTTTTGGCGATTTCTTCGAGCTGAGCTCGTGTGATCTTGCCAACCTTGACGCTATGTGCCGTTGCAGAACCCTTGTCGAGCTTGATGGCTTTCTTGATCATCGCGGTCGCTGGAGGCGTTTTGATGATAAAGGTAAAGCTCTTATCTGCAAAAGCGGTAATCACCACGGGCAGCGGTGTACCGGGTTCGATACCTTGGGTCTGTGCATTGAATGCTTTGCAGAACTCCATGATATTCAAACCGCGTTGACCCAATGCTGGGCCAATCGGAGGAGAGGGATTTGCCTTGCCAGCTGGAACTTGCAGCTTCACAAAGCCAACGATTTTCTTCGCCATGCTTTTTCCTTTCGGGTTTTAACGCTTCATTGAAGAAGCTCCCCGGGGGTTAACAGCTCTCTATGACCAACCTTTGCGCCGAGCCGGGAAACGCAAAAGCAAAATTTTCTGCAAAAGCCAGTGAAATCGTGGCTTAGGCCTTTTCGACTTGACTGAACTCCAGCTCGACAGGGGTAGCACGACCAAAAATCGTGACCGATACGCGAACCTTGCTCTTCTCGTAGTTAACTTCTTCCACCGAGCCATTGAAGTCGGTGAACGGGCCTTCTTTAACGCGGACATATTCGCCCACAACAAATTCGACCTTGTGACGCGGTTTTTCCACGCCCTCTTGCATCTGGCTAACGATCTTTTGCACTTCAGCTTCAGAAATAGGTGCGGGACGATTTTTAGCGCCGCCGACAAAACCTGTCACCTTGTTGGTGTGCTTCACCAAATGCCAGGATTCATCATCCATTTCCATCTCAACCAGCACATAGCCAGGAAAGAAGCGACGCTCTGTGGTTTTTCGTTGACCATTTTTGATCTCAACCACTTCTTCGGTGGGCACCAAAATACGGCCAAATTTACTCTCCATACCGGCACGCTGGATGCGCTCCAGAATATTGCGTTCTACGGCCTTTTCCATACCAGAGTAAGCATGCACCACATACCAAGCGAACTTGGACGGCGCACCAATGCCCGCAGTAACAGGCACATCGGCGGTCACAGTCAAATTGACAGCGACATCGGTACCCAGGGTTTCTACAGCGTCAGTCATTATTTTTTCCAGCCCAGAATCAGGTCATAAAACACCCACTCAAGGGTCTTGTCAGTGGTCCACAAGAAAATGGCCATGATGACTGCGAAACCAAAAACGTAGGCTGTCATTTGCATAGCTTCTTTGCGGGTGGGCCAAACCACCTTCTTGACTTCACGCCAAGCTTCACGCCCAAAAGCCACCAATGATTTACCCGACTCCGAGGTCAGAAACAGCACCACGGCAGCAGCCAAACCAACGATCAACGCCGCCCATTGCGCATAAGGGCCTTGCTTGGTCAGGAGATAAAACCCCACTAAAGCCACGACCACCAACGTAGCAGCACCTGCCAGTTTGGCTTTGTCAGCATTGGTGCTGACGGTTTCAATTTGTGTGGCTGCCATGGGGGCTGAATTCCTGCTATAAAAAAATGAGTCGCTTAAGACGCTAAAAGCCCACCATACGCATGGTGGGCTCAGATTCCACCCAATGGCTCAGATTGGGTGGCAGGGGCGGAGGGCATCGAACCCCCAACCTTCGGTTTTGGAGACCGACACTCTGCCAATTGAGCTACGCCCCTTCAATACCTCTTAAGCAATAACCTTAGCGACCACACCGGAGCCCACAGTCTTGCCGCCTTCGCGAATAGCGAAGCGCAGGCCTTCTTGCATGGCGATGGGGTTGATGAGTTTGACGGTGATGCTAACGTTGTCGCCGGGCATGACCATTT
>JANXSZ010000014.1 GCA_025356445.1 Betaproteobacteria bacterium | reverse complement strand
AAGGATGCGCCGTGTGGGTTCGTAGGCTGGCATCAGGTCGGCGATTTTTAGCAGCCGCAAGGGACTCGTACCAAAGTCACCTTTTAAAAGACGGCGCTCCACCTCCTCACTGCGCTCATTGCGCATCACACGCTGCTCTCGATTCAAGGCATCCAGCATCGCCGTGCGAATAGCACCCTTGAAGCTGCTGCCGGGGATATAGGGCTGAAGCGAAATACCGGAATACTGCGTTCGTTCCAATTCGAGTTTGTTTATGACCTTAGAGCCACCCACCTCTCTGTTGGCAACATTGCCGAGTCTGTCTTTGTATTGTTTGGCTACACCGCCTGAAACAGGGATCATGACCGTAGCGTGCAATTTGAACAACGCAGCGTTGTCACGAAAGAATCGGGAAACATCCAGCCAGTCGCCACTGTTTGCTGCCGCTATCAGCTTTTTTCGCTCGGACTCATTCAACACCGCCCGGCTTGGGTCAAATCCATACAAAACGCCATCGTCAATGACGTAATTGGTCGGCTCGAAGTCTTCACCGCAGCCAATATGGATTGGCGACAGCGGGGTCAGTGCCAGCCGGTAGGTTTTTAGAAAGTTGTTCATGCAGTGGCCTCGACAGCGCGGTGGATGGCAATCACAGGGGCGTAGCCCTGCTGCACGGTCTCGGGCATGGCGATAGAGACCGGGTTGGCCGTGCCCCCCAGGCCCTGACCAATGAACAGGCGGGCGGGGTCTAGTGTTTCGGGCCAGAACATGCTGCCTGCTTTGGCCAGTAGCACCGGGCGTTTGAAGGGCTGACCTGATTGCACGGCCATATCGCCGTGGCGACCAAAGCGGGTGACCACTTGGTAGCTGCTGCGCACAGCACAAAACCCTAAACCTTGTGGCGCACAGGGGCCAAGGGTGAGGTAGCTGTTGGCAGTGGCTGCTACAGGCCAAGATGTCAGTGCGGCATTACCTATACGTTCAAACTTGCCCAAGCCAAGGCTGGCATCGCGGCCAAAGCCTGTCGCACCCATCGCATCCAATGCTTCGGTCAGTTCAGCAAGGCTGAGACGGGCCGTATCCAGCACGACATGCAGGTTAAATTGCTTGTCTGGGTGGAACCAAATTTGCGGCATGGCGTAGGGGGCAAACTGGCCTTCGCCTGTCGTGCCTGTCGTGCCTGTTTGGCGATTGATGGTGTTGTGTGGCTGGGCACGCTCGGTATGGGGGGTCACATCCGCATCACTTTGCGCTTGGGTTTGCCATGCGGCAAAGGGGGTGGCCAGCGCGGTGGTGGGTAGCCATTTTTTCTTTTTCAAGACCTTGCGCTCGGCATTGGCGTTCTGCTGCCAGAGGCTGGACGGCACGCTGGGCAGTGGCACATGATCAGCAGGTAGCGCATCCGATACCACCATGAATGGTTGGCTGTTGGTGTAGCCCTGGAGCAAGGTGTTGAGGCGGTCGTTGCCCAATTGGTGCCGTAGCGTCCAGCACAACTGGCCAAAAAGGGTGTCCCCGGCCAAGGGTGTGCCAAAGGCGCTTAAAGGACGCAGGGTGAAGCAGTAACTTTGCATGTTTAGGCCGCGCTCAGGGTTCTGCACAGGTGTTGCACGCAGTCGGTGCGGCTTTCTTCTGCCAGCCTGCCGATGGTTTTGACAATTTGCGTCTCGCAGAGTGAAAAAACAGTGTCGGTTTTGACCCAGCTGTCCAATGGCAGCGTGCCACCTAAGGGCAGTGGCCCCGCAGCCAGGGCTAGCGCAGGCGCTGGCTGGGGTTTGCTGGTGATGGGCATGGCGATGAAGTCGCCCCGGCTGTCGGGTCGTGTCAACATCAGCACCGGGCGTTTTTTTGCAGACGATAAATCGCTGAAAGGGAACGGGATCAGCACCACTGTGCCTGCTTCAAACATGGTTCCACGCCTCGTCAGCATCGTTGTCCCACACATGGTTCATGGCAGGTTGTTGTGCTGCCTGTAAGTCACGGTGCTCCGTGAGCTCTTGGCGGGATCTCAAAAAATAGATGAAATCCAGCGCCTCGGTGGCTTGCGCATCGGGCAAAGCTTGGGCAACTTGATAGATTTTTTGGGCTAATGCAGTGTTGCTCATGGGCTACCCCTCAAAAGGTTGAATGGCATCAAAACGGGCTTGGCAGTTGAGTTGGTCAATCGTCAAACCTACAAAGCGCACTTTGCCGTAACCGCGTGAACCTGAGCCTCCCACGCTGTCAAGCTCTAGCAGCTTAAGACCTTGCAGCACGGTGTTTAGCAAATCG
>JANXSZ010000036.1 GCA_025356445.1 Betaproteobacteria bacterium | reverse complement strand
TGCCGGAGATGGAACACGCGGATGCCAATATGGTTTCCGTTGCGCCAGGCAAGACCGGAGAAATTATTTGGCAGTTCACCAAACCCGGAAAGGTTGACTTTGCCTGCCTGCAGCCCGGTCACTACGAAGCCGGGATGAAAGGCGTTGTAACTGTTGCAGCCGCCAAGACGGTTTCAAAGCAGGAGGGTCATAGTGACCACACGCACTGATATGGCTTTACTTGTCCTCAAAGACGGCAGTTCCCACGTTAATCAACGTTTACCTTCCAAAAATTTCCCTTAGCTATTGAAAGAAAGAATCATGAAAAATCTCAAAACCCTTGTGACCTTTGCCGCTATCGCTATATCAGCAGGCGCAGTTCACGCTCAGATGACCATGAAGCCTGGGGACGCGCCCATGGCTATGGACGGCAAGAAAGAAATGGGGTCTCCTGCAGGTGACATGACCGACGCCGAAGTACGCAAGGTTGATTTGGAAAACAAAAACATCACCTTGAAGCACGGCGATATCAAGAACCTCGATATGCCTGGCATGACCATGGTGTTTAAGGTTAAGGATCCCACCATGCTGGACAAGGTGAAAGCCGGTGACAAGGTGCGTTTCAAGGCTGAGAAGGCCAACGGTGCCATAGTGGTTACGGACCTGCAGCCTGCAAAGTAATTCGGCATCCACCACAGCCTAATAGCTATGGCTGCCAACCGTGTTTCCCCCATGTTCATCGCCGGGGACCAAATCGCTTCTTGGATTGGACCCTAAGACAGCGCGACCCATTCGGTCAGATGGTTATGAAGGGAATGCGGAGCTGTCCCATAACCAGGGTGGCAATCCTTTGCGAGTCCGCCCTGGTGAGACCGCCAGTCAAGGAGGTCGTGACTGTTGACGGAGCGCAGCACGCAGCCAAAGAAGCTACGTTCACCAAAGAATCTTTGGCACAACGCTCAATCAGACTTTTTTGTTGGACCACTTCTGAATGTCTGCTTTCTGGCGTTGGGCTTGGGGTTGCAGATGTCCGCTTTGTCGTCGAAAGTTGACATTCCCATCTCGCAGAATGGGTTGATGAAAATCGTCAAAGATAGGCACACGGTCGCCCCATATTTCAAACCATAGCGCGGGCTCAAGCCCATCACGGCGATGCTCGAAGCTGGTCATCAATACGCTGGGGTTCATTCGCTGCAACTGCAACTGCAACAGCCAACCCCAGCCCCACATCCCGTCCCAAGCCAGCAACTCCAGCGCATGCCGCACCTTGGCAGGCTGCTCGCCGCGCCTGATCGTGGCGGCATACACCGGCACGTCGGCCAGCGACCAGCCGGGCAGCACTGGCAACAGGCGCACCAGCCAAGGCTTGCCGGTTTTCTTCGCTCACGGCCAAGCCTATGCACCAGCTATGCACGCTCAGCGCATGCATGGCCGTGACTTGCGAAGTCATCACGCATGCCTCAAAGCACAGTGTCTGCACAGTGCCGTCGGTGCCCTGCAGCTCAAGCAGGTCGGAGCTGGCGTTTTTTGGCGGCTGCAGAGCAGGTCGTGGTGCAGCAGGTCTGCGGGGGGTGGCGGGCCAGCCGCGGTCGCTTTCTGAATTTTTGACCCGCGGCCACAAAGTCACGATGCTGGCGCGCAACCCGCGCAAGATCGCGCCGCAAGTGGGCCTGACGGTGGTCGCAGCCCACGCTGAATGGTGCGCAGGTTTCCGAAGCCGTGGTCAGCGCCTACAACCCGGGCTGGAGCGAGCCGAAGATCCATGATCTTTTTCTGGCGGGCAGTGCCGCCATAGTCCAGGGTGTGAAGCAGTCTGGCGTCAAGCGCCTGCTGGTGGTTGGTGGTGCGGGCAGCCTGTTTGTGGCGCCCGGCCTGTAGCTGGTGGACACGCCAGCATTTCCCGCTGCGTACAAGCAGTGCGCGCTGGCGGCCCGTGAGGCGCTTAACCTGCTCAAGCTTGAAAACACGCTGGGCTGGAGCTTTGTCTCGCCACCGATTGGCCTGGCACCGGGCGAGCGCACCGGTAAGTACCGACTAGGCGCTGCCGACCTGCTACCCGGCACGGGC
>JANXSZ010000028.1 GCA_025356445.1 Betaproteobacteria bacterium | reverse complement strand
CAGTGCGCTTTGCGGGGCAGGACATCACCGGCCTCTTGCCGCAAAAACTGCCCGCACTGGGCATGGCACGTACTTTCCAGAATCTGCAAGTCTGCATGAACATGAGCGCTATCGAGAACGTGATGGTCGGTGCCCATTTGCGGCAAAACACCAGCCTGCTTGCCGGGTTGCTGAGTCTGCCGGGCTTGCGTGCCGCTGACCGCAGTTGCCGCGCTGAAGCGCTGGCTGCGATGGCGCAAGTGGGTGTGGCCGATTTTGCCGATGCCCAGGCGAGTCAAATGCCCTACGGTGCCTTGAAGCGCCTGGAAATCGCCCGCGCCCTGATGACACGCCCCCAAATGCTGCTGATGGACGAGCCCGCCGCTGGGCTCAACCCCACCGAAACCGCCGAGGTGGGTCAGCTCATCCGCCGCCTCGCTGATGCCGGTCTGACGGTGTTGCTGGTGGAGCACGACATGCCGCTGGTGATGGGTATTTCCGACTGCATCACCGTGCTCGACCACGGCAAAAAGCTTGCCGAGGGCATACCCGCTGACGTGCGCGAGAACCCTGCGGTGATTGCCGCCTACCTGGGCGCAGAGCTTGAAGAGGAGGCCGCAACATGACCGTATCTTCATCCGCAACCCCAGCCTTGCTGCAAGTCAGCGCCCTCAGCAGCCACTATGGCCGTATCCAGGCGCTGCACAGCGTTGACTTGGCGGTCTCACCCGGTCAACTTGTCGCCCTGGTAGGGGCCAATGGTGCAGGCAAAACCACGCTGCTGCGGGCCATTTCCGGCGTGCAACCCATCAGCGCAGGCCGCATTGATTTCCAGCGGCAGGATCTGAGCCGCACGGTGGCCAGCCAACGGGTACGTGTCGGTATCAGCCAAGTTCCCGAAGGCCGTCAAGTCTTCGCCCCCATGAGCGTGGCCGACAACTTGGGGCTAGGGGGCTTCACCCGCGACAAAGCCGAGCGGGCCGAGAGCCTGGCCGCCATGTACGCGCTGTTCCCCATCCTGTTTGAAAAGCGCGATTTGCCCGCCGGCACGCTCTCAGGTGGCCAGCAGCAAATGCTGGCGATGGCCCGCGCCCTGATGGCCAAACCTCAGCTTTTGCTGCTGGACGAGCCCAGCATGGGCCTGGCCCCACTCATCGTGCAGGATATTTTTCGTCTGATCCAAAAGTTGCGTGACCAGGGCATCACCATCCTGGTGGTAGAGCAAAACGCCCGCGCCGCGCTGTCGATTGCTGACCAGGGTTATGTGCTGGAACTCGGGCGCATCGTGATGTCCGGGCCAGGGCGCGTGCTGCTAAAGGATGAAAAAATCAGGGCTGCGTATTTGGGCATGTAAGCCTCATCATTTCCCAGGACAACACGATGGACACATCACTGACACCCCAACAGATTGCCGATGCCGTCGCCACGGGCATGATGGCGAAAGACCGCGCCTCACAGGGCCTGGGCCTGCGTGTGACCCACATCCGCCCCGGCCACGCCACACTGACGATGACGGTGCGGGACGACATGCTGAACGGCTTTGACATTTGCCACGGTGGCTACCTCACCCTGTTGGCCGATTCGGCGTTCGCGTTCGCTTGCAACTCTTACAACGAACTTACCGTGGCCTCGTCGCTGGGCATTGATTTCATCGCTTCGGCACGTGGCGGTGATGTGCTGACCGCCAGCGCGGTAGAGGTCAGCCAGAAGGGCCGCACCGGGATTTATGACGTGACGGTCTGCGACCAACACGGCGTACAGGTCGCGGTGTTCCGTGGCCGCTCGCACCGGATGCAGGGCCGGCCTGTGGTGGCGCTGTAGCCGGTCAGTGGCAGTTCGTGGGCTTATCCCCCCGCCCGTTTGACGTTCCAGCCCTGCTTTTTGAGCGTGTCAATCACCAGCACGCAGTGGTCGCCCTGCACCTCGATCACACCGTCTTTCACCGTGCCGCCTGCGCCGCACACGGCCTTCAGCGTTTTACCCAGGGCCGTGAGCGCAGCTGCGTCCAGCAGCAGGCCTTTGACCAAGGTCACGCCTTTGCCTGCCCGGCCCTTGGTTTCGCGCGATACCCGCACGATGCCGTCGGTTTTGGGCAGGGGTGCGTTTTGCTTGCACACGCACTGGGCGATGGGGTGGCGGCAGTCGGGGCACATGCGGCCTGTTTCGGTGGAGTAGACGAGGTTGCCGGTTGCAGATTTACTTTTCATGGGGTGGCAGTGTAGTGGCGCGGTGGGCGGTGAGGTGGCTGGCAAGGTAATCGGCGCTGTCGTGTGGGGGCAGGGCTGTCAACAGGCCCCGGCACTGGCTGTCGAACACGAAACGGATGGCTTGCCCCTGGCAGTCCAGTTCCCACAGCGCCACCGTTTTGCTTTGGCGTGACAGCAGCCGTGCCCGTCCGTGCGCAATCTGCTTGGCGAGCTGGAACAGCTCAGCGCTGGACACGTCCAGCCCATAGCGCTCGGCGAGGCGTTGTTTGGTGTGGGCGCGCATGGCAGGGGACATAGGGCATTTGAGGAGAGGCGAAGGAACGCCCGGGATTATCCGTCTCGCCTTGGTACAGTCGTCCCCATGAACCAACGCCTGACCCCTTCCACCATCACCCTGCTTGTGATTCCGCCGCTGCTTTGGGCGGGTAATGCGGTGGTAGGCCGCTTGGTCAATGGTTTGGTGCCACCCATCACGCTGAACTTTTTGCGCTGGGCACTGGCTTTTGTGCTGCTGCTGCCCTTTGCCTTTGGCGTGCTGAGCCCCCGCAGCGTGTTGTGGGCGCACTGGCGGCGCTACGGTTTGTTAGGGCTGCTGGGCGTGGGCTGCTACAACACCTTGCAGTACCTCGCGCTCAAGACCTCCACACCCATCAACGTGACGCTGGTGGCCTCCATCATGCCCATTTTCATGCTGATCGTGGGGCGGCTGTCGTTTGGTCAGGCGGTGACGGCCCGTCAAGCGGGAGGCGCTGTGCTGTCCATTGCCGGTGTGTTGCTGGTGTTGTGCCGGGGGCAGTGGGGTTTGCTGATGAAATTCCATCTGGTGCTCGGGGACGCTTATGTGTTGCTGGCCACCTTGGCTTGGGCGTACTACAGCTGGTTGCTGAGCCGCCCGGTAGACCCACCCGCTATCCGTGGCGATTGGGCCGCATTTTTGATGGCGCAGATTGTCTTTGGACTGGGTTGGTCGGCTGTGTTCGCTGGGGGCGAATGGGCGCTGAGCGATGCGCATATCGTCTGGGGGTGGCCGGTGGCGGCGGCTTTGCTGTTTGTGGCACTTGGCCCTGCGATTCTGGCTTTTCGCTGCTGGGGCATGGGTGTGCAGCGGGTAGGGCCTGCCGTAGCGGGGTTTTTCTCTAACCTGACTCCGCTGTTTGCCGCTGTGATGTCGGCGGCCTTTTTGGGTGAAATGCCGCAGGTCTTTCACGCCGTGGCATTTGTGTTGATTGTGGGTGGCATCGTGGTGGCCTCAAGCCGGGCGGCTTGAGGGGCCGGTACCATTCCCTGCATGAAGAAAAACACCCTCTCTGCCCACGCTCCATGCCCCTGTGGCAGTGACATGGCGTATGTGGATTGCTGCGGCCTGTGGCACAAAGGCATGACCCACGACCCTGCAACCCAGGCTCTCGCTCCCACGCCCGAAGCGCTGATGCGTTCGCGCTACAGCGCCTACGTGCTGGGTCTGCTGGACTACCTGCTGTCCACGTGGCATCCGTCCAGCGCACCCGGCGATTTGGAGATTTCACCCCTGAAATGGCTGGGGCTGGAGGTGCGCCATGCGCAAGCAGCAGGGGACGCTGGTGTTGTTGAGTTCATTGCCCGCTACAAGGTCAACGGCAAAGCCGAACGTATCCATGAAACCAGCCGTTTTGTCAGGACTGGCGGGCGTTGGCTGTACATCGACGGTGAACAGCACAAGGGGTGAATTCCAGGTTGAACGGTAACTTTCCCCCAGGCCTTAGCCTTTAAAGCGGGGGTCAAACTGCACATCTTTCGCCGCAATTGCCCGCACGCGCGGCCCAAAGCTGCTGATGTTCGTCAGCGTGGCGTTGTGGTGCGCGATCACCTGCGGCGCAGACAGCACGGTGTTACCCGCTGAGGTATGCCCGTCCGCCACCAGCACCACTGGATAACCCAAGGCCAGTGCCCGCCGCGTGGTGGTGTCTACGCAAAACTCCGTGTGCATCCCGCAGACCACCAGTTCTGTGATGGCGTGCTGCGTCAGCAACTCGCCCAACACCGTGCGGTGAAACGAATCCGGTGTGGTTTTTCGCACCCGCACATCGGAAGGCTCTGGGTGAAGCCCCCTCGCCAACTTCCAGGCATCCGTGCCGAATTCCAGGTAGCCAGGGCCGGATTCATGCTGAACGAAGACGACCAGCGTACCTGCTGCACGCGCTTTGGCGGTGACTTCGTTGATGCGTGCGATGACCTGCGGCGACTCAAAAGCAGCCTGCTCGCCTTCGCACAGGCCTTGTTGAACGTCGATGATGAGGAGGGCGGTGGTCATGGCTGTGGGGATTGCGGCATGACGGAATCACACCAAATGCTTGCCCACAATCCCCGCCAGTTCAAACATCGTGACCTGTTCTTTGCCAAACACCGCTAGCAGCTTGGTATCTGCGTTGATGGCGCGTTTGTTGGTCGTGTCTTGCAGGTTGTTGGCTTTGATGTAGTCCCACAGCTTCTTGATGACCTGTGCGCGGGCTACCGGTTCGGTGCCGATCACTGCACCTAATGCGGCGCTGGGGGTGGTGCCACCGGTGCCGGGTGCGGGGGCTTTGCGGACGGTTTTGACAGCGGCTTTCGCTGCGGGCTTGGTCGTGGTTTTGCTGGTGGTTTTGGAGGCCATTTTAACGGCTTTCTTGGCTGCTGCGCTTGTTGGACGTGCTGTACCAGCTACGGTTTTTGTAGCGACTGCACTGCCTGCCGTCGTCTTGCGGGGTGGGAATTTCGACGGTGCGAACTCGAAGTTGACCTTGCCAGCCTCTTTGTCCCACGCCAAATGCGCTTTGAAGGCGCGGCGGGTGCGCATGCTGACGAATTTGTCGAGCAAATCGGTTTTACCTTCAGTCAGCAGTTTGACGACCTGAGCACGTTCCACGGGCTGCTGCAAGATGATTTTGCCGGTTTTGAAGTCGCAGCTGGGGGTGGCTTGGGCCATGGTGGGGACGGCTTTGTCGCAGACGTAATTTGCGCCGTGTTCGAATACCGCACCACCGCATTTAGGGCAGTTGCCCAGTGATTCCTGGCCTGTGAAGTCCACCAGCTCGCCGGATTCTTCGGCTTTTTTGTCGTCGCCGAAGTCGAATTCCAGTTTGTGGTTTTTCGTTTCTTCATCGAAGACGATTTTCATCTCGGCGGTGAAGGGCCAGCCGGCTTTAGAGCGGAAGCCGTCCAGCGGGCCGATTTTGCGATCGGCCAGGAATTGCTCGACTTCGGCCAGCTCAAAGGTGCGGCCTGCGGGGGACTTGCCGAACGAGAAGCCGCAACCGTCGGAATGCCCATCTGCCCCTAAGCAGGTGTAGCGGCGGTAGTTCTCGCGCACCACGCCACCGCAGTTGGGGCAGGGCGCGGTGAGGGTGGCGTAGTCGCCAGGGATGGTTTCGCGGTCGTACTCTTTGGCTTTTTTGACGATGTGTTCCGTCATGGCGGCGATCTGGCCCATGAAGGCTTCGCGGCTGAGCTTGCCTTGTTCCATTTGCGAGAGCTTGTACTCCCACTCGCCAGTCAACTCGGGCTTGGAGAGCTCTTCCACACCCAGGCCGCGCAGCAGCGTCATCAGTTGCGAGGCTTTGGCCGTGGCGATCAGGTCGCGGCCATCGCGCAGCATGTATTTTTCGTTGATGAGGCCTTCGATGATGCTGGAGCGGGTGGCGGGCGTGCCCAAGCCCTTTTCTTGCATGGCGTGGCGCAGCTCTTCGTCGTCCACCATCTTGCCTGCACCTTCCATCGCACCCAGCAGCGTTGCTTCGTTGTAGCGGGCTGGGGGGCGGGTTTTGAGGGCTTTGGGGTCAACGGCCACGGCTTGGGGCTTTTCACCGGATTGCACGGGGACGAGGTTTTGACCCTTTTCACCGTCTTTGGCATCGGCCACTTCGTCTGCGGCTTCTTTGCCGTAGATGGCGAGCCAACCGGGTTTGACTAGCACTTTGCCTTCTGTTTTGAAGCTGTGCGGGACAACGGTCGAAATACGGGTGGTGACCATGTACTCGGCGCTGGGGAAGAACACAGCCATAAAGCGGCGCACCACCAAGTCGTACACCTTTTGCTCAGCTTCTGATAGCGCGCTGGGCGCTTGCAGTGTGGGAATGATGGCGAAGTGGTCGCTGACCTTGGTATTGTCAAAGATGCGTTTGCTGGGCTTGATGTAGCCCTCTTTGAGTGCGGTTTTGGCGTGGGGCTCCAGGTGGCGCATGCCGCTGCTGGCCAGCATCTCGAAGGTGCTGCGCACGGTGGGCAGGTAGTCCTCGGGCAGGGCACGGGAATCGGTACGCGGGTAGGTCAAGGCTTTGTGGCGTTCGTACAGGCTTTGGGCAATGGAGAGCGTGGTTTTGGCCGAGAAACCAAATTTGCCGTTGGCTTCGCGTTGCAGCGAGGTCAAATCGAACAGCAGCGGTGACGATTGCGAGGTGGGCTTGGATTCTTCGGTGATGGTGGCGGGCTGGCCGCGTACGGCGTTGGCGATGGCTTTGGCCTCGGCTTCCGTCCACACGCGGTCGGCACGCTTTTCGGCGTCTTCGGCATCCTTTTTCCACTTGGGGTCAAACCATTTGCCGTTGTAATCTCCGGCTTGTGCGCCAAACGTGGCGTGGATTTCCCAGTAGTTGCGCGAGACGAATTTGCGGATCGCGTCTTCGCGCTCCACCACCACCGAGAGGGTAGGTGTTTGCACACGGCCTACGGTGGTCAAGAAAAAGCCGCCGTCACGCGAGTTGAAGGCCGTCATGGCCCGGGTGCCGTTGATGCCGACCAGCCAATCCGCCTCGGAGCGGCTGCGTGCAGCATCCGCCAGGCCCTGCATCTGCTTCTCTGAGCGCAGGTTGCTGAAGCCGTCACGGATGGCCTGGGGCGTCATGCTTTGCAGCCAGAGGCGGCGCACGGGCTTGGCGAGGGGCTTGGTGCCACCGGCGTACTGTTCGATGAGGCGGAAGATCAGTTCGCCTTCGCGACCCGCGTCGCAGGCGTTGATGAGGTCGCCCACGTCTTTGCGCTTGGCGAGTTTGACCACAGCGTTCAGCCGGGTTTTGGTTTTGTCGACCGGTTTCAGATCAAAGTACGGCGGAATGACGGGCAGGTTGGCAAAACTCCATTTGCCGCGCTTCACGTCGAATTCTTCTGGGGCCTGGATTTCTACCAAGTGGCCCACGGCGCTGCTGACGATGTACTGGTCGCTTTCAAAGTACTCATCGTGTTTCTCAAACTTGCCCGCCGTAGAGGTCAAAGCTTTAACGATGTCTTGAGCCACTGAAGGCTTCTCTGCAATAACCAATGTTTTCATATCTACAATCCCATTTTCTCGCGCACGCACACGCGCACGCTCGCCTAAATTCAACATACCAAATTTTTTGCCGTGCCAAAAATCCCCACCTCTGCCGCTGATTCAAAAATTCCGCCCTCTGCCGTCGCAGCCAGTGGGCGTCGAATCCAGGTGCGCCGCTCTGGGGTGCACGGCAAGGGCGTTTTCGCACTGGTGGACTTGGCCGAGGACGAACTGGTCGTCGAGTACAAGGGTGAGCTGATTGACTGGGAAGAGGCCCTTGACCGCCATCCCCACGATATCAGCCAGCCCAACCACACGTTTTATTTCAATATAGACGAAGACCATGTCATTGACGGTGGCGTCAATGGCAATTCTGCCCGCTGGATCAACCACGCCTGTACGCCAAATTGCGCGTCAGAGATTGACGGCAACCGGGTTTTTATCCGCACCTTGCGTCCTGTGACTGCGGGCGAAGAGCTGAATTACGACTACCGGCTGGTGATTGACGAGCGCTATACGCCCAAGCTGAAGGCCGAGTATCCCTGCTGGTGCGGTACAGAAGGCTGCCGGGGCACGCTGTTGTCGTCCAAGCGGGGTGGTCGCAAGTGACGCGGGTAGGTGGCCGAGTGATTTGGCCAGCGGAAGCGATTTGGGAAGCCGTATCGCCAAATTTGTCGGGCTTCACTGTCGAAATACTGCCCGAGCTGGACTCCACCAACACGGAGCTGATGCGCCGTGCCCGTGCCGGGCAAACCGAGCCTTCACTGCTGGTGGCTGAGCGTCAAACGGCTGGCCGTGGGCGTTTGGGCCGGGTGTGGCTGGACGGTGATGGTGCTGAGGCGGTGGGGTCGTCGCTCAAGTTCTCGTTGGGGCTGTCCTTGCAACGCCAAGACTGGTCAGGCCTGTCGCTCGCTGTGGGCGTCGCTGTGGCAGAGTCGCTGTTGCACGCGGCCAACCTCCCTCTTTCAGCCGTTCACCTGGGTCTCAAATGGCCGAACGACCTGTGGCAGGGCGAGCACAAGCTGGGCGGCATTCTGATCGAAACCTTTGGTCAAACGCTGCCCCGGTATGTGGTGATTGGCATCGGCATCAACATCACACCGCCCGTACCTGCGGATGCGGTCAGCTTTTCGACGCCTCCCGCAGGTTTGCAAACCTTGTGGCCACAAGCGGACGCAGGCCAGGCCTTGCTGTGGATTACCCCCGCCTTGATTGCCGCTGTGCAGCAGTTTGACCGGGATGGCTTCGCGCCTTTCCAGGCCCGCTTTAACGCGTTGGATGTGCTGCGCGACGCTGCGGTTCACCTGAGCGATGGCAGCAGTGGCACAGCACGTGGGGTGGATGCCATTGGGGCGCTGCGGGTGCAAACGGCGAACGGGATGCAAACCATCAGCAGCGGAGAAGTCAGCGTGCGGCCCTTGCACATGGCATTGCCCCGTTAAATCGACGCTGTACATGATGTTGCGCCTTCTGGTTTTACTCTTGCTGCTGTTCAACGGGGGTTACTTCGCGTGCTCCCAAGGCTATTTGGTGGGCTATGGCTTTGGCCCCGCAGACACGGGCGAGCCGCAGCGGCTGGCCCAGCAAATTCACCCCGAAGCGATCCGCTTGGTGGGGGTGGAAGAGGCTCGGCGGCTGGATGCACAACAAGTGGTCGCGGCAGCGGTTGTGACGCCTTCTGCTCCAGCTTCGGAGGTTTCCGAGACCTCGGCTGTCCAGCCCTCTAAAACCTGCCTGCAAGCCGGTGTGTTTGACGACAACCAGGCTCAAAATCTGCGCCGCGCTTTGGAGGCCGTCTTGCCGCGTGACAGTTGGCGCTTTGATTCGGCGGTGTTGCCTGCCCGCTGGATCATCTACATGGGCAAGTATGAGGGCCCCGAAGGTGTGCTGAAAAAGCGTGCTGAGCTGCGTTATCTGAACATCCCCGTCGAATCTCCCCGTAACCCGGCTTTGGAGCCTGGTTTGTCTCTGGGGGGGTTTGATACGCAAGCGGCTGCGGTGGCCGGTTTGGGCCAACTGGCGCAGCGCGGTGTGCGTACCGCCCGTGTGGTGCAAGAGCGTGGCGAAGGGCGGGGGCAAGTGCTGCACTTGCCCCAGGCGGATGATGCGCTGCGCGCGCAGCTGGAGCGGCTCAAGCCTGCGTTGGCGGGCAAGAGCTTGCACACCTGCCCATCAACGCCTTAGTTGTAGCCGACGTTACCGCGCCGACATGGCCGTAAAGCGCACCGTCACTTTGGCGCCGGGTGGCGTGTGGCCGGGGTGGGTATCGTCCAACGTGACGCTGGCGCCATGCAGTTTGGCGATTTCAAGCACGATGGCGAGGCCCAAGCCCGTGCCATCCGCTTCGGTGCCCAGTGTGCGGTAAAAGGGCTGGAACACCAGTTCGCGCTCGCTTGGCGAGATGCCCGGGCCGGAGTCTTCCACCTGCAGCAATAGCACATCGCCATAGGGGTCAGCCAGCACGCGCGCTGTGATCACGCCCGGGTGCTCGGCGCTGGAGGGGGTGTAGTTCAGCGCGTTGTCCACCAGATTGCGTATCAGTTCCTTGATGAGTGTGGGGTTGCCTTCCAGCATCACGCCAGGCGCACCGGGTAGTGCGCCGTCATAGCCCAAATCCACGCGTTTATCGAGTGCTCGGGGCACCGAATCTTGCACCGCTTCCATGGTCAGGCGTACCAGGTCGCATGGCTGGCGGGCGAATTGCGCACCGCTGCTCTCGGCGCGAGCCAGGGCCAGCAGCTGGTTCACCGTGTGGGTGGCGCGGATGCTGGCGCGGCCTATCTGTTGCAGCGATTGCTTCAGTTCTTGTGCGCTAGCCCCTTCACGCTGGGCCAAGTCAGCCTGCATCCGCAGGCCTGCCAGGGGGGTCTTGAGCTGGTGGGCGGCATCGGCTAAAAAGCGTTTTTGAGTGGCAATGGAGTCCTTCAGGCGCTGCAGCAGGTCGTTGACAGACGACACCAGCGGGGCGACTTCCAGCGGTACCGCTCGGTCGTCCAGCGGGCTGAGGTCGTCGGGTTTGCGTTTGCGGATGCGCTCTTCCAGCTGGCCCAATGGTTTGATGCCGCGCGCCAGCGCCAGCCACACCAGCAAGACGGCCAGTGGCAAGATCACAAACTGTGGAAGCATCACGCCTTTGATAATTTCGGTGGCCAGCACCGAACGTTTTTCGCGGGTTTCGGCCACCTGTACCAGTGCCATGGGGGGAGGGGCAGGCAATGCGGAATTGGCTGGCGGTATCAGACTCTGCGATTGCTCGATACGCACCCACAGGTAGGCCACACGCACGTCCACACCGCGCATTTCGTCATCCCGCAGGTGCACATCGCCCGCAGTGGCTCGGTCTTCGTCAGGGGCCGCAGGGAAGTCGCGTTCCCCGGCCAGCAGTTCGCCACGGGGGCCAAGGGCTTGGAAGTAAATCACGTCGGCATCGTCAGCCCGCAAAATTTCGCGAGCTGGCTGGGGCAAGTTGAGCTGGACGCGCTTTTGGTTGACGACGATGAGCTGGGCGAGGGCTTGAACGTTGTATTCCAGCGCCCGGTCAAATGGCTTGCCCGCAATGCCTTGGGCAACCAGCCACGTTAAACCCAGGCTGACGGGCCACAGCAGCAGCAGCGGCGTCAGCATCCAGTCGAGGATTTCGCCAAAGAGGGAACGCTGCTCGCGCTGGAAGATTTTCATCAGTTCACGTTATTTTTTCCATGCAGTACCCCAGCCCACGCACGGTAGCTATCCGAATTGGCCCCTTTTCAATTTTCTTACGCAGGCGGTGGATGTACACCTCAATGGCGTTGTTGCTTACTTCTTCACCCCATTCGCACAGGCGCTCGACTAGCTGGTCTTTGCTCACCAGGCGGCCACTGCGTTGCAGCAACACCTCCAGCAGGCCCAGTTCACGGGCGGACAAATCCACCATTTTGCCGTCGATGGTGGCGACGCGGCCCGATTGATCGTACACCAGCGGTCCGTGGCGCAGGGTGTTGGTGGTGGAGCCTGCACCACGCCGCACCAAGGCACGGACGCGGGCTTCGAGCTCTTGCAGCGGGAAGGGCTTGGCCATGTAGTCGTCAGCCCCTGCATCAAGCCCTTGTACGCGCTGCTCCACGCTGTCGGCGGCAGTGAGTATCAGCACAGGTAAGGACGAGCCGCGGGAGCGCAGTTTGCGTAACACCTCTAAGCCATGCATTTTGGGCAGGCCCAAGTCCAAAATCAGCAGGTCAAATTCGGTGTTGGTCATCAGTGCGGCATCGGCCTCGGTGCCGCTGGCCACGTGGTCTACCGCTGCGCCTGCGGTGCGCAGGCTGCGCATCAGGCCATCGGCCAGCACTTGGTCATCTTCGGCTATCAAAATGCGCATGACGGTCTCCGGTTTTTTTTGGTTTTTGCGGCTGTGCTGCCACTTGTGGCGGATTGTAGGACTCGGACATTGATGGGCGCTTACGCCGTGTGATGGCCTTTGATCGTCATTTGGGTTGCTGCTTACCGGCTGTCGGCTGCGTAGACCTCCAAACCCAGTTTCACCACTGTCGCCACGTCGATACCCACAGCGCTGCTGAATTCGCTCTCGGCTTGCACCACCGCATCCGCAAAGGCTTGCAGCCACGCCAGTCCGGTCGGCGTGAACTGCACGAGGCGTGCCCTCGCATCCCGTGGGTCTGCTTTGCGTGTGACCAGTCCCCATGCTGTGCACTGGTCTACCAAATCGCCCATCGCTTGTTTGCTCATCCCTGCGTTGTGGGCCAGTTCGGTCAACCGTGACCCACCTAGCGCCAGGTGCCGTGTGATGTGGATATGCGCCGCGCTGACTTGCTGGCGGGCTGCAAGGTTGGAGAGCGCCAGCGGTACTTCCACGTTGTTTGCCATCAGGTGCAGTACTCGGGCGTCAAAGCGCCGCAGCGAATCGCCCAGCAGGCGACCCAGGTGGGTTTGCCGCCAGCCTTCGAGGGTGGAATTCATAGGTTTAAATGGTAAGTCAAACTGACTGTTATTTTCATTTACTTAATCTGACTTTCATTGTTAAACTACTGTTTAAGTATCCAGGCTGTAGTTAAAAACAAGCTACTGTTGGGTTGATAAGTTGATTTAACTTTTTGATTTAAAAGGAATTTTCATGGACGCACCCGTCAAAGCTAGCAAAACCCCCGTCATCAATACCGATGCCATGAGCGAAAAAGCGAAGGCGCTGCAAGCCGCATTGGCCCAAATCGAAAAGCAATTCGGCAAAGGCACCATCATGCGTCTGGGCGAGGGTGAGGTGATTGAAGACATCCAAGTTTGCTCAACAGGCTCACTGGGCTTGGACATCGCCTTGGGCGTAGGTGGCTTACCGCGTGGCCGTGTGATTGAAATTTACGGCCCTGAATCATCTGGCAAAACCACGTTGACGCTGCAAGTCATCGCCGAGATGCAAAAAATCAGCGGCCAGTGTGCTTTCGTCGATGCAGAGCACGCGCTGGACATTCAGTATGCCCAAAAGCTCGGCGTCAACCTGCAAGACCTGTTGATCTCGCAGCCTGATACCGGCGAGCAAGCGCTGGAGATTGTGGACAGCTTGGTGCGTTCAGGCGCGGTCGATTTGATCGTGGTGGACTCGGTGGCCGCTCTCACGCCCAAAGCGGAGTTGGAAGGCGAAATGGGTGACTCCTTGCCCGGTCTGCAAGCCCGCTTGATGAGCCAAGCGCTGCGCAAACTCACCGCCACCATCAAGAAGACCAACTGCATGGTCATCTTCATCAACCAGATTCGCATGAAGATCGGTGTGATGTTTGGCAGCCCGGAGACCACCACGGGTGGCAATGCGCTGAAGTTCTACGCGTCGGTGCGTTTGGACATTCGCCGCACTGGCACCATTAAAAAGGGTGAAGAGGCAATCGGTAACGAGACCAAGGTCAAGGTAGTGAAGAACAAGGTGGCGTCCCCGTTCAAAACGGCGGAGTTCGATATTTTGTTCGGTGAAGGTATCAGCCGCCACGGGGAGATCATCGACATGGGCGTGAACGCTCGCATCATTGAGAAATCAGGTGCGTGGTACGCCTACCAAGGTGAAAAAATCGGCCAAGGTCGTGACAATGCCCGTGAATTCCTGCGTGAGAACCCTGATTTGTCGCGTGAGATTGAAAACAAAGTGCGTGAATCACTGGGGATTCCATTGCTGCCAGCGGCGACGCCTGCGCCAGTGGTAGCAGATAAAGCTGAGAGAGCAGAAAAACCAAGCAAATAATCCATTTGCGCAATTCCAGTGAGCGTAACCTGCTATTGATTTTGATGTGAAATAGTGAGCGATTTAGCCAATGGCATTCAATCAACCGTCTCTTAAGGGCCGCGCTCTGCGCTACCTCTCGATGCGCGAGCATTCGCGTTTCGAGCTGGTGCAAAAGTTGGCGCCTTTTGAGGAAGTGCCGGGCGAGTTGGCGTTGGCGCTGGACGATTTGGAGGTCAAAGGCTTTATCAGCGATCAACGCGCTGCTGAATCGGTGGTGCGACGGCGAGGTTCCCGTCTGGGTGCCAGCCGTGTGCTGCACGAGTTGCGCGCAAAGGGCTTGGATGCTGAAACCGTTCAGGCTGCGACGGTCGAACTCAAGGCGACAGAGCTGATTCGGGCGCAGGAAGTCTGGCGCAAGAAGTTTGGAGTACCCCCGGTGGATGCTGCGGCCCGGATGAAGCAAATGCGCTTTTTAGCCGGGCGGGGGTTTGCTGGAGACGTGGTGGGGCGGGTGGTACCCCGGGTTGAAGCGAGCAAGCATTTTTCTGCGGACTCACCCGATTGATTGGAGCCGATGCTTTACAGCTTAAATGCCCAGCATCAACTTTAAATTTTGCACCGCTGCGCCGCTGGCCCCTTTGCCCAAGTTGTCCAAGCGTGCAATCAAGACCGCTTGCCGGTGCTCTTCATTTGCAAACACGCGAATTTCGAGTTTGTTGGTGTCGTTCAGTGCGGTCGGTTCCAGTTTGCCGTCTTGCGTTGCTGGCTGCACGCTGACCCATTCGCTGTCCGCGTAGTGGCGAACCAACGCGTCGTGCAAGTCACTGGCTTTGGGTTTACTGGGAAGTAAATCCAGGTGCAAAGGCAATTCGACCAACATGCCTTGCTTGAAGTTGCCAACCGAGGGGATGAAAAGAGGGCGGCGGGTGAGCCCGGTGAACTTCATGATCTCGGGAATGTGCTTGTGCGTGAGGCCTAGCGCGTAAGTCTCGAATGCTGGGGCTGTGCCCGCTTCATACGCTTCGATCATGGTGCGGCCACCGCCAGAAAAGCCACTGACAGCAGGCAAACAGACGGGGTAATCGGCGGGAATCAGTCCGGCACCAACCAAGGGGCGTAGCAGGGCGATAGCACCCGTGGCGTAGCAACCAGGGTTGGAGACGCGCTGTGCCTCAGCAACAGCTGTTGCGTGACCGGCGGCCAATTCAGGGAAGCCAAAGACCCAGCTTGCTGCGGTGCGGTGGGCGGTGGAGGCGTCAATGATTTTTGCACCTTTTTTGCCTGTAGTGCTTGCCAGTTCGTCGATTATTGCTACGGTTTCAATAGCTGCTGAGTCATGCAAGCAGAGGATCACCAAGTCGGCAAGAGCCAGCAGGGCGCGTTTGGCTGCCGGGTCTTTGCGCAGTTCAGGGGCGATGCTGAGCAGCTCAATTTGAGGCATCAGCTGTAGCCGTTCACGGATTTGCAGGCCGGTGGTGCCGGCTTCGCCATCAATAAAGACCTTGGGCATGGTGTTTTCCTGGAAATACGGTGAGGACTGTGAGAAAAGACGAGGCGGCCGCGCAAGCGCATAGCACCCACTTGGTGCGGTGCAACATGATACAGTCGAAGGCTGCTGGTCGCAGGTACTTTTGCGCATTTGGCGACAGCAAAATCACCCATCTCCCCCCTTCTTCAGCTTCTAAGAGAGACCTCATGAAGATTCACGAGTACCAAGGCAAGGAAATCTTGCGTAATTTTGGTGTGCCGGTGCCGCGTGGCATTCCGGCCTTTACGGTGCAGGAGGCGGTGGAAGCCGCTCAAAAACTGGGCGGCCCAGTGTGGGTGGTCAAGGCGCAAATTCATGCGGGTGGCCGTGGCAAGGGCGGCGGCGTCAAGTTGGCACGCTCGGTGGACGAAGTTAAACAGCTCGCGACCGAAATCCTCGGCATGCAGCTGGTCACACACCAGACCGGTCCGGAAGGCCAAAAAGTTCGTCGCTTGTTGATCGAAGACGGCGCGGACATCAAAAAAGAATACTACGTATCCGCTGTGACCGACCGCGCCACCCAGCGCGTCGCCTTCATCGTCTCCAGCGAAGGCGGCATGGACATCGAAGGCGTGGCGCATGACACCCCTGAAAAAATCACCACCGATTTCGTCGATCCCGCCACAGGCCTGACGGATGAGCAAGCCAAGAAGCTGACCGACAGCATCGGTGTACCCGCAGGCTCCACCGCGCAGGCCGTGGACGTGCTGCAAAAGCTCTACAAAATCTACATGGACACGGACGCCTCGTTGGTCGAGATCAACCCACTGATCTTAGAGGGCAACGGCAACATCAAGGCCTTGGACGCCAAGTTCAACTTTGACCCGAACGCGCTGTTCCGCCACCCCGAAATCGTAGCCTACCGCGATCTGGATGAAGAAGACGCAGCCGAAGTCGAAGCCTCCAAGTTCGACCTGGCCTACATCAGCCTGGACGGCAACATCGGCTGCCTGGTCAACGGTGCAGGCCTGGCCATGGCCACCATGGACACCATCAAGTTGTACGGCGCAGAGCCCGCCAACTTCTTGGACGTGGGCGGCGGTGCGACCCCCGAGAAGGTCACCGAAGCCTTCAAGATCATGCTGAAAAACCCCAAGGTCGAGGCCATCATGGTCAACATCTTCGGCGGCATCATGAAGTGCGACACCATCGCCACCGGCGTGATCACCGCCTGCAAGGCCGTGAACCTGTCCGTGCCCCTGGTGGTGCGCATGAAAGGCACCAACGAAGACCTGGGCAAGAAGATGCTGGCCGAGTCCGGCCTGCCCATCATCAGTGCTGACACCATGGCCGACGCCGCTGAAAAAGTGGTTGCTGCGGTTAAAGCTGCTGCCAAAGCAGCTGCTTAAACCCTCAGACAAGCCTCAAGGAATCCACCATGTCGATCCTCATCAACGAAAACACCAAAGTCATCACCCAAGGCATTACCGGCAAGACCGGCCAGTTCCACACCGAAAAGTGCCAGGAATACGCCAACGGTAAAAACGCTTTTGTTGCGGGTGTGAACCCCAAGAAAGCTGGCGAAAAAATCTTCAACATCCCGATTTTTGCTTCAGTGAAAGAAGCCGCTTCGGAAACCGGCGCTACCGTGTCGGTGATTTACGTGCCCCCCGCTGGCGCTGCTGCAGCCATCTGGGAAGCCGTCGAAGCCGATCTGGACTTGGCCATCTGCATCACCGAAGGCATCCCCGTCAAGGACATGCTCGAAGTGCGCAACCGCATGAAAGCCAAAGAAGCCGCAGGCGGCAAGAAAACGCTGTTGCTCGGGCCTAACTGCCCAGGCCTCATCACGCCTGACGAGATCAAGATTGGCATCATGCCCGGCCACATCCACCGCAAGGGCCGCATTGGCGTGGTCAGCCGCTCCGGCACGCTGACCTACGAAGCCGTGGCGCAGCTGACCGAAATCGGTCTGGGCCAGTCCAGCGCCGTAGGCATTGGTGGTGACCCCATCAACGGCCTGAAGCACATCGACATCATGCAGCTCTTCAATGACGACCCGGACACCGATGCCGTCATCATGATCGGCGAAATCGGTGGTCCTGACGAAGCCGAAGCTGCGCGTTGGTGCAAGCTGAACATGAAGAAGCCTATCGTTGGCTTCATCGCTGGCGTGACTGCACCTCCTGGCAAGCGCATGGGTCACGCTGGTGCGTTGATCTCTGGTGGTGCGGATACGGCGGATGCCAAGCTGGCGGTGATGGAGGAGTGTGGCTTTACCGTCACTCGCAATCCGTCCGAGATGGCCAAGTTGCTCAAGGCGATGCTGTAAATCAGCCGCCTGTCAGCCTCAATTCAGCTTGCCAACCGTTTTTTACGGTTGTACTAAGCAGTTTTACGAATTGAGTAGAAGCCAAGTCGCGCTAGACTGGGTTTCGCCCTAAAAAGCGCCCCTGTACGGGGCGTTATTCATATCTACAGGAGCCCTCATGATTTTTGGACTTGACCTTACTTCTGCTGTTTTTTGGAGCGCTTTTGGCTCCATTATTCTGGCCAACATTGTGCTGTCGGGCGATAACGCTGTGGTGATCGCCATGGCCGCACGCACGCTCAAGCCAGAGCAGCAAAAGAAAGCCATCTTCTGGGGCAGTGCCGCCGCTATTGTGATGCGGATTATTTTGACTATCGTGGCCATTCAGTTGCTGACGCTGCCTTACCTCAAGATCATTGGTGCAATTTTGTTGGTCTACATCGGTGTTGATTTGCTCAAAAGTGGTGGCGATGAAGAGGGCCATGGCAAGGAAATCAACGGCATGCTGGCCGCCATCCGTACCATTCTGATTGCCGATTTGGTGATGAGTTTGGATAACGTGCTCGCTGTGGCTGCCGCTGCCAAGGGCAATGTACCTTTGCTGGTGTTGGGTTTGGTGGTGAGTATTCCTCTGATCGTGTTTGGTGCCACGTTGTTGACCAAAGTGATGGAGCGCTTCCCGATCATCATCACCATTGGTGCTGCTTTGTTGGGCTTCTTGGCTGGTGAGATGCTGTTGACAGACCCTGCTGTTACTGCGCAGTTTGGTGCTATGAGTGAGCAAACGGTGACGTTTGCTGGCGCAATCGGTGCGGTGCTGGTTGTCGCCTTAGGCAAAGTCTTGCAGGGGAAATCTAGCAGTACCCAAGCTGGTGCTTGATTCCTTTGCTGTGAGGTCTCGCGCGACTGACCGTTAACGACCCTGCTCGGGGTCGTGCGTCTTACCCGGTTCTGGTTCTTGGCTTTAATCCCGGGTTGCCTTAACCGGGTTTGCTTTTTGTTCTAGCTGGTTTGTAGCGGTTATTGCGTGGATGGCAAAATTACCTTTATGTCCAATAACGGGTGGGGCGTGCTAAATTAGCTCCATGGCTGTAAGTTCCTCCTTGTTCCGTCAACGTAATCAATTTTGGCGCACCGATTGGTTTGTCGGTGTCTTGGTCGTTGTCGCTGTGCTTATGTTGCACCGGGCCTCTGACGTGGTTGATGGCATGGAACGCCGTTTCTATGACTTGGCCAGCACCTCGACCGCCCGTCAGCCCTCAAGTCGGATTGCGATCATTGCCATTGATGACCAAAGCATCGCCAATATGGGTCGTTGGCCTTGGTCGCGCGATGTGCATGCCAAGATGATTGATCTGCTGGCTGCGGCCAATGCCAAAGTCATTGCCAACACCGTATTCTTCTTTGAGCCGCAAACTGACCGGGGATTGGCTTACATCCTCAAAATCAAAGAAGTATTGACTGACAGCAGCAGTGCTCCGAATGCTGCGATGAATACTGAGGAAGTGCAATCCAGCAGGCAAAATCGTGCTATCAAAATAATAACTGAAGCCGAGTTGGCTCTGGACACGGATGCCACACTCGCGGCCAGTTTGGCCAAGGCTGGCAATGTGTTGCTGCCGTCTACATTCACCTTGGGCGAACCGTTGGGCAAAGCGGATAAGCCGTTGCCTGCGTTTGCGCTGAGCAGCAGCCTTGACGAAAGCATGGGTTTTTCCATGCCAGCCTTGAGCGGGCAGCAGCCGCTGGAGGCCATGGGTGCTGCAGCGGCAGGCATCGGGCATTTGAACCAACTCCCTGATGCGGATGGTGCCGTGCGGGAAGAGCCTTTACTGATCAACTACTATGGCAAAGCCGTTCCGTCCATGGCTTTGCTGGCATCGCTCAAGAGTTTGAATCTTGCGGTTACCGATATCAAACTCAATGCTGGCCAGTCGGTGCAGTTGGGTAAGCTGAAGGTCGCAACCGATGATTTGGCGATCATGCGCCCCCAGTTTTACAAGGGGCATGACGGCAAACCCGCGTTCGCGGTAGATTCGTTTTACGATGTGCTGAGCGGAAAAATACCAGCTTCCAAATACGCTGACAAAATTGTGATCATTGGTGCTACTGCTGCAGGTGTGGGCATCTCCTTTCCTGTGCCAGGCTCCCCGGGGCTTTCTCCTGCTGAAACTGTGGCGCATATCACCTCCAGTATTTTGAGTGAGCATTTCATTGTTCAACCCGGCTGGAGTGTGTGGGCCGTGATGGGAGCGTTTCTCGTGGTGGCCGGGTATTTGGTGGCGGGGCTTCCGCGTTTGTCGGCGGCGGCCGCTGCCCTGACGACTCTGGCGTTAGGGGTCATGTTGCTCAGTCTTGAATTCGGTTTGTTGTCCAGCGCGGCAATATGGCTCAAGCTGGTGTTGCCTGCGACGCTGCTGGTGCTCGGGCATCTGGCGTTGACGACCAAACGCTTCTTGATGACCGAAGCCGGCAAACTGAAGTCCGATGAAGAATCTGCGGAAACCAACCGCATGATGGGTTTGGCACACCAGGGGCAAGGTCAGCTGGACATGGCTTTTGATCGCTTTCGGCGTGTGCCGTTAAGCGATGCGCTGATGGACAACCTGAACAATTTGGCCTTGGATTTTGAGCGCAAGCGGCAGTTCAACAAAGCGCAAGCCGTGTACGAGCATATGGCGGTCTACAACGCCCAATTCAAAGATCTGAATGCCAAGCTCAAGCGTGTGAAAAGCCTCTCCGATACGGTGATGCTGGGAAGCGGTTCTGGGGCTGGTGCCACGTTGCTACTGGACGATGGCGCCATTGAAAAACCCATGCTGGGGCGGTACCAAGTTGATAAAGAGCTGGGCAAAGGCGCAATGGGCGTGGTGTATCTGGGTAAAGACCCTAAAATTGGCCGTGTTGTCGCTATCAAAACCATGGCTTTGAGCCAGGAGTTTGAAGGCGACGCGTTGGATGATGCGCGTGAACGCTTCTTTCGCGAGGCTGAAACCGCAGGCCGTTTGCAGCATCAGCATATCGTGACGATCTTTGATGCGGGTGAAGAGCATGATTTGGCCTACATTGCGATGGAGTTTCTCAAAGGCAAGGATTTGGTCAGTGTTACCAAAGAGGGTCATCTGCTGCCTGTGCAACAAGTGCTGTCCATCATTGCCCGGATTGCCGAGGCGTTGGACTATGCACATCGTCAGAACGTGGTTCACCGCGATATCAAGCCCGCCAACATCATGTATGACGCGGATACCGATACCGTCAAAGTGACGGACTTCGGCATTGCCCGTATTACTGACTCCAGCAAGACCAAAACTGGCTTGGTACTGGGCACTCCCAGCTTCATGTCACCTGAGCAAATCGCGGGGAAAAAGGTGGATGGTCGCTCAGATCTCTATTCCTTGGGGGTCATGCTGTACCAAATGCTGGCAGGTGTTTTACCGTTTCGCGGTGATTCCATGGCAGAGCTGATGTACAAAATTTCCAATGAAACCGCACCCGATATTCGGTTGGTGCGCACTACCCTGCCTGTCCAGCTGGCCGTTGTTGTGGCCAAGGCGCTGACTAAACAGACGGAAATGCGCTATCAAAATGGGGCGCAATTCGCCATTGATTTGCGTGCAGTTGGTGTAGAGTCAGTGTCATCACCTGTTTTTTCTGGTGCGGTCCTGCCCGATAATGGAATGTCTATGACAAAAACTGTGTTGTTTGAAACCACGGTTGTGAATCCGGTGGCCTCTGCGCCGCCTTCACAAGCCTAGTGGCATTTGTTGAAGCAAAGTCGATGCAAGAACCTGATGCCACCATGATTTTTTACGAGTTTTGTTCTCAAACTGACCCTGGGTTGTTGAGAGACAACAACGAAGACGCCGTGACGTTTGACGATGAAACGCGATTGGCTGTTCTTGCTGACGGTATGGGGGGCTATAACGCTGGCGAAATCGCAGCGAATATGGCCACCACTTTCATCAAAACCGAATTGATGCGTTGGTTGTCGGAGGTTGGCAAGCGGGCTGGTGCCAAAGAGGTCAAACGAGCAATGGAAATCTGCGTTGATAACGCGAACCGCTCGATCTTCAATTCTGCCAACACCAATCCGCAGTACGCCGGCATGGGCACCACCTTGGTGTTCGCCATATTCCAGGATTCACGCGTTATCGTTGGTCATGTGGGGGATTCTCGTGGCTATCTTTTCAGAGCGGGTGATCTGTACCAAATCACGCGAGACCATTCGCTGCTGCAAGAGCAACTTGACGCTGGATTGATTACGCCAGAAGAGGCTGCGGTGTCGCTCAATAAAAACCTGGTGACCAGGGCGTTGGGCGTGGAAGATACTGTGCTCTTGGAGGTTCATGAGCACGCCTTGGAGGCTGACGATATTTACCTGCTTTGCTCTGATGGCTTAACTGATATGGTGACTGACGCTCAAATTGCCAAGATCCTTGCGGTAGACGAGCCGTTGGAAAGTCGTGCCAAACGGCTGGTTGATACAGCCAATGCCAATGGTGGGCGCGACAATATTTCGGTATTGCTGGCGCATGCTCATACCAGTAGCAAAAAACGCGGGTTCATGTCCCGGTTGCTGGGGAAGTAATGTCTGCTTTTTTATTGACCTCAATTGACAAGCTAACAAGCTGTAGAGACTGGAGCCGACCATGCCGAAAATGATCGTATCGATCGACGGTATCGTCATCAAAGAAGTGACGTTGACAAAAGACCGTACCACGCTGGGACGGCGGCCCTACAACGACATTGTGATTGACAACTTGGCTGTCAGTGGTGAGCACGCCGTGCTTCAACTTGTGGGCAGTGAAGTTTATTTGGAAGACCTGAACAGTACGAATGGTACTTATATCAACGGCAAGGCGGTGAAAAAGCAGCTGTTGCAAAACGATGATGTGGTTGAGATCGGCAAGTACAGGATCAAATTTTTGGGTGATACCGGTTTTGGCTACGAGAAGACCATGGTCATCAAATCGGGTGCTATTGCGGCAACACATTCGGCCTCCGCCTCTCGTCCAGCTTCTTCGGAACCATCCCTTGTTGTCCCTGTAGGCAACGCTGCCATCAAGGTTTTATCGGGTGTGGCGACAGGGCGAGAAGTTGCTTTGGTGAAGGTTGTGACCACTA
Source organism: Betaproteobacteria bacterium (assembly GCA_025356445.1). Lineage (GTDB taxonomy): Bacteria > Pseudomonadota > Gammaproteobacteria > Burkholderiales > Burkholderiaceae_C > Defluviibacillus. The sequence goes on along the minus strand of JANXSZ010000028.1, from coordinate 142,695 downwards.
TTGGCAAGCCTGGCATTGCCATCGCTGCGATCACCAAGCGTCCGAATGGTTTTGTGATCGCACACGTAGAGGGGCTTAACAAACCGTTGGTTAATGGTGTCGCTTTAGGGGCTGAAGCTGCGCCGTTGAAGGATGGTGATGTGATTGAGTTGGCCGGTACGCAAATGCAGTTCCTGCACCAATAATTCAGGCCAGCACCAGACGCTACGCATGCCCGTTATGCTTGGCTTCACTACAGTGCCCATGGTGTGATGGGTATCCACTTTAAGCACTGGCCGCGCATTGCGGTCACCCTCATTCCTTTGTTGTTTGCGTTGCTGCATGCCACGGGTACGCTTCGCTTGGGGTTGGTGAATCGGCTGGATGACATCGTGTACGACGCGCGACTGCGGGCGACGATGCCCAAAACGCTGGATGAGCGCATTGTTATTGTTGATATTGATGAAAAAAGTCTGGCTGAGGTCGGACGCTGGCCTTGGGGGCGTAACAAGGTCGCTGCCTTGGTTGACCGGCTCTTTGGCGAATACAACATTGCACTGCTCGGGGTTGATGTCGTCTTTGCCGAGGCGGATGAGAGTTCCGGTCTTAAACAGTTGCAGTTACTGGCGCAAAACGATTTGCGTGATCAACGTGGTTTTGTGGACCGTGTGACGCAGCTTCACAACACGCTGGATTACGACAGCTTGCTGGCCACGGCTTTGCAAAAGCGCCCGATTGTCATGGGCTACTATTTCACAAACGATAACGCGGGTCGCAGTTCGGGTGTGTTGCCAATGCCCGCGATGGCCTCCGATACGCTCAAGGGACGCAACATCACTGTCACGACATGGACGGGTTATGGTGCAAGCATTGACGTTTTGGCCAAAGCGGCACCGAAAGCCGGGTTTTTCAATTACCTGCCCAGTGAGGGGGACGGCTTGGTTCGCTCTATTCCCATGCTGGCGGAGTACAAGTCACAGTATTACGAATCCTTGCCACTCGCCATGTTTCGTGTCCTCACCGGCAATCCCGAGATTGTTCCTGGGTTTCCCCAAGAACGGCTGGTTTCTAAAGCGTATGGGCGATTAGAGAGTTTGTTGCTTTTACGCGATGGCAAGACCCTGCCGATTCCTGTGAATGAGCGGGTCGCGGTTCTCGTGCCCTTTCGAGGGGCCGGTGGCGTGGGAGGCGGTTCATTTCGCTATGTCTCCGCATCGGATATTTTGTCCAAACAGGTTCCGTTGGACAGCCTGAAAGGCAAGATTATTTTCTTGGGTACCACTGCGCCAGGGCTTTTGGACTTGCGGGTAACACCGGTCGGTGAGGCTTATCCTGGCGTTGAAGTCCATGCCAACGTGATCTCCGGCTTGCTGGATGGCAAGGTGCTGGTAAGCCCCGATTACGTTTTGGGCTATGAGGTGCTGGTGCTCGCGCTGTCAGGGCTGCTGCTGGCCCTTGCGCTCCCTGTTCTGTCCGCGCCACGTGCTGTATTACTGAGTGTGCTTGTGATGGTGGTGTTGGTCGGCATGAATTTTTGGCTGTACCTGGACTATGGCCTGGTGCTGCCTTTGGCTTCCGCGTTGTTGACCGCCTTTGCTGCCTTTGCTTTGAATATGAGCTATGGCTATTTTGTAGAGAGCCGGGCTAAACGTGAGTTGGCCCATCTGTTCGGTTCCTACGTGGCACCTGAACTGGTGGTTGAGATGGTTAAAGACCCCAGCAGTTACAGCATGAAGGCGGTTAACAAAGAGTTGACAGTCATGTTTTGCGATATGCGTGGCTTCACCAAAATGTCTGAAAAAATGGAGCCTTTGCTGTTGCAGCAGTTGCTGAATGATGTGTTCACCCGCCTGACGGACATCATCCGTGCGAACAAAGGCACGATCGACAAATACATGGGCGACTGTGTCATGGCATTTTGGGGGGCTCCCGTAGATTTGCCAGACCATGCCCAACTTGCTGTGAAGACCGCCATTGAAATGATTGCAATTGTTCGCAGTATCAATGACGGGCACCGTGCCAAAGGCCTGCCCGAAATCGGTATTGGCATTGGCCTGAACACCGGCATGATGTGTGTCGGTGACATGGGCTCCGTCACCCGGCGCAGCTACACGGTGATTGGGGATGCTGTTAATTTGGGTTCGCGTCTGGAAGGCTTGTCTAAAAATTACGGCACGGAGATTGTGGTGAATGCGTCAACGCGCAAACTGGCCCCTGAATTCACGTGGCAGGAGCTGGATCATGTGCGCGTCAAAGGCAAGCAGCAGGCTGTGGGCATCTATTCCCCGCTGGCCGTCGCCGATCCAGGCAGCACAGATACCGTTACAGAATTGAAAACCTGGGCACTTTTCCTGAAAGCCTACCGAGCCCAAAACTGGGAACAATGTGACGTACTTCTGTTAAATATTCAACGACTCAATCCTCAGAAATACCTTTACCATCTCTATCTGGACCGCGTTGCTTCTCTGCGACGCTTGCCACCTGATCTGACATGGGACGGTGCGACAAACTTCGACAGCAAATAAGCAAGGAACAAAGGCCAGTCATGAAAATTCGTGTGTTGGGCTGCTCCGGTGCGATTGCCAAAGACTGCCGAACGACTTCCTTTCTCATCGACAACGATGTTCTGATCGATGCGGGTACCGGGGTCGGGGATTTGACGCTTATGCAAATGCGCGAGGTCGATCACGTGATGCTGACCCATTCGCACCTTGACCATATTGCCGCGTTGCCCTTGATGGTGGATGCTGTTGCCTCGCAACGCAAAACGCCCCTGCTTGTCTACGGTTTGCCCGGTACGCTCGCCGCTTTGCGTGCGCATGTGTTCAACGACATTATTTGGCCTGATTTCACGCGTATTCCCAGTGAAGCCAATCCCTTTGTTCGCTTGCAAGAGGTGAGGGTGGGGCAGTTCCTGGGCATCAACGGTAAGTTGATTGAAGTGTTGCCTGCTGTTCATACCGTACCCGCCTGCGGTTATTCGGTATCCCACGGCAAGTTATGTTGGATTTTTACGGGTGATACCGAGTGCAATTCAGCCTTTTGGACAAGGCTGAATCAGTTGGATGTAGGCATGCTGGTGATCGAAACGGCGTTCAGCAACCGAGAAAAAGACCTCGCCAAACGCAGTTTGCATCTCTCCCCTGCCTCTCTTGCGACAGAGCTGGACAACATCGGGCAAGACAAAAACTTTCCGATTTACATTACCCACACCAAACCTGCAGAAACCGACCAAATCATGACGGAGATTCAGCAGTTGGATGTCACAACGACCCGGGGTATTCATCCCCGTCACGATATACGGTGGCTGCGTGCTGGCCAGGAGTTTGTACTTTGAACATGGCTTTCACGCCCGAGACGCGCAACATTGAGCAAATTCCTGAGACTGCTAATTCCCGCAGTCTTGCATTTGAGGCTTTGTTCTTTCGCCAGCTCCAGCAAGTCACCACCCGTATTCACGATACAGACAATCTTGATCAGCTGATGCTTGAGGTCAGCAATGACATTTGTACACTTTTCAATGCTGACCGCATGACGCTCTACGCGGTCAACGAAGACCGTACTGCCATCGTCTCCAAAATTAAAACGGGCCTGAACACCAGCCGCGATTTGAAGCTGCCCATCAGTGCCCAGAGCCTGGCTGGCTACGCCGCCGCCAGTAAGCAGTTGCTCAACATTGCCGATGTGTACGACGACGAGGCCCTGCACCGCATCAACCCCACGCTTAGCTTTTTGAAAGAGGTGGACAAGCGCTCAGGCTACCGCACCAAGCAAATGATGGTAGTACCCATTACCCATGGTACCGACCTGTATGGTGTGTTGCAAGTCATCAACAACAAAAGTGACCATGCCTTTGGCGAACTGGAGGTGGAAGGTGCATCGCAGTTGTGCAAAACCTTGGCTACCGCCATACGCCAGCGGGTGTTGCAAGCGGAAGCTGACCTGCGCCGCAAGGCCACCCGTTACGATGGACTGGTGGCGACCGGTTTGTTGACCGTTGGCCAATTGATGGCGTGTGAGCAAGAAGCGCGTACGGGCAACAAAACCTTGGAGCAATTGTTGGTTGAACAGCACCGGATTGCCCTGCCCCAAATAGGTCTTTCACTCTCCCGTTTCTTTGGCGTGCCCTATGAGCCTGTAGAAAACAGCCGCGTCCGCGTTGAAACTCTGCATGGCAAGCTTAAGCGCGACTTCGTTCTGGAACACGATTGGATTCCCCTCGAAGAAACCGCAGAAGGCCTGGTCGTGCTCTGTATCGACCCCGAAGCCGTGCGCGCCTCCCGCGTGCTTCCTCAGGTTTTCCCCCGCATTGTCAAATTTTCATACCGTGTTACCACCCGCGCCGAGTTTGAAAAAACACTCAGTCAACTCTACGATAACGGGAATGAAGGTGGTTCGATCGACCAAATGCTGGCCGACCTGTCGCCCGCTGATGACGAAACCAGCTCTGAAGACGCCTTGGTGTCTGCCGCTGCAGAAAACGAACTCGTTAAGTTTGTCAACAAAGTCATCATCGACGCCTATAGCCAAAAAGCCTCCGATATCCACATTGAACCTTTGCCAGGCAAGGGTAAAACCGGTATCCGTTTTCGCATCGATGGCACTTTGATTCCGTACATCGAAGTTCCTTCGCATTTTCGTCAAGCCATGGCCACACGCTTGAAGATCATGTGTGATCTGGATATTTCCGAAAAGCGTAAGCCCCAAGACGGCAAGATCAAATTCAAAAAATACGGCTCTCTCGATATCGAACTGCGCGTTGCCACTATTCCTTCCTCTGGTGGCGTAGAAGACGTGGTGATGCGTATTTTGGCTGGTGGCGAACCCATCCCCATGGACAAGCTGGGCTTGACCTCGCACAACGCAACTCGCTTGGAAAAGACCATCACCAAGCCCTATGGTCTTTTCTACGTCTGTGGCCCTACCGGCTCGGGTAAAACCACCACGCTGCATTCCATCCTCAAGTTTCTGAACACCCCAGACACCAAAATCTGGACAGCAGAAGATCCGGTTGAAATTACCCAAAAAGGCTTGCGGCAAGTTCAAATCAACAAAAAAGCCGGTATCGACTTTGCCTTGGTGATGCGCGCCTTTTTACGCGCTGACCCTGACATCATCATGGTGGGCGAATCCCGCGACAAAGAAACCGTGTCCATGGGCGTTGAGGCCTCACTGACCGGTCACCTGGTGTTTTCTACCCTGCACACCAACTCAGCACCTGAATCCATCACCCGCCTGCTTGACATGGGTATGGATCCTTTCAATTTTGCCGATGCGCTTTTGGGCATCCTGGCCCAACGCTTGGCCAAAAAATTGTGCGATTGCAAGCAGCAGTACATTCCTGATGAGCAAGAGCTGCACGCCTTCATTGCCGAGTATTCCGACGAGCTGCGCCACACGACAGCCTGGAAGCGTGACGCTGTGGGCGAGTCACAAAAGTTGCTGAAAGGCTGGCAGCAAGCCTATGGTCAAAACGGTGAGTTGCATTTTTACCGGGCTGTCGGCTGCGACAAATGCAACAAAACGGGCTACAAAGGTCGCCTCGGCCTGCATGAGTTGCTCATTGCGGACGATACCGCCAAAAAACTGATTCAGGAGCGGGCGCGGGTGGCGGAGCTGTTCTCTGCCGCCGTAGAAGCGGGTATGCGCACACTCAAGATGGATGGTATGGAGAAAATTATGCTTGGAATGACGGATTTGAAGCAGGTGCGGGCGGTGTGTATCAAGTAGTTCGCTGTTTGGTGGCGGGTGGCTGCCACTGTGTCGGTATCAAGATGACTGCGGGTCCCGAAGTGTGTACATCTTTGTGCAGGTCGTACATAAGTGGTCACCCAGTTTGACAAATTTGTCGGATACGGCGGCGTATTTGTTAACGTCTGTCCGTTGGTTATGTACTTTAGGCATTGGCATACGTGGCATGCATCTTGATAGTAGAAGAGTTCCCATTCACCTATTAGGAGTTCTTATGAAGCGTACTTTGCAAAAGGGTTTTACCCTTATTGAATTGATGATCGTTGTAGCGATCATTGGTATTTTGGCCGCGGTGGCTTTGCCTGCCTATCAGGACTATACGATGCGTGCCCAAGCATCTGAGGCTATGATTTTGACTGATGGCTCAAAGACACCATGGTTAGATAACTTGGTTGGTACAGCTTGTCCGAACAACGCTGCGGCCGCTGCTGCTGGCACACCGAATCCATTACCTATCTCTACTGCGATTGTCGGTAAGTATGTGGCTAGCGTTTTGTTTGGTGGAACTTTGGTGAATACCGCTGGCAATATTACGGGTTGTACTGCGCTCACAACTTTTAACAGCACTACAACCGGCCCTGGTATTGCTGGGAAAGCAATCTATTTTGATATTGTTGCCAATAGCGCAAGTGTCAGTTTCAATTGCAGAACTTCAACGGGCAATGCATTGACTACAGTGCCTGATAAATTTCTGCCAAAGACATGTAATTAATTAATAATTTTTAATATTAAAAAGAGTGCTTTGGCACTCTTTTTTTTAACGCAAGGGAATGAAGTGAAAATTTACCAAAAGGGATTTACTTTAATTGAATTAATGATTGTGGTAGCAATTATTGGCATATTAGCTGCAGTTGCCTTGCCTGCATATCAAGACTATACAATGCGTGCTCAAGCATCTGAGGCATTTATACTTACTGATGGCGCTAAGACGGCTTGGTTGGATAATTTGGTAGGGACAAGTTGTCCTAATAATACTGCGGCTGCAGCTGCAGGAACACCAAATCCATTGCCTATATCGACTGCAATTGTTGGTAAATATGTGGCTAGTGTTCTTTTTAGCGGAACATTGGTTAATACGGCAGGAAATATTACGGGGTGCAAGGTTCTTACAACATTTAATAATTCAACTGGCCCAGGTATTGCTGGGAAATCCATATACTTTGATATTATTGCCAATGGATCTGGTGTCAATTTTAATTGCAGAACTTCGACTGGAAATGCAGCAACAACCATGTTGGATAAGTATCTTCCAAAAACATGCAATTGAATTTTTAAATAATGAGTTTTTTTAGCTATCGATTAAAAGCTGCCGCTAAGGCGGCTTTTTTTCATTTAATAATAAGTTTATTTATTATTGGTTGTCTTGCCGTTTTGGTTTTTGGTTTTTGGTTTCCATTTCCATACGATGATTTGGTTGGCGGGCGAAAATTATTTGTTTTGATATCAGTTGTTGATGTGGTTTGTGGTTCTTTGATGACATTGATTTTATTTAATCCTAAAAAAAAGTTGAAAGAGCTTATTTTTGATTTGGGATTTATAGTAGTAATTCAGGTGTGTGCGTTGGGTTATGGGTTGTATTCTGTTTTTTTAGCTAGACCTGTGTTTTTGGTTTTTCAGGTGAATGATTTTCGAGCCGTTACTGCTGCAGAGATTGTTGTTTCTGAATTGAAAATTGCACCAATTTCTTTGCAGAAGCTACCTTTATTTGGGCCTCGTATCCTTGGTACCAGAAATCCCAAAAACTCCGTCGAGCGCATGAATGCTATGGAGCTGTCATTCCAGGGGTATGAGATATCAACACGCCCCTCATGGTGGCAAGACTATGCACTGAATCATGAGCAAGTTTTGCGGGTAGCTAAAGAAATTTCCGAATTGAAAATTCGAAGACCTTCGCAAGTAGTTGCTATCGATGATGCATTGAAAAAAATAAATATACCTGAAGCTGATATTGTTTGGATTCCTTTGGTCAGCCGAAAGTCGATGGATTGGGTTGTTTTTGTAGACCGTAAAACTGTAGATGTCCGTGGGTTTGCGCATGTAGATGGTTATGAAATTGAAAAAATTAATTAAATATTAATGCTGCATTGAATTAATTTATGATTTTTTTATGTGCAGTTATAATTATTGCATTGCCATGGCTAAGTTATTTTGTTTTTGGCCCTGTGCCAGGATTTTTTTCTGAAGTTTGGGTTGTGTTGTGGTGCGGTTTGGCCCTCTCGACAAAGCGGTATATCTGGTATTGCCTCCCCTTGGCCAAAACCACCGCTTTCGCCTGGCTGCTCGCAGGCACCCTCAGTTGTGCCATGGCCTTGGTGCAGTACCTGGGTTGGAGCGGCCATTTTTCTCCCTTCATCAGCGCCACTTTGCCAGGGGAAGCGTTTGCCAATTTACGCCAGCGCAACCTGTTCGCCACCTTGACCAGTATTGCGCTTGCCGCACTGCTATGGTGGTCGCTTCAGCTTCGGCCTGAGCGTTCTCGTCGTCGATCTTCGGCTTGTACAGGGATGGCCGCACTGGCTGTGTTGTTGGCCGTGGGGAACGCAGCCTCCTCATCACGCACAGGCTTGTTTCAAGTTGTGCTGGTCTGCGTGCTCACCGCTCTGTGGCGAGGTTTTCGTGTGTCGCTGACACGCCGGCTGTTGGCCGTTTATGTGCTGGCTTATGCCGTTGCGCTGCTGGTGTTGCCCACCTTGATCGGTTTGAACCCGCTCGCGCTCGGTGCGTGGGCGCGGTTGCAGGCGGGGGATGCGCTTTGTTCTGGCCGCAGCACCCTCTGGCATAACGTGCGTGATCTCATCGCCCAAAAGCCCTGGTTGGGTTGGGGTTGGGGTGAGTTGGATTACGCCCACTACGTCACGCTGTTTCCCGGTGAGCGGTTTTGTGCCATTTTGGACAACGCACACAACTTGCCATTGCATTTGGCGGTCGAGCTGGGAGTGCCTTTTGCGGCGTGCTTTTGTCTGGCTTTGCTGTGGCTGATACGGCGTGCCAGACCTTGGGCGCAAGTGGATGCCACGCGGCAAATGGCTTGGTGTGTGCTGGCGGTTATCGGTTTGCACAGTTTGCTCGAATACCCGCTGTGGTACGGGCCCTTTCAGATGGCTGTGGTGCTGTGCGGCGTGCTGTTGTGGACGACGCCGGAGCGCTCGTTGATGTGTCGCAGCCCTGTGTTTGAATCAAATCGACAGCTTGTGCAATCTGGGTGGGCTATAACAGCTATCATTTTTATAGTTTTTGTGGGCTATGCCAGCTGGGACTACTACCGCATCAGCCAAATCTACCTGTCACCGCATGAGCGTTCGGCTGCCTACCGCGATGACACACTGCGCAAGATCAAAGGTTCGTGGTTGTTCCTGGCGCAGGTCGAATTTGCTGAGTTGGCCATCACGCCCCTGACGCCGGACAATGCCCGGGAACAGTACCGCATGGCGACAGCATTGCTGCATTTTTCGCCAGAGCCGCTGGTGATCGAGCGTGTGATCGCTAGCGCGGGCTTGCTGGGAATGGATGCCGAGGTGGCGTTCCACAGGGCACGTTACCAGGCCGCATTTCCTGAGGTGTACTTGGCATGGCAGGCTAAGCCACAAAACTCCCCGACTTTCCTCCGTGCTTCTCCAGCAGCTTCACACCCGTGATCGTCATGCCCCGGTCTACCGCTTTGCACATGTCGTAAATTGTCAGCAGAGCAACCTGCACAGCGGTCAAGGCTTCCATCTCTACGCCAGTAGGGCCAACTGTTTCTGCGGTTGCTGTACAAAAAACCCGTGCAGGGCTTGTCGCATCAGCTGAAATTGCTTCAAAAGTCATAGCCACCCGTGTGAGCGCCAACGGGTGGCACAGCGGGATTAAATCGCTGGTCTTTTTGGCGCCCTGGATGCCAGCGATGCGCGCAATGCCCAGCACATCCCCTTTTTTGGCGGTGCCGCTTTGGATCAATGCCAGCGTTGCGGGCAGCATGTCGATTTGTCCTGCTGCAATGGCGATGCGGTGGGTGTTGGCTTTGGCGGCCACGTCCACCATGTGGGCTTGGCCTTGGGCGTCAAAGTGGGTGAGTGCGGTCATGGTGCTCATTCAGTGGCAGGTAGGCGGGACAGTTGAAATCACAGAGAATCTGCGATTTACAGAACGTATACCGGTGCCGGGCATCATACGTTGACGTAATTTTTTCATCCGCTGAAAGACGCCTGTTGAAACGCCCTCCCTCCTCCTCACTTCACAAGTGTTTCCTCAGTCTACTGAGCTGTGCGTTGCTGCTTGCGGTTCAGCCTGCACCAGCTCAACTTCCTACGCTGGGCGATGGCAGCGACATGAGTTTGGCGGTGGAGCGCCAACTCGGCGACCGCATTGCCCGTGAAATTTACCGCGATCCTGATTATGTGGACGATCCGCTGTTGGCTGACTATGTGCAGGCCATCTGGGGGCCTCTGCAGGCGGCTGCCCGCGCCCGTGGCGAGATGTCGCCAGAGATGGAAGAGCGCTTTGCCTGGGGGTTGCTGCTGATCCGTGACCGCAGCGTCAACGCTTTTGCGCTGCCCGGTGGCTACATGGGCGTTCACTTGGGTCTGATTGCGGTGGTGACCAGCCGTGACGAGCTGGCCTCCGTACTTGGACATGAGCTGAGCCACGTCACCCAGCGCCACATTTCTCGCCTGACCACCCAGCAGGGGCAGCAGACGCCATGGGTGCTTGCCGCTATGGTTTTAGGTGCGTTGGCGGCGAGCAAAAGCCCCAATATGGCGAATGCCGTGATGGCCGGAAGCCAGGCAGCCGCGGTGCAAAGTTCGCTGAATTTCTCGCGTGACATGGAGCGCGAGGCTGACCGCATTGGCTACAACGTGATGACCCAAGCTGGCTACCAGCCTCAGGCCTTTGTCAGCATGTTTGAAAAGCTGCAACAGGCCTCGCGCCTGAACGACAACGGCGCCTACCCCTACCTGCGCAGCCACCCGCTGACCAGCCAGCGCATTGCCGATATGCAACTGCGGGTGAGTTCTGAAGCAGCTGTGAAGTTGCCTGTACAACCCGTTTTGTCGCCTGTTTTATCCGCTTCCCAAACCACGGCGGCCAATGCCCCCCTGCTTTCCGCTGACCTGACGCACAGCATGATGGCGGCACGGGCACGTATTCTCAGCGACCCTGGGGTCGACGCGCTGCGCACTTGGGCGACGGAAGCTGACGACAGCGCAGGCAGTCGCTCTGCCGCTGTGGGCACCACGCCGTCTGCGGCGCAGCTTTCTCCCCAAGCCCGACAGGTGGGTGCCCTCTACGGTGCGGTACTGGCCAGCCTGAAGTTACGCGAATTCGCCCAGGCTCAGCGGTTGCTGGTCAGGCTGCAAAACACCGTCCGGTTTGACGCCAACGCCACCCGGTTGGCCCGCCTGCTGACGGTGGAAGTGGCCTTGCAAGCCGGTGACTTGGCACTGGCCGAAAGCTATTCTGATCCCGCCGCTACGGACCGGGCCGAGCTGTTCTTGCTGGCACAGGTGGCGGTGCTCCAGCATAAAAAAGCGCTGGAGCTGCTGGCCAATGGAGCAGAGGTTAGGGGCGTCAACCCAAGCGGTACCCGCATTGCAGACCGTACCACCACGCTGTTGGCCGAGGTGTTGCCACGCCTTGACGCCTGGGTCATGGCCCATCCGCAGGACGCTGGGGCGTGGCAGCAGCTTGCGAACGTGGCTGCTGCACAGAGTCTCACCCTGCGGGCGCTGCGTGCCGAAGCCGAGGTGCAGGCTGCCTCTCTTGACTTTCCGGCAGCCGTAGACCGCTTTAAAGCGGCACAAGACTTTGCCACCCGCAGTGGCTTGGGAGGGCAGCCTGGCGACCATATCGAGGCGTCCATCATCGACACCCGGCTGCGGCAGATGCAAGCCACAGCCAAGGATCTGGCCAAAGAGCGGGCGTCGCAGCGCTGAGTGTCTGGCTGCCCCGTCCTGTTGGCGTTACGAGGTCGATGTTCTCGTTGTGGCCGTGCGGCGAGTTGCCCAAGCCCCTGATGCAAGCACGCCCACCACCGACACCGCGTAGGTTGCCCAGCGGGCGGCGTTGTTCACCAGTTCGTCCGATGCGAACACGCTGTCCAGCAGAGATTCGCTGACAATCATTTTGGCGGCGGTGAAGGCCAGTACGGCTGCACCCAGCTTGATGATGACGGGAAAGCGCTCTACCAGCTTCAACACCATGGTGCTGCCCAGCACCACAATCGGTACGCTGACGACCAGGCCGATCACCACCAGATCCATCGCGCCGTGCGCCGCACCGGCAACACCCAGCACGTTGTCCACACCCATCAGTGCATCGGCAATCACGATGGTTTTCATGGCTCCCCAAAAGGTGCTGGCCACAGGGCTATGGTCTTGATCGCTGCCCTGATCGGCCAGCAGTTTGTAGGCTACCCACAGCAGGCCCAGGCCGCCCACCAGCATCAACCCCGGGATTTTGAGCAGCCACACCACCCCCAGCGTCATCACCGAACGCACGGCAATGGCGCCCACAGTGCCCCAAACAATGGCTTTCTTTTGCAGTGCGGGGGGCAAGTTGCGTGCAGCCAGCGCGATGACGATGGCGTTATCGCCCGCCAGTACCAAATCGATCAAAATAATCGCCAGCAGGGCTGACCACCAGGGCGCAGATAAAAATTCCATGAACCATCTCCAAAAGTTGCGTAAAAAGCAATTCCAGCGAGCAAGGGTGAGGCGGAAAAATGATTGTGGAGCCATTCAGAACGCTTCGACTGCACCGCCAGGGTACGTATCGAAGGTCTGGCTCGGCAGGCCATCGGAACGATGGGTGCCCAAGCTGACCGGAAGCACAGGCTTCGTATTGACGATCAGCTTGATTGGGAGTTACTCCCCTTCAAGCGTTAGATTTGAACACGCCAAGTACCCCTTATGCAAGGGAAAAACATCTGAAAAACAGGGGGATTTAAATGAAACACCCCCTGTGGTTCAGTCTGGATGGCCTCTTGTTGCTATTAATTTAGATTTTTTAGCAGCGCTATGATGGAGTGCCGAACCCTGAAGATACCTATGGCAGGCCTCCATATCACTGACATTGAAGCTGCCATCAACTTTTGGCGTGCCCGCAAACCCTCTCCCGATGGCGTTACGCTGTGCGCTGAATTGCGCGCTTTGGCTGAGGTTTATGCCTTGTTGGTGTATTTCAAAGAAGACGAGGCGGATGAGCGCAGCTTTCCGCCCCAAGCGCTGGCGGCGTGGACGGTCTGGTACGGCACCACGCCAGATACGCCCTGTATCGCCATTTGCTCCACCAGCCAGGGCGACGAAATGTGCAAGGGCTGTGGCCGCACATTTGAAGAAGTGCAGCGCTGGACAGAGCTTTCCCCAGGCGAAAAGCGCCACACTTGGCGGCGTATCACCCAAGAGGATTCCGCGTGGCGGTTTAACCGTTACGCTGAGCGGGCTGCTGAAGGGCGCTCAGCGTAGCGCCTGGTTACTTCCAGCGCACGCACTCCACGTCCACCGTGCGCTGTGCATCTCCCAGCGTCAACACGCCTTCTTGTACCGTCGCTTGCAGCTGCATACTGCGCTGCGCCAGACCAATCAGCGCCTGCGAAGCCACTGTCGGCACGCGGAATACGCTCAGGTTTTTAGGCCGCGCCAGCTTGGCTTCCATGCCGCGCCACCACACCTCTGCCGCGTGGTTAAAACAGTACAGCAGCACTTCATCGGACTTGCCGCAGGCTTTGATGAGCGGCTTGTCTTCAGGCTGGCCTACTTCCACCCACATGCGCGTTTGGCCGGTGTAGTCGCGCAGATGGATGTCCGGGTCGTCTGGGTTAGAGAGTCCTTCGCCAAACGCCAAGACGCCGTCTCCCCCCAGCACGGTGTGCAGTTTGTGCGCGTTCAACGCCAGCGCCACGAGCCTCACCATCATGCGTTCATCTGTCTCGCTGGGGTGGCGTGCCAAGGTGAGCGCGTGGTCGGCGTAGTAGCTGTGGTCAATGTCCGCTATTTGCAGGTTCGCTTTGAAGATGGTGGATTTGATGGCCACCCGTTACACCCGCCGAGCCAGTTCCGCCGCTTTGCCCGTATAGCTGCCCGGCGTCATTGCCAGCAGACGCTCTTTTTCTGCTTCAGGAATAGCCAAGTCACGGATCAAGCCGTGCAGCGCCTCGGCTGTCACGGTTTTGCCTCGAGTGACGGCCTTCAGCTTTTCGTAAGCGCCTTCCACGCCAAAGCGGCGCATCACGGTTTGGATGGGTTCGGCCAGCACCTCCCAGGCGTTGTCCAAATCATCGGCCAGCGCTTCCTCGTTCAGTTCCAGCTTGTTCAGCCCCGTCAGCAGCGACTGGTAGGCCAGCGTGGCGTAGCCCAGCGCCACACCGATGTTGCGCAGCACGGTGGAGTCGGTCAAATCGCGCTGCCAGCGGCTGATAGGCAGCTTTTCGCTCAGGTGGCGCAGCAGGGCGTTGGCGAGGCCCAGGTTGCCTTCAGCATTTTCAAAATCAATCGGGTTGACCTTGTGCGGCATGGTGGACGAGCCGATTTCGCCGTCTTTCAAGCGCTGCTTGAAGTAGCCCACGCTGACATAGCCCCACACATCGCGCGACCAGTCGATCAGGATGGTGTTGGTGCGGGCGACCGCATCGAACAGCTCAGCCATGTAGTCGTGCGGCTCGATCTGGATGCTGTAAGGCTGGAAAGTCAGGCCCAGGCCCAGTGGCTCAGGGGTTTCGATCAGGTGCTGGCTGAAAGCTTCCCAGTCAAAATCAGGCCAGGCCGACAGGTGGGCGTTGTAGTTGCCTACGGCGCCGTTCATTTTGGCCAGCAGGGGGATACGGGCTATTTTTTCGCGTGCAGCCATCAGGCGGACCACCACGTTCGCCACCTCTTTGCCCACCGTGGTGGGGCTGGCGGTCTGGCCGTGGGTGCGGCTCAGCATAGGGGTATCGGCGAAAGTGTGGGCCATCTCGCGCAGTTTGGCGATGATGGCGTCGATGGCTGGCAACACCACGGTTTCGCGCGCACCCTTGATTTGCAGGGCGTGGCTGGTGTTGTTGATGTCTTCGCTGGTGCACGCAAAGTGGACAAATTCGCCTACGCTTTTGAGTTCGGGGCGGGCTTCAAATTTGGACTTGATCCAGTATTCGACCGCTTTCACGTCATGGTTGGTAACTTTTTCAATCTCTTTGATGGCATCGGCATCGGCGGCTGAAAACTGCTTCACCAAACTCATCAAGTAAGTGCGTGCTCCGGGTGAGAAGGGCTTGAATTCAGCAAAACCAGCATCGCTCAAGGCGATAAACCAGGCCACCTCAACTTGAACGCGGCGGTGCATATAGCCCTGCTCGCTCATCAGCGGACGGAGTTTGGCAAGCTTGTTGGCGTAACGGCCATCCAAGGGCGAAAGAGCGGAAACAGTGGAAAAAGTCATCTCCGGATTGTAGGACGCACAGCCACTCGTGGTGAAGAGGGGCTGTGCTCAGCCCGCTTTAGTCCTGCGCCCTTCAGCACAGTGAGCGAGCCGATAGAATGAAGGTCAGAGTAACAATATTGAGCTTATGAAACTGATAGGTGCCATCACCAGTCCTTACGTCCGCAAAGTTCGCGCTGTCATGGCCGAAAAAAAGCTGGACTACCAATTCGTTCAAGAAAACGTGTGGGCAGCGGACACCAAGATTACCGACTCCAACCCTCTGGGCAAAGTGCCCTGTTTGGTGATGGAAGGTGGCGAAGCTCTGTTTGATTCGCGTGTGATCGTCGAATACGTGGACACGCTGTCGCCCGTTGGCAAGCTCATCCCTGCGCTGGGCCGCGAGCGCGCTGAGGTGAAAACCTGGGAAGCGCTGGCCGATGGCCTGATGGACGCGGCCTTGCTGGCCCGGCTGGAAGCCACTTGGGCGGGCCGCAAAGACAGCGAACGCTCACAAGCCTGGATCGACCGTCAGCTGGGCAAAATCACCGCCAGCGTCAAAGCCATGAGCCAAGGTCTGGCCGACAAGCCTTACTGCGTGGGCATCCACCTGAGCCTGGCGGACATCGCTGTCGGCTGTGCATTGGGCTATCTGGACTTCCGTTTCCCCGACATCGACTGGCGCGATGGGCATGCGAATTTGTCGAAGTTGCAGGACAAGCTGGTGTTGCGCCAAAGTTTCATGGACACGCAGCCAGTGTGATTTGTTTCACCTCTCCTGTGCAAGGGGGAGGTGTCATAGGCTTTCAGGTGTTGACTCTTTTATTCAGCCACCGCATCACGCCACCGACCACCGGTAGCTTTTCATACAGTTCTTGCGCAGCATCCCAATAATCACGGTGGTAGTTCACCCGACCATCGTCGGCGAAGCGCAGGTGGGAACCCCCGTGAATGGTTTGCAGCTCCCCCTTGCGGAAGTTGCGGAAGCGGAACTTGAAATCCCACACCAAAAAACACTGTGCACCCTGCACGATGCGCTCTGTCACCACAAAGCGCGGCTCTTCCAGCGCCTCAAACATGTGACTGAAGATGTGCGCAATGTCAGCCGCGCTGTACACCTCGTTGAACGGGTCTTTGAAGGTGGCGTCTGCCGTGTAGTGCGCGCCAATCTGGGCCACACTTTGCGGGGTGAGTTGCTCGAAGTAGGTGATGAGGTGCTGGGCAGGGTCTTGGATCATAGTGGCCGTGTCATTAGGCAACTTTCAACCGTTTGACCGCTTGAAAGTACAGGCTGTTAGGCAGGATGCGCAGCAGCTTCATCCAGCGGGTAAAGCGTTTGGGAAAGTGGATCTCAAACTCGCCTTTTTTCCATGATGCTATGATTTCTGTAGCTGCTTGTTCCGGTGTAATAAGCGCTGGCATCTTAAAACCATTCTGTGCTGTCAAAGGCGTCTCGACAAACCCAGGGTTGATGACACTGACAGCAATGCCACTGTCCGCCAGATCATTGTGCAGGGTTTCGGCCAGATTGGTCAACGCGGCTTTGGTGGGTCCGTAGGCCAGCGACTGTGGCAAACCCCGGTAGCCCGCCACGCTGCTGACCAGACTGATGTGGCCATGGCCTTGTTTCAGCAACTGCGGCAGCAAGGCATCGAGCAGGTAGAGTGCGCCGACGTAGTTCACGTCCAGGTGGTGCAGCATTTCAGCCAAGTTGAAGGCGGTGGCGCGCTGCTCGCTGTAGTAGCCCGCACAGTACAGCACCAGATCAACTTGGCCTTGGGCGAACACCGCGTCGCAGGCGGTACGCACCGCTGCCTGATCGGTGCTGTCCAGCGGCAAGATGCAGCTGCCTGGGTGTGTTTCTACAAACGACTCCAGCGCCGCCACTTTGCGGGCAGACACCACCACCGTGGCCCCCAGCGCGTACAGCTGTGACGCCGTGGCGCGACCTATCCCGGTGGAGGCGCCGATCAACCAGACGGTTTTGCCGTGCCAGTCGGTGAGGGGGGGATTGAGGGACATAGAAGCGCCCATCTACCGTTTGGTGAACGACAGGGTGACTTCGCCCAGGCGCACGCCGAATTTGCGCATGGTGGCTTTGTTCAACACCACCTTGTCCGTCATGCGGTACATCCAGTCGTCGAACTGCACCTCGTAGACTGTACCGTCCACCGGCAAACTCAGCGTGTAAGCCCAGTGGAAAGCGTTGCCCTGCGTTTCGCCCAATGCCTCGCCCACCACGTCGTCTGCGCGGCCTGTGAACTTGCCATTCGCCAGTTTCTGGAGCCGCCAGATGCGCTGTTGGGTGGTACCGTCCGAGTAGCTGAAGGCTTCGTCCAGTAGGCCCGCGTCACCGTTCCAGCTGCACGTCATCACCACGGTGAAGCGTTTCACGACTTGGCCAGAGCGGTCCGTGAAGACGCCGTAAGCGTCCAGCACACCGTTGAAGTAGCTGGGTAAATCGAACAGCGGTTTGTCGTTGGCGTAGGCCTCGATTTTTTGGCTGGCGCAGCCGCTGAGCGCCAAGGCGGAGGCGCTCAGGGCCGTGGCTGAGGTTAAAAACAGGCGTCTTTTCATGGGGACTTTCGCAGGATGAGGGTATAGAGCAGGGTGGCCGCGATCAGCTTGAGGGCCACCGGCAGCAGGCAATAGGCGGTGCTGAGGGCGGCCAGGGCTTGTGGGTCGCGCACACCAGGGGCGTAGCCGAACTGCGCCAACAGTGGCAAGGTCAGCCCGGCCGCAAGCGCCAAATTCAGTTTGGTGGCGAAATTCCACCAACCAAAGTAACTGCCCTCGGCGTGGCCGCTGTCACCGGCGCGCTGTACCACCCCGGCCAGCAAGGCGCTGGGCAGGGCCAAATCGGTGCCCAGGGCCACGCCGGAGAGGGCGCAAACGAAGAGGAAGGCGGTGGTGTCGCCCGTACCCAGCGCAAGTGCGCCAATGAACGTCACCATCGCCAACACCATCCCCACCAGCCAGCAGCGGGCTAAACCGATGTGTTTGACCGCCAGCAGCCACAACGGGATCGACAAGGCCGCGCAGACAAAGTAGCTGCCCAAAAACGCCGGTTGCAGCGCGGGAGGGGCTTGCAGGCGGTCTTGAACGAAGAACAACACCAGCGTGGCTGGCACGGCGCTGGCAATGCCGTTGAGCATGAAGACCGCCAGCAGACGCCTGAATTCAGGGTGGGAAAACGGGTGCCACAGTGAAGTCGCGGCGATGGTGGCGGTAGCGCTGGTCGCTGCGGTCGTGCGTCTGGTGGGTGCTGGCCGAGGCGCAAGCGTCCACGCCATCCATCCCAAGACTAATGCTATAAAAAAGAGAGCTACTGTTGCCCGCAGGCCAAGCACTACAGGCACAATTGACGCCAAAACAACACCTGCCAAGCCCAGCGCCTCGCGCCAAGCGACGGTACGGCTGCGCTGCACCTCGTCGCCGCCCAGGCGTGCGGCCCACGACTGGTGGCTGATGCTCAAAAAACTGTAAGCGGTGTAGGTCAGCAGCAAAGCGGACGCGGCCCACACCAGCAAACCGGCACTGTGCGATGGGGCGAGGCTGACGGGCGGGAAAAACAGCGCGGTGAAGCCCAACCCCAGCAACACCGCAGCACTTGCGCCCCAGCGCAGCACGGCGCGGGTGGATTGGGCATACAGCCGGTCACACCAGCGGCCCAGCAGCGGGTCGATCAGCGCGTCAAACAGCCTTGCCCCCAGCAGCAGCCAGCCCAGCGTGGCCAGCGGCACACCCCATTCGCGGGCGTAGTGGTTGGGCAAGATGATGTAGAGCGGCAGCGCGACGAAAGCCAGCGGCAGGCCCAGTGCGCCATAGCTGAGGCCGTTTTGCCACGACAACGGCGTGAGTTGCTGTGGTGGCGGTAATGGCGGTGCGGTGTCGGTGTTCAAGGCCCGGCGTCCGCCAGCAGCGCGTCGCGCATGGCCGGTTCTGAGGTTTTGGGCGAGAGCCAAATACCCATGAAGACGCGGGCGAAAACCGGGTCTTTCAGCTCAGTCAGGGGTTTGTCGTTGAACAGCAGGCGCAGGCCTGCGCCAGGGGTATAAATGCCGGTCAGGCGGTCGTCCACCTTCACATCCGGAAAGGCTGCCGTCATGTCCGCCAGCCACTGCTTGGCCAGTGCTTCGCTGAAAGGCTCGACACGGCGCATCTCTTTGAGTGAGCGTTCTGCGATGACCGCACCTTTGAAGTTGCGCAGGTAGGTGAGCTCCAGCGCCGATGCCGTTTGGCTGTAATCGCTGCGTTTGAAGCCAGGCGTGACCCACAGCCGGGCATCGTAAATCTCGAAACCAAACACGCGCAGTTTGGATGTCCCCGTCAGCTTGGCCGCAGGCAGCTCTGCGGGTTGTGCCAAAGCTGAATTCATGCCAAAAAGGCCAAAAGTGCAAGCCCACAGAGCGCAGGCAGCTATTGTTTTTGATGGTGAATGCATGGCAACCTTGGGTGTTTCTAGGTTCAGAGGGTCTTCAGTCGGAGGTCAGAGCGGTTTTTGCAAGGTGTACTGCACCACGTCGATATTGGCCTTGTCGAAAGCGGCTTCGCAGTAGGCAAGGTAGAACTCCCACAGGCGCATGAATTTCTCGTCAAACCCGAGTTGCAGCACACGGGCTTTTTCTGCCAGGAACTGGGCTCGCCAGCGCCGCAGGGTTTCGGCGTAGTCGGTGCCGAAGGCGAAGCTGTCGATGACTTGCAGACCGGCTTTTTCGGCTTCACGCTTGAATTCACGCGGACAGGGCAAGCAGCCACCAGGGAAGATGTACTGCTGAATGAAGTCGGTCGATTCGATGTAGCGCTCAAACAGGCCATCGTCGATCACGATGCTTTGCACACAGGCACGGCCGCCGGGTTTGAGCAGGCGACTGATGCTGGCAAAGTAGGTGGACCAGTATTCGCGCCCCACGGCTTCGACCATCTCGATCGAGCAAATCGCGTCGTAAGGGCCGTCGTTGATGTCGCGGTAATCCTGCAAACGCAAATCAGCAGTACGGCTCTGGCCCAGGCGTGCCATGCGCGTATTCGCAAACGCCAGTTGCTCGGTGCTGAGGGTGACGCCGGTCAGCGTGGCGTTGAACTCGGTGATCGCCATTTCGGCGAGTGCGCCCCAGCCGCAACCGATTTCCAGCACGCGGTTGCCAGGTTGTACGTTGGCCATGCGCAGGGCGCGGCGCACTTTGGCGTTTTGCGCGTCAGCCATGGGTTGGGTGTGGTCGCCGTCGAACCAGGCGGACGAGTAGTTCATCGTGCCGTCCAGCCACAGGGTGTAAAACGCGTTGCCCAGGTCGTAGTGGGCGTGGATGTTCTTCTGGCTGTTGGCCTTGGTGTTGCGGTTGAACAGGTGTTGGATGCGGTAGACCAGTCTGCCCAGCCAGCTGCCATAGATCACGTCTTCCACCTCTTGGCGGTTGCTGATGAAGACCTTCATCAAATCGGCCAGATTGGGGGTCGTCCAGTCGCCAGCGATATAGCTTTCGGCAAAGCCGATGTCACCCGAGCTGAGCGCGGCTTTGCAGACGTTCCAGTTTTTCATGGTGATGGCGGCGGTATGCACGGCACCGGTTGGGTCGGTGTGGCCGAAGTGGTGCAGGCTGCCGTCAGGCAGTTGCAGGGTCAGCGCGCCGTGGCGCAGGCGCTGCAACAGCTTCAAGGCGGTGCGGGCGGAGGCGGGCGTGCCAGGGGGGAGCGCCAAGGTGGACGAGGTGAAGCTGGAAGGGCTGGCTGTGGAGGTGTTCATAAGGTGGGGTACGGGGCAGACCGGATGTTGGATGTGGCTTCAGCGCGTGACAAACTTTTCAGGTGGCACCGGTTTGCCGATGAACTTCACCCGTTTCAGCCAGAGTTGCACCGCCTGCCAATGGATGCGAGCTATCAGCCCAAAGGTCATGGCCGGGTAGCGCCACAGCGCGTGGCGCACGGCGGCGTGTGTGGCTGGGATCAGTTGGCCGCTGACGCTGGTTTGCAGCAGGGGGCCGGTCGCGTCGTCGTAGTCGATGCGCACCACGGTGTGGGGTGTGCCCTTTTTCTCGGTGCGCATAAAGCGAAAGCGGTATTCCCCTGTGACCTCGCAAAACGGCGATACGTGGAAAACTTTGGTCGCGCGCTGTTCTGCGCCGTAACGGGGTCGGTCAAGCAGGTAACAGTGCCGCTCGCCAAAAGTGTTGTTGACTTCAACCACGATGGCCCTCAGCGTGCCGTTGGTGCGGTGGCAGTACCAAAAGCTGACGGGCTTGAAGGTGTAGCCCAGCACACGGGGATAGCAGTGCAGCCAGATTTCACCGGTGGCATCGGTAATGCCTTCGGTGTGGAGCAGGGTGTCCAGCCACGCCAGTGCACCGCCTTGCTCGGGTGCGCGGCCATCACCGTGGTCACAGTCGTAAAAGCTCAGTGCCGCGCGTTTATTGAATGAAATGCCGTTTTGGTGCAAGCTGGATGAGCTAGAGCTGCTATTGTTTTTGATGTTCTGCAGGCTTCGCAGGGGCAGCATCAGAAAGTAGGTGGGGTAAACGAAGGCGTGGCGTGCGGGCTTGAGGCGGGTGTGGCGTACTTGGCCCAAGCCCAGCAGGGGCTGGGCCAGGGTGTTGGCAGGCAGCGGCGTGGGGTCATCCACGGGCGTGGGTGCTTTTCAGCAGCGAACGGGCGACACCCAAGCCCGCCTTGAGGCCGTCTTCGTGAAAGCCGTAGCCCATCCACGCTCCGGCGAAGTAGGTGTGGCGCTGGCCTTGCAGCATGGCCATGTGCTCCTGGGCTTCCAAGGCCGCCAGATCGAAGACCGGGTGGGCGTAATTGAATTCGCCATGGATGTGGCGAGGATCAATCGGCTGCATGGGGTTGAGCGACACCACCACCGGCTGGGCGAACGGCACGGGTTGCAGCCGGTTGATGAGGTAATGCAGGCAAACCTGGGCGGATTCTTTGCTGCTGCTGGCCACCCGTGCGTAGTTCCACGCGGCCCAGGCGGACTGACGTTTTGGCAGCACCGAGGCATCAGTGTGCAGCACAGCCCGGTTGCTTTGGTAGCGGATGGCGCCCAGCGTGGCGTGTTCCTGTGGGCTGGGCTCGCGCAGCAGGGCCAGCGCTTGGTCGGAGTGGGTGGCGATCACCACCTTGTCAAACCGCTCGGCACGGCCCTGGGTCACGATGCGCACACCGCTGGCATCACGCTCGATCAGATGCACAGGGGTGTTCAGGCGTTTGTCGGCGATGTTGGCTGTGATTTTGTCCACGTAGTGCCGTGCCCCGCCAGCCACGGTGAACCACTGGGGGCGGTTGGTGATTTGCACCAAACCATGGTTATGGCAAAACCGCACCATGGTGGCCACGGGGAATTGCAGCATCTGGTCGGTGGGGCAGCTCCAGATGCAGCCCAGCATGGGCAGAAAATACCAATCGCGAAAAGCGTTACTGAACCTGTACGCGTTCAGGAAATCACCCAGTGGCTGCACCAGATCGCTGTCGCGGTCTTGGCGGGCCAAGCGAGTGACCAGGGTGTTGAAGCGCACCACATCGGCCAACATGCGCCAAAACTGACCGTTCAGCAGGTTGCTGCGTTGGGCGAAGACCGTGTTGAGGCTGTTGCCACTCCATTCCAGCGTTTCATGGCCTGTTTTGCCGGCAGCACCAGGCACTTGCACCGAAAACGACATTTCTGAGAGCGCCGTTTGCACGCCCAGTTCTGCAAACAAGTTGATGAGGTTAGGGTAGGTGCGCTCGTTGAAGACCAGAAAACCGGTGTCCACACCATGGGTAACCGCTTGGCCCTGCGCATCGGGCAGGGTCATGTCTACGGTATGGGTGTGGCCACCGAAGTAGTTGCCTGCTTCAAACAGGCTGACATCGGCATGGCCTTGCAAGGTGTGCGCCACCGCCAGGCCCGAAATGCCTGAGCCGATGATGGCGACCTTGAGGGGGGCAGTCACGGCATGCCCTGACTGCACAGACGGTCTGCATAGACCGGGAATAAAAAAGCCGCAAAGCGCCCCGAGACGAACTTGGGAGGGAGGGAGGAGGAGAACCGCCCCAGGATTGCAACCGAAACATCAGGTTCCAGAAGACTTTGCAGCAATAAAGGTGGTTGGCTTGTCGTTCGTGCAAGCCTGAGCCGAATCAGGTCAGCCTTGCAACACAGGGCAAGCAGGGCTGGTATGCGATGAATTATCAGCATTTGATTTAGGCTTTGGAGTTGCAGGGTTTTTTGAAAACCAAACGGTCATATTTAGACTGAATGGTAATGTTTCTTCAGTGTACCTGCAACTGCTTTTCAATCTCCTTCAAAAATGCCTGGTCTTCAGGGGCCACTTTGGAGGGGTAATTGGCCACCACCCGGCCATCGCGTGCCAGCAGGTATTTGTGAAAGTTCCATTGCGGCGCGGTACCTGTGGTGGTGGCAAGCTGCTGGTAGAGCGGGCTGGCGTCTTTACCAGAGACGGCGGTTTTGGTGAACATCGGGAATTTCACGCCAAAGGTGTTTTCGCAGAAATCGGCAATTTGTTGGTTGCTGCCGCTCTCTTGCTCAAAATCATTTGATGGAAAACCCAGTATCACCAGTCCCTTGGTTTTGTACTTGGCGTAGAGCGCTTCCAGCCCTTTGTACTGCCCGGTGTAGCCGCAAAAGCTGGCGGTGTTCACCACCAGCACCACTTTGCCTGCGTACTGGCACAGCGACTGTGGCTTTTCGTCTTGCAGCCGTTGCACGGTGTACGCCAAGTTGGTCGGGCAGCTTGGCGCCGCCTGTGTGGCGATGGCCTTGGCCGGCGGTGCAGCCGCCAGCGCGGCATGGCCCACACCGAGCAGCAGGGCCACGGTTAACGTGGTTTTACGGCCAATAGCCGCACCTATATTGTTGGTAAAGCCGGGGGTATTCCGCATGGGTGGCAACCTTTGTTAGAAAATGTAACGTCAGAGGTGCGGCAGGATGTATTGCCGCTGGTGAGGATTATTAGGAAATACGCGCAAGAAGTTGTTTTGGAGTCATGGATGCCCTGTTGGTTTCCATGTATTGCCGCCCACTGTGCACAAACGCTATGTCCTTTGCTCTTGAACCCTAGGAACCTCGCATGTCAGAACACCGTTTGCAAAAAATACTGGTTGTGCACGATGCGGAACTCAACCGCCAGATGCTGGCCGATTTGCTCATGGGGCACTACAACGCAGTGATGGTCGGAGGCCTCTGGCACCACGCTGACCAAAGACACGTTACTCAAATTGGCGGACGACCGCCTCTACTTCGCCAAAGGCTCAGGCCGTAACTGCGTGGTAGGCCTTTAAGAGACCCAGGGAATGCCTATGAAAAATCAAAATAACCTTTTACCCATCAACTTCACCACAGACATGGCCACTGACAAACCCAGCGGTACGGTAGATCTTGATGCCTTGCTGCCGATCGCTGCTGTAGAGCGTGACACCGGCATTCCCAAAGATACCCTGCGTGTTTGGGAGCGCCGTTACGGCTTTCCCAAACCTGGGCGTGATGTATTTGGCGAACGCAGCTACCCCCGCGATCAGTTGGAGAAACTCCGTCTCATCAAGCGCTTGCTGGACGCGGGCCACCGCCCTGGCAAATTGGTCAATCTGGACGCCGACGCCTTGGCCCGCATGGGTGAGCCGCGCGAGCTTCGCCGTCGCACCACGGGTCGGCGCGCCTACTCTGCCGAAAAACGTATCAACCTGAAAGCGTACCTCACGCTGATCCAGAGCCACGATATTGAAAAACTGCGCCGCCAGTTGGCACAAAGCCAGTTGCAGCTGGGCCTGGCCCATTTTGTGACTGACCGCATTGCGCCTCTGAGCCTGATGGTGCGAGACGCTGGCGTGGGTGGGCAGTTACCTGTGTTTGCCCAGCGTGCCTTTACCGAAAGTGCCAAACGCGTGCTCTACAACGCGATCGGCAGCATGCCTGCGCCACCGCTGCAATCGCAGCCCTGTGTGTTGCTGACCACCTTTCCGCAGGAGTACGGTGGTTTGGGCATCCTGATGGCCGAGGCCATGCTGACCCTAGAAGCCTGCCAATGTGTCTCCTTGGGCGTGCAAACCCCCATTTACGACATCGTGCAGGCCTGTGCCGTACACCAAGCCCATATCGTGTGTTTAAGCTTCAGCGAGAGCGCCAACCCCAGTGATATCACCGGTGGACTGGAGCAGCTGCGCCTGGCCTTGCCCGCCGCTGTGGAAATCTGGGTCTGCGGACAATGCCAGGCACTGATCCGTAAACCGGTACCCGGTGTGCTGGCGGTACCCGCGCTGGAGCTGGTGGCCGATGAGCTGCTGCGCTGGCGTAAAAATCAACTGGAATTGGTGCCTCCACCGGCAGCGTCCCCCGCCGCGCAGCCCTGAAAGGGCATCCCGGCATGCTGTCCTACCCCGTTGGGGTGTGGTGGCTGTCACGCACACGTCAGGCCGATTGCATAGAATAAAACCATCGCGACGCTTTGAAAGATCCGCCATGACAACCGCTATGCCTTCTGTTGTATCCACCCCCATGCTGTACCCCGAATTATTCAAGCAGCTGGAATCCGTCCGCTGGGACATGGAAAAAGACATTCCCTGGAGTGCGTTTGAAGCCCATAGCTTGACTGACGAGCAAGCGCAAACCATCAAGATGAACGCCATTACGGAATGGGCTGCACTGCCCGCAACCGAGATGTTCCTGCGTGACAACCGGGGTGACAGTGATTTTTGCGCCTTCCTGTCGATCTGGTTTTTTGAAGAGCAAAAACACTCGTTGGTGCTGATGGAGTACCTGCGCCGTTTCCGTCCCGAGCTGGTGCCCACTGAAGCCGAGTTGCACGAGGTGCGTTTTGAGTTCGATCCTGCCCCCGCGTTAGAGACCTTGATGTTGCATTTTTGCGGTGAAATCCGCCTTAACCACTGGTACCGCCGCGCCGCAGAATGGCACACCGAGCCCGTTATCAAAAAAATCTACACCACGCTCAGCCAGGACGAAGCCCGCCACGGGGGGGCTTACCTGCGCTACATGAAGCGCGCCATCACCAATTTTGGCTGTGAGGCCAAGGCCGCATTCAGCAAAGTCGGTGTGCTGATGGCCAGCGCCCGCCGTACTGCGCAGGCACTGCACCCGACCAATTTGCATGTGAACAAAAGCCTGTTCCCGAGAGATACTGTCCAAAGTCGGGTGCCCAATCCCGATTGGATGGACCAGTGGCTGAACCAGCAAATCAACTTTGATGCTATCTGGGAAGGCAAAGTGGTTGACCGTATCCTGCACAACCTGAGTTTGCTGCTTGATCGCAGCTTCAAGACTGTCCAGGAGTTGAACCGCTACCGCAAAGAAACTGCGCAACAAGTGGCGCAAGAGCTTGCTGCGTCCGTCAAGTCAACGTCAGCAAGCGTACCAAGTCTGAGCGTACCTTGATGTCTTTGTAGCTCACGCTGGCCACAATACGGTGCTCAGGCAGACGGGTATCGCGGATCGCCGGTTCCACCATCGGCATACCCTGCTTGTTCACCAGCACCGCTACCCGAGGTGTCAAGGTATTGATGCCACGCCGCACCACGGTGGCGATCTCGTTGCTGGCCAGCTTCACAAACGAGCCCGGTGGGTAAATGCCCACCGCCTTGATGAGCGAGGCACCGGCTTCGTCTACCTTGCGGCTTTCGTCAAAATAGGTCGCCTGCATGGCCGCTGACGGAGCCATAGGCGCGCGCGAAGCACGCGGGGACAAGCGGGCTGCAAACCCGTCAGCCCGCTGAATCAAGCGTGCAATTTGCTGCGCTGGGATGCGCCCGGCCAGTGGGCCTGATACCGCTGAGTGGTGGTGCAGCACGGCCCCCAGCCAGACCGGATCTGTAACCCCCCGTTTTTGCAAAATCTCGACCGAGCGCGAGGCGTGGGTGTCAATCTGGCGGCGTTGGTCGGGTGTGGGAGGCTGATGCTGGCCCGAGAGTTGGTCTTGCAATTCCGTCATCGACAGGTTCATCGTCAGCGAGGCACGCGCCATCGCCGTTTCCAGCTCGGGTGACCAGTTGAGGACATCGCGTGCGGCCAGCGAGCACATCACGCACACCAGCATGGCGTGGGTGGCGCTGTAAAACAGGGTTTCGCTTGCGGTGAGGTGAATCAATGCGAACAAAATCGTGTCCGGATTGCGCTTGGCGATGGTGCTCAGGTCTTTGTGCAGGCGGTCCAGTCGGTGCAAAAAGCGCAGGCTGTTCGGGTCGCGCATCAGCGAATTGGCGCGGCTTTGCATGTCCAGCCAGTCGATGGGCGCATCGTTGTCCGCCAGCACATCGTCCACCATGCCGCCGCCCCCACTGCCAGGGCTGTACTGCAATTCAATGGACGACAGGCGCGACTCCGCAATTTGTCCCAGCGTGGTGTCCTGGTTGTTGACCAGCGCGTTCATTTGCGAGGCCATCTGTCGCCGGTACAACTTGGATTCTTCCTCGTCCACGTACAGCGTGCCATGGGCGGCCAGCGTATCGAGTGCTTCGCGTTCGGTGAATATATAGCCTTTGCTCGCCAATAAAATGCCATCGGCTGTGCGCAGGGCAAAAGGCAAAGGCCGCCCGAGGGGGATGGTATTAAAGCTGACGGTGGCGAGTTTCATGCTGCCACTGATTATGAGTCAATCCGCTGTGCAGTGTTATCGGGGTCTACAGGGGGAAAAGGCGTATTGCTTTGTTATTTTTGCGCTCGGGCGGGGCTGTAACCACCTGCTAGGATTCACGCATGAACCTTGCGCCTGACCTCTCCACGCCAGCCTTACCGGCCTTCACCCGTAAACTTTGCGAACGCGCCGATCTGGCTGCGCGATTGGCCGCCTTACCCCGTCCCATTATCTTCACCAACGGCGTCTTTGACGTGCTGCACCGAGGCCATGTGAGCTACTTGGCGCAGGCGCGGGCCTTGGCAGGAGAGGCAGGCAGCCTCATCGTCGCCCTGAACACCGATGCCTCCGCCAAGCGCTTGGGCAAAGGCCCCGACCGTCCGCTGAACGCTGAGGCCGACCGTGCCATGGTCATCGCCGCATTGGAGTCCGTCAGTTTGGTTACTTGGTTTGACGAAGACACCCCACTGGAACTCATCACCGAACTGCGCCCTGATGTGCTGGTGAAAGGCGGCGACTACGACATGGCCCTGCTGGCCGAGGCCAAGGTTGTACAGGCTTATGGCGGGGTTGCTATGACGATTGCCTTTGTGGACGGGTACTCGACAACGGCGCTGGTGAAAAAGATCCGCAGTGTGCGCTAAGCCTACCTGCCCCGCTTGAATCCCCGCCGCACCCCCAGCGCCACATCGTCCACAAACGTGAACACCGCAGGCACCACCAGCAAACTCAGCAGCGTTGAGGTGATCAACCCGCCTATCACCGCCACGGCCATCGGGCTGCGAAAACTCGGGTCGGCGCCCCAGCCCAAGGCGAGTGGCAGCATGCCAGCACCCATCGCAATGGTGGTCATCACAATCGGGCGGCTGCGTTTGTGGCAGGCGTCTACCAGCGCGTCGAAGCGGTTCATGCCGGCCGCTCTGGCCAAAATCGCGTAGTCCACCAGCAAAATCGAATTTTTGGTGACGATGCCCATCAGCATGATGAGGCCGATCATCGATGGCATCGAGAGTGCTTTGCCCGTCAGCAGCAATGCGACAAACGCGCCGCCAATGCTCAAGGGCAGTGCGGCCAGAATCGTCACTGGCTGCATGAAGTCGTGGAACAGCAGCACCAGCACGCCGTAGATGCACAGCACGCCAATGGCCATGGCCACGCCAAAGTTGGCGAACAGGGCTTGCATCTCTTGTGCGTCGCCCAATTCGGCGATTTGCACGTTCGGGGGCAAGTTTTTCAGGGCGGGCAGGGCGCGGGCTTCTTCGTTGACTTCGCCCAACTGGCGGCTGCCGAGTTCCACGTCAAAGGTCACGTTGCGGCTGCGGTTCAGGCGATCGATTTGGGCGGGGCCCGCGTCCAAGGAGAGGGTGGCGACGTTGGCCAGCATCACCGGGCCGGATTTGCCTGGGACGGTCAAGCGCTCCAACTGCGCCAAATCCGCCCGCACCGCATCGGGCAGCTTGACGCGGATCAGCACCTGGCGCTCTGTCAGGTTGAGTTTGGGCAGGTTGATGTCGTAGTCGCCCGCTGTCGCCACGCGCACCGTCTCGCCGATGCTGGCTGCGGTGACGCCCAGGTCGGCGGCTTTGGCGAAGTCGGGCCGCACGATGATTTCGGGGCGTACCAGGGACGCGCTGCTGCTGACGTTGCCGATCCCTTGCAGGGTGCGCAGCTCGCGTTCCACCTGTTTGGCGGTGGCGTTCAAAAGCAGGGGGTCGGTGCTTTTGAGTACCAGTTGCATTTTCACCCCCGTGTCTGGCGGGCCAACCTGGAAGCGGGCACCGGGTATGTCGGAGAGGCGCTCTCGGATGTCGGATTCCAGCGTTTGCAGCGATTCGTGGCGCTCAGTGCGGTGAACGGTGGTCAGCGTCAGCACCGCCCGCCGGGCCTCAGCCGCCGCACCGGGTGCAAACGCGTCGCCGCTGGAGCCGCCACCCACCGAGCTGAACACGCCAGTGATGCCTTTGACCTGCATCGCCGCCTGCCGTGCCGCTTCGGCCACGGCCAGGGTGTCGTTCAGCGTGCTGCCGGGGGGGAGTTCCAGGTTGATCTGGGTTTGGGCACGGTCAGCCGGTGGCACAAAGCCGGTGGGCAGCAGAGGCACCAGCATCAGTGAGCCCACGAAGAACGCCAAAGAGGCTGCGGCTGTGACCCAACGGTGGTGAAGGCACCAGCGCACTGTGGCGAGGTACTTTTTCATGATGAAACTGTCTGTCGTGCGCTCTGGCAGGGCATCAATAGCTACAAATTGAACAGCATTGGGCTTCATCAGGTACGCCGCCATCATGGGCGTCAGCAGGCGTGCCACCAGCAAGGAGGCCAAAATCGCCAGCACGGCTGTCCAGCCGAATTGCTTGAAAAACAAGCCCGGGACGCCGCCCATGAAGGCGGTAGGCAAAAACACCGCCACCAAGGCGAAGGTGGTGGCGATCACCGCCATACCGATCTCGTCCGCCGCTTCCAGTGCTGCCTGCATTGGGGTTTTGCCCATGCGCAGGTGGCGTTCGATGTTTTCGATCTCGACAATCGCGTCGTCCACCAGCACGCCCACCACCAGCGCCAGCGACAGCAGCGTCACCGTGTTGATGCTATAGCCAAACCATTTGATGCCCAAAAAGGCCGGGATGACGGACAGCGGTAGCGCCGCAGCGGCCACCAGCGTGGCTCGCCAGTCGCGCAAAAACCAGAGCACCACCAGCACAGCCAGCGCGGCCCCTTCGTACAAAAGCTCCATCGAACCGACAAAGTTTTCTTCCACTGGCTGGGCGTTGTCGATGACCTGGGTCAGGGTGACATTCGGTGTTGCGGCTTGCAATTCGGCCACGGCGGCACGTGCCCCCCGGGCCACGTCAATCTCGCTCGCACCTTTGGTGCGGAACACCTCGAAGCCCACCACAGGTTTGCCGTCTTGCAGTGCCAGCGCACGCGGCTCGGCCACGGTGTCGGTGACGGTGGCGAACTGGTCGAGGCGGATGTGGCGGCCGTCGGCCAGCGGGATGTCCAGCGTGGCGAGTTCTTGCGCGGTTTTGGCGGTGGCCAGGGTGCGGACCGCCTGTTCGGCCCCGCTCACGTCGCCACGCCCCCCGGGGGCGTCTTGCTGCACCAAACGCAAGCGGTGGGACACGTCAATGGCGGTGAGGCCGAAGGCGGCCATCTTGTCGGCATTCAGCTCAACGCGGACTTCCCGGTTGGCCCCGCCCCGGCGTTTGACGGCACCCAGACCGGGCACCGACAGCAGACGCTTGGCGACGGTGTTGTCGACGAACCAGCTGAGTTCTTGCGCATCGAGTTTGTCCGATTGCGCGGTGAACGTCAGCACCACGCGGCCTGCGGTGGAGGCTTTGGTGACTGCTGGGTCACGCAGATCGCTGGGCAACTCGGCCCGCACGCGGGCCACGGCGTCGCGCACCTCGTTCACAGCGTCGGAGAGGTTCTTCTCCAGAACGAACTCGGCGGTCACGGTGACTTCCCCGTCGAGCACTGTGGTGTAGAGGTTTTTCAGGCCTTGCAGCGTGGCGACGGCATCTTCAATCTTGCGGGCAACTTCGGTTTCCAGTTGCGCGGGGGCTGCGCCGGGCAAGCTGGCCACCACGGTGACGATGGGCAGCTCAATGTCAGGGAAATCCTGCACCACATTGGCTTTGAACGCCAACAGCCCGGCCAGCGTCAGCAGCACGAACAGCAGCAACGCCGGGATAGGGTTTTTGATGGAATAGGCGGAGAAATTCATCGCCTGCGCCTACTTCGCTGTAACGACTTTGACCAGATCGCCATCGTTCAAAAAACCAGCACCAGTGACGATCACAGCCTCTTCAGGCTTCAGCCCGCTGACGATCTCGACCTGCGTGCCGCTGCGCCGCCCGGTCTGCACTTTGGTTTGCAGCACATGGCCATCTGCACTCCAGCGGAACACGTAGGCGAAACCGTCGCGGATCACCACGGCTTGCTGGGGCACGGTCAGCCCATTGGATGCACCAAACTCAAACACACCTTTGGCGAACATCCCTGGCAGGATGAGCCCTCCACTGGCGCCAGCGGTCATGGGCGGAATGTCCACGTAGACCAGCACCGCGCGGGTTTGCGGGTCCACGGTGGGCGCGATCATCCGCACTTTGCCTTTGACCTGCGCGCCGCTGGCGGCAGTCACGGTGGCGAGCAGGCCAGGTTTGAGGCGGGCGAGCTCGCTGGAGGTGACTTCGGCCCGCCATTCCAGCCGCCCCTGGCGCACCATGCGGAACAGCTCTGTGCCGCTGCCCACCACGGCCCCCACGGTGGCGCTGCGGGCTGAGATGACGCCGCTGTCAGGGGCCAGCACCTGGGCCTGGTTGACGCGCAGCTGTTGGGCCGCCAAGGTAGCCTGGGCAGCGTCGGCACGGGCTTGGGCGGTTTTCTCGGCGGTGATGAACTGGGTGATTTGCTGGGCACTCAGTGCGTCGGTGCCTTGCAGGGTGCGGGCACGGGTGGCGTTGATGCTGGCTTCTGCGGCGTTGGCCTGGGCTTCTGCCAATGTAGCGCGCGCCTGTTGGGCATCAGCTGCTACGGTTTCAGTAGCAAAACTGGCCAATACCTGCCCTTTGCGCACCCAGTCGCCCACGTTCACGTTGACTTCGCGCAGCGGCAAACCGTTGGCCTGCGCGCCGATGAGGGCGTCTTGCCAGGCGGCAATGCTGCCGTTGGCGCTGAGTTGCAGGCTCAGGTTGGTGGTTTGGGGCTTGGCGATGGTGACGGTGAGGGCTGGTTTGGTTGCTGCCGCTGCTGCAAGGGTCTTTTCAGGTGCAGACAAGGCTGCAGTGCAAGCCAGTAGCGCACAAGCAGCTATACAAAACGTAGCAGGCACGGTGAATGCCGCAAGTGAGGGGTGTTTCATGGCGTAGCCTGGGGTGGAGCGGTGGCGTCAGGCGGTGTCCAGCCGCCACCGACGGCGCGGTACAGCGCAATCCAGGCGCTGAGGCGTTCGCGTTCGGTGGTGAGCTGGGCGGAAAGAGCGGCGAGCTGGGCGCGTTTGGCGTCTTCCAGGTCGGCCAAGCTGCCCAAGCCGCTGCGGTGGCTGTTCTGGGCGAGGGTTACGGCGGTGCTGTACCCGTTTGCGGCAGTGCGCAGGTCGTCTTGTCGGATGTTGGCGCTGTGCAGGGCGACCAGGGCTTCTTCGACTTCACGCACGGCTTGGCGTGCTTTGGCGCGGTAGGTGGCAGCGGCTTCTTCGTAGCGGGCTTGGGCGCCAGCCAGATTGGCGGCGAACTTGCCTCCGTCCAGCACGGGGAACGTGACCGCCAACGGGCCAATGCTCCAGGTGCTGATGTCAAAGCTGGTGTCGCCGGTGCGCAGGTTCAGCCGCCCCACGCTGCCGGCCAGCGTCAAGCGTGGGTAGCGTTCGGCTTGGGCACTGCCCACTTCAAAGCTGGCGGCGGCGACTTCGCGCTCGGCGTTGAACAGGTCAGGGCGCTGGGTCAGGGCAAGCGCAGGGATAGATGCTATGGAAAACGCAGCCGGTGTCGCTTTGTAGGCTTGCGCTGACAGCAGTTTTTGCTGTAAATCAGACTCGTCCATGCCACTCAGTGCCACCAGTCCTTTGAGGGTGGTGTCGCACTGGGCTTGCTGCTGGGTCAGGCGGCTGCGGCTCTCGGCGGCGCTGGCTCGCGCCAGGGCCGCGGTAGCTGGGGCGGCGAAGCCTGCCTGGGTGCTGAGCTGGACCAGTCGGGCGGTAACGCTGCGGGACGCGCTGTCAGCCAGGGCTACCTCTCTCAGGGCATGGCAGGTGCGCCAGTCAAAGTAAAGGTTGGCGATTTCGGCGGCAACGGCTACGCGTGCCTCGTGCCACTGGGCTTGTGCGCCTGTGGTGCGGGCCTGGGCCGCGTTGCGGGTGGCGGCCAAGGTGCCGAACAAATCGGTTTCCCAGCTGGTTTGCAGCCGGGTAAGCGCCTGCGTGGCCAGCGGTGCGCCGGGCAGTGATGTCTGGCGGCCCCGGCTGGTGCTGCCGTTCAAGTCCAGCTGAGGGCGCAGCAGGGCGGCCGTGTGTTGCTGGTTGGCTTGCGCCTGGGCCAGACGGGAGACGGCGCTGGCGACGGTGGGGCTGAGCTGTTGGGCGGTGGCGATCAGCGACAGCAGCAGCGGGTCGTCAAAGCGCTGCCACCAGCGGGCCAAATCGCTGAGCTGACCGTTGTGCGGTAAACCTGCCGATACCGGCTGCACAGCTTGCCACTGCGCTGGTGGCGCTATCGAAACGCTAGCTGGTGGCGCTGATGTGCTGCACGCTACCAGCCCAAAAGGCACTAAAACAAGGGCGTGCAGCAGCTTCAAGGGAGGGCTTGAGAATTACTTGAAGTCGTGCGCCATCTGCTCGGTCATGGGAATGCCCTCGCTGGTGCGCACGCATTCGGCCAGGTAGTCGGCCAGTGGTGGCGAGGGCGCAATGCCTTCGCCCAGCAGGCGGTCGTTGTCAAACACGTAGTTCAACTCGGCAAACGCACCGTAGAGCATCAGCGCCCGCAAAATCAGCAGGCGGTTGACGCGGCCCAAGCGCTCCTGGAACAGGGGAACCAAGCTGCGCAAATCGTCCACCGCCACCTGCTGGTAGCGTGGGGCGATAGGCTCAGTGCCACCGGCCTTGGCGTAGGCGATGTCGATGGCGTCAAAGCGGTTGCTGCTGCTTTGTCCGGCAGAGACGTGGTACAGGTCATGCGCCAAGCTGGGTTTGAGGGCCAGACTCACCATGGCACTGGCACACCAGTCGGCTGGGATGATGTCGATGCATTCGTCAGGCGCACAGGTGAAGCGTTCCAGCGCAAACGCCATGCGGAACACCCAGAAAATACTGGGCGAGGGGGCGCAGCCGAGGGTGCTGTGGCCGACCACGATGGAGGCCCGGGCCACGACCAAGGGGAAGCCGGGGATCGCTTTGAGGGCGTGTTCCACGGCCAGTTTGGACTGGGTGTAGGGCACGAGGTGCGATTCGTCGCTCAAACCCGATTCCCAGGACTCGTTGACGGGCGATGTCATGCCTGGCCCGCAGCACATCGCTGTGCCAACTTGCAGCCAGCGTTGCAATTTGGCTTTGGTGTGCACGGCTTGCGCCAGTGCGACGGTGCCATCCACGTTGTTGGCCCAGATTTTGGGGTTGGTCGAGAACGTGGCGAGCGCTGCGCAGTGGATGACGTGGGTGATGGTGGCCAGACGCTCGTCCTGCGCGAACTTGTCCACAGCGGTCATGTCGCCGCAGATGATTTGAGCGGGCGTGACCGCTGCGGCCAAGGCCGCTGGCACGCCAAAGCGCAGCAGGTTGTCGTGTACGCGCTGCCACGCCAGGGTGGCGTCGGCCGCACGCACGAGGAACAGGGTGGCGCCAAGCAGGCCACGGGTGGCTAAATCCGCAGCGACGGCACCGCCAACAAAACCGGTGCTTCCGGTGAGCAAAATAATCATAGTGTGTGGGAGGGGAGGGCTGCGTCCAGGGGCAAGACGCTCATCCTAAAAATCAACCGCCCGAGTTTAAGCGCTGCGCTTGAAAACCAGGCTGACGTTGGAGCCGCCAAAGGCGAAAGAGTTGGACATCACATAGTCCAGCCCGGTGACGGGGCGCGGCGTGTCGATTACCACGTCCAGCATCGCGCATTTTGGATCGATGGGGCTGACGCCCAAAGTTGCCGGGATGAACTGCTGTTGCAGACTGGCAATACAGACGGCGGCTTCCATGGCTCCGGCTGCGCCCAGCAGGTGGCCGTGCATGGATTTGGTGGCGCTGACGGGCGGAATGCCCCGGCCAATGGTTGCGAAAGTGGCGGCGATGGCGGTGGCTTCCACGGTGTCTCCGGTGTCCGTGCCTGTGGCATGGGCGTTGATGCCGCCAATCTGATCGGGCGTCAGGCCAGCGTCTTCAATGGCCTGGTGCATGGCCCGCACTTGGCCTTCGAGCTGGGGCTGTACCAGCGAGCTGGCATCGCAGGTGCTGCCATAGCCGACCAGTTCAGCCAGTGGTTTGGCCCCGCGTGCTTTAGCGTGACGGGGGCTTTCCAGGATGAATGCGGCAGCCCCTTCGCCCATCACCAAGCCTGTGCGTGTGGCGGAAAACGGGCGGCAGGCCGCATCCGCAGAGGCTGCGGTTTTGCGGGTGCTGAGCACGCGCAACGCACCCCAGGCTGCCATCACGCCAGGGGCCAGCATGGCTTCGCTGCCACCTACCAGCGCGAGGTCAATACGGCCCAAGCGCAACGCCAACAGCGCTTCACCCAGCGCCATGGCCGAGGACGCACAGGCCACGGTGTAGGTGTGGTTGGGGCCGCGCAGCTTGTATTTCATGGCCAACTGTGCGGCCGCAGAGTTGGCCATGATGCGTACCACGGTCATCGGGCGCAGCGGTTTATGGTCGACCAGCAAGCGGTTGTACGCGGATTCAGTGGTGTGCAAGCCGCCCATGCCGGTGCCCCAGTAGACGCCGCAGCGGGTGCCATCGGCCAATGCGGCGGTGGTGGGCGTTGCCGATTGTGCGGCCTGTTGCCACGCTTGCTCAGCGGCGCACAGCGCCAGCGCACAAGCCCGGTCGGTGCTCAGGGTTTCATAGCGCTTGGCATCCACTTCAGCGGCGGCATTCAAGGGCGCGATGTAGGCATCGGGCACACCCGTGGTGGCCAGCCATGCTGGGGGAACGGTCGAAAAGTGAGCTCGAGGGGCTTGCAGCGCGGCACTGAGTTGATCCCAGCCCGTGCCCTGGGGGCCAAGGACACCGATGCCGGTGATCCACGCCGAAGAATTGTCGTAGTTCACTGCAAAAACCTGGTGCGACTAAAAGGGATTTCGGTAGCGCAGGCGGCTCAGGCTGCCCGCAGTTTGCCGTCTATCAGTGCGACGATTTCGCCCACTGTGGCAGGCACGGCGTCTGGGGGAACATCGCCCAAATCAACGCCAAAGTCTTCTTCGATCGAGAAGAGCAGTTCGGCCACGGCGAGCGAATCCAGACCTGCGTCTGCCAAGCCGGTTTCAGCCGTCACCAGGGACGTGTCGAGATGGTACTGGGCGCTGATAAGTTGCATCAGCCGCTCAAAGGTATCTGCCAAAAAACTCTCCACAAAACGTCTTTACATGCCTGCACATTACCGAAACACAGCAGTTACACATTGTAAGTTTGTGTAAAGGATGAGGGTAAACGCCCGCCATTATGACAGCCCGCCCATGACTGCGTGCTGATCTGCGCCGCAGATGCGGCTGTTCGCCGCTGTCAGCCCATCGCTTGCGGGTTAAACACGCAGTGCCACAGTGCCGTGACGGCCAGTCTAGCCTCTTCTGCTGCGGGAGAGTTGGACTGGGTTGACTGCTCGTCCAACCGGGCTCGGTGCTGGATTTGGCGCAAGGCCCGGTA
This sequence comes from Betaproteobacteria bacterium, assembly GCA_025356445.1. Classification (GTDB taxonomy): domain Bacteria; phylum Pseudomonadota; class Gammaproteobacteria; order Burkholderiales; family Burkholderiaceae_C; genus Defluviibacillus. The sequence goes on along the minus strand of JANXSZ010000028.1, from coordinate 105,675 downwards.
GGCCGTGGCGCTGGCTTGGCCCACGCCAGCGGGCAGCAGCCCGGCGTCTTCCAGGCGCAGCAGCAGGCCGATGTTGCCAATGTTGTCGGTCAGCCCCGGGTACTGGGCGGATTTCGCGAGTACCAGGTACTGCACTGCAAATTCAGCGTCCACCATGCCACCAGGGCTGTGTTTGACGTCAAAGCGGTCAGCTTTCACCGGATGGGCGGCGCGCACTTTGTCCCGCATGGTGACAATTTCCAGCCGCAACGCTGCTTCGTCCCGGGGTGAGGTGATGACAGCGAGCCGTACGGCGTCAAAACGCTTGCGCAAGGGCTCGTCGCCCAGCACGAAGCGGGTGCGCGTCATGGCCTGGTGTTCCCAGGTCCACGCGGTGTTCGAGCCGCGCTGCTGCTGGTAGTTGGCGTAAGCCTGGAAAGTGGTGATCAACAAGCCTGAGCCGCCGTTAGGGCGCAAGGCGGTGTCGATTTCAAACAAATCACCTTCGCTGGTTTTCACCCCCAGCCAGTTGATGAGTTTGCGCACAAAGGCGGCGTAAACCTCGGGGGCACGTTCGTCGTCGCTTGAATCGTCATCTTCGTAAACGAACACGATGTCGAGGTCGCTGCCATAGCCCAGCTCTTTGCCCCCCAGCTTGCCGTAGCCCACGATGCCGAACTGCGGCGTGTCGCGGTGTTTATTTTTCAGGCGTGCCCAGCACCAGCGCGAGGTCACACGCAGCACCACATCGGCCAGTGCACTCAGGTCGTCAGCGACTTGCTCTACCGTGATGCGGCTTTCCACGTCGCGCGCCAGAGTGCGGAACACTTCGGCATGGTGGGCGCGGCGCAGCAGGTTGAGCAGGGCTTCATCATCATCTTCACCCGTCGATGCGAGTGCTGTGCGGCGGTCTTCCAGTTCGCGCTCAAAGTCCGCAGGGGCAAAGCGCTCGGTCAGCATCGCGTCACTGGCCAGCTCATCAATCACACCGGGGTGCTGCACCAAATAGCGGGCAGGCCATCGGGCGGCACCCAGCAAGCGCAGCAGCCGGGCGTGCACACGGGGGCGCTCCAGCAGCAGCGCGAGGTAGCTTTCGCGGCGCAGCAAAGGCTCCAGCCAGTCCAGCATGCGCACGGCGGCTTCCACGCTCACCTCATCGCTTTCATTGACCCACTGGGCGGTGCGTTGCAGCAGGCGGGAAAGGCGGGTGCGGGCATCGTCACGCAATCCCAGAATACGGGGATGCTCGCGCCACAGCAGCAGGCGGTCGCGGAATGCTGGTGGCAGGGTGGCGGCCAGTGCCTCAATGTCCAGGCCGTGGTTTTTGGGTGGTGTGAGTGGGGAGCAGGTTTTGCAGGTGGCGTCGGGTGCATTGCCCAGCAGTTGGTCAAATTCCAGTGCGACGCGCTCGCGGTGCTGGTCCAGGTCGCTCAAAAATACGCGGCATTCGGGGTAACCCAGTGTCAGCGCAATCCAGGCCAGATCGTCATCACGCACAGGCAAGATGTGGGTCTGCTGGTCGTCCAGGTACTGGATACGGTGCTCGACTTGGCGCAGAAAAATATACGCACGGGCCAGCGCGTCCGCCGTTTCTTGCGGCATCAGACCCGCTTTGGCCAAGCGCTGCAAGGCATCCAGCGTAGGGCGGGTACGCAGTTCGGGGAACTGCCCCCCCCGTACCACCTGCAGCAACTGCACGGTGAATTCGATTTCCCGAATGCCACCACGTGAGAGCTTGACGTCGTTTGCGCGCTCAGGACGTCCGGCACTGCGGCGGGCCGAGTGGTCGCGGATTTGCTGGTGCAAGACGCGCAACGCATCAAAGACGCTGTAGTCCAGGTAACGGCGGAACACAAAGGGCAGCACTACCGGGCGCATCGCCTGGGCAGCACCGCTCAGTACGCTGGCGCGGGGGGCTATCACCCGGCTTTTGAGCCATGCAAAGCGCTCCCATTCACGGCCCTGCACCTGGAAGTATTCTTCCAGCGCGGCCAGCGATACCGCCGCTGGGCCGGAGTTGCCGTTAGGCCGCAAGGCCAGATCCACGCGGAACACAAAGCCGTGCTCGGTGGTTTCACCCACCAGCGCGTAAATGCGTTTCACGGCTTTGGCGAAGTATTCCTGGTTGGAGATGCGTCCGCGCCCGTCAATACCGCCCGATGTGATGCCTGTTGTTTCGCCGTCGTGGTCGTAGATGTAGATCAAATCAATGTCGCTGGACACATTGAGTTCGCGGGCTCCGAGTTTCCCCATGCCAATCACCCAAAGTTCGGCGCGCTGGGGGGGCAGTGTGGCCGCACCGACCATCAGCGATGCAGCCAGCGATTCGGCGCCCGCCATAGGTACGCCATGGAAAGCGTCCAGATCGGCACAGGCTTCGCGGCAGGCCGCGTCGAGCGCAAACTCGGCCAGATTGGTCACGGTTTGCGTCACTGCCTGCAAAGACCACCGTTGGCTGGCATCGGCGACGCAGTCGTGCGTGATGAGGCGCTCCATCACCAGTTGGCGCAGCACCCGAAGTGCGTTGGCAACCCCTAAGCCCTGCTGCAACAGTGTGGCGTAAGTCGTGGCCAATTGGGCATGACCTACAGAACCTGATGGCAACAGGGGCAACTCGGCACTGTAGCGGCGGCGCAGCCGCTGCACAAAGCGCGGGTAACTGCTTACCCTGTCAGCCGTGTTCTCTGCGGCTTCCAAGGTCGCCGTGCCGGTCATAATTCCTGTCTCTGTCATGAATGATTTGCCTCCGCCCCCCTCATTAGTGCTTCAGGCCACCGCGTTCACGGCCCGTTGGCTCTGGCGGCTGCTGTTAGCCGCCAGCTTTGTGGTTTTAGCGTCATGGGGATTGCTACACGGTTTCATTGTGCCGCGAATTGCAGAGCTTCGTCCCCAGTTGGAGCGCCAAGCCATGCAGGCATTGGGGGTTCCTGTGCGGATTGGGGACATCAGCGCGCGTGGCGGTGGCTTGATTCCTTCTTTTGAGCTGCATGACGTGGTGCTGTTGGATGCCCAGGGGAACGTCGCCCTGCGTCTGCCCCGCGTGGTGGCGGCGCTGTCGCCGCGCTCGCTGTGGCGTTTGGGCTTCGAGCAGCTTTACATTGACCAGCCTGAATTGGACATCCGCCGCGCCGCTGACGGCCAGATTTTTATCGCCGGTTTGCCGCTGGACGGCGCTGCCAGTCCCGGCATGCAGGCGGTTCGCGCCCGCAAGTGGTTTTTTTCGCAAACCGAGCTGGTGATTCACAACGGCCTGCTGCGCTGGACGGACGATAAGCGGGGTACCGCGCCCTTGGCGTTGAGCGGCGTCAATGTGCTGGTGCGCAATACGGCGCGTCGGCATGCTTTGCATTTTGATGCGGCTGTGCCGCCTGCCTGGGGTAGCCAGTTCAGCATCAATGCCCGTTTTCGCCAACCGCTGTTGTCGTCCAACACCGGCAATTGGCAGGATTGGGATGGTCAAGTGTTCGCTAATTTTGACCGTATCGACGTGTCTCGCCTGCGCCAGTATGTCGATACCCACGATCTGGGGCTGGAGGTCAGTGAAGGCAGTGGCGCGTTACGCCTGTGGGCCGATTTGCGCCGGGGCCAGCTGACGGGGGCCACCGCCGATGTGGCTTTGGCCGAAGTCAGCGCCAGTTTGGGGCCCACGCTGGCACCGCTCACGCTGCACTCTGTATCGGGTCGGTTCAGTGGCAAGCGCTTGCCCCACGGCTTCGCGTTTTCAACCCAGGCTTTGCAGTTCCTGATGCAAGATGGTCGCCGTTGGCCGGGTGGGAATGTCGCTGTGGAGTGGACGCAAGCGGAGGCTAAAAAACCGGCTAAAGGCGAATTGCACGCCGATCAGCTTGATTTGGCGGCCCTGGGGCAGATGGCGAACTTGATTCCGCTGAATGCCGCCACCCGCGCAGCCCTGAAAGCCTACGCCCCCCAAGGCGTGGTAGAAAAGTTGGACGCCCATTGGACTGACGAGCTGGCGGCCACCGCTGCGGGCGGGTGGCCTGCGACCTTTGATGCCAAAGGCCGGGTGACGGATTTGCAGATTGCTGCGGGGGCTGCAACCGACGTTCCCCCTGTAGCGGGTGTCGCTCAGCCGCCCAAACCCGGCATTCCTGGCATCAGCGGTGCCACGGTGGACTTTGAGCTGACCCAGGCCGGTGGCAAAGCCCAGCTCGCCGTGCAGTCGGGTTCTTTGGTGTTCCCCGGTGTTTTTGCTGACCCGGTGGTGCCGCTGAACCAACTGTCTGCCGAGGTGCTGTGGCAGCGCAGCCGGGACAAGGGCGCTGATAAAAACGCAGAAAAAAGCGGCGACAAGCTGGCTGTGCAAGTGAACCGCCTGCACTTTGCCAATACGGATGCCGAAGGTGAAGCCCAAATCAGCTGGCGTACCAGTGATCCAGCCAAAAATGCGGCACGTTCTCGCTTTCCTGGGGTGCTGGACTTGCAAGGCTCACTCAGCCGGGGGGATGGCACGCAGGTTTACCGTTACCTGCCTTTGGTGCTGCCCACTGTCGTGCGCGACTATGTACACGCTGCGGTACAGCAGGGGCGCGTTAACGGCGTGAAGTTTCGCGTCAAAGGCGATCTGCATGAACTGCCGTTTCGTGACCCACGCCAGGGTGAGTTTCGCATTGCCGTCAACGTACAGGATGCACAGTTCGCTTTTGTACCCCGCTCCACCGTTCCACTCATCACCAAGGGCATGGCGCTGAAAGACAGTGCAGAGTGGCCGGCCTTGACCCAGCTCCAGGGTGAGCTGGTTTTCGAGCGCACCAGCCTGCAAGCGCGTGTGGCAAGCGGGCGGGTCGAGGGGTTGCCGGGTCTGCAAATCAGCCGTGCTGACGTGACCATCCCCGATCTGGCGCACAGTGTGGTGCAGGTCAATGGCGAGGCACGAGGCCCGCTCGGAGAGACGCTGCGACTGATCACCAATTCCCCGATAGGGGGCTGGACTGGCCATGTCTTGGACAAAGCCACCGCCACGGGGTCTGCGGACTACCGCTTGCGCCTGAGTTTGCCGATTCAAGAGCTGGAGAAAACCAAGGTGCAAGGCTCTGTCACCCTGGTCAGCAACGATGTGCAGCTGAACCCTGATGCCCCCATCCTCAGTCGCAGCCGGGGTGTTGTGAGCTTTACTGAGACTGGGTTTAGCTTACAAGCCGTGCAGGCGGGCTTGTTGGGCGGGGATATTCGGCTCGACGGTGGTACGCCGCGCAGCGGGGGCAATGCCCTGAACAGCGCCGCCAAGGCGAACGAACCCAGTTTGTTGTTCCGTGCTCAGGGCACGGTCAGTGCAGAGGGCTTGCGCCAAACCCGCGACTCCGGGCACGAATGGGGGTTTTTATCCCGTCTGGCGAACAACGCCAGTGGGACTGCCAGCTACAACGCCTTGCTGGCTGTGCGCCATGGCCGACCCGAGGTGACGGTACAGAGCACGTTGCAAGGCATGGCCTTGAACCTGCCTCCACCCTTGAAAAAGACGGCGGAAGCGTTGCTGCCTCTGCGATTCGAGAACACCCTGCTGCCTACTTCGCTGCTGCCTGTGGGCGGTGATGTGCTGCGCCTGCAAGACCAGTTGGTGTTTGAATTAGGCCCTGCGGGTTCAGTCGGTGCTGTGAACTATGTGCGCGATCTGTCTGGGCCTGAACCTCGGGTGCTGCGGGGCAGCATTGGCGTGGGCTTGGGTAACAGCGAAACCATACCGCTGCCCGTGACCGGTGTTGCCGCCAACCTCAACCTGGGTGAGGTGGATATTGACGCCTGGGACGCTGTGCTGTCACGCGCAGCGGGTGCTACGGTTTTCATAGCTGCTAACGCCAATCAAATAAGCGCTTCAGGCACGTCAGGTGCTGAATCAGCAGGGCTGGACTATTTGCCTTCTGTGATGGCTGTCCGCGCCAAAGCGCTGCGGTTGGACGGCCACCAACTCCAGAATGTCGTGGCTGGTGGTTCGCGTGAAGGGCTGACGTGGCGTGCCAATCTGGAGGCCAATGAGCTTAGCGGTTACCTGGAATACCGTCAGTCCACTGCCAGTAACGCAGGCCGCGTCTACGCCCGTCTGGCGCGTCTCACGGTGGAGCCGTCTACCGCTGCGCAAGTAGAAACGATTTTGGACGAGCAGCCCAGCAGCATTCCTGCGCTGGACATCGTGGTGGAAGACATGGCCTTGCGTGGCAAAAAACTGGGCCGTGTAGAGATTGAGGCGGTCAACCGAGGGGCGCGTCTGCTGGGACGAGATAACCCCCTGAGGGATACCCAGCGGGATATCCCCCGTGAGTGGCGGCTCAATAAATTCAATGTGATCTTGCCGGAAGCCACGTTCTCGGCCACCGGGAGCTGGGCTGCTGCGGGGAGCAGCACACTGCCTGCTTCTACGGCCTCAGAGTCCCGCCGCACGGTGATGAACTATCGGCTGGATGTCAGCGACGCTGGCACGTTGCTGGCACGCTTTGGCATGAAAGACGTGGTGCGTCTGGGCAAGGGTCGTCTCGAAGGCCAAGTTTCCTGGTCAGGCTCACCCCTTACGCTGGACTACCCCAGCCTGGGCGGTCAGTTCAACGTCAACATCGAAACGGGGCAGTTCTTGAAAGCTGATCCCGGTTTGGCCAAACTTTTGGGTGTGCTGAGCTTGCAATCCCTGCCTCGCCGCTTGGCGCTGGATTTCCGTGATGTGTTCACTGAGGGTTTTGCCTTTGATTTTGTGCGCGGTGACGTGAAGATTGACCGGGGCATTGCCGCCACCAACAACCTGCAAATGAAAGGGGTGAACGCCGCCGTGCTGATGGAAGGCAGCGCCAACATTGCCAAAGAAACCCAAGACCTCAAGGTGGTGGTGGTGCCAGAGATCAATGCAGGTACTGCATCACTGGTGGCGTCGGTCATCAACCCGGTCATTGGCCTCACCACTTTTTTGACACAAGTCGTGCTGCGCCGCCCGTTGATCGAGGCGGCCACACAAGAGTTCCACATTGACGGCTCGTGGGCAGACCCGAAAATCGTCAAGGTCGACCGCAAACAACGTGCGGCCGAACCCCCTGCCGAGACGCACCCATGATCTTTTCCTTACGCCGCCGTAGCCGCTTCTCTTTTTTGTGGCGGCGTGGTTACCTGTGGAGCATGCTGGTCTTGCTGGTGGTGACCATGCTGGCCACCTTGGTGTGGCTGGCTGGTCTGTACGAAGCCAGCCAGGTGCAAGGCAAGGTCGAGCGCGACGCCGCTGACGCGGTCAACGATATCCGCACGATGTTGACGCGCAACCTGCAAGACATGCAAGCTTTGCAAGCCAGCAGTCCTCAACTTGATGTCTGGCCTGTGCAGGCTGCGGCGCTGCTGCGCCAGCACCGTGAGTTGCTGCGCATTGAGTGGCGCAGTGCCAGCATGGTTACTCTTGTGCACGTAGATACACCGTTTCGACCACTGGTGTTCAGCCGTTTGGGCCGTGAGAATTTACACGCTGATGTGGCCCTGGCCTGTGCCAATGCCCGTCGCTTCAGTGGCCCCGCGTACTCACCCAGCTATTTTTTGCCACAAGACGACGGTGCGGGGCAAGAGGTGATGGACTTGTGTTTGCCGCTCAACTCTGGCGCCCGTTTGTCTGGCTACCTGATCGCCAGCTACTCACTGCCCACCATCCTGTCGGACACCGTGGGGCCGCAGCTGACCCGAGGTCAAGAAGCCTCGTTCACGGAGTTGGATGGCACACGGCTGGCGCTGCATGGCTCCATGCGCCGGGGCACACGTATCTTCACTGGGCAGCAAGTGTTGAGCCTGCCGGGCAATACGGTACTGTTGCGTTTGGACAGCTGGCGCGCCGGGCCTGACCTGTTTCCCAATGTGCTGACCGCGTTGGTGACGGTGCTGTCCATTGCGCTGCTTTCGGTGCTGGCGATGTTAGGGCGGGACATGCGCAGGCGCATGCAAGCCGAGCGCAATCTGGCAGAAGCGCTGGCGTTTCGCAAAGCGATGGAAGACTCGCTGGTCACCGGTCTACTGGCGCGTGACACGCAAGGCCATATTCGCTATGTGAACCCGGCTTTTTGTCAGATGGTGGGCTATTCTGCCGAGGTTTTACTGGCCTCCAACCGCAGCGCGTCTGCGCCCGTCCCGTTGCCTGCGGATTCATTGATGGAGGGTGTGCTTCCCCCCCTGTTAGATCGCCATATTGGCCGTGTTCTGAGGCTGCTTCCCCCTGAGCCTGAACCTGTGCCGTTCTGGCCTGAAGACATGGCGCAAGCTTACCGTGCCAAGCAGTTGGCCCGAGGGCTGGACAGTGGGTCGGCACGGGAAGGTCTGGAGACCGTTTTCGTACGCCAGGACGGTGTGCGCTTTCCGGTGTTGATTTTTGAAGCCCCATTGATTAATGCCGTAGGCACCCAAACAGGGTGGATGAGTGCGTTTGTGGACATCAGCGAGCAGCGCCGTGTAGAGGATCTCTCCCGCGCCAGCCAGGAACGCTTGCAAGCCACCGCCCGGCTGGCCACGGTGGGCGAGATGGCCTCGTTGCTCAGCCACGAACTGAACCAGCCCTTGGCCGCCATATCCAGCTATGCGACGGGCAGTTTGAACTTGTTAAAGGATGACGACAGCGCCGCCCCAACGCCCCACGACGTACTTAAGGCGGATCTGGCGGGCGCCTTGCGCCGCATCGCTGAGCAGGCCGAACGCGCAGGTAAAGTTATCAAAAGCGTGCATAACTTTGTACGCCGACGCGAAGGCGATCGCGAAGGTGTCCAGCCCCAAGCCTTGCTTGAGGCCATCATGCCGCTGGTCAGTCTGCAAGCGCACAAACTGGGCGTGCAGGTGCAAATTCACGTGGATGACGACCTGCCCCCGCTGTTTTGCGACCGCACCATGGTCGAGCAGGTGCTGCTGAACCTCGCACGCAACGGTATGCAGGCGATGGACCAGACCAGCGTCACCACGCGGTTGCTGGCACTCGACTTGCGTCTGGATACCCACACTGGCGGTGTGCAATTTTCCGTGGCCGATGGCGGTGTAGGCATCCCCGTAGAGGTGGCCAAACAGTTGTTCACCTTGTTTTTCACCACCAAGCAGGAAGGCATGGGTTTGGGGCTGAGCTTGTGCCGTACCGTGGTGGAGCAGCATGGGGGAATACTCGAATTTGAAAACCGCTCGCCACAGGGTACGATTTTCAGATTCACGCTTCCTGCCCGGCCTTCCGGAAATTGATGCTCCTCTTTCTCTTATCTTTTCCTCTTAGGTGGCCAAGTTATGCAACCCGTCTCTGACGCTCTTGTCTACATCGTTGACGACGACGCCAGCGTGCGTGATGCCCTGGCGTGGCTGCTGCGTACCCGGCGCTTGCTGAGCGAAGGCTATGACAGCGCTGAAAACTTCGCCAAGGTGCTCAAACCCAACTTTGCACCGTCGCAACCTTGCTGTTTGTTACTGGATGTTCGGATGCCCGGCATGAGCGGGCTGGCGCTGTTTGAGCAGTTGGCGCAGCGTGGCTTGACGATGCTGATGCCGGTAATCTTTTTGACGGGTCACGCCGATGTGCCCACGGCGGTAGACGCTGTGAAGCGCGGTGCGTTTGATTTTTGTCCCAAGCCGTTTTCAGACAACCTGTTGGTTGACCGCATTGAGCAAGCCTTGCAGCAGTCCGCCAAAACACTGGCTCTGCAACAGGCCCGAACCAGCCTGCAAGCCCGCATAGGCGAGTTGACCGAGCGTGAGCGCGATGTGATGCAGCGGGTGGTGGAAGGTTTGCCAAACAAGCTGATCGCCGACCAGCTCAACATCAGCGTGCGCACCGTGGAGGTTCACCGTGCCAGGGTGTTTGACAAAATGGACGTTAAATCAGCAGTTGAATTGGCTAATATGCTGCGTAATTTATAGCGGACTGTGCCCGGTAGTATTGCGCTACCAGGTGATTGAATTGATTTCAGTCCTTGGCCGACTTATCGTCAGGTTTTTTCTCGACGGGCGGAAAGCCTTCGGCAATCGACCACAGGGTTTCGTCCGGTGCGCGCACCCGTTCTGGCGGCTCCCCCTTCTTTCGACCTGAGAACATGGTCCACCAGACAATGAGCACCAGTACCAATAATGCCCCAATGGCTTCCAACACAATCAGTAACATGCAATTCCTCGTCCAGCGGTGGTTTAAGCGTTTGATTCTAGGCGCGATTACCGTGGTTTTTGTGGGTTTACTCGCTGCATGCGCCAGCGGCCCCAAGCCCGCTCAATCCACTTCCCCCGTGCCCAGTTGGCCTACAGCCAGCACCGAAATCGATCCTGCCACCGGTTTGCCCGAAGATACCGCCCCCCTGCCACCGCCCCGTGCCCAAGCCAAAAGCCGCTGGGTGCCGGTACGCTGGGCCGAATTGCCAGGTTTCACAGAAGACAGCCTGTTTGAAGCCTGGAACGCCTGGATCAAAAGCTGCGAGCGTCCTGGCCCCGTCTTCGCGCCGCTGTGCACCCAGGTGCGCCAGCTCAGTATCGCCACAGCGGACGATCAGCGGCGCTGGATGGTGGCGCGCTTGCAGCCTTACCGCATTGAACCTGCATCAGGCGCTGCATCAGACGGCTTGTTGACCTCGTATTACGAACCCGTCCTGGAAGCCTCGCGTACCCAGCGCCCTGGCTTTACCGTACCGCTCTACCGCACGCCCACCACCTGGCGCAGTGGTCGTTCCTGGTTCAGTCGCCAAGAGATTGACACCCTGCCAGAAGCCCGTGCGGCGCTGGTAGGCCGTGAGATCGCTTGGCTTGCTGACCCGGTGGACGCGCTGGTGTTGCACATTCAAGGTTCAGGCCGCTTGCGTGTACGCGAGGCCAATGACAGTCAGCGTTTGGTGCGCGTGGCTTTTGGTGGCACCAACGAACAACCGTACAAAAGCGTAGGCCGCTGGCTGCTCGATCAAGGTCTGTTGCGTGACGGCTCCTGGCCTGCCATCAAAGGTTGGATTGCCCAAAATCCGCAGCGGGTGCAAGAGATGCTGTGGAGTAATCCGCGCTATGTGTTCTTCAAGGAAGAACCCGTGCCCGAAGCCGATACCACTCTCGGCCCCCGTGGCGCCCAAGGCGTACCGCTGACGCCAGGGCGTTCCATCGCTGTGGACCCTGGCAGCATTCCTTATGGCACCCCCGTGTGGCTGGTGTCCCCTGGGCCGACAGCGAAGCTGCAAAAACTGGTGTTTGCGCAAGATACCGGCAGTGCGATTGTGGGGGCGGTGCGTGCCGATTACTACGCCGGGTCAGGGGTGGAGGCAGGTGAGTTGGCCGGGCGCTTGAAGCAGACGCTGCGGCTGTGGGCGATCTGGCCCAAATAGTGCTTGGGTAACGCTCAAGCTGAGCTTGGTGCCATCCCTTTGTTTTTAACCCTTCATGGAACCGCTATGAACCGCAATGACATCACCGAAAAAATCATCACCGTCAAAGTGTCCAAAGGTATCAAATGGGAGGCTGTCGCCAAGGCTGTAGGACAGTCCAAAGAATGGACAACCGCTCTGTGCCTGGGCCAAATGACGGCCACGGCTGAGCAAGCCAAAACTATCGGCGAACTGTTTGACCTGACGTTGGAAGAGCAAAAATGGCTGCAAGTCGTGCCCTACAAAGGCTCGCTGCCAACCCCTGTGCCTACTGATCCGTTGATCTACCGCTGGTATGAGCTGGTCAGTGTCTATGGCACGACGATCAAGGAGCTGATCCACGAAGAGTTTGGCGACGGTATCATGAGTGCCATCGACTTCAGCATGGACATCGTGCGCCAGCCCGACCCGAAAGGCGACCGTGTCAACGTGGTGTTATCGGGCAAGTTCTTGCCGTACAAGACGTATTGAACAATCGGCATCAAAATTGAAAAACCCAGCCTGTAAATACAGACTGGGCCTTGAGCGTTCAGGCTTTCAGCGCCCAAGCTGCTGGTTTACAACCCGATCACACCACCGTCATTCTTGGTGATCATCACAGTCGCTGAGCGGGGCCGGGCAGCACTGCCGCCAGGGCCGTAAGCCACCACGCCTGCGCCGTTGCCTGGCCAGTGGCTCTCGTACTTGGTGGGGTCTGCAATGTTGGCTGCTGCGGTGTTTTCACCGGGGTGTTGGATGTTGATGAACAGTGCCCGTCCGTCAGGCGATTCCGCTAAACCTGTCACCTCTGAGCCGAGCGGTGCCGTCAAAAAGCGTTTGAAGATCGTGTCGTTCATCTTCTTTCCTGCAAAGGTGGACACGGTCACGGCAGTGGTGCCGGCCGTGCCGGGTTTGCCGTTCGCCTGGTTGACCACATCCAATTTGCCACCGTCGCCATAGCTGCCAGGTACGGCGGCCAGCAGCATGCAGTTGGTGACATCGGTATAGGCGTTGTCATCGGTCTGTATCCACAGGATGCCGCTGGCGCGGGAGAACCAGCAGCCATCCGGCTTGGAGAGGTCGTTGAACTCGCTCAAGCCGGAAAGGTTGACGTTCTTTTGGTAGTTCACGTTGTCCAGGCCAATGTCTGCGGCAGCTTGGCTGCCAAACAAGTAAATGTCCCAGTTGAAGGTGGTTGCAGAGGCGTCGCTGCCTGTTTCGCGGATGCGCATCACCTGGCCATTCACATTGCCCTTGAGCGTGCTGGCTGCGCCTTGGCTGGACACGCCCTTGTTGTCGAGCCAGTAGCGGGGGAAAGCGGGGTCCACATCGGGGTTGGGCTGGTTGTTGCTGCTGTTGGTGCCCACGTTTCCCCGGTCAGGGTTTTCGGTCATGGTGATGTAGATTTCACCGTTCAGTGGGTTCACAGCTGTCCATTCAGGGCGGTCGCACTTGGTGGCCCCAGCGGCATCAGCGGCCAAGCGGGCGTTGATGAGCACATCGGCTAAATCGTCAAATTTGTACACAGTATTGCCCGATATGGCGGTGTTACTCAGGTCGAGCTTGAGCCAGGTGCCGCTGCCATCGGCATTGAAGCGGGCGGCGTAGAGCGTGCCCGAATCCAGGTACTTGGCACCCGTGGCCAGGCGGTCTGTAGGGTTGGCGTCTGCGGCATCCCAGACGGCAGTGCTCACGTATTTGTAGACATATTCACTGCGGGAATCGTCACCCATGTAGAACGCCAGCGGCTTGCCCACGACGGGGTTGCTGGGCCACGCACCTTCGTGCGCAAAGCGGCCCAGGGCCGTGTGCTTGGCTGGTGTGGATGAAGGGTTGTACGGGTCGATCTCGACCACCCAGCCAAAGGTGTTGTGGGTGTTTCGGAAGTCATCGCTACCGTCGGCGGACGAGCCCAGTTTGCTGGCGTCCCAGCGGGTGTATTCCGTGTTGGTGGCATCAGCGGGCACGACGGTGGCCCAGCGCTGGCCACCGGCTGCACCTTGTGCCAGGCCGATGCGCTTGAACGCGGTCAGTTCTTTGGCCGAGCGCAGTGCGTCATCGGCGGCGCCACGGCGGAAGAAGCCCGCAAAGTTTTCTTCGCAGGTCAGGTACGTGCCCCAGGGGGTGTAGCCGCTGGCGCAGTTGCCGATCATGCCGCGCGTGGTGCTGCCGTCGGGCGAGTATTTGGTCTTCAGCAACGCAGAGCCCTTGGCCGGGCCATTGAGCGTCATCGGCGTGCGGGGGGTCACGCGGCGGTTGAATGAGGAGGCTTTGACCACGCCGAATTTGCCTGAGGCCTTGGCGATCTCGACTACGGATGCGCCGTGAGCTTCAACTTCTTTCAGGGCTTCGGCTTCAGGGCGTGGGCCTGCGCTGGCAGCAATGTTGGTCTGGCCATTGGGGTGCAGAAAGGGCACGGTGCCGTTGATGGCTTCGTGGTTAATGCACATCAGTGCACGGTCGTTGCTGCTCAGCGTGGGCTTGCCATCCGTGGTCAGGCCGAAGTAGTGCATGCCGTCATGGTGGTCGCCACTGCGGCGGGCGAAGTTGCTGTCGGTGCCGTCGTTCTTGTAGTCGGTGACGGCGGCATCCATCGAATCGCCTGTAGCGTAGATCACGGAGGCGGTGTAGCCTGCGGGAACCACGACGTTGTCGGCCAAACTTTTGCTGATGGCGGAAAAGCCCAAAATCGGAACTGCAGCGGGGGCTGGCGTCGCGGTTGGTGCCGGATCGCTGCTGCCACCACATGCCGTGATGCCCACGCCGCTCAAGCTGGCTGCTGCCAAGGCGCTAACACCGCCGCGCAGCAGGTGCCGCCGTTGCATTTTCGTGGCGATAACCTCATTCAGACTGGTATTGGCGCTGGGGTTGTTGTCCAGGTCGTCGGGGTCAATTTGGGCAGTGTGAAAACTGATGTTGCTGTTCATCGTAGGTACTCCATGGGTTTATGGCCCGGAGATTACCGATGAGGTGTGACAAACGCGTGAAGGTTTGGTGACGGCTGGGTGTCTGCAGATAAGCCGTTTGAGGTTCTCTTGCGCGGGTCAACCCGTTACCCCAAATGCCCCAGTGGCAGCGCACTGTTGGCCTTCACTTCCCCCAGAGAAAAGCTTGTGTGCAAATCCTTCACATTGGGCAGATTAATCAGCACCTCCCGCGCAAACTGGCTGAAGGTACTCAGGTCGCGGGACACCACTTGCAACTCAAACGTACCGGTGCCGCTGATGTAGTGGCATGACACCACCTCGGGGATTTGCTTGACCGCGTCTTCCAATTCCTGCAGTGCGGGCCCGCTGTTTTGGGCGGCGTCCAGGCGCACAAAGGCGAGCACGTCCAGGCCGATTTTGTTGCGGTCAATTTCTGCCCGGTAGGCCATGATGTAGCCTGCGTCTTCCAGTGCCCGCACGCGCCGCCAGACGGGGGCGGCGGAGAGGCCCACGCGCTGGGCCAGTTCGGTGTTGGTCAGGCGGGCATCGTTTTGCAGTTCACCCAAGATGGCAATATCGAATTTATCCAAGGTGAGCATGATGTTTATTTGAATGTGGTAGTTTTGAGCAATATTCTTGCTAAGGATAGCTTAAATCAAGCAAATAACGCAAAGACATATCGGGCTATTCGGCCTACACTTTCCTGCAAATTAGAGGTTGCAACCTACCCGGATGCGGCCTCGCATGGACTGCCCACAAGGCTTACAACGATTAACCCACGAGACTGCACCCACCATGAATGCCCCCCTGCCAGACCACATCCGCAAAGCCTTGGAAACCGTCACCCTGGACGACAAATACAGCCTGGACTATGGGCGGGCTTTCATGTCCGGCGTGCAAGCGCTGGTCAAGCTGCCCATGCTTCAACGGATGCGTGACCAGCAGGTGGGTAAAAACACCGCTGGCTTCATCAGCGGCTACCGGGGTTCACCGCTGGGGGGCTATGACCAAGCTTTGGTTGGCGCCGCCAAGTACCTCAAAGAACGCCACATCGTGTTTCAACCTGGCGTGAATGAAGAGCTGGCTGCCACTGCTGTGTGGGGCAGCCAGCAACTCGGTTTCTCCCCCCACGGCACCAATAAATACGATGGCGTGTTTGGCATCTGGTACGGCAAGGGCCCGGGCGTTGACCGCACCAGCGACGTGTTCAAGCACGCCAACATGGCCGGTACCACGGCCTGGGGCGGGGTGATTGCGGTGGCGGGGGACGACCATGTGGCCAAAAGCTCGACCGCCGCACACCAGAGTGACCACATCTTCAAAGCCTGCGGCCTGCCGGTGTTCTTTCCGGCCACCGTGCAAGAAATTTTGGATTTTGGCATCCATGCCTTTGCGATGAGCCGGTTTTCGGGCGTGTGGGCGGGCATGAAGACGATCCAGGAGATCGTTGAATCCAGTGCCACCGCGATGATCGACCCCGACCGCGTGCAGACCCTTATCCCCACCGATTTCGCCATGCCCCCTGGTGGCGTGCATATCCGCTGGCCCGATACCGCGCTGGAGCAAGAAGCCCGGTTGTTTGATTACAAGTGGTATGCCGCGCTAGCCTACATCCGTGCCAACCGGCTGAACCACAACGTGATTGAAGGCCCGCATGACCGCCTGGGCCTGATCGCCAGCGGCAAGGCCTACAACGACACCCGCCAGGCCCTGCTTGACTTGGGGCTGGACGACGCCACCTGCCGCCAGATCGGCCTGCGCGTGCACAAGGTCGGCGTAGTTTGGCCGCTGGAGGCGCAGCTCACCCGCGAATTCGCGATGGGCCTGCAAGAGATTCTGGTGATCGAAGAGAAGCGCCAGGTCATTGAATACCAACTCAAGGAAGAGCTGTACAACTGGCGTGCCGATGTGCGCCCCAATATCTTGGGCAAGTTTGACGAACTGCCTGGCGACAACACGGGCGGCGAGTGGTCGGTGCCCAACCCCACGGCGCACACGCTGCTGCGTGCCAATGCCGATTTGTCCCCCGCGCTGATTGCCCAAGCCATCGCTGCCCGTGTGCGCAAACTGGCGGGGCTGGATGCCGACACCTTGGCACGCATCAACAGCCGCTTGGCCATCATTGAGGCCAAAGAACGCGCCATGCTGGTGACGGAAATCAAGGCCGACCGCACCCCCTGGTTTTGCTCCGGCTGCCCGCACAACACCAGCACCCGCGTGCCTGAAGGTTCACGGGCGATGGCCGGTATCGGCTGCCATTACATGGCACTGTGGATGGACCGCAGCACCATGGGGTTCACGCAAATGGGCGGCGAAGGCGTGCCCTGGGTGGGCCAGCAGCCCTTCACCACCGACCAGCACATGTTTGCCAATTTGGGCGACGGCACCTACTTCCACAGCGGCCTGCTGGCGGTGCGCCAAAGCATTGCAGCGGGGGTCAACATCACCTACAAAATTTTGTACAACGATGCCGTGGCGATGACAGGTGGCCAGCAGGTGGGTGAACGTGCCGAGGGGCACACGGTTGTGCAGATAGCGCAGAGCATGCGGGCTGAGGGTGCTATTAAAACAGTAGTCGTCACCGATGAACCCGAGAAGTACGAAGGGGTCAAACTGGCCGAAGGCGTGACCGTCCACCACCGTGACCTGCTGGACGAGATCCAGCGCGAATTCCGTGAGATCAAAGGCACCACCGTCATCATCTACGACCAAACCTGCGCGACCGAAAAACGCCGTCGCCGCAAGCGGGGCAAGCTGGTAGACCCGGCCAAGCGCGTCGTCATCAACGAGCTGGTGTGCGAGGGCTGTGGCGATTGTGGGGAAGCGTCGAATTGCTTGTCGGTGGAGCCGCTGGAAACCCCGCTGGGCCGCAAGCGCCAGATCAACCAGAGCACCTGCAACAAAGACTTCAGTTGCGTCAAAGGCTTTTGCCCCAGCTTTGTGACGGTTGAGGGCGGTACGTTCAAGAAGGATGGCAAAAAAGATAGCGGTTCCAACACATCCAGTAAGCGCCCCAGCCCGTTTGATGGTGTAACTTTGCCAGAACCTGTGCTGCCCGCACTCACCCGCCCCTGGGGCGTGATCGTGGCGGGTGTGGGGGGCACCGGCATCATCACCATCGGCCAGTTGCTGGGCATGGCGGCGCACATTGAGGGCAAAGGCATCGTCACACAGGACGCCGCTGGTCTTGCTCAAAAGGGCGGCGCCACCTGGAGCCATGTGCTGATTGCGGCGAACCAGTCCGACATCGCCACCACCCGCGTCGCCATGGCCAGCGCCGACCTCATCATCGGCTGTGACCCCATTGTTGCGGCGGGCAAAGAGACGCTGCTGCGCATGGTCGAGGGCCGGACCCATGTCGCGCTGAACTCGCACGGCACACCCACCGCTGCGTTTGTGCATGACGGTGCGTGGCAAAACCCCGCTGCCGCCTGCACGCAAACCATTGTCGATACGGTGGGTCTGGCGGGCGTAGGCCAGTTCAATGCCGATGCGGTGGCCAGCAAACTGATGGGCGACACGATTTTTGTCAATCCCATCGTGCTGGGCTACGCGTGGCAACAAGGCTGGCTGCCGCTGGGTCTGGATGCGCTGATGCGGGCGATGGAGCTGAATGGCGTTGCCGTTGCACAAAACAAAATCGCCTTCGCCTGGGGCCGCCGTGCGGCGCTCGACTGGGCTGGGGTGGAGGCGCTGCTCACCCCCGCGCAAGTCATCCAGATCACCAAGCGCGAAGGCTTGGAAGGTGTGGTCGCCACCCGTGCTGAATTTTTGGTGGCTTACCAAAACCAAGCCTATGCCAACACCTACACCGCGTTTGTGAACACGGTGCGTGCCAAGGAGGAAGCCGTGTTGGCGGGTGCTGCCAACACGTCTTTGCGCCTGACCGAAGCTGTGGCGAAAGGCTTGTTCAAACTCATGGCCTACAAAGACGAGTACGAGGTCGCCCGCCTGCACACCGATGCCAGCTTCCACGCCAAAATCGCCAGCATGTTTGAAGGCGACTACAAGCTGAACTACCACCTGGCACCTCCTTTGCTCGCTAAAACCAATGCCAAGGGCGAGCTGCAAAAGCAAAGGTTCGGCCCCGCGATGCTGACCGGCTTCAAGCTGCTGGCCAAACTCAAAGGCCTGCGCGGCGGCGCGTTCGACATCTTTGGCTACAGTGAGGAGCGCCAAACCGAGCGGGCATTGATTGGCGAGTACCAGGCCAGCATCCGTGAAGTGCTGCAAGCACTGAGTGCCGCCAACCACACGGCCGCGATCGACGTGGCGCGCATCCCTGAGCAAATCAAAGGCTACGGCCACGTCAAAGCCCGCCACCTGACGACGGCCCGTGCGAACTGGGATGCGGCGATAGCCGCCTACCGCCATCCACAAGACAAACCGCAGGCGGTGAAAATGGCGGCATGAACCTGCCCGCCCCCCAAGTCCTTGAGGACGACATCGAATTCACTGCCATTCGCGCCCAGGGGGCTGGCGGGCAGAACGTCAACAAAGTCTCCAGTGCCGTTCACCTGCGCTTTGACATCACCGCCTCCAGTCTGCCTGACGCCATCAAGGAACGGCTGCTGGCAACCAGCGATCAGCGCATCACTGCCGACGGCGTGGTCGTCATCAAAGCCCAAACCACCCGCAGCCAGCCCCAAAACAAAGCGGATGCCATCGCCCGGCTGCAAGAGCTGGTGGATGCCGCGTCCGTGGTGCAAAAGCGCCGCAAAGCCACCCAGCCTACCCGCAGTTCGCAACGCAAACGCGTAGACAGCAAAACGAACCGTGGCGCGGTGAAGAAGCTGCGGGGGCGGGTGGGGGATGGTGGATGATTGACGCCATTTTGGCGACAGGGGTAAAATCAAGTTCCACTCACCCGAAGCGCCTGCCAGGTTTTACCCATGAACACCGCCGTCATCAAAAACACCGAACGCATTGCCGCTCGCGTGCCGCCTGAAATCTTTGACACCCTGTGCCGGGCCGCAGAGCTGTGCGGTGCGACGGTGAACCAATTTTTGATCCAAGCATCCTTGAAAGAGGCACAGGCCGTGATTGACCGCGAGCAGGTCATCAAACTCAGCCGCCGGGATGCCGATCAACTGCTCGCTTTGCTGGAGCATCCCCCTGCACCCAACGCCACACTGTTGGCGGCCCAGGCCCACTACCTCCAGAACAAACGCGATGCAGATTCAGGCTTTAACTGGCATCCATAACCGCACAGCCTTTGATTGTGGCCGTTCCGAACTGAACGATTGGCTGGCCAAAATTGCTCGCCAGCATCAGGATAAAGGTCTGTCAAAAACCTTTGTTGCCGTGGATGAAGGCGCACCCAGCCGCATTTGGGGCTACTACGCACTGACCTTGGCTGAGCTGGATACGCAAGGCTTGCCCGATACCCTGCGAAAAAAATTGCCCCGCGTGATGCCGGGTATCCGCTTGGGACGGCTGGCTGTGGATACGACGGTACATGGCAAACGTTTGGGTGGTTTGCTGCTGGTGGACGCTATGGAGCGCGTGCGTCTGGTGCGTGAACATGCCGGTGCGGTGGGGCTGTTCATTGATGCGCTGGACGAGACAGCCAAGGGTTTCTACACCCAGTTTGGAGCCGTTGCTTTTGCGGATGAGCCGCTCAAGCTGTTTTTACCGGTGGCTTGAAGAAGATCTACTTTGCAGCAAACACCACAAACTCTTTGCTGCGCGCCACTTCAGTCCATCCTTGCACAGTCAAGGGCGTTTGTAACTCGGCCACTTGGCGTACGGGCAAGGCGATCAAGCCCATTCGTGCCGTCAACGTGGCGTGAACAGCATCAGGTGCCTTTACCATCCCCGTTCTTTCCCGTCCATAAAACACCGCTGATGCAGGCCGCTCGTACAGGTAGATGATCTGGCCGGTTAGTTTTTGCAAGGTCGCCAACTCCGAAAAAGGCGCTGCAAGGCCAGGGTTGAACAGCACCACCCCTGCAAAGGCCACGGGCGTGAGCAAGGCTGCGAGCGTCGCTACCGTCCGCGTGCCACGCCGGTGTGCATGGGCTTGCCACAAGCCCGCGACCAGCAGTGCAAACGCGGGTAAACCGGGCAGAACGTAGGTGAACAGGATGTTGCCCGACACCGTGAAGAACAGGCCAGGGGCCAGCATCCAGCACAGCAGGTAGGTGCGCTCGCTGTGTGCACCGATTGGTACGTTGTTCGGGGCGGTGCTGCTTGGGGACTTGTTTCGACGTGCCATCCACCCCACGGCGACCAGCGTCCAGGGCAGGGTGAATGCCAGCGCCAGCAGCCAGATGCGGCCTTTGGGTTGGGCGTGGGCGACGCCGTAGAGGTCGCCTTTCCAGCCGCTTTGGGTGAAGCGGTACCAGTGTTCACCCACGATGAAGTAGCGTAAAAACCCCGGCGTGGCTTGCTCCGCCAGGATGTACCACGGGGCGACGAGCAGCGCCGTCAGCAGCAGGCCACGCAGCCAGGGCAGGGTGCGCCAGAGCTTGAGCACTGTGGGAATGAAGCCATCACGCCAAGCGCAGACCAGCAGAAACAGCGTCAGCGCGACGCCAGTAAGCACCACCGCCACCGGCCCTTTGGCCATCAGGCCGATGGATTGACCTACAAAGAACAGCCAGGGCCACATGCTGCGTTGAGAGGTGCGCTCGCCTGCATCTGCTGCCCACGCCCGCCAAAACGCTACCATGCTCAGCGTGGTGCCTACGGCCATCGCCATGTCTGTCATCACGGCACCACTGGCGATAAAACCCAGCGGGGTAGACATGAAAACGATGGCAGCGCATACGGGGCGAGCTACACCAGCTATGAATTCAGGAGTCTTTGGCCAGCACCACAGCAACGCCATCGTCGCCAAACCCGCGACCAACGGCCCCAACCGGGCGGTGAATTCGCTGGCGCCACCCAGCCACATGGGCAGCGCACTCAGCCAAAACGACAGCGGCGGTTTGCCCCAGAACGGTACGCCCACGTCGAACATGGGGGTAAGCCAGTTGCCCGTCTCCAGCATCTTGCGCGCCATTTCGGCGTAGCGGGCTTCTGTGGTGTCGGTCAGTGGGTACAGGCCCAAGGTGGCGAGGCGCAGGGCAATGACGACCCCCAGCAACATCCACAGCCAGCGTGAAGCGGAGGCGGCAGATGATGTGCCGTTCAATGCGTCGCTCACCGTGCTACAGCGACATAGCCAGGGTTGGCCTGCGGCACGGCGCTCAGGTGCGTAGGCCCCTGGCCTTGCACATCCGCCACCAAATACAAAGGCCGCTGCTTCACCTCGACAAAGATCCGCGCCAGGTATTCGCCAATGATGCCCAGCGCCAGCAACTGCGTGCCGCCCAGGAACAGCACCACCATCATCAGCGAGGGGTAGCCGGGCACGGAGTCTCCCCACAATGCGGCTTTGACGAACACGTAGGCTGAGTAACCGAAGGCCCCCAACGCAACAAACAGGCCGATGTAGCTGGCAATCTTGAGCGGTGCGGTGCTGAACGAGGTGATGCCCTCCAGCGCCAGGTTCCACAGCCGCCAGTAGTTCCATTTGCTGGTGCCCGCGTGGCGGGCGTCGCGCTCATAGGTGAGGGTGACGGTGGGGAAACCGATCCAGGCGAACAGGCCTTTCATGTAGCGGGTGCGTTCTTGGCAGCGGCGCAGCGCGTCCACAGCGCGGCGGCTCATCAGGCGGAAATCGCCCACGTCGCGGGGGATTTCGACATCACCAATTTTGCGCAGCAGGCGGTAAAACCATGATGAGGTGGTTTTTTTGAGCCAAGTCTCACCCTCGCGGGAGGCCCGTTTCATCAGCACGCAGTCGGCTCCGGCACGCCACTGTTCCAGCATCTTGCCGATGAGTTCAGGGGGGTCTTGCAGGTCAGCGTCCAGCACCACCACGGCATCGCCATGGGCGTAGTCGATACCGGCGGAGACAGCGATTTCTTTGCCAAAGTTGCGTGACAGGCCAAGCACCAGCACGCGCGGGTCGCTGGCTGCGAGTTCGCGCAACATGGCTGCGCTGCGGTCACGGCTGCCGTCGTCGATGTAGACCACTTCGGCGGTGCAACCGAGTCCGTCCAGCACCGTGCTCAGGCGTTGGTGCAGGGCGCTCAGGCCTTCTTCTTCGTTGTAGACCGGTATCACCACAGAGAGGGTGATGGCAGCGGGGGATGAGGGTTGTGGTGCGGAAAACATGGGGTTCAGAGGCTGGCGAGGGTGCGTCAGCGAGAATGCGGCATGACGTTTTTGAGTGTACTTGCTAATGTTTCTCCCCAAGGTTTTTGCCAGGGTTCCCGGTAAGGTGCGCCGCCCAGTTGCAGGGGCTGCTGTGTTGGCTGTCGCCCTGCTGGTGTGGGATGTGAATCTGCGCCTGCCGCAAGCCCAGATTGCGGTAGCTGCTATGAACACCATAGCGACTTCAGCCGTGTGGCCTGCCCCTGCAGCCCTGGCCCAGGGTGGAGCGACCTTCTCCCTTGCCGCCAGCGGCCATATTCCCATGCCGGCCAACACCCCCGCCGCCCACGCGAGCACGCTTTTGGCGATGCCTGCAACGTCTGCGGCGTCCGTCTTGGCGTTCTGGTTCGCGGGTCAGCGCGAAAGCGCACCCGATGTGCAGATCGCGTTTTCGTGGTTTGACCGTGCCACCGCACAGTGGACGCCCGCACGGTTTGTGGTGAACAAAGAGGCGGTGGGCCAAGAACTGGGCTTTGGCGTGCGCCGTCTGGGCAATCCTGTCGCGTGGCTGGACGCTCAGGGCCGCGTCCACCTGTTTGTGGTGGCGACGGGTTTGGGTGGCTGGGCGGCTGGTCGGGTGCTGCATTTGCAACAAAAAGAGCCCCTGGTGCTTGATGGTAGGGCACTGAATGCTATGGTTTTTGAATCTGTCCGGGTGTTGCCTTTGTCGTGGCTGTGGAATACCAGCCACCTCGTGCGCAGTGCGCCGCTGGCGCTGGCCGATGGCGGGATGCTGCTGCCGCTGTACTTCGAGTTGGGCATCAAATACCCGATTGCGGCGCGTTTTGGGGCTGCGGGCGAGTTCCTGGGGCTGCAACGCTTGTCACGCCGAGGTAGCCTGCTGCAACCCACCCTGGTGATGCAAGACGAGACCCACTGGCTGGCCTTTTTGCGCGACCACAGCGCTGAGCGCAAGGTGGCAGTGGCGCAAACCACCAACGCAGGTCTGGATTGGCACGACCTGCCCAACCTGACACTGGACAACCCGGACGCTTCCGTGGCGGGCCTGGGCCTGGGCCCTGGCCTGATGGTGCTGGCTTACAACCCGTCCACCACCGGGCGGCAAACGCTGGACTTGAGCGCCTCAGCCAATGGCCAGGACTGGCGCACCGTCGCTACCCTGGCCCAAGGTAGCGGCAACAGCGAGTTCTCCTACCCTGCACTGACCTGGGCGGACGACAGCCTGTGGGTCAGCTACACCGATCAGCGCCAGCGTATCGCGTGGCAGCGTTTGAAACTGACACCCTCAACCCCGGAGGGGAAGCCATGATCGCCCTGTTCACGTCCATGTTCGCCGATACAACCCCAGTACTGCCCGCCCCTTGGTTGATGGCCTTGGCGCGTCACGCTGGTTGGGCGCTGGTGTTGGCCTGCTTGGGCTATTTGGTCTTGCGGCGGGGCGGGCTGGGGACAGGTTACTTGCCGCAGCGCTGGCGGATGGCTTCAGTGGGGGGCTTGGCGGGTCTGCTGGCTGTGGCTGCGCTCTGGCCCGGCTCAGCGGGACTGGGGTACTGGCTGGGGTTAGCGTTTCAACTTCCCAGTTTGACCACGGTGGGGTTGGCGGCGAGCGTGGTGGTGGTTGCGGGGACTGCCCTGTGGACGCGCGAGCCTGCGCATTCCCAACCCCTGTTGTCACCCGGTACGGTGTTGTGCTTGTCCGCCGTCGCCGTGGTGCTGGGTTGGGTGATGCTGCTGGACACCTTGGCGCTGCTGCCCTGGTTTCTTTACCCCTGGGGTTACAGCGCGGGTGCGGTGGCGGTGTTGCTCGCGTTGGCGATGCTGCTTATCGCCTTGCCCGCCAGTCGCAGCGTGGGTGTGGCGGCTTTGCTGCTGGCGGTGGTCTTTGTGGTTACGCGCCTGCCCAGCGGCAATCTGTGGGATGCGCTGTCAGACCCTTTGCTGTGGCTGTTTGCGCATGGGGTGCTGGTGCGGGGGCTTTGGCAGCGGCGCTGCGCCTTTACCAAATTCATCACCAAGCCCCCAGCACCGCATCGCCCTTGACGCGGTAGCTGGCAAACGCTTCCAGCAAAAAGTCCACCAGCGCCCGTGTCTTGGCAGGCAGGTTGCGTTGGTGGGCCTGATGGGTTTGGAACACCAAAAACACCTCGGCGCTGGGCAGGTTCCAGTCGGGCAGCACCACCTTCAGCTGGCCTGCCCGTACTGCATCGGCCACATCCCACTGTGAGCGCATCAGGATGCCATGGCCCGCCAGCGCCCAGGTCAGTGCGGATTCGCCGTCGTTGGTCGAGAGCGGGCCACGCACCTTCACGGTTTCTTGGCGCGTGCCGTTGTGCAAGTGCCAAGTGCCAAAAGTTTCATCGCTCTCACGGATAAACAGGCAGGCATGCTGTGCCAAGTCCCTTGGTGTGGCGGGCTGGCCTGCGCGTGCCAGGTAGTCAGGCGCTGCGCACAGCAAACGGCGGTTGTGCGCGAGGCTGCGGGCGGTCAGCCGGGCGTCGGGCAGGTCGCCAAAGCGCACCAGCAGATCAAAGCCTTGCTCCACCAGGTTGACCGGGCGGTCGCTCAGGTGCATTTGCACTTCTACCTCGGGGTGGCGCCAAGCGAACTGCGACAGCGCAGGCGCGATGTGCCGCCGCCCAAAACCCAGCGTGGCGCTCAGGCGCACGATGCCCTTGGGCGTGGCGCGGCTGCCTGCCACGCTGCGCTCCAGCGTCTCCAGGTCTTCCAGCACCCTGGCCCCGTCGCTCAGGTAGGTTTCGCCCTCGGGCGTGAGGCTGGTGCGGCGCGTGGTGCGGTTGAGCAGGCGCACGCCCAGCCGCCGCTCCAGTACCGCCAAGCGTTTGCTGACGGCAGGTGGCGTGATGCCCAACTGCTGCGCCGCAGCGGCCAGACTGGCTTGTTTGGCCAGCAGCGTGAAGAACGCCAGATCAGAGAAACCGTCCATGTTCAGGTCAAGGGTGATGAGGGAGGCAGAGAGGGTTTGGAGGCTTTAATTATTAACTTCAACGACTGAAAGAAGTGAAATTGAAGCCATTGTATTTTTTAAGTGCAGGGTTAGCATTCCACACACGTTACCGCAGTACGTAAGAACGCCATGCAAACGACACCCTGCAACTTAAGGAGACACCCCATGCAACGCCGCCCGACACTCCTCTCATTGGCCCTAGCCTTGACGCTCGCTGCCAGCACCACCAGCGCGCAAACCTACCCTGACCGGCCCATCAAGCTGATCGTGCCCTACGCCGCCGGGGGGAGTGCCGATATTGCTGCGCGGATGATTACCGACGAGTGGGCCAAGGCTCTGGGCGGCACGGTGATTGTGGACAACAAAGGCGGTGCAGGCGGCAACTTGGGGGTGGACGTGGTCGCTAAATCCGCACCCGACGGCTACACCCTGGGCTTGCAAACCGTGTCGCTGGCTATCAACCCGTCGCTCACCGCGAAGATGCCTTACGACACGCTGAAAGACCTCGCGCCCATCGGCATGGTGGCCAGCTCGCAGCATGTGCTGGTGGTGAATGACAAATTACCGGCCAAAGACCTGAAGGCGCTGATCGCCTTGCTCAAAGCTGAGCCAGGCAAGCACAACTACGGCTCTGCGGGTTCGGGCAGTACGTTCCACATGTCGGCTGAGCTGTTCAAGGCCGTGGCGGGCGTGTCCATCTTGCACATCCCCTACCGTGGCGGTGGCCCGGCGCTGGTGGACACGATTTCGGGGCAGGTGGACATGAGCTTTCCCGTGTTGTCTGCGGCGCTGCCGCATGTGCAATCGGGCAAGCTGCGCGCTTTGGGGGTGACCGGTTCCAAGCGTTCGGTGCTGATGCCCAACGTGCCCACCATTGCTGAAGCCGGTTTGCCCAAATATAGTTTCGAGACTTGGTTCATGGTGTTTGCGCCTGCAGCCACCCCCAAAGCGGTGATTGACAAGCTCAACACGGCCCTGAACCAAGCGCTGAATGCGCCTGCGCTCAAAGACCGCATGGCGCGTGACGGCTTTGACCCTACGCCCTCCACCCCCGCGCAAGCAAAGGCTCGGCTGGAGCAGGAAATGCCGTTGTGGGCCAAACTCATCAAAGAACGCGGTATCAAGGCCGATTAAGTGACGCATTCAAGCTGACATTGAAACCCTATGGAGACTTTATGAATCCTCTCTTCCCCGGCTTCCAAACCCGCCTCATCCCCACCGATGACGGCGTGCAGATCAACATTGCTGTGGATTCCACCAGCGCCAACAAGGATCGCCCGCCCTTGCTGCTGCTCCATGGCCATCCGCAAACCCACGCTATTTGGCACAAAGTCGTGCCCGCGCTTAGTCCCCATTTCACGCTGGTGCTGGCCGATTTGCGGGGCTATGGGGATTCCTCCAAGCCTGTGGGCACAGAAGATCACGCCAACTACAGCAAGCGCGTGATGGCCCGTGACATGCTGCGGGTGATGCAGGCACTGGGCTTTGCCCGCTTCAGTGTGCTGGCCCATGACCGGGGTGCCCGTGTTGCCCACCGGCTGGCCGCTGACCACGGCGAGGCCGTGCGCCGCATGGTGCTGCTGGACATTGCCCCCACGCTGGCGATGTACGCGCAAACCAACGAAGCCTTTGCCCGCGCCTACTGGCACTGGTTTTTTCTGATCCAGCCCAAGCCTCTGCCTGAGCGCCTGATTGAGGCCGACCCGGCTGCCTACCTGCGCGACGTGATGGGCGGGCGCAGCGCGGGCCTGGCCCCGTTCGATCCCCGTGCCTTTGCCGAATACACCCGCGCCCTGAGCCTGCCCGGTGCCGCCCATGGCCTGTGCGAGGACTACCGCGCTGCCGCTGGCATTGACTTGGAACATGACCGTGCCGACCTGACGGCAGGCCGTAAATTGGCCATGCCGCTGCTGGCACTGTGGGGCGCACAGGGCGTTGTCCACCGCTGCTTTCAGCCCCTCACCGAATGGCGCCTGGTGGCCGACGACGTGCGCGGCGAGCCGCTGCCCTGCGGCCATTACATCGCCGAAGAAGCACCCGTTGCCTTGCTGGCCCAAGCCCTGCCCTTTTTGCTGGAAACCGCACCATGAGTACCCTGAGTCCTCCAACGCCCCAAACGCTTTACCAAAAGCTGGTGGCTTCGCACACCGTGGCCACGCTGGACGCGCAAAACGTGCTCCTCTTTTGTGATCTGCACCTGATGAACGAGTACACCAGCCCGCAGGCCTTTGCCGGGCTGCATGAGCAGGGTCGGGGTGTCCCCATGCCTGGCCAGAATGTGGCCGTGGTCAGCCATGTGATCCCCACCGACACGCCCCAACCCGGGAAGCTGCGCACCATTCCTGACGCCGCCCCCGCCTTGCAGGCCAGCAACCTGCGGCGCAACTGCGAGCGCCACCACATTCCGCTGTTTGACACCAACGATGCGCTGCAAGGCATCGAGCACGTCATCGCCCCCGAGCACGGCATGATCCGCCCCGGCATGGTGGTGATTTGCGGCGACAGCCACACCACCACCTACGGCGCTTTAGGCGCTTTGGGTTTTGGCATCGGCACCTCGGAGGTTGAGCATGTGCTGGCCACGCAAACACTGGTCTACCGGCTCGCGCAGGACATGCGTATCCGCATCGACGGCACATTGCCCCCTGGCACCACCGCCAAAGATGTGATCCTGATGGTGATAGGCCAGATCAGCGCCCAAGGTGCACGCGGGCATGTGGTCGAGTTTTGCGGCAGTGCGATTGACGCGCTCTCGGTAGAAGCCCGCTTCACCCTGTGCAACATGACGGTCGAGGCCGGTGCACGCGGTGCCTTGATCGCCCCCGATTCAGTGGCCATCGCCTATGTGCTGGCCCGTGCGCCCGATATCACGGGCACAGTAGAAACCGCTGCGCTGGCCCACTGGGCTACGCTGCACAGCGACCCCGGTGCAACGTTTGACGTGGAACACCACTTCAACGCCAGCGATGTGGCTCCCCATGTCACCTGGGGCACCAGCCCGGACCAGGTCATCCCCATCAACGGGCACATCCCCCACCCCGAAGCCCAAACCGAAGGCCCGGTACGCCGCAGCACCGAGCAGGCGCTGCGCTACACCGGCTTGGCGGCAGGCGCAGCCATCGCAGGCACGCCGGTGCAGCATGTGTTCATCGGTTCCTGCACCAACGCCCGCATCGAAGACCTCCGTGCCGTGGCCGATGTGGTGCGCGGGCGGCGCGTGGCCAGCGGTGTGCGGGCCATGGTCGTGCCCGGCTCCGGCGCGGTGAAAGCGCAGGCCGAAGCCGAAGGCATTGCCCAGCTGTTGCTGGATGCAGGGTTCGAGTGGCGGCAACCCGGTTGCTCCATGTGTCTGGCCATGAACGGCGATCTGCTCGCCCCCGGCGTGCGCTGCGCATCCACCACCAACCGCAACTTTGAAGGCCGCCAGGGCCGGGGTGCCATCACCCACCTGATGAGTCCGGCCATGGCCGCCGCCGCTGCTGTCACCGGTGCGATCACCGATGTCCGTACCCTGGAGTTTCACCATGCTTGAAAAAATTAAAAACAATAGCAGCTCAAGCCCATCGGCTGTGCTGGAGGGCCATGCCGCAAGCATCCGCATCGACAACCTGGACACTGACCAGATCATGCCCAAACAGTTCCTGCACGGCATCGACAAAGCCGGCCTGGACCGTGGTTTGCTCTACGACCTGCGCTTTGACGCCACAGGCCTTGTCCGCCCTGATTTCGTGCTGAACCGCCCCGCCTATGCTGCCACCCGCATTTTGCTGGCGGGTGCAAATTTCGGCTGCGGTTCCAGCCGTGAACACGCGGTGTGGGGCTTGCAGCAGTACGGCATCCAGGCGGTGATTGCTCCCAGCTTTGGAGAAATCTTCTATTCCAACGCGATGAACAACCGCTTGATGCTGGTGATGCTGTCCGAAGACCAGATGGCCCGGCTGATGGCGGATGCCGACCAGCAGGGTGCAGTATGCATTGACGTGCAAGCCATGCGGGTAAAGAGCGCCAGCGTTGATGCCCCGTTCACACTGTCAGAGCGCCACCGGCAGATGTTTTTGGAAGGACTGGACGTGGTTGGCCTGTCACTTACCTACCAAGACCAGATCCACGCTTTTGCGCAGGCGCACTGGGCGCAACAGCCGTGGGTGCGGGATGTGGCGGCGCTGACGGCTGCCCGCTTAAGGGGGGCGGTTTAACCGGATCAGTTTGAGCGCACGAGCACCCATTCCCGCCGCAGCAACCATTGCTCAGGGTAAAGCATGTTGCCCACATGAATTTCCCCCGGCTGATGGCGGGTCTTGATGTCCCAGCGAACGCTAAGAATGCGGCAGGTGGTGGGCTGAGGGGGGGCGGATTGCGGTTGTGCGCAGGCGGGAGTGTTTTGGCCACCGGTTTGCTGCCACACCACCGCATCATGGGTTTGCAGCAGCTCGGGTAACTGCGGTGCTTGGGGTGATTCTGTTTTTGGGCTGTACGGGTTGAGGCGCTGGGTGGCGGCATTCGGCAGCAGGTACTGGTAGCGCTCGTACTGTGCGTTGAAGGTACTGGGCACGGCGATCAGGGCGTTGGGGGCCAAGGCACCCGCTGGCAGCGTAAACCGCCCTGCCGGGCCAGACAGGGGGGCCAGGGTGCTGTTGAGCAAGGCGTACACCGCCGCCACCGTCACCAAGGCGCTGGCGCGTGTCCAGCGGGGGGTGAACAGACCACCCAGCACAGCAAGTACACCCACGGCAAACGCCATCAGCGCCACAAAGGTTTCCAGCCCTGTTGCAATTCCCTGTGCCCACAGGCTTTGTGCAATGCGCCCCAGCAACAGCAGCACGGGCAGACTCAGCACGAACGTGACAATGAACCAGCACCGTGCCAGCCGGTGCCAATACAGCGCCACCAGCACGGCCAGTGCAGGCATGGCCGGAATCACGTAGCGGGCAGAGCGTTGGCTGGGGAGACAAAAAACGATGCCCCAGACCAGCAGCCACGCGACCAGGGCGGGAGCCAGCCATGACGGTAACGACTTGTCCCCGTCTTTCTCCCCCTTCCCCTGGGAGAGGGCGGGGGTGAGTGCGCTCCCTGTAACCAACGCCTGCATTCCCACCACCATCAATCCCAGTACCAGCCCGGCCAGCAGCCCCCCGTTCTCCACCGTCGCCAGCGCCTGCACCAGCACATCCTTGACGGTCACGCTCCAGGGGCTGGCGCTGGTGGCGAGCTTGCCGGCGTTTTCGCCCACCACGAACTCGTGCCACACGGCTTGGGGTTGTGGGTCGAGCACAAACCACAGGCCAAACACGCTTAAGCCCACCACACCGCACCACGCGGCACGCACAGTGATGTTGGCGACCCGTGACCAGCTGCCATTGCGGTGCATGAGCAGCATGGCGCACCACAGACTGGCCCCGGCAGGGGCAATCAGGGCGAAGGATTTGTACGCGAGACCCAGCCCCCAGGCCAGCCCCCAGAGTGTCAATAAAGGCCAACCGGGCAATACCAAGGGTTGCTTCAAGGCCTGTGCCTCGGTCTGTGTTGTCCGCTGCAATTGGCGCCACAGCAGCCCCCACATCGGAAGTGCCAGCCAAAACGTCTCTGCCGCGCTGGTCAGGTAGGGCCGTCCGTAGCGAAAGCTGCTGAAAAACGCGAGGTAGACACAGGCTGAAATGATGGCCAAGTCTTTTTGACGCGCTGCCAACCAAGTCGTCCAGCCCACGCAGGTCGCAATCAGCAGCGAGTACACCACCGCAGGCAGGCGCAGCCGGGCTAAATCCCAGTGCTGGCCCCAGTCACCCGCCAGCATCGCCTGCCAAAACAGCAGCGGCGGTTTGGTGTTGCGCATGTGGTCAAGGTCGGACACCAGCGGCAGCCAGTGGCCAGATTGTGCGGTCAGGCGGGCGATGCGGCTGTAGACCATTTCGTCGCCGTTGCTGGGCAGGTACAGGCTGTCCAGGCCGGTCAGGTAGCAGATTGAAATGAGCAAAAACAATAGCAGCCATAGCGCATTGGATATGCTGAAATGGCTTGTTTTGTTCTTCATTTTTTGCGGAATGTCCAGCGGTCGTTGGCGATGAAGTTGCTGACGCTGGCGAGCACGATGGCGAGCAGGTTGGCGTAGCGGTAGTCGATGTAATGGGCCAGCCACAACGTCAACCCGTATTGCAGCGCGATGCCCAGCCACGAGGCCAGCAGGTACTTGGCGAACAGGGTCAGGGTGCTGGGGGCGGGCGTGCCCGCTGTGATGGTTGAGGTGGCGGCAGGGGCTTGCCGATCGGCCCAAGTCCACAGCCGGTTCCACGAAAAATTGTTGATGGTGGCGATAAAAATGGCCAGTGCGAGCGACACGTACAAGCGTTCGCGAGGCGCTGCGATACCGCTGAACAGCAGCTCTTGCGCCACGTACAGCACCACCATGTTCACCACCGTGCCGCTGGCGCCGACGATGCCGAATTTGGCGTAACGGATTTTCAGGAGTCGCGCGACCAGTGTGCGCAGCAGTTCGGTCATGGGGTTGCGCTTTCTGTCGTCAATTCGCGTAACGCCATGCTCAGCACCTGCGCGGGGTCAATGCGCTTGAGGCACTGGTTATCGCCGTCGCAAAACGTTTGGCGGTGGTTGTAGGCACTGAGGCAGGGCGAGCAGGCGATCTGCAAATCAAACACCGTGGTGCGGCTGGAGAGGGGCCCATAGAGGCGACTGGTCTCAGGCCCAAAGAACATGAAGGTGCGGATCGGCGTCAGACTGGCAAAGTGACCGGGGCCGCCATCGTTCGTCACCAACAGGCTGCCTTGGTGAAACAGCATCAGCAGTTCGCGGATGCTCTTGGTGTAGCCGGTGAGGTCAATGCACAGGGCATTTCTCTCAAGCTGTGCCTGAATGTTTTTCGCCAGCGGCGTGTCTTCGGGCAAGCCAATCAACCCGACCGCGTGACCCGCTGCACACAGGCCGCGCACCAGTTCCACGTAATGGGCCTGCGGCCAGGCCCGCTCAGGCAGGATGCCGCCGCTGGCGTAGACCAGTATCAGCTTGGGTTCGGCGATCTGTGGAAAGTCGCGCAGCAAGCGGGCTTTGAAGGTTTCCAGTTCCCCGGCCTCAAAGTCCACCCGCATTCCTGAATCTTCGGGCAGGGTTTGCAGCAGGCTCCACTTGGTGCGCGGCAGCGTGGGTGCAACGCGGGTGTCTTGCAAGGCATCCACCAGCGCTACGAACTGCTGGCTGATATGGCGGTACGGGTTGTAGGGGATGGCATGGGTCATGAACGAACCTCGGTACAGCCCCTCTTGCGTGTGCGGTGTGAAGCCCACGAGACGCGGTGCGCCACTGGCGTAGGCCATCAAGGCGCTGATGCGCGAGAACAGTTCGCAGTCGATCACCACGTCCACCGGCAACGCACGCAACGTACGCGTCACGCGCCACAGGCTGCTGAGCAAACCGGTGAGCGAGCTGTCGTCCAACGCGTGCATGTGCTCCGGCTGGGCGATGCGCAGCAGGGTGGACACCTGTTGGTTCTTTTTGAGTTGAAGCACATGGACGGTAGCTTCGGGGAAGCGTTGCCGAATCAGCGCAAACATAGGCCCAGCCAGCACCATGCTGCCCATTTCAGACAGCATGATGACGAGGATGTGTTTCACCGGGCGGGGAGTGATGGGCTGGGCGAGTTCTCCGCGCCGTGCCAGTTTGGCCCAGCCTGAGAGGGCGGCGCACAGCAACTGGCCTGTCCAGCGGTCAATCAGGCGTTGTGTTTGAAGTTTCATTCGGACGTTGGGGATGACGCATTCCAGATAAGCATTCCAGAGATGCGGCAAGTCCGACTCAGGTGAAGCGGGTGGATTTTATCGGCCCCGCGTCCAGAAGTCGTTTTGTCCGTACTGGCGCTTCAAATAATCAATCCACAGCCGCACCCGCAGTGGCATATGGCGGCGGTCGGGGAACACGGCGTAGATGCCGTTGGGCGGTGCGGCAAAGGCGTCCAGCACGGCCACCAGTTGTCCGGCTGCGATTTCGCCTTCCACTTCCCAGGTGCTGCGCCATGCGATGCCGTAGCCCGCCATGCACCAGTCGTGCAGCACTTGGCCGTCTGAGCAGTCCAACGGGCCATGGGGTTTGAGGTAGGTGACGGGGCCGGGGTTGGCGTTACTCTGCGCACCTTCTGGTGTACCCAGGCAAAACGCCCAGCCCCGGGTTTGCGAGGCGTCGCTAGAGAGCGTCAGGCAGGCAAATTTGCCCAACTCGCTCGGATGCTGCGGTGTGCCATGCTGCTGTAAGTACTTGGGTGTCGCCACGCACAAACGCCGGTTCGCCGCCAAACGCACGCTGACCATGGACGAATCGGGCATGTCGCCGACCCGCACGGCGCAGTCATACGCTTCCCCGGCAATGTCCACCACCCGGTCGCTCAGGTTCAGTGAGATCGTGACTTCGGGGTGCAATTCGCGAAAGCGCGGCACCAGCGGTGCCACGTGGCGACGGCCAAACCCGGCCGGGGCGGTCAACCGCAAATGCCCGCTGGCCTTGATGCCGCCAGCAGAGACGCTGGCTTCGGCGTTGGCCAGGTCAGCGAGGATGCGCTGGCAGTCTTCCAAAAAAGCACTGCCTTCGTGGGTCAGGCTGATACGCCGCGTGCTGCGCACCAGCAGCTTCACGCCCAGCCGCTGCTCCAATGCATCCAGGCGACGGCCCATGATGGCGGGGGCGACGCCTTCAGCCCGGGCGGCAGCGGTGAGGCTACCCCGGGCGGCGATGGACGCGAAGGTGTGGAGTTGTTTGAAGTGGTCCATGGCGATGGTGTTGATGTGGCTATGCTGTCATACAATTAAATGATAATTTGTCATACGAAAGCGAGATTTTCATGTTGTCAGTACGACTGCCATTGTCTTTAGGGCATCGGCTTGCCGCTTATTGTGAGGCGACGCACCTTAGCAAATCTGTCGTGGTGCAAGAGGCGCTCGAAAAACATTTGCGACTGGTCGCTAAGTCTGTACGCCAGGCGGACACGGAGAACCCCTTCACTGCGCTACGTGGGACGGGAAACCGCAAAATCTCCACCGAACAAGTTATGCAAATGACCCGAGGGGCAGATTGGAACCAAGCATGACGCTGGTAGACACCAATGTGTTGATTGATTTGGTGCAAGACGACCCTGTTTGGGCATCTTGGTCTGCATCACAACTGTTTGTCGCGATGCAAAAAGGCCCGTTGTACATCAACCCTGTGGGTTACGCTGAGCTGGTGCCTGCGTTTGACACGATGGCCGCTCTGGACGGTTTTTTAAAGCGTGCCAAGATCAATGTGAAGCCTATTTCTCGTCCAGCCGCTTATTTTGCCGGAGAGGCGTTTTTGCTCTACCGCAAACGCAAAGGCACCAAGACGGGTGTATTGGCTGATTTCTTCATCGGCGCACAGGCCCAGGCTGAGGGGTGGGTGATTCTGACGCGGGATTCAGCGCGGTACACAAGTTACTTCCCATCTGTTCCCCTGATTTGCCCAGCTTGACGACGGTAGCGCATAGCGCATCACTCCCCAGATCACCCCCCATACCGCGCCAGCGTTAACCCCTCCATGTCAATCTCCGGCTTGCGTTTGGAGAGCAAATCCGCCATCACCCGTCCCGTACCCGCAGCCATCGTCCAGCCCAGTGTGCCGTGGCCGGTGCTCAGGTGCAGGTTCGTGAACCGTGTGCCGCCCAGGATGGGGGTGCCGTCGGGGGTCATGGGGCGCAGGCCGGTCCAGAATTTGGCTTGGTTCAGATCGCCACCTTTCGGGAAGCAGTCGCTCAGCACAAAGTCCAGCGTTTTGCGGCGTGATGCGTTCAGGCTCAGGTCGTAGCCGGAGAGTTGTGCGGTGCCTCCCACGCGGATACGGTCGCCCAGGCGGGTGACGGCGACTTTGTAGGTTTCGTCCATCACTGTGGATTCGGGCGCACCTTTGAAATCGGTGATGGGCACGGTGATGGAGAAGCCTTTGACCGGGTAGACCGGCAGGTGCAGATCCAGTGGTTTGAGCAGAAGGGGCGAGTAGCTGCCCAAGGCGCAGACATAGGCATCGGCATGCAATTCGCCGCCTTCGATGGCCAGGCCGGTTATGCGCGAATCGGTGTGGTTCAGGCCTTGGATGGCGGTACCGTAGCGGAATTCGACACCCAGGTCTTCGGCCATTTTGGCCAGCCGCTGGGTGAACAAGAAGCAGTCGCCGGTTTCGTCGCCAGGCAGGCGCAGGCCACCGACGAATTTTTCCTTCACCATGGCCAGTGCGGGTTCGTGGGCTATGCAGCCGGGCATGTCCAGCACGTCAAACGGGACGCCATAGCGTTTGAGGATTTCTACGTCTTTGCCAATACCGTCCAGCTGCGTTGGTGTGCGAAAGAGTTGCAGCGTGCCCTTGGTACGCTCGTCGTAGGCGATGCCGGTTTCTTTGCGCAGCGCCACCATGGCGTCACGGCTGTATTCGGCGAGTCGCACCATGCGGGCTTTGTTGACCTCGTAGCGGGCTTGCGTGCAGTTGCGCAGCATGGCGAGGCCCCAGCGCCACATGGCGGGGTCCAGCATGGGTTCGATGACCAGCGGGCTGTGTTGCATCGTCAGCCATTTGAGTGCTTTGAGAGGCACGCCTGGCCCCGCCCAAGGGGACGAATAGCCAGGCGAGACTTCGCCAGCGTTGGCAAAGCTGGTTTCCAGGCCAGGGCCAGGTTGGCGGTCAATCACCGTCACTTCATGACCTGAGCGGGCCAAGTAGTAGGCGGTGGTGGTGCCGATCACGCCGCTTCCCAAAATGATGATCTTCATGCGCGATCTTTCTTGGGCCTTGCTGTCAGCCCAGTTCGTTGATGGACTCCCCCACGATGTTGACCATGCGGTCGATCTCATGGCGCTCAGCAATGAAGGGGGGGGCCATTTGGATGGTATCCGCACCGTAGCGCACGTAAACGCCTTTTTGCCAGCACTTCATAGCGATCTCATACGGGCGGCGGGCAGGCTCGCCGGGCAGGGCTTCAATCGTCAAACCGGCGGCCAGCCCGAAGTTACGGATGTCGCTGATGTACTTGGTGCCTTTCAGACTGTGAACGGCGTTTTCAAAGTAGGGCGACAGGGCGTTGACGCGCTCGATCATGTTTTCTTTGACGAGCAAGTCCAGCACCGCCACACCTGCTGCGCAGGTCACGGGGTGGGCCGAGTAGGTGTAGCCGTGTGGGAATTCCAGCATGTACTCCGGGCCACCAGCGGCCATGAAGGTGTCATAGATTTCTTTTTTAGCAATCACCACGCCCAGCGGCTGCGCGCCATTGGTGATTTGCTTGGCGGCGTTCAGGATGTCCGGTGTAACGCCAAACGCTTCTGCGCCGGTGTACGCACCTGAGCGGCCAAAGGCGGTAATCACCTCGTCAAAAATCAGCAGGATGTTGTGTGCGGTGCAAATATCGCGCAGCCGCTGCAAGTAGCCCACAGGCGGAATCACCACCCCAGCGGAACCGGCAAACGGCTCAACGATGACGGCGGCAATGGTGGATGCATCATGCAGCGCAATGATGTTGAGCAACTCGTCGGCCAGTTCTACGCCTTGCGTGGGCATACCGCGTGAGAACGCGTTCTTTTTCAATTGGGTGTGGGGCAAATGGTCAGCTTCAATGCCTTGACCAAACATCTTGCGGTTGGCGGCAATGCCACCCACTGAGATGCCGCCATAGTTCACGCCGTGGTAACCCTTTTCGCGGCCAATCAGGCGCGTTTTGCCGGGCTGGCCCTTTAGCCGCCAGTAGGCACGGGCCATCTTCAGCGAGGTGTCTGCCGATTCGGAGCCCGAGCCGGTGAAGAACACATGGTCCAAGCCTTGGGGCGTGAGTTCGATCAGTTTGTTCGCCAGCTCAAACGACAGCGGGTGACCAAACTGGAACGCAGGGGAATAGTCCAGCGTCGCCATTTGCTTCGTCACCGCAGCGGTGATCTCGGGGCGACCGTGGCCTAAGCCGCATGTCCACAACCCGGAGAGGCCGTCAAAAATCTGGCGGCCATCGGCGTCGGTGTAGTAGCAGCCCTTGGCCCCGACGATCATGCGCGGATTGGCTTTGAACTCGCGGTTGCCGGTGTAGGGCATCCAGTGCGCGTCCAGCCAGGTGGCGTCCATGCGGGGCTTGGCGGGGGTGTTCAGTTGCTGGGTGTCGCTCAAATCCATGGCTTGCTCCGGGTGGGTTGGTGTCGTTGGGTAGGGGCGTGTTGATTCTGGGGGACTCTGTTACTCTGATAAAGGGTTAACTGTCACCATTCACTTG
This sequence comes from Betaproteobacteria bacterium, assembly GCA_025356445.1. GTDB lineage: Bacteria > Pseudomonadota > Gammaproteobacteria > Burkholderiales > Burkholderiaceae_C > Defluviibacillus. The sequence continues at coordinate 68,082 of JANXSZ010000028.1, read as the reverse complement.
CCAATTTATGAAAGTAAATGTTGAAAACATGAAGGTCAAAAGCAAGGCCGTACTGGGCCAACTCAGCGACATGGATTTGCGTTTGCTGCGCGTCTTCAAATGCGTGGTGGACTGCGGCGGCATGGCGGCGGCGGAGCTGGAGTTGAATATCGGTGTCTCCACCATCAGCCGCCATATCAAAGACCTGGAGTTGCGCCTGGGGCTGGTGCTGTGCCGCCGGGGCCGTGCAGGCTTTGCGTTGACGGCAGAGGGCGAGCGCGTCCATGCCGAAACCCTGCGCCTGCTCGCCGCCACCGACGATTTCCGCGCCAGCATGGACGACATCCACCAGCGCATGGGCGGCGAGCTGCATGTGGCCGTGTTCGACAAAACCGCCACCAACCCGCAGGCCCGCATCGCCCAGGCTATTGCTGCCTTCACGGATGCGGCCCCGCAGGTCAGGCTGGTGCTGCACGTGGCCCCCATCAACACCATCGAGCAAGCCGTGATTGCGGGCGAATACCACGTCGGCATCATCCCCGCGCACCGCAACTCGGATGCGCTGGGCTACAACGATTTGTTTGGCGAGACCATGCTGCTGTACTGCGGACGGGCGCACCCTTTGTTTGGCAGCAGTCCCGAAGCTGTCAAAAACAATAGCAACTTACACTGGTCAGACCTGCATAACCACCGCTTTGCAGGTCTGGGTTACCACTCCCCCAACATGGAACTTAGCCACCAGATGCGCCTGCCTCGCGCTGCCACAGGGTTTGATCAGGAGTCCATCGCCACGCTGATTCTGTCCAGCAAGTTTTTGGGGTTTTTGCCCGACCACTACGCCCGCCAGTTCGAGGCCAGCGGCCAAATGCAGGCCGTGCAGCCGGCGGTATTCCGGTATGACGCGCGTTTTGTGGCGATCACTCGGCCAGCGCCGCAACCTTCGCGCGCAGCGCTGGTGTTTCGGGATTGTTTGGTGGCGGCGCACGCAGCAAGCCCTGAAAAGGCCGCTCAAAGCTAAGATCGCAGGCTGACCGCCTCTTTGGCGATGTGGAGTTCCGCCTTGCTTTCTCGCTTTTTTGGCTGGTTTGAACGCCAGCTTCCCCCTTTTCCTGACGTTGAACCTGCTCTGCCCCCGCGTGGCCTGCTGGCGTTTGTGTGGGCGGGCACCGAAGGGATGCGCCCTTACATCCTTGCGCTGGCGCTGCTCACCTCGTGCATTGCAGGCTTCGAGGCGTGGCTGATTGCCCTGCTGGGCAAAATTGTGGACCGCCTCGGGCCGCTTGAGCCTGCGCGGTTGTGGGCCGATCAAGGCGGGGCGCTGCTGCTGATGGCAGCGGTGTTGATGGGCAGCACGCTCTTGGTGGGCCTGCAAACCACGCTCAAGCACCAAACGCTGTTGAGCAACTTCGCCATGCGCCTGCGCTGGAACTTCCACCGTCTGATGCTGGGGCAAAGCCTGTCGTTCTACCAGGATGATTTTGCGGGTCGCATCGCCACCAAGGTGATGCAAACCGCGCTGGCCGTGCGCCAAACTGTGCTGACGCTGACCGATGTGATGGTCTTCATGGGCGTTTACTTTCTCTCGATGGTGGCGCTGGCCGGGGGCTTTGACGGTTGGCTGGTGCTGCCTTTCATGGCGTGGTTGGCAGGTTATGTGGCGACGCTGTTTTTCTTTGTGCCGCGCCTTGGGAGCAGTGCCAAAGCACAGGCCGATGCCCGCTCGCTGATGACGGGTCGGGTGACAGACGCTTACACCAACATCGCCACCGTCAAACTGTTTTCCCACACCCAGCGTGAGGCTGGTTTTGCCCGCTCGGCGATGCATGAGTTCTTGCACACCGCCTATGGCCAAATGCGCCTGGCCAGCCTGTTCGAGATCGTCAACCACGCGCTCAGCATGATGCTGATTGTGGGCGTGGCGGGCACCGGGTTATGGCTGTGGAGCGGTGGGCATATCGGCGTGGGATCGGTGGCTGCTGCCACGGCGATGGCGCTGCGCTTGAACGGCATGTCGCATTGGATCATGTGGGAAATGTCAGGCCTGTTTGAGAACATCGGTACCGTGCAGGACGGCCTCAACACCCTGTCACGCCAGCAAACCGTGGTGGACGTGCCTCACGCTGTGGCTTTAACGGTGCCGCGCGGCGAGGTACGCTTCGAGGCGGTCGATTTCGGTTATGCAAGTACTCGCAAAGTGATAGCAGACTTCGCTCTCACGGTGCGCCCTGGCGAGAAGATTGGCTTGATTGGCCGCTCAGGTTCTGGCAAATCCACCTTGGTGAACCTGCTGCTGCGTTTCTACGATCTCGAAGGTGGCCGCATCCTGATCGACGGCCAGGACATCGCCCAAGTCACGCAAGACAGCTTGCGCCGCCATATTGGCATGGTCACGCAAGATACCTCGCTCTTGCACCGCTCCTTGCGTGACAACATCCTCTATGGCCGCCCCGACGCCACCCAAGCGGACGTGGAACGCGCCGCCGCGCAGGCCGAAGCGCAAGATTTCATTGCGGGCTTGAGCGATCCCAAAGGACGCACCGGCTACGATGCCCACGTGGGCGAGCGCGGCGTGAAGCTCTCGGGCGGGCAGCGTCAGCGCATCGCCATTGCGCGGGTGATGCTGAAAGACGCCCCTATTTTATTGCTCGACGAAGCCACCAGCGCCCTCGATTCCGAGGTGGAAGCCGCCATCCAGGCCAGCCTGAACACCCTGATGCACGGTAAAACCGTGATCGCCATCGCCCACCGCCTCTCTACCATCGCTGCGATGGACAGGCTGATCGTCATCGACCAGGGCCGTATCGTAGAAATGGGCGACCACCGCACCCTTTTAGCCCAGGACGGGTTGTATGCGCGGCTGTGGGCACACCAGAGTGGTGGGTTTTTGGCGGAAGATGCGGGCGAGGACCGTGAAGCGTTAGCGGTGGCCTGAGAGGATGCGTTAAGGTGCTGACCTCGGCGCTACCCGGCTGCCCAGTGGTGCCGGCTGGTACGTCGGACGCAGGTGGCAGGTGTTGCCTTCTTTCGCACCCTCCTTGCTTCGCATCGTTTCACACAAGTCCGCGATGCTTTGCGGAGTGGGCTTGGTGCCTCGCTCGACCCAGTCCATCAGCGATGTGAAGGCAGCGGTGTACTCGGGATCGCTGAGGTAGCTGTGTTCCGATTCGTCGCTGAAGACCTGTACCAAGCGGTCTGCGCGTCCGGCCTTCGCCACGATCTCCCGGTAATTCGATTCCAGCTCCACAAAGGCCACCGGGTCATGGATCGCGTGCAGGGTCAATACGGGCACAGGGAGGTTGCCGGTGGGCAGGCTGTCTGTCGCCAGGGCGGCTACAGCGGTGGGGTCGGTTGGGTAGCGCAACACCCCGGCATTGAGCGCCGCATCGTCGCTGGAACCCTGGTAGCGCACGCCTTCGTTGCCCCACGGGTTGCGGCCTTCCAGGCGTTTGGCCACCACGTCTTCAAACAGCCAGGTCGCCCAGTTGAGGTGGCCGATCAGCGCGCGTTCATGGATTTTCAGCACGTTCAGGATGTCTGACAGGTGCTGTTGTTGCAGTGGATTGCGCTGTGCGGCGGGCAGGCGCAAACCGGTGCATTCGTCCACGCGCTGGGTAAGTTCGGTGCGGGTCAATTTGGCACCAGCGGGCAGCCCCATCCACAGCGGGTACTGTGGCTCATCAGGGCGCGGGTGGTTGTGGCAGACGTGCTGGTAGACGGCACGCAAATCCAGCCGGAAGTTGTAGGCCGTGGTGCCGCCACCCAGCACTGCACTGGTCAGCAATACCGCGTCGTAGGGCGAGCGTCCGTTTTTCGCAGTAGCGAACAACTCCACGGTTTTCGAGGCCACGCCGCCGCCGTAGCTTTGCCCGTGCAGCAGCGTGCGGCGAGGTTCACCAAAATACTGGACGAAGCGTTGACGGGCGCGTTCGGTGTCTTGCGCAGCCATCGTCACGCCATAGCCGCCACGCCGGTAGGTGGAGCCGACCCAGGCATAACCCGCCTTGACAGTGATGGCCCAGCGGCTCAGGTCTTCTTCGGTGCGGCTCAGCCGGGGTGTACCCAGTTCTGGGCCGCCGTGGGCGTGGACGACCAGCACCTGGTTCCACTGCGCCGGGATGGCCATCAGGATGAACGCGCCAGTGCTGTCGGGGTGGTTGTAGCAGCGGGTGTCGGCGGGCAAGGCGGCGGGACAGGTCACGGTCTGAGGTGGCGGCTCAGCGGCTTGCACCTGGCTCAGGCCTATGCCTGCGCTCAGCAGGCTGACCGTGGTTGCGATCAGGCGCAGGGGGTGGTGCAGGGATGGACGGGAAAGTAAGCTTGAAATCATGGGTTCCTTGCAGAGGTCATCTGCATGAATTCTCGGTGATTCAGTGGCTCGGTGGTTCTCCCTGCGCCTGTGCTCTGCGGGTTAATTTACGTGGTTGCCAATGCGCCGCGCTGAATTTGATCCCGCTCCAGCGACTCGAACAGCGCTTTGAAGTTGCCTTCGCCAAAGCCCTCGTCACCCTTGCGCTGGATAAATTCGAAGAACACGGGGCCAAGCTGGGTTTGCGAGAAGATTTGCAGCAGCAGGCGTGGCGTGCCACCCTCGGTGCTGCCGTCCATCAAAATGCCGCGCGTTTGCAGCTCTGCCACGGGTTGACCATGGCCTGGCAGGCGGCCTTCGATCATCTCGTAGTAGCTTTCACTTGGGGCCGTCATCAGGGGCACACCGGCCAGCGCGAGGCTGTCTACCGTGGCCAGCAGGTCGTCACAAATCAGCGCGATGTGCTGGATGCCTTCGCCGTTGAACTTCATCAAATACTCTTCAATCTGCCCGCCGCCCTGGCGCGATTCTTCGTTCAGCGGGATACGGATTTTGCCGTCTGGTGCGGTCAGTGCTTTGGAGGTCAGCCCGGTGTACTCGCCCTTGATGTCAAAGAAGCGAATTTCGCGGAAGTTGAACAGCTTTTCGTAAAACCCAGCCCAAAACGCCATACGACCCCGGTAGACGTTGTGCGTGAGGTGGTCGATGAGCTTCAGGCCGTGGCCCACGGGTCGGCGGTCAACCCCTTCGATGAAGTCAAAGTCAATGTCGTAAATCGATTTGCCGTCTTCATAGCGGTCAATCAGGTAGAGCGGCGCGCCACCAATGCCTTTGATGGCCGGCAAATTCAGCTCCATCGGGCCAGGGTGGAGTTCAATGGGTTGCGCACCCAGCTCCAGCGCACGCTTGTAGGCATGGTGCGAATCCTTCACCCGGAACGCCATGCCGCAGGCGCTGGGGCCGTGTTCAGCGGCGAAATAGCCCGCCACGCTTTTGGGTTCACGGTTGACGATGAAATTGATCTCGCCCTGTCGGTACAGCACCACGTCTTTCGAGCGGTGTTTTGCCACCAGCGTGAAGCCCATGCGCTCGAAAATCGGCTCCAGCAGGCCCGCCTCGGGCGAGGCGAATTCGACGAATTCAAAGCCCATCAAGCCCATGGGGTTGTCAAATAAATCGGCCATCGTGGTGTTCCTTTTAGGGCGTAGTTGGTGTTGATCTTGGTGTAAACATGCGCAAAATTAACATTGCACGCTAACAGGTGCCCATCATCTCGCGGAAGGTGCGCAGGTTTATTGCAAGTTGCGGCCTTGTGGGCAGGGCTGGCGCAAGATTCAATCCAAAGCGATCCCCGCCTTTTTTGCCAATACCGCATAGCGGGCCATTTCACTGCGCAAATAGAGGCCAGCCGCTTCGGGTGTGCTGGGGTTGATGACGTTGCCTTGCTTGGCCATGGTTTCTTTCACCTCGGGGGAGGTGAACGCCACCACAAACGCATCGTGGAGGCGCTTGACCTGCTCGGGGGGCAGTTTGGCCGGGCCCAAGACCGCGAACCAGCCTTCAATGTCGTAGTTGGGCAGACCTTGTTCGGCGATGGTGGGAATGTCGGGGGCGGCAGGGGTACGGGTTTTGCCGCACAGGCCAATGGCCCGCAGTGCGCCGCTTTTGAGGTGTGCTTGGGCGGCAGGCAGGGCCACTACCCCGAGTTCCACCTGTCCACCGATCAAATCCGTCACCATCGCGCCAGTGCTTTTGTAGGGGATATGGCGTATCACCACCTGCGCTTCATCGACAAACATTTCACCGGCCAGATGAATCACCGTGCCGTTGCCGGACGAGGCGTAGTTGTAGCCATCGGGCTTGGCTTTGAGCAGGGCGATCAGCTCTTTCACGTTTTTCGCGGCCACCTTGGTCGGGTTGACCACCAGCACAAACGGTGTCGCACCCATGATGGTGATCGGCGTGAAATCGGCCACGGTGTCATAGGGCAGTTTTTTGTAAACGCTGGGGTTGATGACGTGGTTGTTCGACACCATGCCTATCGTCAAGCCATCGGGCGCGGCTTTCACCAAGGCGGAGCCGCCTGTGATGCCGCCTGCACCGGGCAGGTTTTCAATCACCACGGCTTGCCCGCCCAGGGCTTTCATCAGTGCGGTGGTGGCTGCACGGGCAATGGTGTCCACGCCCGACCCGGCGCCGATGGGCAAGATGATGCGCAGCGGCTTGTCGGGCACGCTGGTGGGCACGTTGGTTTGGGCCCAGGTGGGGAGTGCGGTGCTGGCGAGCAGGGCGAGAGCGCTGCGGCGGTGGATACGGTTGAGTGTGTTCATGGTGTTGTCTCCGTCGTTGATGTTGCCGCTAACTGCCAAGCGCGTCCAGCACTTCAGCCGTGTGTTCGCCTACCGCTGCCAGCGGCATCCGCACACCGGGGCGGCGGCCGTCCATCATCAGGGGTAACAGCACCACTTCGGTCGTGCCGCCATCCTCCGTCTGCATGGGCACCAAGCCACCACTGGCTTTGAGGTGGGGGTCGTCCACCAGCTGGTCGGGCCGCATGATGGGCGCATAGGGTATGCCAGCGGCTTCGAGCTTGGGCGACAGGTCTTCAGGACGGTGGTGCTTCAGAATGTCACCCAGACGTTGCAACAGCGCAGGGCGCACGGCCACCCGCTGGGCGTTGGTTTGCAGGGTGGGGTCGTTGGCCAAATCAGGGCTTTGCAGCACGTCGCACAGGGTGAACCACTGCTTGTCGCTGACGGCACCGATGAACAGCTGCTCGCCTTCGGCCAGCGTGAACACGTCGTACACGCTCCAGGCGGAGACGCGCGAGGGCATGGGTGGCGGCGGCTCGTTCGTCATCATGAACTGCTGCATGTGCTGCGAGCTTAAGAACACACAGTTTTCAAACAGGGCGCTCTGGATTTCCTGACCCCGGCCTGTGCTGTCGCGCTCGCGCAGTGCCGCCAGCACGCCAATCGCGCCGAACATGCCACCCATGATGTCGTTCACCGAGGTGCCCGCGCGCAGCGGGCGGCCTTCGGGGCCTGTCATGTACGAGAGGCCGCCCATCATCTGCACCACCTCGTCCAGCGCCAAACGGTTCTCATACGGGCCGGGCAAAAAGCCTTTGTGGGTGACATAGATGAGCTGGGGGTTCTCCGCTTTCAGGGCGGCGTAGTCCAGTCCCAGCTTGCTCATCAGGCCAGGGCGGAAGTTTTCCAGCACCACGTCGGATTGGGCGACCAGCGCCTTCGCCGTGGCTTGACCGTCTGCCGTGGTGATGTCCAGCACCACGCTCTTTTTATTGCGGTTAAAGCTGCGGAAAAACCCGATGCCCAGGCCCGGCAGGTTGCGGGTTTTGTCGCCACCGGGGGGCTCAATTTTGATGACCTCGGCCCCCAGATCGGCCAGGATCATGCCGCAGGTGGGGCCCATCACCATGTGGGTGAATTCGAGCACGCGAATCCCGTGCAAGGGCAGATGTTTTTCGGGGCTGTCGCTTACGGGATGGGCGTGAGGTGCTTCTGTTTTCATGGTGAATTTACCGTGAGTGTGCGGTGAAGATGGCCGGGTGTGGCTGGGGTGTGAACGTCTTGGGCAAACCGGCTCGCCACAAGGCACCGTGCGTGGCTTCTCCTTCCAGCCAGCCCACCACCTGGGCACGCAGGGCGAGCAGTTGCGGCAAATCAATGCCTGTGTCCAGCCCCATGCTGCTGAGCATGAAGGCCAAGTCTTCGGTGGCTGCATTGCCGCTCGCACCGGGGGCGTGCGGGCAGCCGCCGATGCCTGCCAGCGAGGCGTCAAACCGCGTCACACCCACCGTCAGTGCCGCGTAGACGTTGGCCAGCGCCAAGCCCCGTGTATCGTGGAAATGGCCACACCAAAAGCGCTCACCCGCGATGTGCAGCGCTTGCGCAAACAGGTCATGTACTTGCCCCGGGTTGGCATAGCCCACGGTGTCGGCCATGCTGACGCGATCAGCCCCAGCGTCCAGCAACGCCTGCATCAGCCGCAGCACTTCGGCGGGTTTGACTTCACCTTGCAGCGTGCAGCCAAAAGCCGTGCCCACGCCGCCTTCAATCAGCGTCTTGCTGCCTGCTGCGTCACGCGCCGCCCGAATGCGCGCCACCTCCGCCACCACCTCGTCCGGCGTTTTGCGCAGGTTGGCAAGGCTGTGTGCGTGGCTGGCAGAGAGGGGAACGATCATCAAATCAGCCCCTAACTCAATCGCCCGCTCAGCGCCTTTGAGGTTAGGCACCAGCACCGATGCCCGCAGGCCAGGCAGCTTCTGCGCAAAGGCCAGCAATTCAGCGGTATCGGCCAATTGCGGCAGCAGTCGGGCAGGTACAAAAGAGCCGACCTCGATTTCCCGCTGCCCTGCTGCGTAGGCGTGGGTGATCCATTCGATTTTTTGAGCGGTGGGCATCACGGTGGCGATGCTTTGCAGACCATCGCGCAAGCCAACTTCGCGCACGATGGCGTGGGATGGGAGGGTGCGGGGGTGTGAGAATGTGTGGGGCATGAGTGCAGTTTAGGTATTCCGTAATGGTTTACCAAATCTGTTTTGGAAGCGTTAACATGCCGGTTGGGAATGTGATGTGTGAATGCCATTCCGCGTCAATGGCCGTGCGCCGTTAAAATCGATAGCCTTGAGGTCTACATACAGTCACAACATGAATACTTGGTCTACCTGCTCTGCCGTCGAGCGCGATCCCCAAAAAGTCAGTGGTGCGTGGCTGTTTCGTGGCACGCGCATTCCTGTGTCCGCACATGAACCGCACTGTCATCGCTTTTTTGGTTGCTGCACTCGTTTCCCAAGTTGCAATTGCGGTGCCGCAATCGGCCAGCCCCAGTGAAGCGGCACGGCGAGAACTCCCGAAGTTCTTGGCTGCGGTGCAGGAGCGGCCAAGTTGGGCCTCACGGTTTCGAGTTCTGGAGAGTTCTGTGTGATGGTCAGCATTAACAGATCGATGCTGAATCCCTTAGTCGAGCTGCACTTTGCAGCTTACCTCGAACCTTTGCCACCAGTTGCCCGCCATCGAGCACAGCCAAGGCCGCCTCCGTTGTGTTTTTAAACCACCCCATGCGCGATCTCGATCTCACCAGCCTGCGCCTCTTCATTCGCGTCTGCGAAACGCGCAGCATCGCCTTAGCCGCAGCGCAAGAAAACATCGTGGGTTCCGCCATCAGTAAGCGTTTGGCTCAGCTGGAGCACACCGTGGGCACGCCGCTGTTGATCCGTAAACGGCGCGGCGTGGAGCCGACCCCGGCTGGGGAGACGCTGCTGGAGCATGCCCGGCAGATGCTCGCCAGCACCGAGCGCATTGCCCGCGATATGGGTGCTTACGCGGCTGGAGTGCGGGGGCAGGTGCGGATTTTGGCGACGGCTTCTGTGATGGCGGAGTCGTTGGCCGATGACGTGGCGGCGTTTTTGCACGACCCGGCGCACCTCGACATTCAGGTTGATCTCGAAGAACGCCTCAGCCCCGATGTGTTGCGTGGCGTGCGCGAAGGCACGGCCTCGTTGGGGATTTGCTGGGATGCTTCAAGCTTGGGCGGTTTGCAGTCCAGCCCCTACCGCAGCGACCACCTCGCCATCGTCACCCACACCGACCATCCGCTGGCCGAGCGGCAGGCGCTGTGTTTTGCTGACACCCTGGACTACGCCTTTGTGAGCCTGCCCGTTGCCAGCGCCGTGCAAGTCATGCTGCAACGCGAAGCCGCCAAGCTGGGCCGGGTGATGACGACCCGCGTGAGCGTCTCCAACTTTGAAGCTGCCCTGCGCGTGGTGCGGGCCAACTTGGCGCTGAGCGTGGTGCCCGAAGAGGTGGCGGCCCCCTTCGCTACGGCCTATGGTCTGCGTGTTATGCCTCTAACCGATGTGTGGGCACAGCGGCGCTTTGCGATTTGCTGCCGGGATGAGGCGGGGTTGTCGAAGGCGGCGGGGCTGCTGCTGGGGCATTTGCGCGGGATGGCGTACGCTCAGTGCTCCCCATGACCCCGCAGCCGGTTTAGCGCCCGGTTTCTTTCAGGTACTTGGCCTTGGCTGCCACTGCGGTGTCTGGAAAGTCAGAGAACATGCCGTCCACGCCGATACGGAAGAACTGCAAGTATTCGTTTGTCGGGTCACCCGCCATGTCAAACGTCAGGCGTTTTTTCTCGTTGCGGAAGGTGTAGGGGTGAACCAGCAGACCCAGCTTGTGCGCGTCAGCGACCAGGGTGGTGGGCGTTTGGCTCACAGCGTCCATCAGGTTGGTGGCGCCATCGCCGTTTTTGTCGATGGCAGCACCGGCGGCGTTCAGTTCCCACTTCACTGGCACGATGTACGGCTTCCAGGGGCCAATGCCATCGGCGTAGGTTTTGATTTCGGTCAAACCAGCCACGGTCACCATATCGCTGAACAAGCGCTTGTCACCGGATTTGAACCAGTCGTAAGGGCGGTCATACGGCGCAGCGTAGGTCAACTTGCCGGTTTTCAGGTCGTAGTCGTCGGCGTCAATCAGCTGGATCAAGCGTGTGTTCAGGCCTTTGCTGCGCAGGTATTTCAGGCTGCTGGGCTCAAAGCTTTGCACGTAGATGGGCGCAGTTTTGCTGTTCCATCCGGTGGCGTTGATGATGGCGATCAGTTTGTCTTCCAGCGGCAGGCCCAAATCGCGGTGGTAGGTGGGGTTTTTGGTCTCGGGGTAGACGGCAATCGTGCGGCCTTTTTCCTTCGATTTGGTAATCGCCAAATCCACGATCTCCTGGAAGGTGATGACTTTATACAGCCCGTTGTACTGCTGAGGACGCGTGCTGTCGGTGGTCATGATGCCACCCAGGGTTTTGATTTCAGCCAGCGTGAAATCACTGGCGAACCAGCCGGTCTGCGTTTCGCCATCCACGGTGATGGTTTTCTTGCGGCTGGCAAATTCGGCTTTGGTACCGACGTTGGTGCTGTAGTCCAGATTGGGGTCGTGGCGGGCGATCAGCACACCGTCTTTGGTCGAGACCAAATCAGGTTCGATCACATCGGCCCCCTGCTCGATGGCCAGCGTGTAGGCCTCCAGCGTTTCTTCGGGCAAGTAACCTGGCGCACCCCGGTGGCCGACGACCAAAGGGGCATTGCCGTCCAGGGTGAGCAAGGCGGCGGGGCCGCTGTCGCCACAAGCGGTAACGGCCAAAGCCAGGCTACTCACCCCCAGCAGGCTGGCCCAACGGGCCATACGGGTTGTCATCAGCATCATCCATTCTCCTTATTGAATCAAGAAGAATCGACTCTAGTTAGCGGATGTGTCAGGTGTAAGTCAGTGTTTCTACGAGGCGCTCATTGGTTGTGTCAGTAATGGTACAGGGCCAAAAATGGTTGAATTTTTGCCGCACTCACATTTGGCCAAGTATGGATAACATGCGGGCATAAACCAATCTATACAGGTATCTGGGGGCACGGTTTGAACCGTGCCACAGGCCGCCCGCTGGAGACACTACGATGAAATTGGGAATGAAATTGCTCGCCGCACCGCTTTTAACGGCGCTTGTACTGCTGGTTTCGGGGCAGATCAATGCGATGCTGATACGCCAGGCGTCACACCAAGAGCTGGAAAGCGCCAAGGCCAGTCTGGAGGACTTCAAAACGGTCAGTGCGGCGCAGCAGCAGCTGGCCCAGGTGCATACCCGTGTGTACCGCACTATTTCCGTCATTGGTGCTATGGATGAACCCCAGATCAAGTCGATACGGGATGACCAGGCCCGGCAGCTGCAGGGGATCAAGAGGGTGGTGGGAGCCATTGTTTCGGCTGACGGCAACCCCGCATTGCGCACCGCCGTGGCCGATTTGAACCAGCACATCGACAAGTACGCCACCCAGGCCGACGCTTCCATCGAAATTGCAGCAGGGGACCCCGCTACCGGTATCGCTTCCATGCGGACTGCCGATGCGACGTTTGCCACAGCGGCCCAAGCCATGGACACCATCGTTAGCCGGGTCGAGTCGGTGTCGGATGCGTCCATTGAGGTTTCCGAGCAGCGCTCGCGCACCACAAATGCGGTGCTCGCCGCTGTCAATCTGCTGGCCGCTTGCGCCGCTGTGGGTTTGTCTTGGCTCATGCAGCGCAAAATAGTGGTCGAACTTGCGCGCGCTGCCGAGGTGGCCAACCAGGTGGCCCACGGCCATTTGGACATCGATGCGTCCAGTGACCGCAAGGACGAAGTCGGCGACCTGATGCGTGCGCTGGGGGCCATGACCGCACAGCTGAATCAAACCATATCGACAGTGCGCGACTCTTCCGAATCCATTCGTCTTGCCAGTGCCGAGATCGCGACGGGCAACCAGGATCTGGCCAACCGCACCGAACAGACCGCCTCCAATTTGCAGGGTGCGGCCGCCTCCACCGATCAGCTGACAGGCACGGTGCGCCAGGCTGCGCAGGCGGTGCTTCAGGCCAATCAGCTCGCGGCATCGGCTTCCCAGGTGGCGGCGCGTGGCGGAACCGTGGTGGCCCAGGTGGTTTCCACCATGGAAGAGATCAACACCAGCGCCCGCAAAATTTCCGACATCATCAGCGTCATTGACGGCATTGCGTTTCAGACCAATATTCTGGCGTTGAATGCTGCGGTCGAGGCGGCCCGGGCTGGAGAACAAGGGCGAGGTTTCGCTGTGGTGGCGAGCGAGGTGCGCAGTTTGGCAGGGCGGTCTGCGCAGGCGGCCAAAGAAATAAAAAGTCTGATCGGTGTCTCGGTGGAGAAGGTGGACTCTGGCTCCAGGCTGGTGGTCGAGGCTGGCAAAACAATGACCGACATTGTGAGTTCCGTGCAGCGTGTATCCCACATCATGGGCGAAATCTCGGACGCTTCATCGGTGCAAAGCGATGGCATTTCACAGGTGAACACGGCCGTGATGGCGCTTGACCAGATGACGCAACAAAACGCGGCCTTGGTCGAGCAATCTGCCGCTGCGGCAGAGAGCCTGCGCGAGCAGGCACAGCGCTTGTCCGCATTGGTCTCCACGTTCAGATTGACCGGTGCGTCCGGTGCACGCTCCACAACCTCGGCCTTGATCGCCCCGTCTGCATCCATGAGGCCTGTGGCCTTGCTGGCAAGGTCTTGAGCTGCTCCGTGCGGGGCTGATCGCCCTTAATCGGGCTTGATACCCGCCTCGCGCACCACCGAGCCCCAGCTCGCGTGTTCAGTTCTGATGAACTGCACCGCCTGCTCAGACAGGCGCTTGATGGACGTGACGGCCAGGGCACCGGCGATGGACGCTATGGTTTGGGTAGCGAAGTGGCGCGCCTCAGCAGCCTTTACACCGCGTCGTTTTCGTTAGACCACGTGGTGATGCCGGTGCTGCGCCAACTGGTGGCCATCACGGGTGAAAGTGCCGCCTACCATGTGCGCCAAGGGACAGAGCCAGACTGGAAGCGCCTGTGCCTCTACCGTGTCGATTCGCCCAATATCCTGCGCGACCACGTCAAAGCCGGTGACATCTTGCCCTCAGACCGTGGAGCCGGTGCTCGCATTTTGATAGCTTATGACGCTGATGCAGCAAGCACTGCTGCCGTAAAAGACAAAAATCTCTATGCCAAAGTGCGCGAGCAAGGCTACTGCGCGGTGGTGGGCGACCGCAGCGCTGAGCTGGCGGGCATCTCTGCGCCCGTGTTCAAAGCGGACGGCACCCTGGCCGCAGCGCTGACGCTGACCATGCCCGCACACCGGTATGACGAGCGGTGGGTGAAGCCGGTGCTGGAGGCGGCGCGGGGGTTGACGGGGCGAGTGAGGTGATGGCGGCGTAACGCCTGCGACAGCGCCGCAGCGCTCCCTCTCCCCATAATCGCAGCCCTTACCCCTGCTGCATTGGAAACCCATGAACCGCGTTCTCGCCCACACTGGCGCCAAATACCCTATCGTTCAAGCCCCGATGGGCTGGATTGCGCGCACGGCGCTGGCTTCGGCTGTGTCCCGCGCGGGCGGCTTGGGCATCATCGAAACCTCGTCGGGTGAAACTGAAAACTGCCAGCGTGAGATCACCCAGATGAGCGCGCTGGGCCTGCCGTTTGGGGTGAACTTGCCGATTCGCTTTCTCAAGGACGACGCCATGCTGCAGTTCGTTTGCGCATCAGGCGTGAAGTTCGTTACCACCTCGGCGGGCAGCCCGGCCAAATTCATACAGCCGTTGCACGATGCCGGTATCGTGGTTTACCACGCTGTTCCCACGGTGGACGCAGCCCTGAAATGCGTGGATGCGGGCATTGACGGCTTGGTGGTGGAGGGCGCCGAAGGCGGTGGTTTCAAGAACCCGGAAGAAGTCTCTACGCTGGTGCTGCTGCAAGCGATTCGTGCCCGTACCGACGTGCCGATGATTGCGGCCGGCGGCATTTGCGACGGGCGTGGCATGGCGGCGGCGTTTGCCCTGGGGGCGGAGGCGATTCAAATGGGGACGCGCTTTGTCAGCTGCTTGGAAAGCCCGGTCCACGCCAATTACAAGCAGGCCATCGTGGACGCGAAGGAAACCGGTACTTGGGTTCTGAACAAGAAGGCCTCGCCTTGCATACGTGCCCTCAAGTCGGAGCGTACGCAGGCGATTTACGACGAGGGCTTGATGCCTGCCAACGCCTTGCAAGGCATTCTGGGCGTGTACTTTGACGGCAACATGGAAGCCGCCCCTGCGTTGGCCGGTCAGACCGTGGGCCTGATTGACGCGGTGAAATCGGCGCAGCAGATCATTGACGACACGGTGGCCGAGTTCTTTGCCATCACGGCGCGGCTGGGGGCGCTGGCACAGGCCAAGTCGTTCGGCTGAGTCGGTTGAAGGGGTTATGCCCCCCGTCCACACTCTCTCCACATTTGTACGCCACAGTGCGCAACATCCTTTTCATTCAGGAGTTGCCATGAAAGCGTTGGTTCCTTTGATCCCCTTGTGCCATGCGGTGTGGTTGTCGGCCTTGCTGCTGACGGCTTGTGGCGGTGGTGGCAGCAGCGATTCCGGGACGGCCCCAGCCACCACGACCACGGGTACCACAGCGACCAGCGATACCGTTGTCGCCACGGCGGTCACGGCTTCCGTCGCGGTTGTCGATATTTCCGCCGAAGACCTCGCCCGGCTGGACCCTGTGGGCCTCACCCCGCGCCAACGCCTGGGTCAACTGATCTTCAATGACACCAACCTGTCTGAACCCAGAGGCACGGCCTGCGTGTCCTGCCACCGGCCCAACATGGGTTTTGCAGGGAACAACCGGTCACTGGTCGGTGTGCCGCTGGGCAGTCGGGGTGTTCTGGGGCTGCGCAATGCCATGACCAACGCGTACACCGGTTTCGTTCCCAGCTTCGCCTTTCGTGTCGAAGATGGCGTGACCGAAGCCGTGGGCGGGCACTTCTGGGATGGCCGGGCCGACACGCTGGCCTTGCAGGCGCTGCAGCCCTTTCTCAACGTGGATGAGATGAACAACGCCAGCGCCAAAGCGGTGATGGCCAAAATTGCCGTGGCCAGTTACGCCCCGCTGTTTCGCCAGGAGTTTGGTGCCAACATTTTGGCCAATATCGGCACGAGCGATATGGCCATCACTGCCGCGTTCACCCAGGTGGGCGCGGCGATCGAAGCCTTTGAGCGCTCTGACCGGCTGCAAAGTTTCAGTTCCAAATACGATGCCATGTTGCGTGGCCAGACCACGCTCGCCCCTGCGGAGGCGCGCGGCATGGTGCTCTTTCAAGATGCCAAGCGTGCCAACTGTGCAGGTTGCCACTTGATGAACCCCGGCAGCAGTAACCCGCAGGATTCGCTGTTTTCGGAATACACCTACTACGCCACCGGCATCCCCCGCAATACCGTCATCCCTGCCAATGCCGCCCCCCAGTTCTATGACTTGGGGCTGTGCGGCCCGGTACGCGCCAGGCCTGCCTTGCCGGTCACGTTGACCGCCACCAGCACGGTCAGTATTGACGCGTTTTGCGGCAAAGTTCGCATGCCCACGCTGCGCAACGTGGCTGAGCGCCCGGCGTTCATGCACAACGGTTTTTTCAAGGATTTACGCGAGGTGGTGCGCTTTTATGCCACCCGCAACAGCAACCCCGAGCGCTGGTACGGCCCCAGCGGCATTCCGAACGACTTGCCTGCGGTGTACCAGGGCAATATCGAGCGTACCAAAGCGCCGTTCAACCGCAGCCGTGCTGACGGGCCCGTGCTGACCGAGGCCGAGGTGGGTGATGTGGTGGCTTTTTTAGGAACCTTGAGCGATGGGTTTGTGGTGCCACCCCGCCCATAATCCGGCAATGCACCTGCCCGTTCGCCTGAAAATCGTCCACCAACTCTCGCTGCTGCTGCTCGCCGCCGTGGTGCTGGCACTGGCTGGGGTGGGCGGCGTTGTGGCCTGGAACCTGCGTAGCGGCTTCAGTGATTACTTGCGTGCGCGGGACGACGTGCAGCTCGACCGCTTTGTGCAGTTGCTGGAATTGCGTTCTGCGCCAGACCCGTCCATGGGCTGGCTGCGTGGCTCGCGCGAAGCAATGCAGTTGCTGGTGGCCGAGTTCGCCAGCGTCGAAGGCTTGGCGCGGCCCGTTCCCAGAGGCCCAAGAGAAGCCCGAGGCCCGCGTGCTGGCGAAGACCGCCCCGAGGGTCGCCCACCACGCCCTTATCCCCCTCCGCCACGCCCGCTCCGTGGTGCCTCACCTGATGAGACTTCTGCTGTCCACCCCCCTTCTGAAGCCCCGTCACCACCGCTACCACCGCTACCCGCCCCCCTCAACCCCAACGCACCCCAGCCTGCGGGGGGCGTTGCCGGGCGCATCCAGATTTTTGATGCGCAAGGCCAGTGGCTGGCCGGGCGCGCGCAGCCGCGTGGTGCGGCTTCGGTGTCCCGCGCGGTCATCGTGCGTGGCCAGCAAGTGGCTACCGTCACCCTGACCCAAGAGCATGAACCCGAGGGGGTGGATGCCCGCTTTTTGCAGCGCCAGTACGGTGGCTTGGGGCTGGCGATGGCGGTGACGCTGCTGCTGTCTTTGCTGCTGGCTTGGTGGGCGGCCCGCCGCTGGAGTCGCCCGCTGCGTGACTTGCAGCAGGCCACGCAGCGCATGGCGCGGGGTGAGTTGGGTTTTCAAATCCCGGCGCCCCAGGCGGGTCACGGCTCGCTGGAGATTGCCGGGCTGGTCGACGATGTGAACCACATGTCGCAAGCATTGGCCACACTGGAGTCAGCTCGCCGCGTCTGGATCGCACAGCTTTCGCATGAGTTGCGTACGCCGCTGGCTGTGTTGCAGGGTGAGATCGAATCCATCGAAGACGGCGCTCGCCTGCCCACCCCAGCGGTGATGGCCAGTCTGCGTGACGAGGTCTTGCAGCTGGTTCGGCTGGTGAACGATCTGCACACCTTGTCGATGGCCGATTTGGGGCAACTGCCTTGCGAATTCGTGCCGGGTGACGCCCACGCCCTGCTGCGGCGAGTAGCCCAGCGTTTCGAGCCGCGCGCCGTCCAGCATGGGTTGGTACTTGAAACGGAGTCAGGGGCACAGGCGATGCCACCTTTGAAGGTCTGCTGGGATTTTGGCCGCATCGAGCAGCTGCTCACGAACCTGCTGGAAAACAGCCTGCGCTACACCACGCCACCGGGCCGTGTGGTGCTGCGTTGGCAAGCGACTTCGGCTGATCCAATGGTATCTGGCCCCTGTCTGCTGCTGACGTTGGAGGACACCGCCCCCAGCGTGACAGCTGCCCAGTTGCCGCACCTGTTTGAGCCGCTGTTTCGGGCCGATGTGGCACGCGGGCGGGGGCACGGTGGCAGCGGCTTGGGGCTGTCGATTGCGCAAGCCATCGTCAAAGCGCACCATGGCCGTATCAGTGCTTACCCCAGTGCCTTGGGGGGCTTGAGGGTTCAAGTGCATTTGCCACTGCAACCTTTTCAACCTGTTTCCTCAAGATGACCATGATTGCCATCACCCCACCACCCACCCGGCTGATTTTGATTGTTGAAGACGACGCCAAGATCGCTGACATGGTGGCCAATTACCTGCACATGCATGGCTTTGCCACCCACACGGTGGGCGATGGTGCGCAAGCCTTGGTGTGGCTGCGCCGCACCAAAGATGTGCCTGCTGCTTTTCCTGCATTGGTGCTGCTGGACGTGATGCTTCCTGGCCTGGACGGCATGGCTGTTTGCCAAGCGGTGCGGGCCTTCTCTGCCGTGCCCATCATCATGCTGACCGCTCGCATTGATGAGGTTGACCGTCTGCTGGGGCTAGACATTGGCGCAGACGACTATGTGTGCAAACCTTTCAGCCCGCGTGAGCTGGTTGCGCGTGTCAAGGCCCTGCTGCGGCGCAGCGAGGGGGGGCTGGCCATTGGCGTGGCTGCGTCGCCTGAGTTCACGCTCGACGATGAAGGTCAGCGGGCTTTCTGGCAGGGCCAGCTGCTGCCCCTTACCCCCGTGGAATTCCGTCTGTTTCGCCTGCTGCTGTCGCGCCCCGGCCATGTGTTCGCCCGTGCCCGTCTGCTCGACGCATTGCACCAGGATTTTCGGGACGTGAGCGACCGCGCTATCGACAGCCATGTCAAAAACCTGCGGCGCAAAATGGACCAACTGCGCCCACTGGGCTCGGGGATTGCTTCGGTTTACGGGGTAGGCTATCGGTTTGATCCTGAACCGCTGTAATTACCTCTAAATAAGTCATGAATTAAGTGCAAATTGCATAATTAATGACTGATGAAGTATCGAATACAGTAAGGCTATTGTTTTTTCCATTTTTGAGGCTTTTGCTATGTCCACCACCCCCCGCACCGCCGTTCACCGCCTGCAAGTGGCGACCGAATTGCACCAGTTCATTGAATCCAAAGTTCTGCCCGGCACCGGTGTGGCCAGCGCGACGTTCTGGGCTGGGTTTGACGCTATCGTCGCCGATCTGGCCCCTAAGAACATCGCTTTGCTGGCCGAGCGCGATCGCCTGCAAACCGCACTGGACACCTGGCACAAAGCCAATCCCGGCCCCATCACCGACATGGTGGCCTACCGTCAATTCCTGGAAACCATTGGCTACCTCGTTCCCCAGCCTGCCAGCGTAGCTGCCACCACGGCGAATGTGGATGCTGAACTCGCCGTGCAAGCGGGCCCGCAATTGGTGGTGCCCATCCTGAACGCACGCTATGCGCTGAATGCCGCCAACGCCCGCTGGGGCAGCCTGTACGACGCGTTGTACGGTACGGACGCCATCCCTGAGACGGACGGCGCTGAAAAAGGCAGTGGTTACAACCCGGTTCGCGGTGCCAAGGTCATCGCCTTTGCCCGCAATGTGTTGGACCAGTCCACACCGCTGGCTGCTGGCTCGCACGCTGATGCCACCGGCTACACCGTCGTCGGCGGCGCGTTGGTCGTCAGCCTGAAAGACGGCAGCAGCACGGGTCTGAAAGACGCCGTGCAGTTTGTGGGCTACCAAGGCGATGCCGCTGCCCCCACGTCCATCTTGCTCAAAAACAACGGTAACCACCTCGACATCATCATCAACCGCGCCACCCCCATCGGCAAGACCGACGCGGCGGGCGTGAGTGATCTGGTGCTGGAAGCCGCGCTCTCCACCATCCTCGACCTAGAAGACTCGGTGGCCGTGGTGGACGCGCAAGACAAAGTGGTGGCTTACAGCAACTGGCTGGGCATCTTGCAAGGCACGTTGACCGAAGAACTGGTCAAAGGCGGCAAAACCATCACCCGTGGCCTGAACCCTGACCGTGAGTACACCAGTGCTGCCGGCGGTGTTGTCAAATTGCATGGCCGCTCGCTGATGTTCCTGCGCAATGTGGGCCATTTGATGACCAACCCGGCCATCACCT
The DNA here is from genome assembly GCA_025356445.1 of Betaproteobacteria bacterium. Lineage (GTDB taxonomy): Bacteria > Pseudomonadota > Gammaproteobacteria > Burkholderiales > Burkholderiaceae_C > Defluviibacillus. Next base: position 48,019 of record JANXSZ010000028.1, on the reverse strand, counting down.
ACACCGCCCAAGACGGCAGCACGAAGGAAATCCCTGAAGGCGTTCTGGATGCGATGGTCACGACCACCATCGCGCTGCACGATTTGCAAGGCCATGGCCAAAACGGTATCAAAAACAGCCGCACCGGCAGCGTCTACATCGTCAAGCCCAAAATGCACGGCCCGGCTGAAGTCGCCTTTGCCGCTGAGCTGTTTGGCCGTGTCGAAAAGGTTCTGGGCTTGCCTGACAGTACCGTCAAGCTCGGCATCATGGACGAAGAGCGCCGTACCAGCGTCAATCTGAAAGCCTGTATCGCCGCTGCAGCCAGCCGCGTAGCCTTCATCAACACCGGCTTCCTCGACCGTACCGGCGACGAGATGCACACCGCCATGCACGCTGGCCCCATGATCCGCAAGGGCGACATGAAGACCAGCGCGTGGATTGCGGCTTACGAAAAGAACAACGTGCAAGTCGGCCTCGCCTGCGGCTTGCGCGGCAAAGCGCAAATCGGCAAAGGCATGTGGGCCATGCCCGATCTGATGGCCGCCATGCTGGAGCAAAAAATCGCCCACCCCAAGGCCGGTGCCAACACCGCCTGGGTGCCCAGCCCCACGGGTGCCACGCTGCACGCGCTGCACTACCAGCAAGTCAACGTGGCTGCCCTTCAGCTGGCCATGGAAACCGCTGACGCCGCCGCTGATCCGGTGGCCATGCGCAACCACTGCCTCGACAACTTGCTGCAAATCCCCGTGACCGCCAGCCCAAACTGGACGGCGGCTGAAAAGAGCCAAGAGCTGGACAACAACGCCCAAGGCATCTTGGGCTACGTGGTGCGCTGGGTTGACCAAGGCGTGGGCTGCTCCAAAGTACCCGACATCCACAACGTCGGCCTGATGGAAGACCGCGCCACCTTGCGCATCAGCAGCCAGCACATGGCCAACTGGCTGCACCACGGTGTGGTGACAACGGCCCAAATCACCGAAACCTTCGAGCGCATGGCCGCTGTGGTGGACGGCCAAAACGCAGGCGATGCGCTGTACCAGCCGATGGCGGGTAACTTTGGCACCTCAGCGGCGTACAAAGCGGCGTGTGATCTGGTGTTCAAAGGCCTGGCGCAACCGAGTGGCTACACCGAGCCGCTGCTGCACGCTTGGCGCTTGAAGGTGAAGGCTGGGGTGGCTTGAGGTATTGAGTGCTACTGAAACTATAGCTATCTAAGGCCATCCATATTGCGTAAGCAGCATTTTTGGCATTGAAAATGGCAAAATGGCTCCTTCGGGAGCCATTTTTATGGGGTGTCGCGGTGACAGGGCAAGGACAATGACGGCATGAGTTTTTCTACATTACCCGCAGGGCTGAACCTGCTTCCCCCCAATGACCTGCTGCGCACCACGTTGCACAACGAAGTCCATGCCCGCCCCTCTGCCCGGGTTCGCCTGCCGGCCCTCATCACCTATGTGGCCGTCCTTAACGCGGGTATTTCGCAGGAAGCGGAGTGCGAGCACCTGCGGCGTTTGCCGGGGCAGCAGGCGTTGGCGCTGGACAGTTTGCAGAACAACTTCTTGCGCTTGCGTTGGGACGGCTACACCGTCAAGTGGGAGCGGCACACCGAGTTCACACGCTATTCCATTGTTCAAGCGCTGTCTGAGGGGGCGCTGCTGGGGGCGTCAAAGCCGGATTTGCTGTCAGCGCTGGTGGTGTCGCCCGGTTGGCTGAGCAGCATTCCCGGTGCCACGGTGGCGGCGATTCAGATGGCGTTGTTGCAGGGGGATTTGACCGATGAGCGTACGCTGATGGCGCAGGCACAGCACTGGTTTGGTGGTGGAACCGTGGTGGCGTCCCAGTTGGGCCATGGGCATTCGTGGGCAGCGACGCAGTTTCGGATTGGCCCGGATGGTTTTGAGCGGATGCTGGTGATTGCGCCGCCCGGCACCACCGAGACGCGGGCGGGGCGTATTTCGCAGCGGCTGTTGGAGCTGGAAACTTACCGGTTGATGGCGTTGCGGGGCTTGCCGGTGGCGAAGACGCTGGCCCCAATGCTGGCGCAGGCTGAGCAAGCTTTGGCCGAAATCACGGCGCGGCTGGAGCACAAGAGTGCGTCTGACCAAGAGCTGCTGGACACACTGGTGTCGCTGGCGGCGCGGGTGGAGCGGGCCACCGCAGAGCACATCTACCGGTTTTCAGCGACGCGGGCGTATGACACGCTGGTCGGGCAGCGGTTGGTGGAGTTGCGCGAAAAGGCGATTCCAGGCACGCAGACGCTGGGTGAGTTCATGCAGCGTCGCTTGTCGCCTGCGATTGCCACGGTGGCTGCCACGGCCCAGCGGCTGGCGTCGTTGTCAGAGCGGGTTGCGCGCACCAGTGCGTTGCTGCGTACGCGGGTGGACATTGCTACCGAGGTGCAAAACCAGCAGTTGCTGGAGAAGTTGACGCGGGGGCAGGATTTGCAGCTGCGCTTGCAGTCCACGGTGGAGGGGCTGTCGATTGCGGCGATCTCGTACTACGTGGTCAGCTTGCTGCTCTATGTGGGCAAGGCCTTGAAGGGGATGGGCGTGCCGCTGAACCCTGAAATGGCGGCGGGGGCGTCGATACCGCTGGTGCTGTGGGCGGTGTGGCGCACGACCAAACGAATCCATGAGAAGCTGCACGCGGGACACTGAGTTTTGCGGTTGAACACCGCGCGCGCACAAAAAAGCCACCTGCGAACAGGTGGCCTTTGGGCTGATGCCGCTTGGGCGATTACATCGCTTTAGCTGCCTTCATTTTTTTGGCCTTTTTCATTTTGTGGTGCTTCTTCGCCTTCATGGGGGCGGCTTCAGCAGCTGCTGGGGCTGCGGTCTGTGCCGATGCGGGGGTAGAGATCACGGCCATGGGCACGATCAGGAAAGCTGCGCTGATAAGGGCGGACAATAATTTTTTCATAGCAAACTCCTCAGTAAATCAGGGTGGTTAACGTGTTTTAAAGACACGTGAATCAGTGTACGGCATGGCGTTGCGTGAATCGCATCCACGGGTGTTTTGTGGGGCAGGGGTTTACCCGTTTTTACAAAACATTGTGGGTATTTGGGGTGTTTACGCACAAATTAGCCCGTGCCGAACTCGTCGCCCAGTTCGCGTGCACGGTGGCGGGCCGCGTGCAGGGCGCGCATGAAGCGGTTTTTGACATCGTCTTGTTCCATCGACGTGATAGCTGCATAGGTGGTGCCGCCTTTGGAGGTGACGCGCTGGCGCAAGATTTCGGGTGGCTCGTCTGAGCTACAGGCCAGTTCGGTTGCGCCCAAAAAGGTGCTTAGCGCCAGCTTGTAGGCCTGCTCGCGCGGCAGTCCCATGTCGGTACCAGCCTGGGTCATGGCTTCTATGAAGTAAAAGACGTAGGCCGGGCCTGAGCCAGACAGGGCGGTGACGGCGTCAAGCTGCACTTCTGCGTCCACCCAGAGCAATTCGCCCGTGGTGGCGATGACCTGTTCCACGCGCTGGCGTTCAAGCGCGGTAACCGACGGGCGGGCGAACAGGGCGCTGATGCCTTTGCCGATCAGTGCCGGGGTGTTGGGCATGGCACGCACGATGCGTTCACTGCCCAGCCAGTGGGCAATGCTGTCGCTGCGGATACCGGCGGCTACGCTCAGGTGCACCGCGTCTTTGGTGTGAAAGCGACTTTGCAGGGCGGCTTCCTTGAAGGTTTGCGGCTTCACGGCCCAGACCACCAAGCCGGCGCTGCTCAAGGCGGGGCCCGGTTGTTCGTGCACGCTCACTTTGAATTGCTTTTCCAGCTTGCCCCGTGTTTGTGCGAAGGGCTCGATGACGGTGATGCTGCTCGCGGGCAGGCCTTGGCGAATCAAGCCACCGATGATGGCGCTGGCCATGTTGCCGCCGCCGATGAAGGCAATGTCTGTTTTCATAAAGGGGTTTAACTTTCCGTCACTTCAAAGGCGACGAACTGGGTGGTTTGCAAAGGGTTGAAGTTGTCATCGCTGACGAAAACCAGGGTCTTTCGTCCCTCCAGCAGTGGCCCCCAGGCCATGCCTTCGGTGTTGTCGAGGTGTTTCAGTCCCGTATCCTTGAAGTTGAGCACCAGGGTTTTGGGGGCGGGTGTGTAGTGGCCAGGGCGCAGAGTGGCTTCGCCCAGGGTATCTGAGCCGTCCTGGACGTTGACACGGTACAGCCGCAAGGAATTGCCCACGCCCACGATGTATGAGCGCTCCAGCACCAGCAGGTGGTGGTTCGTGGCCATGATGACTTCACTGATGCCATTCATGGCGAGGCCGCCAATGGGGAAGGGCAGGGCGGGAATGGCATCGGGCACGTAGGCGATTTGGCGCAGGGGTTTGCCGGTTTTGGTGCTCCAGCTGGTGATGCGGCACGGCCCGCCCACGGCATTGGCGGAAGGTTCGGGGCCGTCTTGCAGCAGTGCGTTTTCCATGGCGGCCCAAGCGGTGGTGCCATCGGGACTCAGGGCCAGGCCTTCCAGTCCGAGATTGTCACGTGGGCCAGTGCCCTCTGCGATATTGAATTGCGGCGGCATGTCCAGGTTGCGCAGGTGATGGCCGTTCAGGCTGATTTCGCGCACGAAAGGCGCCAGGCCCAGTTTGCGGTTGCCTTCGCTGCTCCACAGCAGGGTGCGGGTTTGCGGGCGAAAGCGCAGGCCTTCTGGATCGGGGACGGTGCCAGGTTGAAGGTTGGTTGTGGCACGTTGTTTGCGATTGGGGTAGGTGCTGCCATCGGCTTGGCGCAAAAACACCACGCTTTGTAAGTTGGGACGGCTCAAACCCTCGGCGCTGACGGTCATACGGAAGGTGTAAAAGCGTGCCGGATTGTGCTCAGAGCGGTCATCACACAGGGTGTACCAGAGGTCGTCTACCGGGTCATAGTCCAGCGCGGACAAGCCTCCGACGGTGGTGTCCTGGAACGACAAGCGGTGCGGCAAGCTGGTGTCACCCAGCAGGCGAAAGTGGGGCAAGGGTGCCATGTCCGCCGCGTACAACGCAGGACTGACGAGCAGCGCGGTGCTGCCCAGCAGGGCAGAACGGCGTGAAATTGATGATTGAACCATGCCCCGCAGTCTAGCGGGCTTGATGACCGTCGTTCAAGCCGCTACGCACTGCCGTACTGCATGTGCCCATTGCGCCATCAGTTCCAAGGCACGGTCGCGGGCCATGGTCGGGTGGAAGGTGCGCTCCGCTTTCCATTGGCTGGCCAACTCGTCCAGGTTGGTATAGACACCGCAGCTCAGGCCTGCGAGGTAAGCGGCACCGAGGGCAGTGGTCTCGATCACGGCGGGGCGCACCACAGGAATGCCGAGCAGGTCAGCCTGGAACTGCATCAGCAAATCGTTAACGCAAGCCCCACCGTCCACCCGCAGTTCGGTGACAGGCACGCCGCCGTTGTCCACGGCATCCCGGCTCATGGCGGTGAGCAGGGCAGCGCTTTGGAATGCTATGCTTTCAATAGCTGCCCGAGCAATATGGGAAAGCGCTGTACCTCTGGTTATCCCCAAAATGGCCCCTCGGGCTTCGGGCTGCCAGTACGGTGCACCCAGGCCGGTGAAGGCGGGCACGAACATCACGCCACCGGCATCGGGGACACTTTGTGCGAGGGTCTGAACTTCACCGCTGCTTTGGATGGCGTTCAGCCCGTCGCGCAGCCATTGGACGACGGCTCCACCTATGAAGACACTGCCTTCCAACGCGTATTCTGGTGTGCTATGGGCCTGTGCCGCACTGGTGGTGATGAGTCCGTTGTGGCTGGTGGGGAAGGTCGTGCCCGTGTGCATCAGCATGAAGCAACCCGTGCCGTAGGTGTTTTTGGCCTGCCCTGCTTTGAAGCAGGCTTGGCCAAACAGCGCACTTTGCTGGTCACCTGCCACGCCGCCGATGGGGATGGCTGTACCTAGCGCTGTGGTCTCGCCGAAGTGGGCGCTAGAGGGTAAAACGTGGGGCATCAGCTGCGGAGGAATGTCCAGTTCGTGCAGCAAATCGGCATCCCATGCGTTGGTGTGGACGTTGAACAACATGGTGCGGGCGGCGTTGCTGACATCGGTGGCGTGAACGCGGCCTTGTGTCAATTGCCACATCAGCCAGGAATCTACCGTGCCAAAGGCCAGCTCGCCGCGCGCGGCCTGGTCGCGCGCGCCGGGCACGTTGTCCAAAATCCATTTGAGTTTGGTGCCTGAGAAGTAGGCGTCAATCCGCAAGCCTGTTTTTTGCTGCACCACGTTGGACAAGCCGCGTTCGCGCATGGCGACGCATGTCGGCTCAGCCCGGCGGTCTTGCCAGACGATGGCGTTGTGGATGGGCTGGCCGGTGGCTCGGTTCCACACCACGGTGGTTTCGCGCTGGTTGGTGATGCCGATGGCGGTGATGTCCTGTGCGCGCAGGTGGGCTTGTTCCAGGGCTTGTCGGGCGGTGGCGAGTTGGGTAGCCCATATTTCTTGCGGGTCGTGCTCGACCCAGCCGGGCTGCGGGTAAATCTGCCGAAATTCGCGCTGCGCCATGGTGACGATGCTGCCGTCTTGCGCAAAGACGATGCTGCGGGAGCTGGAGGTGCCTTGGTCGAGAGCGAGCAGGTAGGTCATGGGGAAGGGCTTTGCAAGGGATATCGGGAATGGGATGGACTGATCGGCCTAATCGGCCACGACGCATTCCACGCCTGCTTCCGTCATCAGGCCCGGGAAACCGTCTATCAAGGGGCCGTCGGTGAACAGCATGTCGATGTCTTTGAGCGGAGCCAGTTGAACGATGGCGGGGCGGTTGAATTTGCTGTGGTCAGCGGCCACCCAGACTTCGCGCGAGTGCGCCATGATGGCGCGGGCGACTTGCACTTCGCGGTAGTCGAAGTCGCGCAGTGTGCCGTCGGGCTCAATCCCGCTGATGCCAATCAAGCCAATGTCCACCTTGAATTGGCGGATGAACTCGATGGTCATCTCGCCCACGATGCCTCGGTCGAGCGCGCGCACCACCCCACCGGCAACGATCACTTCGCAATGGGTGTTGTCGCTCAGGATGGCTGCGACATTCAGGTTGTTGGTGATGACGCGCAGGCCGGTGTGGTGCAGCAGCTCGCGGGCGACGGCTTCGATGGTAGTGCCGATGTTGAGCAGCAGCGAGCAGCCGTTGGGCACGCGCTTGGCGATGGCGCGGGCGATGCGCGCCTTGCCTTCTGCATTAAGGGCCTGCCGCTGGCGGTAAGCGATGTTTTCAGTGGTGGATTGGGCCAAGCGCACGCCGCCGTGGAAACGGGCAACCAAACCCGCTTCCGACAAGCGCTGTACATCGCGGCGCACGGTTTGCAAGGTTACTTCCAGCTGGGCGGCCAGTGCTTCGATGGACGCTGAGCCGTGGGTGCGTACCTCTTCCAGTAGGCGGTTTTGGCGGGGGTTGGGTGTCATGGGCATCAATTTGAACTCAAAACAATGCACAACGAACCCTGTATTGGCCCTATAGCGGGTAAATACCTAACAAAAAAGAACAAAAAGGAAACACAATTCGCAGCAAAAGGAATCAAGGTAATCACAGTAATGCAACTCAGTCTTGAACAGATCAGCAAATCGGTAGGTGCCTCGCAGCATCTGTACCCCATGGATTTGCGTTTGCAGCCCGATGCCGTCACCGTGCTGTTGGGGGCAACCCAAGCCGGTAAAACCAGCCTGATGCGCATCATGGCGGGGCTGGATGTCCCTGCCAGTGGGCGTGTGATGGTGGATGGTGTGAATGTGGTGGGTGTGCCGGTGCGCGAGCGCAATGTGGCTATGGTGTACCAGCAGTTCATCAATTACCCGTCACTCAAGGTGCGTGACAACATCGCGTCACCGCTCAAACTGCGGGGTGAGTCGGGTATTGAGCAACGGGTGAAAGAACTGGCTGAGAAGCTGCACATTGAGATGTTCCTCGATCGCTTGCCCGCCGAGCTGTCGGGCGGTCAGCAGCAGCGTGTGGCTTTGGCCCGTGCGCTGGCCAAGGGTGCGCCGCTGATGCTGCTCGACGAGCCGCTGGTCAATCTGGATTACAAACTGCGTGAGGAATTGCGCGATGAGCTGAGTACGTTGTTCGCCGCCGGCAATTCCACGGTGGTTTATGCCACCACCGAGCCAGGTGAAGCGCTGCTGCTGGGGGGCTATACCGCTGTGATGGACGCGGGTGAACTGTTGCAGTACGGCCCGACGGCAGAGGTTTTCCATAGACCCAAATCACTGCGTGTAGCCCGTGCTTTCAGCGATCCACCGATGAACTTGTTGGCGGCTACGGCAGCGCTTGGCGGTTTGCAGTTGGTTGGTGGGCCGCTGCTGGCCCTGAGCGAATCAGACAAACCGCCTACGCTGTCGCATAAATTCACGGTAGGGGTGCGCTCCAGCGCCTTGCGCGTGCAGGCCGATCAGTACGGGGACGCACATGGTGGTGTTGGCGATGTGGCCTTGCCCGGTAAGGTGGAGCTGGCGGAGATTTCAGGCTCCAACACCTTCTTGCACGTGTCTACAGCCGTGGGTGAACTGGTGGCGCAATTGACGGGTGTTCACCATTTTGATCTGGGTGAGTTGGTCACGTTGTATGTTCACCCCACCCATGTGTATGTGTTCGATGCTCTGGGAATGCTGCTCATAGCCCCCGTGCAGGCACGCTCCAACAAGGCAGGACGCTGATATGGCCCGCATAGAACTCGATTTGGCCCACGCTTACAAGCGTGACCCCAAAGAAGACAGCGACTACGCGCTGCTTCCCCTGAAGATGACGTTTGATGACGGTGGTGCTTATGCGCTGCTTGGGCCTTCGGGCTGCGGCAAGACGACGATGCTGAATGTGATGTCGGGCTTGTTGGCCCCGTCGCAAGGCACGGTGCGTTTTGATGGCCGCGATGTCACGCGGGATTCACCCCAAGCGCGCAATATCGCTCAGGTGTTCCAGTTCCCCGTGATTTACGACACCATGACCGTGGCTGAAAACTTGGCTTTCCCACTGCGTAACCGCAAAGTGCCGCAAGCGCAAATCGACAAGCGTGTGGGCCAAATCGCCGAGATGCTGGAGATGAGTGGTCAATTGAACCAGCGTGCTTCGGGTTTGGCGGCTGACGCCAAGCAGAAGATTTCGTTGGGGCGCGGCCTGGTGCGGCCTGATGTGTCCGCCGTGTTGTTCGATGAGCCACTGACGGTGATTGACCCGCATTTGAAGTGGCAGTTGCGCCGCAAGCTCAAGCAAATTCACCATGAGCTGAAGTTGACGCTGATTTACGTGACCCATGATCAGGTGGAGGCGTTGACCTTTGCCGATCAGGTGGTGGTGATGACGCGAGGACGGGCGGTACAGGTAGGTTCCGCCGCTGATTTGTTCGAGCGACCCAGCCACACGTTTGTCGGGCACTTCATTGGCTCACCTGGCATGAATTTCCTGCCTGGGCAAGTGGGTAACGATGTCTTTCACACCGCAGGCATGAACTTGGCCTTGCCCTTTGGGCGTTCTTTGCCGGGTTCCGCGAACGGCGACATCAAACTGGGTATTCGCCCCGAGTATGTCGAAGTTGTTGCGGCGAATACCCCAGGTGCTCTGGCGATGACAGTGGCCAAACTTCAGGACGTGGGCACCCATCTGATGCTGACAGCGACGCTGGTAACACAGGGCATGCAACACACCCTCAAAGCGCGTTTGTCGCCCGATGCCGGGGACTGGGCCGACGGGGACCCCGTGTGGCTGAAGGTCATGGGTGAGCACACCTGCTTTTATAAAAACGAGGAAATACTGCCATGAGCACGACCACGAAGCCAGTGAACCAGAAAGCCTGGTTTTTGATACTGCCGGTGCTGATTTGCGTCGCGTTCTCTGCCATTCTGCCGCTGATGACCGTGGTGAACTACTCGGTGCAAGATATCATTTCACCTGAGCGTCGGGTGTTTGTGGGCACCGAATGGTTTGCCGCCATCATGCGTGACGATGAGTTGCATGGTGCGCTGCTGCGTCAACTCACGTTTTCGCTGTCGGTGCTGGCCATCGAGATTCCGTTAGGGATTCTGTTGGCCTTGTCCATGCCTGCACAAGGCTGGAAGTCATCTGCTGTACTGGTCATTGTTTCCTTGTCGTTGCTGATTCCCTGGAATGTGGTTGGCACGATCTGGCAGATTTTTGGCCGGGCCGATATTGGCTTGATGGGGGCTGCGCTGCAAGGGCTGGGCATTGACTACAGCTACACGGGCAATGCCACCCACGCATGGCTGACGGTGCTGTTGATGGACGTGTGGCATTGGACGCCGCTGGTCGCGCTCTTGGGTTATGCCGGTCTGCGCTCTATTCCTGATGCGTATTACCAAGCCGCCAGCATTGACGGTGCCAGCAAGCTCGCTGTATTCTGGTACGTACAGCTGCCCAAGATGCGGGGCGTGCTGATGATTGCGGTGCTGCTGCGTTTCATGGACAGCTTCATGATTTATACAGAGCCGTTTGTGCTGACAGGGGGCGGGCCGGGCAATTCGACCACGTTCTTGTCGCAGTTCTTGACGCAAAAAGCGGTGGGTCAGTTTGATTTGGGACCCGCTGCGGCGTTCTCGTTGATTTACTTCCTCATCATCTTGCTGCTGTGTTTTATTTTGTACAACTGGATGCAGCGCGTCGGCACCCAAGAAAAAGAGGGTGGCCATGAATAAGCCCAAGTTCCAAAAGCGCTCCCTGTTCCTGATCGCGTACATCGTGTTTGCTTTGCTGCCGGTGTACTGGATGGTGAACATGTCGTTCAAAACGAACGGTGAAATTGTGGCCAGCTTCTCGTTGTTTCCGCAGCATTTCACCTGGGACAACTACAAGCTGATCTTGACGGACCCTTCGTGGTATTCCGGCTACATCAACAGTTTGATTTATGTGGGTATCAACACGGTGATTTCGCTCACGGTGGCGCTGCCAGCGGCGTATGCGTTTTCGCGCTACAGCTTTCTGGGCGACAAGCATGTGTTCTTTTGGCTGCTGACCAACCGCATGACGCCACCCGCTGTGTTTTTGCTGCCGTTTTTTCAGCTCTATACCACTGTGGGGTTGATGGACACCCACCTGGCGGTAGCGCTGGCTCACCTGCTGTTCAACGTGCCGCTGGCGGTGTGGATTTTGGAGGGGTTTATGAGCGGTATTCCCCGAGAAATTGACGAGACCGCCTATATCGACGGTTATTCGTTCCCTGGGTTTTTTGTGAAGATTTTCCTGCCACTGATCAAGGCTGGTGTTGGGGTGGCGGCGTTCTTCTGCTTCATGTTCAGCTGGGTGGAGCTGTTGCTGGCGCGCACATTGACCAGTGTCAATGCCAAGCCGATTGTGGCGACGATGACGCGCACGGTGTCTGCCTCAGGTATGGACTGGGCCACGCTGGCTGCTGCAGGGGTGCTGACCATCGTACCGGGCGCGATTGTGATTTGGTTTGTCCGTAACTACATCGCCAAAGGCTTTGCAATGGGGCGTGTATGACAACGTTAAAAACGACAGCACCTTTACAGAAGTTACCGAATTTAGACCTGGGAGCGTTTCATGTTTGAGTGGATGGCTTGGACTACACCGGTAGCCGTATTTTTTATCTGCATTGCGCTGATGTTGGCAGGCATGACGATATGGGAAATCAAATCGCCCACTACGCTCAGGCGTGGCTTCCTGCCCCTGGAGACGACACGCGGGGACAGGTTGTTCATCGGATTGCTGGCGGCGGCTTATGTGAATTTAGCCTTTGTAGGCGTCAGTAGCCGTTTGGGTTTGGCGCTGGGCATGGAGGCGGAGCCTTCCATCTGGATCAGTTTTGTCGTGTCCATGGGGCTGCTGGGGCTCATTGTGCAAAAAGGGTAAGCCGCTGGTAGCGGTATATCACCATTACCGTTAAGTTAAGGATCGGCTTGTCACCCCCTGGAGCCGAAGTTGCCTTTCAAACAGGGGTCATAAACTTTTAGGAGACTGATTATGAAACTGCGGTACACCGCGTTGACTGTGGCTATCGCCTGTGCGATGGGCGCCCCAAGTTGGGCTGATGAAGCGGCTGCCAAAAAGTGGATTGACAGCGAGTTTCAACCCTCGACCCTTTCCAAAGAACAGCAGGCGACGGAGATGAAATGGTTCATCGATGCGGCTAAAAAACTGCAAGCCAAGGGTGTAAAAGAAATCTCGGTGGTCTCTGAAACCATCACCACGCATGAGTACGAATCCAAGACGCTGGCCAAGGCGTTTGAGGAAATCACCGGTATCAAGGTGAAGCATGACCTGATTCAAGAGGGTGACGTGGTCGAGAAGTTGCAGACCTCAATGCAATCGGGCAAGTCGATTTACGACGGCTGGATTTCCGACTCCGACCTGATCGGTACGCATTACCGCTACGGCAAGATCATGAACTTGACCGACTACATGAGCGGCAAGGGTAAAGAATGGACGAATCCAGGTCTGGATTTGAAGGATTTCATTGGCACCAGCTTCACCACCGGGCCAGACAAAAAACTCTATCAACTGCCTGACCAGCAGTTCGCTAACCTGTACTGGTTCCGCGCGGATCTGTTTGCTCGTCCCGATTTGAAAGAGAAGTTCAAGGCCAAGTACGGATATGACTTGGGTGTGCCGTTGAACTGGAGCGCCTACGAAGACATCGCTGCGTTCTTCAGCGAAGATGTGAAAACCATCGATGGCAAGCCCATTTATGGTCACATGGACTATGGCAAAAAAGACCCCTCGCTAGGCTGGCGTTTTACCGATGCATGGCTTTCCATGGCGGGCACGGCTGACGTCGGTATTCCCAACGGCATGCCGGTGGATGAATGGGGTATTCGCGTAGGGGCAGACAAGTGCACGCCAGTGGGTGCCTCGGTGTCACGCGGTGGTGCGACCAATTCACCTGCTGCTGTTTATGCCTTGACCAAGTACGTCGATTGGATGAAAAAGTACGCACCCAAGGAAGCCAATGGCATGACCTTTGGTGAAGCTGGCCCCGTGCCTGCCCAAGGTCAAATTGCCCAGCAAATCTTCTGGTACACCGCCTTCACAGCAGACATGACCAAGCCCGGTTTGCCTGTGGTGAATGCGGACGGTACGCCCAAGTGGCGCATGGCCCCCGGCCCGAATGGCCCGTATTGGAAACAAGGGATGCAAAACGGCTACCAGGACGTGGGTTCGTGGACGTTCTTTGCCAATCACGATGCAGACAAAACGGCAGCGGCATGGCTGTACGCGCAGTTTGTGACGGCCAAAACCACGTCGCTTAAAAAGACCATTGTGGGCCTGACACCGATTCGTGAATCCGACATTCAGTCCAAGGCGATGACCGATATGGCACCTAAGCTGGGTGGTTTGGTTGAGTTCTACCGCAGCCCTGCCCGCGTGGCCTGGACGCCTACGGGAACCAATGTGCCTGACTACCCCAAGCTGGCTCAGCTGTGGTGGAAGAACGTGGCTGTAGCGGTAACGGGTGAAAAAACCCCGCAGGCTGCCATGGACAATTTGGCTGAAGAGATGGATCAAGTCATGGCCCGTCTGGAACGTGCAGGGATGGCGCATTGCGCACCCAAGCTCAATCCCAAAGGTGACCCTAACAAGTACCTGAGCGACAAGGGTGCGCCATGGAAGAAGTTGGCGAATGAAAAGCCAAAGGGTGAGACCATTGCCTATGACAAGTTGTTGGGGGCTTGGAAGGAAGGGCGTGTTCGCTAAGTCACGCTGAGCCATACAGGCAGTGCGGGGCGTGTGCTCCTCACTGCCTTTTTGTTCTCTTGGGAACAATGCGTGCAGTCAAAGAACAGTGTCTTGGAACAGGAATATTTTATGAGTCGTGCAGAGTTGATTGATCGGTTGGCTCAGCCCATCCACTACGACGTCGCCATCATTGGTGGCGGTGCGACAGGCCTGGGTGTGGCGCTGGACGCTGCGCTGCGTGGTTTTTCGGTAGTGTTGTTGGAGTCGCACGATTTCGCCAAAGGCACTTCATCACGCGCTACCAAGCTGGTGCATGGCGGTGTACGGTATTTGGCGCAAGGCAATATTGCGTTGGTGCGTGAGGCTTTGCATGAACGCACGACGCTGTTACACAACGCGCCACATTTGGCACAAGCGCTGCCGTTTGTGATGCCTTCATACCAATTTTGGGAAACCCCGTTTTACGGTATCGGCTTGAAGATGTACGACGCGCTGGCGGGTAAGGCGGGGTTGGGGCGCACGGAGTTCTTAGGCCGGGAGGCGACCTTGCAGCTTTTGCCCACCGCCCGGCACGAAGGTCTCAAAGGCGGTGTGAAATACTGGGATGGTCAATTTGATGATGCTCGCCTGGCCTTGGCCCTGGCCCGCACCGCAGCGGCCCAAGGTGCCTTGCTGGTGAACTACTGCGCCGTCACCGGATTGACCCACGAAGGTGAAACGATAACGGGTTTGCAATGCGAAGACCGCGAAACAGGCCAAGGCTACGCGGTGAAAGCACGCTGCGTCATCAATGCAGCAGGCGTTTGGGTCGATGAATTCCGGCAAAAAGATGGTGAAGCGATGGGGCGCAAAGTCAATGCAATGGTGGCCCCCAGCCAAGGCGTTCATATGGTGGTTGACCGCGAATTTTTACCCACAGACCATGCGCTGATGGTGCCTAAAACGGCTGATGGCCGGGTGCTGTTTGCCGTACCTTGGTTGGGTAAGGTCATCCTGGGAACGACAGACACGCCGCGTCACGATTTAGCCCGCGAGCCCGCACCGTTCAAAGCGGAAATTGATTTTATTTTGAACGAGTCCGCCCGCTATTTGACCCGTGCACCCAAGCCTGCCGATGTCAAAAGCATTTGGGTCGGTCTGCGGCCTTTGGTGAAACCACCAGACGACGATGGTGGTAACACCAAAGCGATCAGCCGCGAGCACACCGTGCTGGTCAGTCGCAGCGGCCTAGTCACCGTGACCGGCGGAAAATGGACAACCTACCGCGCAATGGCTGAGGATGTGCTGGAAAAGTGCTTTGAAGCTTCACTCTTGCGGCGGGTTAAAGCAGGCGCTACCGTCAGTCATCTTTTGATAGGTGCCGAGGGTCTTGCTTGTGAGGTTGGTATCAGACGACCTCGTATCAGCGATGCGCCAGGACTCCACTCCTATGGCAGTGAGGCTGCGCGTGTGCTGGCTTTACCGGGTGCAAGCCGTCAACTTGGGGGGGGCTTGAGCGAAGCCATGGTACGTTTTGCTGCGCGCTGCGAATACGCGCGGACGGTGGAAGATGTGTTGGCCCGACGCTCGCGCTTGTTGTTCCTGGACGCGCGCCTTGCTGCCACACTGGCTGACGATGTGGCAGCCTTGCTGTACGAAGAAACGGGTGCAGATCCGCAAACTGCAGCATTTGTGGCGTTAGCGCATCAGTATTTGCAGTTTCCTGCTTGATTTCTTGAAGAAGGCATTTGACGAATGAAAAAGACCGTGCCATAATTAAAGGCTTCGCTGTTATAGGCGAGTGCAGAGTTTTTATCCGCCCAACAACTGCTTCGTGAATGGTTCATGGTGCAGGCTACGGGCCCAAGACTGACTAAATGCTTCAGCCTCGCAAGAGCAAAGTGTTTGGTGCAAGTTGGGAATATTACAAATGATCCAAACTGAATCCCGGTTAGAGGTCGCCGACAACACTGGCGCGAAGTCCGTACTGTGCATTAAGGTGCTCGGTGGCTCAAAGCGTCGTTACGCCAGTGTCGGTGACATCATCAAGGTAAGCATCAAGGAAGCTGCTCCACGTGGTCGCGTCAAAAAAGGCGAGATTTACAGTGCTGTAGTGGTTCGTACTGCCAAGGGTATTCGTCGTGATGACGGATCGCTTGTCAAGTTTGATGGCAATGCCGCTGTGTTGTTGAATGCTAAGTTGGAGCCTATCGGTACCCGTATCTTTGGACCAGTGACGCGCGAGTTGCGCACTGAAAAGTTCATGAAGATCGTGTCCTTGGCTCCAGAAGTTTTGTAAGGACTGGCCATGAATAAGATTCGCAAAGGCGACGATGTCATCGTGCTCGCAGGGCGTGACAAAGGCAAGCGTGGCAAAGTCACGCTTCGCAAAGATGATTCGCATATCCTCATTGAGGGTATCAATGTGGTTAAGAAGCACACCAAGCCCAACCCTATGAAGGGTACAACTGGCGGCGTGATGGAGAAATCCATGCCCATGCACCAGTCGAATGTGGCTATTTTCAATGTGGCTACCGGCAAAGCTGACCGCGTAGGTATCAAGTTGTTGGCAGATGGAAAGCGCGTTCGCGTTTTCAAATCCAGCGGCGAAGAAATCAAGCTGGCCTAAGGGATATATCATGGCTCGATTGCAAAAATATTACCGTGAAAAAGTGGCTAAGGATCTGATCGAAAAATTCGGTTACACCTCGCCTATGCAAGTGCCTCGCATCACAAAAATCACCCTGAATATGGGTGTAAGTGAAGCGGTCTCTGACAAGAAAGTCATGGACAACGCAGTGGCCGATTTGACCAAGATTGCAGGCCAGAAGCCTGTTGTTACCAACGCTAAAAAAGCTATCGCCGGTTTCAAAATCCGCGAAGGCCAAGCGATTGGTTGCATGGTCACGCTGCGCGGCGTGCAAATGTTTGAATTCTTGGATCGCTTTGTGACGATCGCTCTGCCACGTGTACGTGACTTCCGGGGTATCTCTGGTCGTGCGTTCGATGGTCGCGGCAATTACAACATCGGCGTGAAAGAACAGATCATTTTCCCTGAAATCGAGTACGACAAGGTTGATGCCTTGCGCGGTCTCAATATCAGCATCACCACAACGGCAAAGAACGACGAAGAATGCAAAGCATTGCTCGCCGCCTTCCGTTTCCCGTTCAAGAACTGAGGTGACGTGTGGCTAAAAAAGCTTTAATCGAACGCGAACTCAAGCGCGACAAACTGGTGGCTAAGTACGCTGCAAAGCATGCTGAGTTCAAGGCGATCTCTAACGACGCCAAACGCACTGATGAAGAGCGCGCTGCAGCCCGTTTGGGTTTGCAAATGATGCCTCGCAATGCGAACCCAACGCGTCAGCGTAACCGTTGTGCAATCACTGGTCGTCCACGTGGCACATTCCGTCAGTTTGGTCTGGCACGTGCCAAGATCCGCGAATTGGCATTTGCTGGCGATATCCCCGGTATCGTCAAGGCAAGCTGGTAATCCAGTAGGAGACTGAATATGAGTATGAGTGATCCTATTGCCGATTTGCTAACGCGTATCCGCAATGCCCAAATGGTTGCCAAAGTGACGGTATCCGTACCTTCATCTAAGGTAAAAATTGCAATTACCCAAGTCCTTAAAGACGAAGGCTATATTGATGGCTTCCAGGTTAAAACCGAAGACGGGAAGTCCGAACTCGAGATTACCTTGAAGTATTACGCTGGTCGCCCAGTGATCGAGCGTATTGAGCGCGTTAGCCGTCCTGGCTTGCGTGTCTACAAGGGTACGGGTGCTATTCCGCAAGTGCAGAATGGTCTTGGTGTAGCGATCGTTACCACGCCTCAAGGTGTGATGACTGACCGCAAAGCACGCGCCAACGGTGTTGGTGGCGAAGTTCTTTGCTACGTCGCCTAACTACAGGAGAAGTAAAAATGTCCCGTGTAGGAAAAATGCCTGTGACCATCCCCGCTGGTGTGGATGTGTCCTTTCAAGAAAATAAAATCAATGTCAAGGGTTCTGGCGGCGCATTGTCGTTGTCATTGAATGCCTTGGTGACAATCAGCAATGACGCAGGCAAGCTCAGTTTTGCCCCTGCGAATGATTCACGTGAAGCGAACGCGATGAGCGGCACGTTGCGTCAGCTGGTGAACAACATGGTGGTGGGTGTGACCAAAGGCTTTGAAAAGAAGCTGAACTTAGTTGGTGTGGGTTACAAAGCCCAAGCTCAAGGCGCTAAGCTCAACTTGGCGGTTGGCTATTCGCACCCCGTGAACAAAGACATGCCTGCCGGTATTACCGTTGCAACGCCTGTCCCTACTGAAATCGTGATCAAAGGCGCTGATCGTCAGCGTGTTGGTCAAGTGGCAGCTGAGATCCGTGCGATTCGTCCTCCTGAGCCTTATAAAGGCAAAGGCATCCGTTATTCGGATGAGAAGATCACGATCAAAGAGACCAAGAAGAAATAAGGAGCTGCACCATGTTGACCAAAAAAGAGCAACGTCTGCGCCGCGCCCGTCAAACGCGCATCCGCATTGCCATTCAAGGTGCAGTTCGTCTGAGCGTCACCCGTACCAATTTGCATATCTACGCCAGCGTAATTTCCGGCGACGGAAGCAAAGTCTTGGCCAGTGCTTCTACCGCAGAAGCCGAAGTTCGCAAGGACTTGGGTGCCTCCGGTAAAGGTGGTAATACTGCCGCTGCAACGGTTATTGGTAAGCGTATTGCTGAAAAAGCAATTGCTGCTGGTGTTTCCAAGGTGGCATTTGACCGCTCGGGCTTTGCCTACCACGGCCGTGTTAAGGCTTTGGCAGATGCAGCGCGTGAAGCTGGCTTGCAGTTCTAAGCGAATCGGAATTAAAAATGGCTAAATTTCAAGCAAAAGCGCAAGGTGACGGTCCAGAAGACGGCATGCGCGAGAAAATGATTGCGGTTAACCGCGTCACTAAAGTCGTTAAGGGCGGTCGTATTTTGGGTTTTGCTGCACTGACTGTGGTTGGTGATGGCGAAGGCAAAGTTGGCATGGGTAAGGGTAAATCTAAAGAAGTACCTGCTGCCGTGCAAAAAGCCATGGAAGAAGCGCGCCGTAATTTGAACAAAGTTTCGTTGAAAAACGGCACGATTCATCACAAGGTGTTTGGGCATCATGGTGCAGCTAATGTGATGATGGCGCCGGCACCTAAGGGTACCGGCATCATCGCAGGCGGCCCAATGCGTGCTGTGTTTGAGGTGATGGGTATCACGGACATCGTGGCCAAGAGCCACGGTTCAACCAATCCTTACAACATGGTTCGTGCCACGTTGGATGCTTTGGCCCATTCCACGACGCCTTCTGCTGTCGCTGCAAAGCGTGGCAAATCCGTCGAAGACATTTTCGCGTGAAATTGGAACAAGCTATGACAACGCAACAAACCGTAAAGGTGCAGCTGGTTCGCAGTCCAATTGGCACCCAGCAATCTCACCGTGCAACCGTGATCGGCTTAGGGCTTCGTAAGCTTAACAGCGTGAGCGAATTGCAAGACACGCCCGCAGTGCGCGGCATGATCAACAAGATCAGCTATCTGGTCAAAGTGCTCTAACGAGCACTCAATTAAGGCTAGCGATGGAACTCAACAGTATTCAGCCCGCAGCGGGCGCAAAGCATTCAAAGCGTCGCGTTGGTCGCGGTATCGGTTCAGGTCTGGGTAAGACTGCAGGCCGTGGCCATAAGGGACAAAAGTCCCGTTCTGGCGGCTACCATAAAGTCGGTTTTGAAGGCGGTCAAATGCCTATGCAGCGTCGTCTGCCAAAGCGTGGCTTTAAATCACTCAAGTTGCAATTTAATGCAGAAATTACCTTGGACACGCTCGAAGTATTGGGCGCAGCCGAAGTTGATTTGTTGTCTTTGAAGCAAGCTGGTTTGGTTGGGCAAATGATTAAAGTGGTTAAGGTTGTCAAGACTGGAACCCTGAGCAAAGCTGTCAAACTGAACGGTATTGGTGCTACTGCTGGTGCCAAGGCTTCTATCGAAGCCGCTGGTGGCAGTGTTGCTTAATCAAGACAGATTGAAAGACTGACTTCACGTGGCAACCAGCGTTTCTACTTCCGCAAAAACAGGCAAATTCGGCGATTTGCGTCGTCGACTTGTGTTTTTGTTACTGGCACTTGTTGTGTATCGAATTGGTGCGCATATTCCAGTACCTGGCATTGATCCAAATCAGTTGGCTCAACTGTTTAAAGGTCAGCAGGGCGGCATCTTGAGTCTCTTCAACGTGTTTTCAGGCGGTGCACTTTCTCGCTTCACAGTTTTTGCATTAGGGATCATGCCGTATATTTCGGCTTCCATCATCATGCAGTTGCTTTCGTATGTGGTTCCTACATTCGAGCAAATGAAGAAAGAAGGCGAAGCAGGTCGTCGCAAGATTACGCAGTACACCCGCTACGGAACGTTGGGTTTGGCTATGTTCCAGTCACTGGGTATTGCCATGGCTTTGGAGAGTTCGGCGGGACTGGTTATGACTCCTGGGTTTGGTTTCCGGATGACCGCTGTGGTTAGTTTGGTTGCTGGCACCATGTTCTTAATGTGGTTGGGTGAGCAGATCACAGAACGCGGTTTAGGTAATGGCATCTCTATTATTATTTTTGCCGGTATCGCTGCGGGTTTGCCCAATGCAGTTGGTGGATTGTTAGAGTTGATTCGTACCGGAGCAATGAGTATTTTGGTGGCTATTTTTATAGTTGCACTCATCGTTCTGGTAACCTATTTCGTCGTATTTGTAGAGCGCGGTCAACGTAAGATTTTGGTTAACTACGCCCGCCGTCAAGTGGGTAACAAAGTCTACGGTGGTCAATCTTCTCATTTGCCTTTGAAGTTGAACATGGCTGGTGTGATTCCTCCCATTTTTGCTTCTTCGATCATTTTGCTACCAGCAACTGTTGTGAGCTGGTTCAGTTCAGGTGAGTCGATGCGTTGGTTGAAAGATATTGCGGGTGGATTGACTCCGGGTCAACCTATTTATGTGATGCTTTTTGCTACTGCAATTGTATTTTTCTGCTTCTTTTATACGGCTTTGGTATTCAATAGCCGTGAAACAGCAGATAACCTGAAGAAGAGCGGTGCATTTATTCCAGGTATTCGTCCTGGTGAACAAACTGCTAAATACATAGACAAGATTTTGTTGCGATTGACTTTGGCTGGTGCGGTATACATCACCTTTGTGTGTTTACTGCCCGAGTTTCTGATTTTGAAATACAACGTACCTTTTTACTTTGGTGGAACATCACTTTTAATTATTGTGGTGGTCACGATGGACTTTATGGCACAGGTACAGAATTACATGATGTCGCAGCAGTACGAGTCCTTACTGAAAAAGGCTAATTTCAAAACTTCATTGGGCACTTGATAAGATATGTCAAAAGACGATGTCATTCAGATGCAAGGTGAGGTGCTAGAAAACCTACCCAATGCAACTTTCAGAGTTAAGTTGGAAAATGGCCACGTGGTCTTGGGTCATATTTCTGGAAAAATGCGCATGCACTACATTCGCATTCTTCCTGGTGACAAAGTCACCGTAGAGTTGACGCCCTATGACCTTAGCCGCGCCAGAATTGTGTTCAGAGCCAAGTGATATTGGCCCAGTTCACGCAGACCATTGTTATCAAGAGTTTTAGGAGATCGACATGAGAGTTTCGGCTTCGGTAAAGGCAATTTGCCGCAACTGTAAAGTTATCCGCCGTAAAGGTGTAGTCCGCGTTATTTGTACCGATCCACGGCACAAACAGCGCCAAGGCTGATTAATTAGTTTATAGGACGAATATGGCACGTATTGCTGGCATTAACATTCCGCAGCATCAGCACGCTGAGATTGGCCTGACCGCTATTTTTGGTATTGGTCGTACCCGCGCTCGCAAGATTTGTGAAGCCAGCGGTATCGCTTACGCCAAGAAGATCAAAGATCTGACTGACGGTGATCTTGAAAAGCTGCGCGACGAAATCGCAAAATTCACCATTGAAGGTGATTTGCGTCGCGAAACCACGATGAACATCAAGCGTTTGATGGACATTGGCTGTTATCGTGGCTTTCGCCACCGTCGTGGTCTGCCTATGCGCGGTCAGCGCACACGCACCAATGCACGGACTCGCAAGGGCCCTCGCAAAGCTGCGGCGGCATTGAAGAAATAAGGACTAGAGTAGACCACCATGGCAAAAGCTCCCTCTAATAATGCGTCACAGCGTGTACGCAAAAAAGTTCGTAAAAATGTGGCCGATGGCGTAGCACACGTGCACGCTTCGTTCAACAATACGATCATTACTATCACAGACCGTCAAGGCAACGCCTTGTCTTGGGCATCTTCAGGTGGTCAAGGCTTCAAAGGTTCGCGTAAATCAACACCTTTTGCCGCTCAAGTTGCGTCAGAAGTTGCTGGTCGCGCTGCCATCGAACAAGGTATTAAAAATCTGGATGTCGAGATCAAAGGCCCAGGCCCAGGTCGTGAATCATCAGTTCGCGCACTCGGTGCACTAGGCATTCGCATCACGTCTATTGCTGATGTGACGCCAGTTCCACACAACGGCTGCCGCCCTCAAAAGCGCCGTCGTATCTAATTGAATTGAAATTTACAAGGCATCTACAGATGCCTTGTAAATCAACGTTCGATTTCCCCTAAGCCCACCGCCATTCACGCATTGTGAGTGGCTCCTGCATTTCTTATGCAGAAGATGATTAAAAGGATGTTCACGTGGCACGTTACCTAGGCCCTAAGGCCAAACTCTCTCGCCGTGAAGGCACCGATTTATTCTTGAAGAGCGCTCGTCGCTCTATCAGCGATAAAGCTAAATTCGACTCCAAGCCTGGCCAACATGGCCGCACTTCGGGTTCCCGTACGTCCGATTTCGGTTTGCAGTTGCGCGAAAAACAAAAAGTTAAGCGCATGTACGGTGTGTTGGAGCGTCAGTTCCGTCGCTACTTTGCAGAAGCTGACCGTCGTAAGGGCAACACGGGTGCGAACCTGTTGTTCATCCTTGAGTCCCGCTTGGACAATGTGGTTTATCGTATGGGCTTTGGCTCTACCCGCGCTGAAGCACGTCAACTGGTTTCGCATAAGGCCATCACGGTCAATGGTCAATCGGTGAACATTCCATCCTTCATGGTCAAAACCGGTGATGTGATTGCTGTTCGCGACAAATCCAAAGCACAAGGCCGTGTGGTTGAAGCTTTGCAGTTGGCTCAGCAAGTTGGTATTCCAGCTTGGGTCGAAGTTAACCTCGCCAAGAGCGAAGGCACCTTCAAGAAGGTTCCCGACCGTGATGAGTTTGCTGCCGATATCAATGAATCGCTGATCGTCGAGTTGTACTCGCGTTAATTGTCAATTTTCACCGAATCCGTATCGACAAAAGCTCGCACGCTCCGTCGATACTCCACCAGCCTTACCGGTGTAACGAGCCGGGGGTATTGACAGGAAGCTTGCATGCAAACCAATTTGCTGAAACCCAAAGCCATCAACGTTGAGCACGTGACCGCCCTCCGTGCCAAGGTGACTTTGGAGCCTTTTGAGCGTGGCTATGGCCACACGCTAGGTAATGCCTTGCGCCGTGTTTTGTTGTCTTCCATGGTCGGCTATGCTGCTACCGAAGTCACCATTGCGGGTGTTTTGCACGAGTACTCGTCTATCGATGGTGTTCAAGAAGATGTCGTCAATATTCTTTTGAACCTCAAGGGCGTTGTATTCAAACTGCACAACCGCGATGAAGTTACGCTGAGTCTCCGCAAGGATGGCGAAGGTGTCGTGACAGCTGCAGACATTCAAACACCACACGATGTCGAAATCGTTAACCCTGGTCACGTGATTGCCCATTTGTCGCAAGGCGGCAAATTGGACATGCAAATCAAGGTTGAAAAAGGTCGTGGCTATGTGCCTGGCTCGATGCGCCGTTATGCCGATGAACCTACCAAATCGATTGGTCGCATCGTGTTAGATGCATCGTTCTCTCCTGTGAAGCGTGTCAGCTACACCGTGGAAAGCGCCCGTGTTGAGCAGCGCACTGACTTGGACAAGTTGGTGATGGAAATCGAAACCAACGGTGCGGTGACAGCTGAAGATGCCGTGCGCGCTTCCGCCAAGATTCTGGTGGAACAACTGGCCGTGTTTGCCCAGCTGGAAGGTAGCGAGTTGGCTGCATTTGATGCGCCAGCACCGCGTGGAAATGCTCAGTTTGACCCCATCTTGCTCCGCCCTGTGGACGAGTTGGAATTGACCGTGCGTTCAGCCAACTGCCTGAAAGCGGAAAATATTTATTACATTGGCGATCTGATCCAACGCTCTGAAAATGAGCTTTTGAAGACACCTAATTTGGGTCGAAAATCGCTCAATGAAATCAAGGAAGTCTTGGCTTCCCGTGGCTTGACGTTGGGCATGAAGCTCGACAGCTGGCCACCAGTGGGTCTCGATAAGCGATAAGCGATAATTCGCCTGTGTGCTGATGGTCAGCACCGGGCAGTGCAACAGGGGGTACCTGATCCGGCCACCTGGTTTTATAAATTAAAGGAAAAGCACCATGCGTCACGGACACGGACTTCGTAAACTTAACCGCACCAGCTCACACCGCCTCGCGATGTTGCGCAACATGATGAATTCGCTCATTGAGCATGAAGTCATCAAGACCACCCTGCCTAAAGCCAAAGAGCTGCGCCGCGTGGTTGAGCCCATGATCACTTTGGCCAAAGAAAATACGTTGGCACACAAGCGCTTGGCGTTTGATCGCTTGCGTAACCGCGACAACGTCGTGAAATTGTTTGCTGATCTGGGTCCACGTTTTGCTGCACGTCCAGGTGGTTACACCCGTATTTTGAAGATGGGCTTTCGCGTGGGTGACAACGCGCCTATGGCATTGGTTGAATTGGTCGACCGTGGTGCAGATAAAACTGAAATAGTTGACGCTGCTGAATAAAAACAGGTTATACTTTAGAAATACCGCGCGATGGAGCAGCCTGGTAGCTCGTTGGGCTCATAACCCAAAGGTCGTAGGTTCAAATCCTACTCGCGCAACCAACATAAGCAACTCAGCGTTGTTTTTAAAAGCCTACGAAAGTAGGCTTTTTTTCGTCTGTCTACATTACGGTGTCGCACCTGTCATCACTGATGACACTACCGAGTGGCCTCTGTACCTGGCATTGTCACCGTCCCTGACGCCGCCTCTGGCGGTGTTCCCCGTGTTGATTGCATAGTGGCATAGTCGGCACGCTTTAACCGCAAGTATGTGGTGCGGTCTGCTTCGTGCAGCTGTTTCGGATAACGCTCTATTTGACTGAACCAGCTGTTCAGGCGTTTGTCGAGTTGCTCGATGGATGGTGCGTTCATGTGAGCCAGGTAGGCTTCTATTGCCAAGTAGTAGCGCATCGCGTTGCGTTCCATCAACCCACGCATGCCTCGGATGTAGACCGGCTCTATTTTGATTTCGCGGCTTCCTTCACCGATAGGCTCGCTCTGTGTGACAGGAGTCACCACGGTAAACCCTACTTTCCCACTGCCAAACGTCGCCAAATAGGCCGCCATGGTGGCTTGGGCGATGAAGTTGGTATCGTAAGAATAAGCAAAGTGCAGAAAACTTCGCTTGCCTGCCAGCGGTACTACTTCCAGCAGAATTTGATAGTTGCTGGTGCCCATGGGGCCACTGTCGGCACTGAGTTTGGATGAAAAATAACCCGCAGCATGGGTTTCTTTGCGGTACACAAAGGGCACCCGAAAGGCTTGTTCCAGAGGTTGGTCGTATTTGCGCACAATGCTGAGCGTCAACACTGCTGCGCCATTGGTGGCAGCGCTGGGGGGCGAGACTTGGCATTGCCGGTTGTTGATATGCAGAATCATGGCCTCACACCAATGGGCTGGGCTGTTCAGCGCAGCATCTACAGCGGAAAACGGGTGCTCTACCACGGCGTAAATATCGCCTTTCAACCCGTTGGGTGACTCGCTGGACTCCAGATGCAGGGGGCGTTGGAAGTTATTACGGCTTAGCTGATCGGTTAGCGTGGCGTATTTCGCCAGCAAAGCCGTCGCATTGTTGCTATCCACTGCCGCATGGACTGTTAGCGAAGCACCTAGGCTGCAGAACAAGGAGAGTAGCCGCAGAATCCATCGCCCTCTATGGGCGGGCTGGCAGTGAGATGTGCTGTAGCTCGGGGCAAGATCTAAAAACATGTGCTGAATACGCTAAAACAGTCCATCCAAAATTACGTGTTCACTATCTCGCCATCTTCCAGCGTTGCCGCTTTCACCGCTACCAGCGAATTTGCCAATTGCGTTATCCAATCCCGCAGTTTGAGTGAGGAGAAGTGGCTGCTGTGCATCGCTGCCATGTGTGTCGTTTGGCAGGCCCAGTCCAGCAGCTGCTCCAGGGGGATGCGCTGAAGTTCCAATAGCTTGAATTTCAGCAGTACTTTGCCGGCATGGATGACGTGCTTTTGAGGATCCCGCACAAAACCGTCCAGGCGATGACGGGCATACGCAAGGGATGTGCCTACATCGCTGAAAACACGGCCATGACCAGGAATGACGGTATGTGGGGCCAAGCGCTCAATCAAATCCAGCGTCGCGCCGACTTCGGCAAACGCCTGTTCTCCTTCTAATTCAGGGAATACCACACCAAAGCCACGCTCCCACAGCGCATCTGCTGAAATCAATATCCGATGCTCGGGCTGGAACAGCACCACAGAATGCGGGTCATGTCCTGGGGCCGCGTGGATTTGCCATGTCAGTGCGCCTAATTGCACCTCGGTGCCGGGTTGCAGCACCCCATCCAGCTTAAAGCGAGGACATTGTTGCCCTGTTGGGGTGTAGCTTAGGCCCACAGGATCCCAGTCCTGCACCAGCGCCGCATGCCCTGGTGGTACCCATGTTTTTACGCCTGGGTAACGCGCTTGCAGCGCGGCATTCCCCCCGCAATGGTCGCTGTGCAAATGGGAGTTGAGCAGTTGATCGAGCGGTCGCCCACCCAACGCGGCTTCGATCAGCGCAACGGTTTGTGAAGCGTGGGTAGCGTAGCCGCTGTCAACGACGGCAGTTTGTTCGCCCAACAGCACAATGTTGTTGGCTGACAGCCAACCGCGCTCCAAAACCGTAATTCCAGCCGGCAGTGCAATATCAGTGGGCATAGTTTGCTATAAAAAATGAAGTTGAATACTCACTTCACTGGCCGCAGTTCACGCCGTAAAATCTTACCTACGTTGGTTTTGGGCAGTGAATCACGAAACTCAATGTGCTTAGGCCTTTTGTAGCCTGTCAATTTATCATGGCAAAAGCGCGCCACGTCTTCCTCAGACAAGCTGGGGTCACTCTTCACCACAAACGCCTTGATTGCCTCACCCTGCTTTTCATCGGGGATACCAATCACTGCGCATTCCACCACGCCAGGGCACAGCGAAATCACGTTTTCCAGCTCGTTTGGGAAGACGTTGAAGCCGCTCACAATAATCATGTCTTTTTTGCGGTCAACGATTTTGGTGTAGCCGCGTGCATCCATGATGCCGATATCGCCGGTGCGCATGAAGCCGTCAGCGGTGAAGGCTTTGGCGTTCTCTTCGGGCTGGTTGTAGTAGCCCGTCATCACGTTCGGGCCACGGATGCCGATTTCACCGGATTCACCTTGCGCCACAGGTTTGCCGTCATCGTCCAGGATGGCAATGTCGATGCTGGGCAATGGCAGGCCAATCGTCCCGGTGAATTCTGTGTTTGTCACCGGGTTGTTGGTGCCAATAGCGCAGGTTTCGCTCATGCCCCAGCCTTCCACCATGCCGCAGCCGGTGGTTTTCAGCCAAGCTCTGGCCGTGCCTTCTGAGGCTGCCATGCCGCCCGCTTGCGACACGTACAGTGTCGAAAAATCCACGGTTTTGAACTCAGGATGCTGCAACAGCGCATTGAACAGGGTGTTTACCGCTGGCAGCATGTGGAAGGGCCGTTTTTTCAGCACCTCAATGAACTTGCCAAAGTCACGCGGATTGGGGATCAGCGTCAGTGATGAGCCCTGGCGGATGGCCAGCAGGCACAGCGTCAGCGCGAAGATATGGTAGAGCGGCAAGGCGGCAATGCTGTTGATTTTGGTGACATCACCGGCCTTTTTCAACGCCGGGGTGAACCAGGCCTCGGCCTGCAAAATCGCCGCCACGATACACCGGTGCGTTAAAACCGCGCCTTTGGAGAGTCCTGTGGTGCCGCCCGTGTACTGCAAAAAGGCAATCGAATCGAGGGTGCTGTTCGCTGGCTTCAGCGATTTGTTCATGCCTGCGGACAGCGCTTGTTTGAACGTCGTCACCTTCAGACCATTGTCCAGCGACAGCTTGTACGGTGGCACCATCTTGGCCACATGGCGCACGGCGAACGTGATCCATTGGCCGTAAGCGCCACCCAGCAAATCACCCATGGACGCCATCACCACCTGTTTGATTTGCGTGTTGCCAATCACCTCCGCCAACGTACTGGCGAAGTTTTCCAAAATGATGATGACCGTGGCGCCAGAATCCTTCAGCTGGTGTTCCAGCTCGCGAGCGGTGTACAGCGGGTTCACGTTCACGCAGGTGAAGCCGGCACGCAAAATACCCGCCATGCTGACAGGAAACTGTGGGATATTGGGCAGCATCAGCGCGATGCGGGCGTCGGCAGGCAGGCCCAGGCTTTGCAGCCACACACCGATGGCCACGGAGCGTTCGTCCAGCTCGCCGTAGCTCATCCAGCGGTCCATGCAGACCGAGAACGGGCGGTTCGCGTTTTTGCTGAACGACTCGTCAAACAACTGCCCCAGCGAGCGGTACTGCGCGGGGTCAATCTCGTGTGGCACCTCTGCCGGGTAACTTTTAAGCCAGAACCTGTCCATGGAATGTCTCCTTTGAGGCAGATTGTGTGGCTTGACAAGGTGTCGCCGTTACGGGGCTTGTCCTAGGAGGCGTTGCAGTTCCGTCTCGCAGGTGACAGCGTCGGTATCAAACAGCAGCTGCATCAGCGCACTTTCACGCGCCTCAATCATGCCCAAAAAGCCGTGGATACCGCCTGGTGCCTTGGCCAATGCTGCAAAGGTGTCAAACCCGTTTTCCATGAAGGTTTGCAGCGTGCGCAAGCCCGCTGCACTGGCCGGGCCGCGCATCATGCGGATCAGGCTGCGCAGGCCCAGGGTTTGTGTCAGGCGTCCCAGCGCCATGCCAATACCCAGCACGATACGGAGTTGGGCATGGCGGTCTTTCCGGCGGGCCACGGCGCGCCAGCTCTGGGTATAGGTTTGAGCCTGAAAAGCGAGGCTGTTCCGCATAGGGACGGCACTGGCAGCTTCTTTATTGATAGCAATCCATGCGCAACCCATCGCGTGATCAAGTTCTTCCGACAGCGCGTGCAACTCTGCCAAGGCCAGTGCCAGCGCACTCACTTTGGCCGGAAACAGCTTTTCAATCGTGCCCGCGATGCGCGAAAACTGCGCATCACGCTGGCTGTAGTCGCGTGCGCCGTAAAGCTCCGTCATGAAAAACCGTGCCGCCGGGGCGTAGCCTTGGTCGCCTGTTTGCAGCATGTCCGCATAACTGCCTGCAAAGCGTTGCGCCTGCAGCAGCTTGACGGCATGAACAGCCGCCATCAGGAGCGGCTGCTGGGCGGTGCGTTGGTGCAGCTGGGCAACTTGGGCCAGTGCATCTCGAATCTGGATAGCAGTGTTCATACGGGAGCCAAGTCTAGTCCGCCTTGGCGCACGCAGCGTTGGTCGCAGTAGGCAGGTCGCTCTACGTGGCGCATGCTTTCCTGTGCCATAGTCCGGCGCATGCAAAGAAGACATTGGCTTCAGTTAGGTATGGCCAGCGCCGTGGCGCTGACTGCGTTCGGCGGTGCGGCGGTGCTGTGGCAACCCGCGTTCCACAACAATCAGCTCACCGCCTCGGGGCGTCGCGTGGTCGCGGCCCTGGGGGCAGCCCTGCTGGACGGCAGCCTGCCCACGGTGCCTGCGGCGCGGGCTGTTGCGTTTGAGGGCTTGTTGGCGCGCACCGAGTCCCTGATACAGGCCTTGCCACGCCACAGCCAGGCCGAATTGGCCCAGTTGCTCAGTTTACTGGCCCATCCTGGTGGCCGTGTGGCCTTGGCGGGTTTGCACCAGGACTGGGCTGATGCACCCGTCGTTAGCGTGCAGCAGTCGCTGCAAAGCATGCGCACCTCGTCGGTCAGCCTGCGTCAGCAGGCGTATTTGGCGCTGCACGATATTCTGGGCGGCGCCTATTTTTCGGACGCCAGTGCCTGGGCACATCTGGGCTACCCAGGCCCCCAAATTATCTGATTCTTCCCCGTTTTTCTTTGGACCCCCTTTTTCATGAGCAGTCTGCAAGACCCCATTCAGGACGGCCTCCAGCGCGGCTGGAAAGTATTTGGTGCCCAGGGCGCCACTGGCCCCCACAGTGCCCCTGCACCCTCGGTGCTGACCTGTGATGTGGCCATCATTGGCTCAGGTGCCGGCGCAGGGATCACTGCCGAGCTCCTGACCAAAGCGGGTCTGCGCGTCGTCATCGTCGAAGAAGGCCCGCTCAAAACCAGCACCGACTTCAACCAGAAAGAGGCCGAGGCTTACCCCTCGCTCTACCAAGAAAGCGCCGCCCGCAAGACCACTGACAAGGCCATCAACATTCTGCAAGGCCGCTGCGTGGGGGGCTCCACCACCGTGAACTGGACAAGTTCGTTCCGTACCCCTGCGACCACGCTGGCCCACTGGCAGGGGCGTTTTGGCTTGACCGACTACCGCGTGGATGCGTTGGCCCCCTACTTTGAACAAGCCGAGACGCGCCTCAATATCAGCAGATGGCTGACCACGCCGAACGAGAACAACGCGGTATTGCAGCGTGGTGCCACCAAGCTGGGTATCCCCACCGAGACCATTCCGCGCAATGTGAAAGGCTGCTGGAACCTCGGTTCTTGCGGTCTGGGCTGCCCGACCAATGCCAAGCAGTCCATGCTCATCACCACCATCCCTGCCGCGCTGGACGCCGGGGCCACGCTCTTGGTGCAAACCCGGGCCGAGCGTTTTGTGTTCACTGAGGTCAATGGCCAGCGCCATATCAGCGCGCTGCACTGTATTCCTGTGAATGCCATGGGTGAGCAAGCTGGATCAGCGAAATCTGCTATCAAAATAACAGCAAAACACTACGTGCTGGCCGGTGGAGCCATCAACTCGCCCGCGTTGCTGTTGCGCTCCAACGCGCCAGATCCGCATGGTCGGCTTGGTACGCGCACCTTTTTGCACCCGGTGGTGATGTCCGCCGCCATCATGCCAGCCCCTGTACAGGGCTGGGCCGGTGCACCCCAAAGCATTTACACCGACCACTTTTTAGACCTCCAGCCCCCTGAAGGCCCTATCGGTTTCAAGCTGGAAGCGCCGCCATTGCATCCCGTGATTTTTGCGTCTACGGTGTCAGGCTTTGGCCAGCCACAGGCTGATTTGTTGCAGCAATTCCCCCATACCCAGGTGCTGCTGGCGCTGTTGCGTGACGGCTTCCATGCGGAGGCACCTGGCGGTAAAGTCAGCTTGCGTTCTGATGGTTCCCCGGTGTTGGACTACCCGCTGACTGATTTTGTGATGGAAGGTGCCCGGCGTGCCCTGCTGGCGATGGTGGAAATCCAGTTCGCAGCCGGTGCCCGCAAAGTGCTGCCCGTGCATGAGTTGGCTGAGCCGTACACCACCTGGGCGCAGGCCAAAGCCGCGATCGAGGCCCTGCCGATGAAACCTCTGCTAACCAAGGTGGTCAGCGCCCACGTCATGGGGGGCTGTGGCATGGCTGGCAGTGCAAACCTGGGTGTGACGCGGCCCGACGGACGCCATTGGCAGATCGACAACCTCTCGGTGCATGACGGCTCGCTGTTTCCCACCAGCATCGGGGCGAACCCCCAGCTGTCGATTTACGGCATCGTGAACCGCCTGGCCCAAAATTTGGTGCGGCATTTGGGTGCCCGCAGCGTCACATTGGCCTGACGCGATGCTGGCACAATTTTTCAGACGATTTTTGGCTGCCATATTCATAGCTGATGCGCTGTGGCTGCTATGGTTTTTGCCACATCATCCGTTGTGGGCTGCGGCTGGCGTACTGACCATGACCTTCGGCTTTACCGGGCTGATAGCGCTGGAGTTTGCAGTGTTGTATGTGTTCGGTTTTGGCGTCCGTCCGGGTTTGCGCCAAGGGGCCACCTCTGATGCGACCGCACTGCAACTGCTGCGTGCCTGGTGGGGCGAGTGTGTGGTGAGTTTTCAATTTGGCAGTTGGTGGGCACCGTTCCGGGCGAATGCCCAGCCCGATTTTTTGCCTGCCAAGCCCACAGGCCAGCGGGGCGTGGTGCTGGTTCACGGCTATGTCTGTAACCGGGCAATCTGGATGCCCTGGTTCCCGCGCTTACGCCGTGACGGTCATGCTTATGTCGCGGTCAGCCTGGAGCCTGTTTTTGCTTCTATCGACAGCTATGCCCCCACCGTCGAGGCGGCGGTGCAGGCCGTGACGCACGCCACCGGTTTGCCCCCGGTGCTGGTTTGTCACAGCATGGGCGGCTTGGTGGCACGGGCTTGGTTGCGCAGTGGCTCGCACAACGCGACACGTATTCACCACGTCATCACCATCGGTTCGCCGCACCATGGCACCTGGCTGGGGCGCTGGAACTCTGCCTATGCCACCTCAAACGCCCTTCAAATGGCGCAAAACAGCCCTTGGCTCCAGGCGCTGGAAGCGGACGAAATGCAGCACCTGCACAGCAGCGACACCTCTTTTCGCAACTTCACCTGCTTCTACAGCCACTGCGACAACATTGTCTTCCCGCTGGAAACCGCCACTCTCGATGGTGCCGACAACCGCCATGTCCCCGGTGTGGCCCATGTCGCGATGGTGGTGAATGAAAACGTCATGAATCCGTCGTTTGCGCTTGTTGCACGGTCTTGATTAGCTATTAAAAAAATAGCGCTAAGCTCTTTCTCCCGCTTGCAGCACCCCTGGCTGAATTTCTGGCAGCAGCGCTAAATTCTGGTACAGCGCGGTGAAGTCCGCCGCCGTCAGGTCAAACAGCTGATCGAAACTGTCAATCACAAAGTAATTTTGCTGGTAAGTATCAATTTTGTAGCGTGTACGCATGGCCCGCTCTAGGGTCAGGGGCAAGCGCAGGGGGGAGGGGTCGCGCACCGAAAAGGCCATCTCACCCTTGGAGCTGAGGATGCCCGCACCATACGCCCGCAGCCCGTCAGGCTGGCGTATCAGCCCAAACTCAATCGTGTACCAGTACAGCCGCGACAGTTGCTCGCACGCCCCCAGCGCATGGGCCTTCACCCCGCCTTGGCCATAGCGCTGCACGTAGTCGGCCAGTACCGGGTTGAACAGCATAGGCACATGGCCAAACAGGTCATGGAACACATCGGGCTCAACGATGTAGTCCAGCTCTGCCGGGGTACGGATCCAGTCCGTCACCGGGAATTTGCGGTTCGCCAGCAGCGAAAAGAAGGGCAACTCAGGGATCAAGCCCGGCACGGTGACGATTTCCCAGCCCGTGGCCTTCATCAGCCGCTCGTTGACCGCCTCAAAGCGCGGAATTCGGTCGCTTGCACCCAGCGAGGGCAGGGCGGCGATGAACTCGTCACACGCCAAGCCCGGCAGCAGCGCCGCTTGCCGGGCGTACAACTGGCGGTAGGTGGCGTGGTCGGCCTCGGTGTACGCCGCGTAGTTTTGCGGGCAAGTGTAGTCAGCCCCCGCACGGCTGTAGTCGCCACGTGGTGGGCGATCTGAGCTGCCATACACAACAGGTAAGGCCGCAGGGATGGCAACAGATGCAGCAGCAGATTCAATGGCTATAGGGCACTCCAGTTAAAACAGTCTGTCCCTCACTGTAGCCGCGTACAACATCAACATTGCTGCAATTCAAAGCGCTATAGTTCCTCTTAACGCCCTAAACCTGCAAAAATCAAATCATGGAAGCACTTGACAAGCTTGATCGCCATATTCTTCGCGCCTTGCAAGAAGATGGTCGTGCTACCTACGACCATATTTCAGCGCAAATTGGTCTCTCTCCCAGCGCCGTGCTGCGCCGGGTCAAGCGCCTGGAAGAGTCTGGCGTTATCGCCCGCTATGTGGCTTTGGTCAAGCCCGAAGCTGTAGGGCTGGGCCTCACGGCGTACATCAACGTGCGTCTGGAAAAGCACGCTGACAGCCACAAACGCAACCCTATGGACGTGTTCCGCGCCAGCGTACAAACCTGGCCCGAGGTCGTGGAGTGTGCAGCCCTGACGGGTGAGATGGACTACCTGCTGCGCCTCGTGGTGCGTGATATGGCCCACTACAGTCACTTCATCATGGAGTCTCTGCTCAAACACCCCAGCGTGCAGGATTGCAAGACCAGCTTCGTGATGGACAGGGTGAAATCCACCACGGCCGTGCCAGTGTGAGTTTGCGCTGCGGTTTTACTTTTCTTCCCAGGGCAGCATCAGCGTCACGATGCTCAGTTTGGAAAACTCAGGCTCAAAGCGGTCGATGATGGCTTGGGGGTCAGGGCACAGGGTGCTGTCGGTGATGACGCCAAACTGCACGCCGCCGCCGTAGCTCAGGATGGACACGCCCAGGCCCACATCGCCTGATTGGGGCACCCAGAACATGTTTTCTTCGATGGTAGAGCCGCAAAACTTCAGTTTGACTTTCGGCCCTGGCACGTTGGTCATCACGGCTGTGGTCTTCTTGCCGAACAGGTTCAGCATCGCGTCTTGCGCCGGTTTGCCCAAACGCCCGGCCACCGACAGCAGGCTGAAGGCCAGCAGCGGCTGGTAGCTGCCTTTCATCTCGTTCATGCGGCGGCGCACTTCGTAGACCCGCTCAATCGGGTTGGCCACACCAATGGGCAGCACCAGCGGCGCAAGGCCAAAGCGGTTGCCCAGCTTGTAAGCTTCTTCCATCGGGCGCAGGTTGACAGGCACCATGGCGCGGATCTCTTGGCCGGTGGGGTCATCGCCATGGGATTTGAGGTACTCGCCAATCGCACCTGCCACACAGCTCAGCAGCACATCGTTGATCGACGCATTCAAGGCTTTGCCCACGGCACGCACTTCTTCCAGCGGAATCGGCTGGCACCATGCCACACGCTTGGTGCTGCCGGGCTTGCCTTTCAGGCGGGTTTTGGAGTCATCGGGCATCAGCGCCATGGCGGCCAAATCGCTGGCCACATGCAAGGCCAGCTTGGCCATGTCCACTGCGTTAGACAGGGTGTTGCTCAGACCCTGTTGGGGTTCGCTCAGCATGCGCAAGGTTTTGGCGGTGCGTTCACCCGCACCGCCCAGAGCCCGTACCGTCATGTTGGTGAAGGGCTTGAGCACCGCATCGGCCAACCAGTCTTCGGCACCGCTGGGGGCGTTCTTTTTGACGCGTTCAGGCGGGGGGGTACCGCCATCGACCAGCGACGTGGTGACAGAAATCAGCGCAATGCCATCGGCGATGCAGTGGTGGATGCGCACAATCAGTGCACTGCCTTTCTCACCGTTCGGACCAGGGTAGTTCTCAATCAGGTGCAACTGCCACAGGGGGTGTTGGCGGTCCAGCGGCTGCATCGTCAACTCTGCCACCCGGTTTTGCAGCGCAGTCTGGTGCTGGCCCTTGGCTGATTTGGGCAGTTTTTCAATCACCACATGGCGGTGGATATCAAAGTCGGCATCTTGTACCCAAGTGGCACCGGCGGCGTCTTCCACCACGCGCTGTGAAAAGCGGTTGTACTTCATCAACCGTTCTTCCACGCGTTCCACCAGGGCCTCTTTGGTGACGCCAGGGCGCAGCACCCAAATGCCCACCACCATCATCAAGTTGCTGGGCGAATCCATGCGCAGCCACGCGGTGTCCACCTTGGTCATGCGCTCGCCCGAAAAGCCCAAAGCACCGCTGACGGCGCTCGTTACGTTCTTTTGCACGATGCGTGCAGCACGACGGGTGGTTTTGGCGGCCTTGGTGGCCTGGGTGATGACGTGTTGCGTGACCTGTTGGGCCGCTTCTTGGGCAGCGATGCGCGTAACCATGTGTTCTCCTGGAAGCATTGCAGTGGGACGCTGTATGCGTGGCTGCGTGTTGATTTCGGGGTCGCCTGCTGGAAGGACTGTTGGTGTCCTGCCTCTATTTTGAGGGCGAGTGAGGCCGTAAGATACCGCGCAAATACCCGCAGGTGTGGGTGTGCCAACCTAACCCAAGGAATATCCCATGTCTGACCTGACCGCTCTGTTTGAAGCTGCTGTTGCCAACTCCAAAAACCTCACTGACCGTCCCGACAACACCACGTTGCTCAAGCTCTACGGGCTGTACAAACAGGGCAGCACGGGCGATAACACCGAGAAAAAACCAGGCTTCGGTGACATGGTGGGCCGCGCCAAGTGGGACGCTTGGAACGGCATGAAGGGCACGGACGGCGATGCTGCCAAGCAGCAGTACATTGATTTGATCGAGTCGCTGAGCTGAGCGTCCGGCCTGTTCCGGCGTGGTTTATTCCACTGCAATCCGCGCCGTTTTGATGACCCGCCCCCAGTAGTCCAGTTCCGTCTTGGTGAATTCGCCCAGCTGCTGGGGCGTCATTTGCTCGACCCCTGTGCCCGATTCTTCGGCCTTCTTGCGGGCATCGGGCGAGGCAATGATTTTGTTCACCTCGGTGTTCAGCAACGCCACCACATCCGCTGGGGTGCCCGCAGGCGCATACAGCGCGAACCACGAATCCAGCTCATAGCCTTTGAGGCCTGATTCCGCCGCCGTGGGCACGTTGGGCAATGACGACAAACGCTGCTTGCTCGTCACCGCAATGCCTTTGAGCTTGCCTGCCTGGATTTGGCTCACCACCCCGGCAGGTGTGGTGATGAACATGTCCACCTGCCCACCCAGCAAATCCTGCACCGCCGGGCCTGAGCCCCGGTAAGGGATATGGGTGATGAAGGTGCCCGTCAACTGCTTGAACAACTCCCCCGCGATGTGCTGGATGCTGCCGTTGCCGGACGACGCAAAGTTCAGCTTGCCTGGATGGGCTTTGGCGTAGGAGATCAATTCGGCCAGGGTGTTGGCGGGCACTTTCGGGCTGAGGGCGATGACCTGTGGCGCGCGGGTCATCATGGCCACGGGCGCGAAATCCTTGAGCGGATCCCAACCTGCTTGTTTGAACAAATGCGGGTTGCCTACCTGGTAGCCGCTGTAGGCCACCAAAAGCGTGTAGCCATCGGGTTTGGCGCGGGCGACGAGTTGGTTGCCGATGTTGCCCGACGCGCCCGGTTTGTTGTCCACCACCACCGGCTGGCCCAGCGCGCGGGTGAGCGGTTCCACGATGAGGCGTGCGGTGAAATCGGTGGTGCCACCGGGGGCAGTAGGCACGACCAGGGTGATGGGCCGCTGCGGGTATTTTCCAGCGGTGCCTTGGGCGAAAACGGAGGGCGAGGCGATCGCGCTGGCCGAGAGGGTGGTGATGAATGTTCTGCGTTGCATGGTGTCTCCAGTTTTTGTGGTTGTTGTCTCTGCTGTCGTTGTGACTCAACTCAGGCGAGTTCTGAGATTTCGATCAAATTCAAATCCGGGTCGCGCACATACACCGAGCGGATTTTTTGTGTCGCACCCGTGCGCATCACCGGGCCTTCGATAATCGGCCAGTGTGCCGCTTGCAGCCGCGCTATCACTTCCGTCAGCGGGATGCTGGCGATGAAGCACAAGTCCAGCGCACCCGGCACCGGCAAGTGGGCTTTGGGTTCAAACTCACGGCCTCGCACATGAAGGTTAATTTTTTGGTGGCCGAACGTGAAGGCTTTGCGCTCTACCGGGGGCGTGCCGCCGACAAAGCTTTCCAGGGCCATGCCCAGCACGCGGGTGTAGAAATCCACGCAAGCGGCTTCACCGTGCGTGGTCAGAACGAGGTGGTCAAGGTGCTTAATCATGGTCGATCAAGGCGCTGGGTGCAAGTCGGTGATGCGTCCCGCCTTTGCTACCTGTCCCGGCACGTCATGGCCGACGATGTGGGACATCTGGCGGGCCACCGTCAACAGTGCGCCCAAGTCCATCCCGGTGTCATACCCCATCGCATCCAGCATGTGGATGGCGTCTTCGCTGCTGATGTTGCCGCTGGCCCCTGGGGCGTAAGGGCAGCCACCCAAGCCACCCAGCGAGCCGTCGAAGCGAACAATGCCGCCTTGCACGCTGGCCAGCACATTCGCCAAGCCCATGCCACGGGTGTTGTGAAAATGCAGGGTGAGTTGGGTGTGTGGGAAGCGGTTTTGCAACGCGTCCACCACCTGTGCCACCTGGGCAGGATGGGCCATGCCGGTGGTATCGCAAACCGTCAGTCCCCGCACGCCCAACGCCACAAAGCGCTCCGCCCAGGCGATCAGCGTGGCCAAGGGCACATCGCCTTCCATTGGGCAGCCAAAGCTGCACGACAGCGACACGTTGATGGGCGTGCGGCCATCCACCACCCGGATAACTTCCGTCAACGCTGCAAAGCTCTTGTCACGCGGCATGCGCAGGTTGGCGAGGTTGTGTGTTTCAGACACCGACATCACCAAGTTCAGCT
Source organism: Betaproteobacteria bacterium (assembly GCA_025356445.1). GTDB lineage: Bacteria > Pseudomonadota > Gammaproteobacteria > Burkholderiales > Burkholderiaceae_C > Defluviibacillus. Next base: position 9,931 of record JANXSZ010000028.1, on the reverse strand, counting down.
CGTCCGCTTTGGATTCCAGCGCCCGCTCTGCACCACGCAGGTTGGGCACCAGCACCGTGTATTCCACACCCGGCACACGCTGGATGCGGCCCATCACTTCTTCGGCATCGCGCAACATGGGGATGGCCTTGGGCGAGGTGAACGAGGTGACTTCGATCTTGGCGTAGCCGCAGGCGCTCAGGGCATCGACCAGGGCGATTTTGGTGTCGGTGGCGATGAAGTTTGGCTCAATTTGAAAGCCATCACGGGTGGCGACTTCGTTGAAGTAAATACGGGGTTTTACAGCGGAGGGGGTGGATTTTGAGGGGGTGTTCATGCCACGATGCCTTGCAATTTAAGGGTTTGGATTTGCGCGGCACTCAGACCCATGCCACTCAGCACAGTGTCTGAATCCTGACCAATGCGGGGAGCGTTACGCCGGTGGCTGCCCGGTGTGCGCGAGAGTTTGGGGACGATGCCGGGCACAATCAGTGCGCTGCCGTCGTCCATGGTGATGTGTTGCAGCATCTCCCGTGCCGCGTAGTGTGGGTCAGTGGCGATGTCGGCCACGGTGTAGATGCGGCCTGCGGGCACGCTGGCCGCATCGAGCGCGGTTAGCACCGCGTCCACGCTGAGCTGCGCGGCCCACAGGCCAATGGCCGTGTCGATCTCGGTGACGCGGGCCACGCGGCCCGCGTTGTCGGCCAGTGCGGGGTCAGCCCCCAAGTCGTCTCGGCCAATCACCGTCATCAGGCGTTTGTAGATGCTGTCACCATTGCCCGCAATCAGCGCATAACCGCCGTCGCTGCACAGGTAGGCGTTGCTGGGCGCAATGCCAGGCAGGGCACTGCCCGCAGGCCCGCGCACCGCACCGAAAGCGCTGTACTCGGGCAGCAGGCTTTCCATGCAGTTGAACATCGCCTCGTACAGCGCCACGTCGATCACTTGACCCTGGCCCGAGCGTTGCCGCTCATGCAGCGCCAGCAAAATGCCAATCACCCCGTGCAGCGCCGCCAGCGTGTCGCCCAGGCTGATACCTACGCGCACTGGCACACGGCCGGGTTCCGCCGTCAAATGCCGGATGCCACCCATCGCTTCGCCCACCACGCCAAAGCCGGGGCGGTCGCGGTAAGGCCCGGTTTGGCCGTAGCCGCTGATGCGCAGCATGATGAGGCGCGGGTTCACGCTGAGCAATTCGTCTGGCCCCAGGCCCCAGCCTTCCATCGCGCCAGGGCGGAAGTTTTCGATCAGCACGTCACTTTCCGCTGCCAGTTGGCGTACCAAGGCTTGGGCTTCGGGGCGCTTCAGGTCGAGCGCGAGGGATTGCTTGTTGCGCGACTGCACCTGCCACCATACCGAGGTGCCGTCCTTCAGCAAGCGCCATTTGCGCAGCGGGTCGCCTGTGCTGGGGGGTTCGATTTTGATGACTTCTGCACCAAAGTCCCCCAGTGTTTTGGCGGCGAAAGGGCCGGCGATGAGCTGGCCAAGTTCCAGGACTTTCAGACCTGCGAGCGGGCCGGGATTGGAAGAAGTTTCGGCGGGCTTAAGGGCATGTGGTGTTGCAGTGTTCATGGCCGCCGAGTTTGCCGCCAACGCCAAACAGTGTCTATTGCTGCTTGTGTGGGCTGGCTTTCGCATTTTGCGAAGGCTCAGCCAAAAACTGGGCGAAGGTGGCGACAGCCACATCGGCCATTGCTGTACAGCCCACGAGCAAGCGCCGCTGTGCCCACGCGTCGGTCAATGGTCGCCAGCTCAGCTTCAGGGTGTTGACCATGGGCAGCACCGCGTCACGCGGCAGCAGTGCCACGCCCAGACCGGCCGCCACCAGGTGGCACACCGCGTCAAAGCTGCGCACTTGCATCCGCAAACGCAGCGGTTTGTGGACGGCGAGGGCGGCTTGCTGCTGCTGTTGCAGCATGGCGGCACCGGTGGTCAGGCTGATCCAGTCTTCGTCCAGGGTGTCTGCAAAAGCGACGGGGTTTTGGAAGGTCGCCAGCCGGTGGTCGGCGGGCAGCACCAGCACCAGTTCATCGGCGCGGAACAGCTGCATTGTCAGCCCTTGGGTATCTGGCCCTTCCACAAACACGGCGACATCGGCGCGGCCTTCACGCAGCGTGGTGACCACGGCTTCGGACACCTGCTCTTCCAAATCCACCCTGATTTGCGGCTGCTGCTGCGCATAGCGTGCCAGCAACGGCGGTAAAAACGGGTTGATGGCGGCGGTACTGGCACACAAGCGAATATGCCGCGCCACACCCTGGCGCTGGTCTGCCAGTTCGCTGCCCAATTGCGCCATCGTTTGCAGCAGCGTCAGCCCATGTTTGACGAACACCCGCCCCGCTGCGGTAGGGGTCAGTCCGCGTGCATGGCGCTCAAACAACGCATCGCCCAGCGCAGATTCGAGTTCACGTAGCCGCCGACTGGCCGCCGCCAGCGCCAGATTCGCCTCGCGGGCCGCAGCGCTCAGGCTGCCGGTTTGCACGCAGGCGACGGCGAGGCGGATGCTGACGAGATCGAAGCGGGCGAGGTTGTAGGTGGGCATGGTGCCGTCAAGCGACTTAAGCAACTTTCTTCTTGGCTGCCACTTTCTTCGCCGCAGCCTTCACTACTGGCTTTGCCGCCAGCAGCGCATCCAGATTTTTCACAATCTCTGCCTCAATTTTTTCCTTGAACGCACTCATCAAAAACCCCAATTTGGCTTCCAGATTGAATTCGGTTTTGGTCACGTTCAGTGTGCCGGTCACGCCTGAGCGTTTGAAGGTGAGCAGATCGGCGGTTTTGCCTTCTTCGCAGGTGCAATCCATGCCGAACTCGGCTTCAGCTTGCTCGGCCCAGGCGAAAGCGACTTTGCGGGCCGCGGGCAGCCCCAGGGTGTGGGTGCGGTGGATGGTGATGTCAGCCATGAGGGGTCTCCAAATAGTGTTTGAGTTGCAGCGTGCGCTCGTCTTTGGACAGCTTTGCCAGCTGTTTTACCGCATCATAAAACTGCTGCCAGTCGCGTCCTTGGGCTTGGAACAGGGCTTCAAAGGCGGGCACCAAGTCGTCGTAAGCGGCTTGAGCGGCAAACGAAGCGTTGTTGGCGCGGGCGACCCAGGCGTCGTAGCCTGTCCACTGGGCAGGTGGTTCGCCGCGTTGGGCTGATGCGGCTTTGAGGGCCATGTAGCCGTCACGGAAGCGTTGCATGACTCCTGATTTCATAGCTGCCAATGCCTGCTCATCTTGCTTCATAGGGGGATTGGCTTCGTAAATGGCCTTCAAAGCCCGGCGTGTGGACAGTGTCAATGCCCTGAACTGTCGGCGCTGTGCGTCGAAGCTGTCGTACTCGGCGCGGGCTGCCGGGCTGGCCTGGGTGGTCAGCCAGCGCTCTGCACCCAAGCGCTCTACCGCTGTGGCGAAGGATTCGTTGAACACCATGTCGTCTGACGCGAAGGCGACTTGGTGGGCCAACTCATGGAACACCATGCGGGCCAGTTCGCCCTCGGGGTAGCCAATGAAGGTGTTCAGCAAGGGGTCGCCCCCAGCCCAGTTTAGCCAGCCCAGGGTGGAGTACGCGGGTACGCCGTAGACGCTGACTTCCAGCCCGTCGGCGGTTTTCAGCAGCTCGGCCTCGGCTTTGGCTTGTGCTTCGTCAAAGTAACCCCGGTAGCCCACACAGCCCGTCACAGGGAAGCACCAGGTTTTGAGCGTGAGGGAGTAGGGCGGCGCGGCTACTACATTCCAAACCACGGCACGGCGTTGCAGGTCGGCGTAGCTGCGGTAGCTGGGGTTGTCGGGCAGCTTCAACTCAACGATGGCGAAATCGCGGATGCGCTGGCTTAGCAAGAGGCGGGTTCTGAGTGCTTCCGATGTGCGTCCGTCGTTCAACCAGTCAGTCACGGGGCGTGCCGTACGCATCATCTGTACATGGCCGTTGACGGACTGCCAGTAGTAGCTGGCGGTGGTGCAGCCCGTGAGCGCCAGCGCCAAGCCCAGGCTGGCCATGACCCGTGTCGTGCGTCTCACTCTGAGCACGGTTCCACCTCCACCAAGCAATCGTAAAACGTGGGCCCATGGCCCATGTCGGTCAGGTTTTGGCTGGTGAGCTGGTTCACGTTGGTACCGTCCAGCCCCAGTTTTCGCCACCAAATACCCATGCCATGAACGACACCGGGGCGGGCGCGTTGGGACACGTCCACCTTGCAGTGGTAACTGCCCCGTGTGTTGAACACGCGTACCACTTGACCGTGGGTGATGCCACGTGCGGTGGCGTCGATGGCGTTGATTTCCAGCAGAGGCTCGCCTTCGATGGCCCGCAGGCTGGTGACGTTGACGAAGGTGGAGTTGAGGAAGTTGCGGGCAGGTGGCGAGATCATCGCCAGCGGGTAGGCGGTTGACTCACCATAGGCTTCGTAGTTAGGCACATGGTCAGGCAAGCCATCTTGACCTTGGTCGGCGAGCCGTTGACTGAAGAACTCACATTTGCCCGAGGGCGTGGGGAAATGGCCTTGGGCGAAGGGGGCATCGGGCAGCTTGAGCGTGGCAAAGCCGTCACGCAGCAGGACGTCAAAGTCCACGCCAGAGGACGTCTCAAACGCGGTGCGGCACAGCATTTCATCGTCGTCGGCAAAGCAGGGGTCATCAAAGCCCATGCGGTGGGCCAGTTCACGGAACACCTGTGTGTTGGGCTTGGCTTCGCCCAGCGGTGCGATAGCGGGGCGGTTGAGCAGTACGTCGGTGTGGCCGTAGCTGGTGTGGATGTCCCAGTGCTCCAACTGGGTGGTGGCGGGCAGCAGGATGTCGGCGTAGTCAGCGGTGTCGGTCTGGAACTGCTCCAGTACCACGGTGAACAGGTCTTCCCGCGCAAAGCCCTGCACCACCTGCGCTGATTGCGGGGCGACGGCAACGGGGTTGCTGTTGTAGACGATCATCGCTTCGATGGCGGGGCCGAAGGTCGGTGAGGCTGCGCGCAACAGGTCAAGGCCGATGGTGCTCATGTTGACCATGCGCGGGGAGCTGTTTGCGCTTTGGGCCAGCAAATCGGGCCTGAGCAACCCTGCCTTGTTGACCGGGAACTGCCCTGAACTGCTCAGCAGCACGCCACCTGCGCGGTTTCGCCAAGCCCCCACCAATGCCGGCAGACAGGCAATGGCACGGGCCGCGTTGCCCCCACCCTTTACCCGCTGCATCCCGTAGTTCATACGGATGGCGACGGGCTCTGCGGCCATTGCGGTGCTGCCGTAGTCCCGTGCCAGGCTGCGGATTTGTTCAGGTGCGATGCCGCATACCGCTGCCGCACGCTCTGGATTCCATAGCATGGCACGCGCGCGTAGCTTGCTCCAGCCCTCGGTATGGTGCGCAAGGTAGTCGTGGTCAAGCCAGTCATGGGCAATCAGCTCGTGCATCACGCCCAAGGCCAGCGCGGCGTCGGTGCCGGGCAGCAGGGCGATGTGCTCATGGCATTTGTCAGCAGTTTCGGTTTTGCGCGGGTCAATGCAGATCAGTTTGGCCCCGGCGCGTTTGGCGGCCTGGGCGTAGCGCCAAAAGTGCAGGTTGGAGCCAATCGAGTTGCTGCCCCAGATCAGAATCAATTTGGACTCAGCGAAAAACTCCACCCGCATCCCGACTTTGCCCCCCAGCGTCTGGTTCAGCCCCTCACCGCCTGCGCTGGCGCAAATGGTGCGATCCAGCAGCGCCGCACCCAGCCGGTTGAAGAACCTCCCGGCCATCGCTTCGCCTTGTACTTGCCCCATGGTGCCAGCGTAGCTGTAAGGCTGGATGGCTTGGGCGTCCCGCGCGGCGATGGGTTTGAGCCGCTGGACGATGGTGTCTAGGGCTTCGTCCCAGCTGATGCGGGTGAACTGGCCTGCGCCTTTGGGGCCTGTGCGCTTCATCGGGTACAGCAGGCGCTCGGGTGAGTAGGTGCGTTCGGCGTAGCGTGAGACTTTGGTGCACAGCACGCCATTTGTGTGCGCGTGGGCCGGGTTACCCTGAACTTTGGTGGCGATGCCGTCCACCACGGTGGTCAGCAGCGCGCAGGTGTCGGGGCAGTCGTGCGGGCAGGCACCGCGGACGGTGTGGGGGGTATTCACGGCGGTAGCGTCGGGCGTTTGCGGGTTCATGCGTGCAATGTAGCGCGAAATTTGTGCCAAAGGGCTACCATCGTGGTTCAAACGAATCCCTTGTGAACCGGACTGAACCCATGAAGACCATTGATTCCATCGTGACCCAGGCGGCGAGCATCTCCAGTGTGCGCCGTGATATCCACGCCCACCCTGAACTCTGCTTTGAAGAGGTGCGTACCGCTGATGTGATTGCCGCCAAACTCACGGAGTGGGGCATCCCCATCCACCGGGGCATGGGCACCACGGGCGTGGTGGGCATCATCAAACAGGGCACATCGAACCAAGCCATCGGTCTGCGTGCCGACATTGACGCGCTGCCCATGACGGAGCACAACCACTTCGCCCATGCCAGCCAGTACCCCGGCAAGATGCACGCCTGCGGCCACGATGGCCACATCGCCATGCTGCTCGGGGCGGCCCAGCATTTCGCGACCCAGCGCAACTTTGATGGCACCGTGTATCTGATTTTTCAACCGGCAGAAGAGGGTGGTGGTGGCGCACGCGAGATGATGAAAGATGGTCTTTTTGAGCAGTTCCCGATGGGGGCGGTGTTCGGCATGCACAACTGGCCCGGCTTGCCGGTGGGCAGCTTTGCGCTCAGCCCTGGGCCCGTGATGGCTTCGACCAACGAGTTCAAGATCGTCATCAAAGGCCGGGGCAGCCACGCCGCACTGCCGCACAACAGCATTGACCCGGTGCCGATTGCCTGCCAGATGGTGCAGGCCTTTCAGACCATCATCAGCCGCAACATCAAGCCGGTGGAGTCCGGCGTGGTGTCCGTCACCATGATCCATACCGGCGAAGCGACGAATGTGGTGCCCGACAGCTGCGAAATCCAAGGCACGGTACGCACGTTCACGCTGGAAGTGTTAGCGGTGATTGAAGCGCGTATGAAGGCGATTGCCGAGCACACCTGCGCCGCGTTTGGCGCGACCTGTGATTTCGAGTTTGTCCATAACTACCCGCCCACCGTCAATGAACCCGGTGAAACCGCTTTTGCCCGCACGGTGATGGCTGGTATCGTGGGCGAGGCCAACGTGCTAGACCAAGAACCCACCATGGGCGGCGAAGATTTTGCCTACATGCTGCAAGCCAAGCCTGGTGCGTACTGCTTCATCGGCAACGGCGACGGTGCGCACCGCGAAATCGGTCACGGTGGCGGGCCGTGCATGATCCACAACCCGAGCTACGATTTCAACGACGACTTGATTCCACTGGGGGCGACCTACTGGGTGCGTTTGTCGGAAGCATGGTTGGCCAAAGCCAATGGCACTACAGCATCTGCGGCCAAGGTCGCCGCATGATCGGCGTGGCAGCGGCGTTTTCAAGCCGTTACAAAGAAGCACGGGGCAAGTTTTTAGAAGCTGCGGCTACGGCGGGCCTGCTGGTCGAGTCGCACAGCCACCCGAAAAAAGGCCTGGAGGGCGAGGTGCTGGCGATGGATGTTGCCCGTGCTGGCCCGCTTGATGCCAAGTCGGTGCTGATCGTCAGCAGCGCCTGCCATGGTGTCGAGGGCCACTGCGGCAGCGGTGTGCAGGTGTTTGCGCTGCACGATGCCGAATGGCAAGCCAAGGCGGCGGACGCCGGTGTGGCGGTGCTTTATGTCCATGCACTCAATCCCCACGGTTTCTCGTACCTCAGCCGCACCACGCATGAAAACGTGGATTTGAACCGCAACTTTCATGACTTCAGCCAGCCGCTGCCTGTCAACGCTGATTACCGGGCCCTGCATGCCCTGCTGGTGCCTGACCACTGGCCACCGGATGAGGCCAACGAAGCCGCAGTGGCTGATTTCATTGCCCGCCACGGTGAGCCTGCCTTCCAAGCCGCCGTGACACGCGGTCAGCACGAGTTTGCCAATGGCATGTTCTTTGGCGGCACTGCCCCTACCTGGAGTAACCAGACCCTGCGCCAGGTGCTGCGTCAGCACGGCAGCCGAGCCCAGCGCATCGCATGGATGGACTTGCACACCGGCTTGGGCCCCAGCGGCATCGGCGAGCGCATCTTCGCTTGCCGAGACGATGCCGCCGCCTTGCAACGCGCCCGCGCATGGTGGGGCACTGGCGAGAACCATGTCACCTCGATTTACGACGGTTCTTCGACTTCCGCCTTTTTAACGGGGCTGATGTGGAGCAGCACCTACGAGGAATGCCCGCAAGCCGAGTACACCGGCATTGCCATGGAGTACGGCACGCTGCCGATTATCCAAATGATGGGCGCGATACGGGCAGGCAATTGGCTGGGCCAGCACCCTGAAGCCCCGGTCGCTTTGGCTACGGCGATTCGCAAACAGGTGCTGGATGCGTTTTACACAGATACCGATGCCTGGAAGGGGCAAATCATCAGCCAGGCAAGGCAGGCGATGTTCCAGGCGGTGGAGGGGTTGACTTCTTAGCTTTTTATGGTTGTAGCGCATACCAGATGGGCGCTACCAGCTATTAATTCAGGACTTGCCAGTCCAATTTCAAGGCAAGTCTTTGTTCGGCTCAGCCACCGACGCATCCCGTGGCCCCACCCGACCCAGCCGCGCACGCAGCGACTGGGGTTGCCCGCTCAGCACAGCGGCGTAGACGGTGGTGTTGGCCAATACCTTTTTCACATAATCCCGGGTTTCGGTGAAGGGCACGTTTTCCGCCCAAATGGCGGCGTCCAGCACCGGGCCGTTGCGCCAAGTACGCGAGCGTCCTGGGCCGGCGTTGTAAGCGGCGGCGGCCAGGGGCATGGAACCTGCAAAATCGTCCAGCACCAGCTTCAAATACCCAGTGCCGATGGCGATGTTGGTATCGCGGTCGGTGATTTGGTCGGCGGTGAAGCCGGTCATGCCGATTTTCTTGGCTGTCCAGCTGGCGGTGGCGGGCATCACCTGCATCAGGCCGGACGCACCCACGCCGGAGCGGGCGTCCATGATGAAGCGCGATTCCTGGCGGATCAATCCGTAAACGTAGGCGGCGTCCAGACCGATGTCGTTCGCGCGTTTGACCACCGCATCACGAAAGGGCATCGGGTAGCGTTGGGTGGCATCAAACTCGGCTTTGGTGCGCTCACTGGTGTTGATGCAGCGGTCCCAAATCTGGCGTTCACAGGCGAAATCGGCTGCTGCCAGCAGTTCGCGCTCGGCCATGCCACCGGGTTGGCCCTGGGCGTTGACGAGGTTGGTGCCGTAGTTCCATTCGCGCACGCCTTCAGCACGCAGGCCAAGGGCGATGGCGTAGAGGGCGCGGTTCAGCGTAGGGTTCAGGCGTGCGGTGTCGCGCTCTGCGGTAGTGAGGGAGGCAGGGCGGGCGGGCAGGGTGATTTTTTGCCCGAGTTGCTCCAGCGCCAACTGCTCATAAAAACCGCGCACACTGGCGATGCTCTCCAGCAAGGCGGTAGCTTCGGGCGATGTGGGTGACGCCGCCTGGAGCGCCCGCGCTTTCCAATAGACCCAAGACGGGTCACGTTTGGCGTCGTCGCTCATGGCGTTGATGCTGCGTAGCACCTGTGTCCAGCGGGTGTTGGCTTGGGGGCTGGTGGTGTCGCGTAAGTTGGCACGCACTCTCCATGCGAGCATCTCATCGCTTAAATCTGCATCATGGGTGACATGGTTGAACTTGTCCAAAGCGTCTGGCGATAACTTGCCAGCCGCTTGCCGTCCGAGCACGCCCCACACCCAGTTGCGCTCCTCGGTACTGATGAGGCTGGCCCATTTGTTCAGGCTGACTTCAGCCATGTCCGCATCGCTGGTGGCCATTTTGACCAAGGCCAGTGTGATCAGCTCTTGCCGTACGGCACGGGAAGCAGCAGCCCGTATGGCGAGGAATTTGGCGGGGCTGTTCAACAGATCTGCGACCAGGCTGGAAGCTTCGGGCGCG
>JANXSZ010000007.1 GCA_025356445.1 Betaproteobacteria bacterium | reverse complement strand
ATCCCCTGTTTTAGCCTTTGAAGATAACAGATTTGAATGTTGAGACGGTAGATAAATCCCTATTTGTTCAGGGTAATTCTGCTTTACATGGCCGTGGGTTTGTAGTTCTTGGTTTTGTGTGAAGCTGCACCCTCGTTTGTGGCCCACCCTACGGGATGGGCGTGCTGTGCGAGCATTTCAATGCGGGGTCAGCACCGCTTCGCTTACATGGGGTGCCCCCATACCCCTGCTGTTTCACGTTTTGGCGTAAAAAAACCGCCCTAGAGCGGTTTTGTAGGTGTTGGTATGGGGGGTCAGTGCCAAAGCTTGGTAATAACTGCTACAGCGCCCATTCCTGCAAAGATGGACGTTAATGTCCAGCGCTGCATTTCTGCCATAGCGCGAAGCAAACGATTTTCCATTTCGGCCACATCTTTGCGGACGCCTTCGACATCCCCACGTGTTGCAAGCTGTGCTGAATGAAGTGCATAGCGCTTGTCAATCTCTTTATTGATGGACTCGACGGCGGCTTTAGCCTCGGACGCTTCAAGGCCAGCTTTGACAAATGCGTTGTAGATTTCAATTTCCATGATGTGAGTCTACACCTTCACTTTTACAGTGCGGCAATGCGTGGCTCTGTCGCCGTTGGCTGAGTTACGCGGGTTTCATTCAAGGCTCGTTGGCGCATGGCGGCCAATCGCCACGATGTTGGCGACTTGGTTTTTTTCGGTGGCGTGAAGGCCTGTCATGAAGGGCCAGAGGTTGCAGCGGCCAGCGCCTGCGAAGGGGTTGCGGGTGGTCATGGCTGTTAGTAGCTGAAGGCCATAGACAAAGAAATTAGATCAATGAGCTGAAGCTTTCGATGCCCGACAGCAAGACGAACAACAATGGGTACGGAAAAGTAAGCGTCGCTGTCATCCCAAGCGCTCAAATCACGAAACTCGCGAACGATGCGGCCAAGATACGAGGACGACTCTTTCCACGTGGCGCACGCCCCCTGCCCGGCAACCACCGGAGCCGCCACAGCAGGAGCGGTTACGTTTAAAGCAGGGGGGTGCAAGCGGTCTGCGCGGGGGGAGTGGGGGCGTTGTGGGGTGCATGGCGGCTCCTTTGGGTGTACATTTCAGTTAACCAAAAAAGGAGAAATTCTCCATTTATGGAGAAAAGAACTTTTATGAATCTCACCGAATTGATCGACAGCGCTAAAAAAGCAAAAGGCTCTCTAGGCGCGATAGCCGCAGACATGCAAATGGATCAAACACGGTTGAGTGACTGGAAAGCAGGACGACGAAAGCCAGATGCAAATGAAATCGCGTACTTGGCGGAATGCGCCGGTTTACCGGTGCTTCAAACAGTGGCTGAGCTTGAAGCCCAGCTAAACAGCAAGTACTCACACATTTGGGCCAAAGCACTGGGAAACCTGCGAGCGGCAGGCGTTGCCGTCATGTGGATGTTTGGACTCGCGATCTCTTTAACGATGCCGACAAATGATACGCAAGCAACAACCACAGCCTTAATACTGCAGGGGTCGCAAGTTCGAAACTTGCATCGCCCACCAATTTAAAGCCTTGCAAAACGCGTGTTTTGCAAGGCTTTTTTGTTTTTGCCATGTGTCGCGTGCTCAACTTCTGCCCATGCACCTCAGGTAAACATGTTTGACAGCCTCTCCACCGCACTGCACCTGATTACCAGCGTTGACCCGCTGCTGCTGGCCATCGTGGCCCGTTCACTGGCCGTCAGCGCGACAGCCTGTGTGTTGGCTTGCAGCCTGGGGCTGCTGCTGGGGGCTTGGCTGGGCGTAGCGCGCTTTGCGGGGCGTGGTGCTGTGCTGATGGTGCTGAACACCTTGCTGGCCTTGCCTTCAGTCGTGGTCGGTTTGCTGGTTTACCTGCTGCTGTCGCGCTCCGGCCCGTTGGGTGGACTGGGCTGGCTGTTCTCCTTCAAGGCCATGGTGCTGGCGCAGGCGGTGCTGGTGCTACCCATGGTGACGGCTTTGACCCGGCAAACGGTGGAAGACGCCGATGCTGCGCATGGTGATCAACTGCAATCCCTCGGTGCGGGACCATTGCTGCGCAGTGTGCTGCTGGCTTTTGACGAGCGTTATGCCCTCCTGACGGTGCTGATTGCTGCCTTTGGGCGTGCCGTGTCTGAAGTGGGTGCGGTGATGGTGGTGGGTGGCAATATTGACGGTTTTACCCGCGTGATGACAACGGCGATTGCGCTCGAAACCAGCAAGGGTGATTTACCGCTGGCGCTGGCGCTGGGCTTGCTGCTGTTGTTGGTAGTGCTAGCGCTGAACCTGTTGATCGTGGCGGTACGGCATTGGCAGCGCAGCGCAGAGGTGGTGAGCGATGACGCTGGCGTGACTGCGCCGGCAGGAGGGGAGCAGGTGTTGGCACAGAAGTCTACGCAGGCGTTGGTGCCCGTGCCACCCGTTCCTCCCACGGTTGACTCCAGGCGTTTAAGCCCTTTTATTCCTGGCCCGTTGTTGACCTTGGACAAGGCAAGCCTCTGCTACGGCACCGCCCCAGCATTGCACGCCACCACCCTGCAGATCGCCGCTGGTGAGCGAGTGGCCTTGGTGGGGGCGAACGGCTCCGGCAAAAGCAGTCTTTTGCGTTTGCTGCACGGCTTGCAAACGCCTGCGATGGGCAGTGTCACGGCGCGCTTGCGGCTGCGCCAAGCCATGCTGTTCCAGCGTCCCCATACGCTGCGCGCCAGCAGTTGGTTGAACGTGGCGCTGGGCTTGGGTTTGCGAGGCATGGGGCAAACCCAAGCCAAAGCGTTGGCATTTCAGGCTTTGCATCGCGTCGGTTTGAGCCACATCGCTGAGCGGCCTGCCCGCACCCTTTCAGGCGGACAGCAGCAGCGCCTTGCGCTGGCCCGTGCCTGGAGCCTCAAGCCTGATGTGCTGCTGCTGGACGAACCCACCGCCAACCTCGACCCGCATGCCAAACGCGAGGTCGAAGCGCTGATGTCCGAGTTGGCGCAAGACGGCATCACCCTGGTGTTTGCAAGTCACAATCTGGGCCAAGTCAAGCGCTTGGCGACCCGCGTCATCTATCTGGAGCGCGGCCATGTGCTGGCTGATTTGCCCGTGGCGGCATTTTTTGACCGCACCCTGCTGGCCCAAACCTCGCAGGCGGCGGCTCTGTTTGTCAAAGGAGAGTTGGTATGACGATTTTGAAAAGAATACAGACCTCAATAAAAACCTCAATAAAGGCTGTAGTGCTTTCTGTATGCGCTATAGCAGCTATCAATACAGTAGCGATGAGCGCAGTTGCAGCACAGACCATCACGATGGCCTCCACCACATCCACCGAGCAATCTGGGTTGTTTTCGCACCTGTTGCCTGATTTCAAAAAAGCCACAGGCATCGACGTGAAAGTGGTGGCCTTGGGCACAGGCCAAGCGCTGGACATGGGGCGGCGGGGGGATGCTGATATCTTGTTTGTACATGACCAAGCGGCTGAAGAAAAGTTTGTCGCCGAGGGCTTCAGCCTGAAGCGCTACCCTGTGATGTACAACGATTTCATCCTCGTGGGCCCCAAAACCGACCCCGCTGCCACCCAAGGCCGTGACGTGGTGGTGGCCCTTAAAAAGCTTGCCGCCAGCAATGCCGCCTTCATTTCACGCGGCGACAAAAGTGGTACCCACGCGGCCGAATTGCGCTACTGGAAGACGGCGGGACAGGATGCCAACAAAGGCAGCAACTACAAAGAATGCGGCTGCGGCATGGGCCCTGCGCTGAACATCGCCAGCGCCAGCAACGCCTATGCGCTGACAGACAGGGGCACGTGGCTCAGCTTCAAAAACCGGGGGGATTTGGCCATTCTGGTGGAGGGCGACACCCAGCTCTTCAATCAGTATGGCGTGATGGTGGTCAACCCGGCCAAGCACCCGCATGTGAAGGTGGCAGATGCACAGAAATTTGTAGACTGGGTGGTCTCTACAGCAGGCCAGATGAGCATTTCCAGCTACAAAATCGGTAGCAACCAGTTGTTTTTTCCGAACGCCGACAAGAAGTAGTTTGGCGGTCGTGTGGCTGTCGTCTGTCGCTTAATCCAGCAACGCTGCCGACTTCACCTGCGCCCACACCGGCATCCCCACGCACAGCCCCAAGGTGTGCGCAGCACGGCGTGTGATGCGTGACAGCATGAAGGCTTCCCCTGTCTCGGTTTTCAGCCGCAGTTGCACCACCGCTTGTGCCGGGTGGGGGGCGTCACAAATAGCGCTGACGGTACACGGCAGCAGGTTTTGAATGCTGCTGCTGCCGAGCGCTGGGGCTACGCTGGCGATGCTGACATCGCGCGCCAGCACGCGCAAGCGCACGGCGCGGCCTGTGGCTGTACCGGGCATGCTGCGCACCCACAATTGCCCACCAGGAAAATTAACAAGGCATAAATGCCACTCAGCGCTTACTTCATGGGCATAACCAGCTATTAAAACGCTAGCATCTTCACCCAGCGCCATAGGCAGGTCCAGCCGCGCCATCACGTCGCCCACCGCGCCACAAGCACGCACGTGGCCAAGCTCCAGCACCACCAGCGTATCGGCCAGTCGCGCCACTTCGTCAGTGGCGTGGCTGACGTAGAGCATGGGGATGTCCAGCGTGTCGCGCAGCTTTTCCAGCCAAGGCAGGATGTCTTGCTTGCGGGCTGCGTCCAGGGCCGCGAGGGGTTCGTCCAGCAGCAGCAGGCGCGGGCTGGTGGCCAGGGCGCGGGCGATGGCGACGCGCTGGCGTTCACCGCCGGAGAGGGTCGCGCTGTAGCGGTCGAGCAGGTGACTGATGCCCAGCAATTCAATGGTGTCGTCCATTGAAAAGCGGGGGGTTACCGCTTTAACCCGGCGGTAGCCGTAAGCCAAATTGGCCTTCACGTCCAGGTGCGTGAACAGGCTGGCCTCTTGGAAAACATAGCCTAGCGGGCGCTGATGGGTGGGTAGCCATTTTTTGGCGTGGCTGTCTTGCCAGACTTCACCGGCCACTTCCAAAAAACTGGTTTGCGCTTTTTCCAGTCCGGCCACGCAGCGCAGCAGACTGGTCTTGCCCGAGCCTGACGCACCGTACAGCACGCTGATACCGCGACCCGGCAAGGTTAAATCCACATCCAGCGTGAAACCGGGGCGGCTGAGTTTGAAGTTCGCGCGAATGGGTTGGGCAATGCTCATGCTGCCACCCTGGCACGCCGCCGGTTCAGCACATTCAAGCCCAGCAACACCGCAAACGAGAACACCAGCATCAGCGCGGCAAGCAGGTGGGCTTTGCGGTATTCCAGCGCCTCTACATGGTCGTAAATTTGCACTGACACGACCCGCGTTACACCGGGGATGTTGCCGCCCAGCATCAGCACCACACCAAATTCCCCCACGGTGTGGGCAAAGCTCAGCACCGCAGCGGTGATGAAGCCTGGCCGGGCCAGCGGCAGCACCACGCTGAAGAAGGTGTCCCACGGGCCAGCGCCCAGCGTGGCGGCCACCTCCAATGGGCGCGCGCCTATGGCCTCAAAGGCGTTTTGCAGCGGCTGCACCGCAAAGGGCAGCGTGTACAGCACCGAGCCGATGAGCAAGCCGGTAAATGTGAAGGGCAGGGTGCCCAGTCCCCAGGCCTGCGTCAACTGGCCGACTGCGCCGTGTGGTCCCATCATGATTAACAGGTAAAACCCAATCACCGTGGGCGGCAGTACCAGCGGCAGCGCCACCACCGCGCCCACCGGGGCACGCCACCACGAGTGCGTGCGTGCCAGCCACCAAGCCAGCGGTGTGGCCAGCAGCATCAGCAGCAAGGTGGTGATACTGGCCAGCTTGAGTGTGAGTCCAATCGCGGTAAGGTCTTCAGGGCTGAACATGGTGCGTTGCCGGGGGCTAAAGCACGTAGCCGCTGGCGCGGATTACCGCTTTGGCTTTGTCGCTCTTCAGGTACTGCATCAGCGCCAGCGCCGCAGGATTGTCGCGACCCGTGGTCAGCAGCACCGCATCTTGCCGAATCGCTTCGTGCATGGACGGTGGCACCAGCCAGAACGAGCCAGCGCCCATCTGGCCGTCCACCATCACCTGCGAGAGGGCAACAAAGCCGAGTGGCGCATTGCCGGTGGCGACGAACTGGTAGGTTTGTGCGATGTTTTCACCTTGCACCACACGGCTTTGGAGTTGTTGCGACAAGCCCAGTTTGTCCAAGGTCTGCATCGCCGCAGCGCCGTAGGGGGCAAGTTTGGGGTTGGCGATGGCGATGTATTTGAAGTCGCCGTTTTTCAGGATTTCAGGGCGACCATCGATCAGTTTGGCGTCGGCGCTCCACAGCACCAAGCGGCCTACAGCATAGGTGAAGCGGGTGTTCGGTGTGCCCAGGCCTTCTTTTTCAAGCAGGGCTGGGGTTTCATCATCGGCAGAGAGCAGGATCTGGAAAGGCGCCCCGCTTTTGATTTGGGTGTAGAACTTGCCTGTGGAGCCGATGGACAGCACCGCCTTGTGGCCTGTGTCTTGTGCAAAGGCGGTTGCAATTTTTTGCATGGGAGCGGCAAAGTTCGCTGCCACAGCGACGCTGACTTCGGCGGCTTGAGCTGTTTGGGTCGTTTGGATAAGGCCCACCCAGGTCATCAGCAAGGTGGTCACAAAGGTCTGGATAGGTTTCATGGCAACTTTCGCTATTCTTAAATGGAATAGCGAAAGTATAGCGATGGCACTGCACAATCGTGCCATGGCCCGCCTTCATTCCCCTGTTCATTCTGTTCACTTTGCCAATGCTCTGGGCCACAGCGTGGCCGACAAGCGCATCGACATCCTGCGTCTCATTGCCCAGAGCGGTTCTATTTCGCAAGCCGCTCGCGATGCCAGCGTCAGTTACAAAGCGGCATGGCAGGCGATTGACACTTTGACCAATTTGGCTGGTGTGGCTTTGGTTGAGCGCGTGGTGGGCGGTGCGGGCGGCGGTGGGGCGCGCGTGACTGAGGCAGGCGAACAGCTGCTCGCCACGGCGATTGCCTTGGAGGCTGCACGGGCACAGGTGCTGGCGGAGGCTGGTAGCACGCTCAGCCGTGTGCCGGCGCAGGCTTTGGCGCTGCGCACCAGCATGCGCAACCAGTTACCCTGCACCGTGTTGCGCCTGGAGCCGCAGGGGCGTATCGTGCGGGTGGTGTTGCAGTTGGGCCAGGGGGGCGTGGCTGAAGACACTGCCCATGTACCTGTTCAGCTGGTTTCTCGGATCACCCAGGAAAGTGCAGAGCTGCTGGTTTTGATCCCTGGTTTGCCTGTGCTGGCTTTGTGCAAAGCGACAGCGGTGCTGGTCACAGCGGCTGCATCAGCGGTTGCCAAGCCTGGCCTGAACCTGCTGCCCGGTCATGCCAGCCGCATCACAAGGGCAAGCAGTCTGAACGAGAGTGACGAAATTGCCGTGACGCTGGCAGGTGGGTTGCAGCTGTCGGGCTTCACCGAGCCGGGTAGCCGTCTGCGCAATCGGGGGGCGGTGGTGGCTGCCATGGACGAAGCTGCTGTGGTGATTGCGCTGAACCTGTAGCGGTGGATCTCGGGGTGGGCCGCTATGGGCATGCGGCGGCGGCAATTTTGTCATCAATTTGTCACACCCACCGGGCAAGCTCAAGGGCTTATTCACTGTTGGCTTGCGCCCAACCACCCCATGAGTTTCCATACTGCTGATGTCTCTTCCAGCCAAGACGACCTGATCCGCCGCATCCGCCGTGACCTGATGGATGGCTATGACGAAGAGCTGGAAATGGAGCTGGAAGACCGCACCGTTGACGAGTTGGCCGAAACCGGCCTGCACAGCCGCTCTGATGACGAAAAATCTGCCCGCCGCCAGTATTTCCAGGAGCTGTTCCGTCTGCAAGGTGAGCTCGTCAAGCTGCAAGACTGGGTGGTGCGCAGCCGCCACAAGGTGGTGATCTTGTTTGAAGGGCGCGATGCCGCTGGCAAAGGGGGCGTTATCAAGCGCATTACCCAGCGCCTCAACCCCCGCGTTGCCCGCGTGGCTGCATTGCCTGCGCCGAACGACCGTGAGCGCACGCAGTGGTACTTTCAGCGTTATATCTCGCACTTGCCGGCAGCGGGCGAGATGGTGTTGTTTGACCGCAGCTGGTACAACCGCGCCGGTGTCGAACGGGTGATGGGTTTTTGCAATGACGAGGAGTACGAAGAGTTCTTTCGCTCCGTGCCAGAGTTTGAAAAAATGCTGGTGCGCTCTGGCATTCAACTCATTAAATACTGGTTTTCGATCACCGACGATGAGCAGCATTTACGCTTTTTAGGCCGCATCCATGACCCGTTGAAGCAGTGGAAGCTCAGCCCCATGGATTTGGAATCCCGCGTACGCTGGGAGGAATACACCAAGGCTAAAGAGACCATGCTGGAGCGTACCCACATCCCCGAAGCACCTTGGTGGGTGGTGCAAGCTGTAGACAAGAAAAAAGCCCGGTTGAATTGCATCCACCATTTGCTCGATCAAATGCCGTACCACGAGGTAGAACACCCCGCTGTGCATTTACCTGCGCGGGTACGGCATGAGGACTACATCCGCAATGAGGTGTCGGCGGACATCATGGTGCCGGAGCGGTACTGAGGCGCGCTCTGTTCTTTCGAATGGATGAAGAAATTTTTATACCGCCCCCCTGATTCCATTTAAATTCGCAGCGCTACTCAAATTCAGAGTGGCATAACAATCTAAATTGGAGGTACAGATGAAAAGTGTTGGTCGTTTCATTCTTTTGGGGGGGCTTGCCATGCTGTTGAGCGCTTGCGGCACGGTTGGATTCGATAAAAAATCAGCTCAAGTCGATTGGAGCAAGGGATCGATTGTGGTGATGTCGGTAGAGATGACCAACGAATACAGGCCTAACTATGGGCCTACACGTCTCGGCATCCGTATTGAAAAAATCAAAAGCAGTGATGAGAGAACCCACATTGGCGCTTCTGAAGTCGTCAGCGAAGGTGCTAATTCAGTCTTGGTGACGCAACAAATTGCCCCAGGCAGCTATACGGTCAAGTCACTGAGTGGCGCTTCTTTCAAGTTTCCAATTAACGGGGGTATTGATTTCACAGTGAATGCACCCTTTGAAGTGCCTCCTCAGTCTGTTGTTTATCTAGGCCGCGTTGCACTGGTCAACAAGGAGAAAAAGAACGCTGACGACCAAGCCACAGGATCGGCAATTCCTTTGCTTGACCAAGCTGTAGCGGGGTTCAGTGGTGGTACGTTGCAAGTTGCGCTGCTTGACCGCTATGCACAGGATATGGTGACGCTAAAACGAGATTACCCGGCATTGCTCAAGGCCGATGTGTTGCGTGCACCGCTGGCTCAGATGACATTAGATCGAACCTCTGGAAGCAAAGCATCCGTTGTCATTGTCAAGTTTGACGCTACGGTCATGACTGCAAGCCCATTGCTTGCGTCTGGCGCGACAGAGTTTGCGAAATTGGAGGATGTGGATGCTGTCCCTTGCCTTTCCGATCGCTGCAAGGACGGTTACCGTGCTTGGCTTAAGACAAATAAGCCTCGTACTTTTGCCATGTCATCCAAGGGGTACTGGGGTTGGGCAAGTAGCTTGACACCGCGCGACGCGACGCGTGCCAAAGATCCCATGGTGCGAGCGCTGGAGGATTGCAATAAAAACAGCCCTGTGCCTTGCAAAATTTATGCACAGGACGATGCTGTTGTTTGGGTGAAATAGAACTCACCTCTCCATCAGGTTTGCCCAAGATGCGCTGGTTGCCCGGTCTGGGCTTAAACGTCGCGGCGGCTGCTCAGCTTGCGGTACACCGTAGCCCGGCTGATTCCCAGCGCCCGTGCGGCCTGGGCTACATTGCCTTTGGCCTGATCGACCGCTTTGCGGATCAGCACGGTTTCTACTTCGCGTAAAGACGCATTGCCACCGCGCTGGGGCACCGTGGTGTGGGGTCTGTCAGCCGCTTCGGCCGCCAGAGGCAGGGCTTGCAGGCGCAGACCTGACCACAGGGGAACTTCTATCGCTGATGCGCCCAAAAGCGCTGCATCAAAGAGGCTTTCCCAGGGCATGGCGAACAGGTCACTGCAATGGGTGTTGCGAGCTTCCAGGCTCATCAGGGTGCTCAGTTGGGGCAGCATCTGGCGGGCGGCGGTGTTGCTGCCTGTGACAAAACCTTCGTTGTCTACGCCAATCAGGCCGTCGCTTTCGCTGGTGGTGAAGTGCCCTGCGTTGTTCGTGCTGCCACCTTGGCTGCCTGTGCCCCAGTCTGCTTGAGGCCAGCTTAGCCGTACCAGCAGGGCAAAGGGTTGTTGGCGCAGCAGGCCGTTTTCAATGCGCTGGGCGCACTGGCTGACAAGGTGCTTCAGCTCGGGGCGTTCGGGCGCGTCGATGCCGGTCAAGTCCAGCATGCCTACGCACTGGCCATTGGGGCCAAATACCGGCGCTCCGGCGCAGCTGTAGGCGCTGTTGTCGGCATAAAAGTGCTCGCCACGGTGCAGCCACACAGGCTGCTGCTCGCCCAACGCTGCACCAATGGCGGTGGTACCTACCGCGCGCTCGGACAAATCTACCCCCACGCGTGCAATGAGGCTGGCGCGGCGGTCATCGCGGTCTACCGGGCCGTTCACGTCCACCACGATGCCATCCGCATTGGTCAAAATCGCAAAGTAACGGGTGTGTGCCATGGCGTGGGCCAGTTGACCCAGCACCGGGCGTGCCGCCAACACCAACGGGCGGCTGGCCTCCACCACGCGGCGCATGGCCTCAGCGCTGACGGCATCGAACGCCAGATGGTCGCCAGGGCGTTGACCGTGCGCCAGGCAGCGCTGCCACGAACGCTCAATCCAAGGGTCAATTCCCTGGTTACCTTGAAGGCGGCTGCTGCCCGACTGCAAGGCCTGCGCCTTGCCTTCGACCAACGTGGCTTGGCGTGCCAGGTGGATGTGCTCCAGGCGGTTGGGTGCAGTGGGGTTGGCTAGGGTTTGCATGTGTTCAATATTGAGAATATCCCATGGCAGACCGTATTGTCCTAGGGTTTCGCCTAGGCGTGTCGTCATGGGGGCGTCCAACAATGAACATGCAGGTAAAACAGCGATTTCCCCTTTCCATCACGGAGACCCCCACCATGCAGGTAAATCTCAAAGTCAATGGCCGTGCCGCCAGTGTTGACGTTCCCCCCAATACGTTGCTCGTGCAAGTGTTGCGCGAACACCTACAGCTGACTGGCACTCATGTGGGTTGCGATACCGCCCAGTGTGGCGCGTGTACCGTCATTGTCAACGGCCGTGCCATCAAATCATGCAACACGCTGGCTGTGCAGCACGAGGGCGCGGAGGTCAGCACCATCGAAGGTCTGGCCGCTGCCGATGGCACCATGCATCCGATGCAGGCTGCGTTCAAAGAGTGCCATGGCCTGCAATGCGGTTACTGCACGCCCGGCATGGTGATGAGTTCCATTGACCTGTGCAAAAACCACCCCAACGCCAGCGCAGGCGACATCCGCGAGCTGCTGGAAGGCAACCTGTGCCGCTGCACGGGCTACCAAAACATCGTCAAAGCTGTGCAGACCGGTGCGGCTGCCATGGCTGCAGCCTGAACCCCCTCGCTGACCAATCATTAAGGAGATCAAAGATGGGTGCCTCTGATTTTTCCAAACTGCCGCATATTGGCGAACCCTTGCGCCGCAAGGAAGACTACAAATTCTTGACCGGGGCAGGCCAATACACCGACGACATCAACCTCACTAACCAGACATATGCGGTGTTCGTGCGCTCTCCACATGCGCATGCTGCTATCAAAAGCATAAAGCTTGCCGCAGCCAAAGCGATGCCCGGCGTGGTTGAAATTTTCACAGGCAAAGACATCGAAGGCAAGATGGGCGGCCTGCCGTGCGGTTGGCTCATCAACAACACCGCCGACGGCACGCCGATGAAAGAGCCGATGCACCCCATCCTCGCCATCGGCAAGGTGCGCTATGTCGGCGACCATGTGGCTATGGTGGTGGCCAGCACCTTGCAGCAGGCCAAAAACGCTGCAGAAGCGGTGGAAGTGGATTACGACGTGCTGCCTTCGGTGGTCAGCGTGAGCGCGGCTTCCAAAGCCACGGCCTTGCATGAAATCGCGCCCGATAACCATTGCTACAAATGGTCGATTGGCGACAAAGCCGCTGTGGACAACGTGTTCGCTACTGCCGCGCACATCACCAAGCTTGATCTCATCAACAACCGCCTGATCCCCAACGCGATGGAGCCGCGTGCCGCCATCGGTTCTTACAGCCGGGCGACCGAGGAGTACGTGCTCTACGTGTCGAACCAAAACCCGCACGTCGAACGCCTGCTGATGACGGCGTTTGTGCTGGGTTTGCCTGAGCACAAAGTCCGCGTGATTGCCCCTGATGTAGGTGGTGGCTTTGGCTCCAAAATTTACCTTTACGCCGAAGATGTGTGCTTGACTTGGGCTGCCAAGCAGCTCAACCGCAGTATCAAATGGACGTGTGACCGCAGCGAGGCCTTCCTCTGCGATGCCCATGGTCGCGATCACGTCAGTCAAGCTGAAATGGCGATGGACAAGGACGGTAAATTCTTGGCTCTGCGTGTCCACACCGATGCGAATTTGGGCGCATACCTGTCCACCTTCAGCACCGCCGTGCCCACGATTTTGTACGCCACGCTGTTGGCTGGGCAGTACACGACGCCGCTGGTTTATGCCGAGATTGACGCGTGGTTTACCAACACTGCACCGGTGGACGCCTACCGTGGGGCAGGGCGCCCCGAGGCCACCTATCTGCTGGAACGTCTGGTCACCCGCTGTGGCTGGGAGATGGGCCTTAGCCAAGTGGACATCCGTAAGCGCAACTTCATCAGCAGCTTCCCCTACCAAACGCCCGTGGCGTTGCAGTACGACGTGGGCGATTTCCATGCCTGTATGGACAAGTCCAATGAACTCGCCGACGTGGCTGGGTTTGAGGTACGCAAAACCGCCAGCGCGGCCAAAGGCTTGCTGCGTGGCATGGGCTACAGCAGCTATATCGAAGCTTGCGGTTTGGCTCCCAGCAACATCGCCGGGGCGCTGGGCGCACGCGCTGGGTTGTTTGAGTGCGGCGAGGTGCGTGTTCACCCGACCGGCAGCGTGACAGTGTTCACCGGCTCGCACAGCCATGGTCAAGGCCATGAAACCACGTTTGCGCAAGTCGTCGCCGCCCGTTTGGGTATTGCGGTGGACGCGGTCGACATTGTTCACGGCGACACAGGCCGCGTGCCGTTCGGCATGGGCACTTACGGCTCACGCTCGTTGTCGGTGGGCGGGTCGGCCATCATGCGGGCTCTCGACAAAATCGAGACCAAAGCCAAAAAGATCGCCGCCCATTTGATGGAGGCCAGCGACGTGGACGTGGAGTTCGCCAACGGTGAATTCACCGTCAAGGGTACGGACAAGAAAGTGACTTTTGGCCAAGTCGCGCTCACCGCCTACGTGCCGCACAACTACCCACTGGACAAGTTGGAGCCAGGCCTGAACGAAACCGCGTTTTACGACCCCACCAACTTCACCTTTCCCAGCGGCACCTACATCTGCGAAGTCGAAATCGACCCCGCCACCGGTACCACCCGCATCGACCGCTTCAGCGCGGTGGACGATTTCGGCACCATCATCAACCCCATGATCGTGGAAGGCCAGGTCCACGGCGGGCTGGTGCAGGGCATCGGCCAGGCCATGATGGAAAACTGCGTCTATGAAGAAGAAACTGGCCAGCTGCTGACCGGCAGTTTCATGGACTACGCCATGCCCCGTGCAGACGACTTCCCTGAGTTCAAAATCGGCCATGTCTGTACCCCATGCACCCACAATCCGCTGGGTGCCAAAGGCTGTGGTGAGGCTGGTGCGATTGGGTCGCCGCCCGCCGTTATCAATGCTGTGCTGGACGCGCTGCGCCCCGTCGGGGTCGTTGATTTCGATATGCCCGCTTCTCCTGCACGGGTCTGGGCAGCAATACAAGCCGCCAAAGCCTAAAGCGGCCACAGTCTAAAAAGAAGGAATCAATCATGTACGCATTCACATTCGAGCGCCCCACCACGGTAGCCGATGCCCAAAAACTCGCCGCATCGGGTGCCCAAATGCTCGCCGGGGGGCAAACCATGCTGGCATCCATGAAACTGCGCCTCTCTGCGCCTGAACAGGTAGCTGATTTGGGCGGTATCAAAGAGCTGGTGGGTATCCGCCGCGAAGGTAACGCCATCGTCATCGGTGCGATGACGCGCCATGCCGATGTCGCCACCCACGCCGATGTGCTGGCCGCCATCCCCGCCTTGGCCGATTTGGCCGGTGGCATCGGCGACCGGCAAGTCCGTGCGATGGGTACGCTGGGTGGATCGGTCGCCAACAACGACCCCGCCGCCTGCTACCCCAGCGCGGTGCTGGCCTTGAACGCCACCATCCACACCACCGAGCGCACCATCGCCGCCGATGATTTCTTCCTCGGCATGTTCGCCACCGCCCTGAACGAAGGTGAACTCATCACCGCCATCAGTTTCCCCGCCACCGCCCATGCTGCCTATTTGAAGTTCAAGCAACCCGCCTCACGCTTTGCGATGGTGGGCGTGTTTGTCGCGAAAACCGACAGCGGCGTGCGCGTGGCCGTGACGGGGGCGGGCAACGGTGTTTTCCGCCATGCCGGTTTGGAGGCCGCGCTGAACCAGAGCTTCACGGTGGCCTCTGCGGCAGCGGTGAAGATAGATGCCACCGATTTGAACGCCGACATCCACGCCAGCGCTGCCTACCGTGCCAACCTCATCAGCGTGCAGACGCAGCGGGCTGTGGCGAAGATTGTGGGTTAATCGGGATGCCATGACGCTTTCAATTGACGCTTTAACCCAATCCCTCCAAGGCGTCGGCTACTACGCCGACCGCCGCTTAGCCACCGCCGTCTTCCTCGCTCTCAAGCTCCAGCGCCCGCTGTTGCTCGAAGGCGAGCCTGGCGTGGGCAAAACCGAGCTGGCCAAAGCGCTGGCTGCTGTGTTGCAGCGCCCACTGGTGCGTTTGCAGTGTTACGACGGCCTGGAGCAGCGTGAAGCGCTGTACGAGTGGAACTACGCCGCGCAGTTGCTGCACATGCGGGCGGCTGAAGCGGGCCACACCGCCTTATCGGCAGTCTCAACGCCTGCCACCGACATGGAGCGCGAGGTCTACCAAGACCGCTATCTGATTCGCCGCCCGCTGCTGCAAGCCCTGCAAGCGCCTGCGCCCGGTGCGGTGCTGCTGATTGACGAAGTGGACCGTGCTGATGAGCCGTTCGAGGCCTTTTTGCTCGAATACCTGGGCGAGTACCAAGTCAGCATCCCTGAAATCGGTACGGTGAAAGCAGTGGTGCCGCCAGTGACGATCCTCACCAGCAACCGTACCCGGGATTTGAATGACGCGGTGAAGCGCCGTTGCCTTTACCACTGGCTCGATTACCCTGAGCGCGAGCGCGAACTGGCCATCGTGCGCGCACTTGTACCGCAGGCCAGTGCAGCGCTCTCAGCGCAGGTCGCGCACTTCGTGGGCAAGCTGCGCAGTGCGCCCTTTGTGAGCAGCTTTCAACGTGCGCCCGGTATTGCGGAAAGCGTGGAATGGGCGAAAGCCCTGGTGGCCCTGGATACGCTGGTGGTAGACCCGGAAGTGGTGTCTGATACTGCAGGGATTTTGTTCAAGCAGCGTGAAGATGTGGCGGCACTGACACAGGAAATGGCCTCTGAGTTGCTGAAACCCGATGCAGCGTGAAAGCCAGCTATGCGATTAGGGGATGCCCGCACCGGTAAGCTCGCCGATAACATCACCGGCTTTGGCCGTGCCCTGCGTCGCGCTGGGGTGTCTGTGGACGCTTCCCGCATCGCTCTGGCCCAGCAAGCAGCGATGCTGGTGGGTCTGGACAGCAAGCCTGACCTGAGCGCTGCCATCGAGTCCGTGCTGGTCAGCCGTGAGCCTGATCGCTTGGTGTTCCGCGAACTGTTTGACGCGTATTTCCGCGATCCTGAAATGGCTAACAAGCTTTTGGCCCAAATGCTGCCGAGTGCCGAAGGTAAAGCGGCGCCATCCAAGCGCCGCCCGCGTGTGCGAGAAGCGCTGTCGCCTCAAAAAGCGGTGGCGCAGGCGATGCCCAAGCCTACCGAAACTAAGGTCGAGTTTGACGCTGCCATGACAGCCAGCGACTTGCAGCGCCTCCAACATGCCGATTTCAACGCCCTGAGCGCCACCGAATACCGCCTCGTGGCCCGCTTGGTACGGGACATTCACCTGCCCATTCCCTGCGTGCCCTCGCGTCGCACCCAGCCCGGCAGTCATGGCAGCCGCATCCACTGGCCCGGCGTGATGCACCAAGCCGCGCAGACAGGGGGCGAATTGCTGCGCTTGCCGCGTCTGCAACGCCGTGCGCAACCCTTACCGCTGTTGGTGTTGGTCGATGTGTCTGGTTCGATGGAGCGTTATGCCCGCCTGCTGCTGGCCTTTTTGCATGCCGCCACCCGCACGCACCGCCGCCGTGATGTGTTTGCCTTTGGCACCCATTTGACCGATCTCACGCCTGCATTTGCCTTGGGCGACACCGATGCAATGCTGGTTACTGCTAGTGATTTAATAGCTGACTTCGCTGGTGGAACGCGCTTGGGTGAGTCTTTAGTGACTTTGCGCCAACGCCACGCCCGCCGCTTGGTCGGCCGCCGCACGCTGGTGCTGGTGATCACGGATGGGCTGGACACTGGCGAGCCTGCCGAGTTGGCGCAAGAGCTGGTCTGGCTGCGTCGCCACAGCCGCCGCCTGCTGTGGCTCAATCCACTCCTGCGTTTTGATGGCTATGCGCCCACCGCACGCGGCGCTGCGGTGCTGCACTGCTACGCGCACGGCATGGTGGCGGTGCACAATTTGGAACACTTGCAAGATATGGCCAGCAGCATTGCTGTGCTGCTGGCCCGTTGATTTTTAAACCGACACCCCACACGGATACACCTAAGGACTACCTTCATGGACATGCAAGCCAGCCGCACCCTCGCCGTCACCCAACAACAAGCCTGGGACGCGCTGAACGACCCTGAAGTCCTCAAACTCTGCATTCCCGGTTGCGACAAAGTGGAGCCTACCGGCGAGAACCAATATGCCATTGGTATGGCACTCAAAATCGGCCCGGTGTCGGCCAAGTTTGGCGGCAAGATCAATCTGGCTGACATCGTGCCGCCACACAGCTACACCATCACTTTTGAAGGGCAGGGCGGTGCTGCTGGTTTTGGCAAGGGCGACGCCAAAGTCAACCTGACACCCCTGGCCAATGGCGCCCCGGGCTGCGAGCTGGGCTATGTGGTTCATGCATCGGTAGGCGGCAAAATCGCCCAACTTGGCCAGCGCTTGATCGACGGTGCTGCGAAATCCATGGCTGAAGATTTCTTCAAGCGCTTTGACCTGGAGATGCAGCGCCGCTACCCTGCTCCGCCTGTGGTGGACGTGCCAGTTGCTACAAATTCTATAGCTTCTAAAGCCCATTCAGAAAGCGCTGATGGTCTATCAGGCGTTAAAAATAGCGTTCCTGTGTGGGTTTGGGCTGCCGGTGCTGCTGCGGTGGTCGTCGCCCTGATCTACTTGTTGAAATAAGGCCACCCCCACCATGGAAAACCTGGATGTGATGGTGCTGCGTACGCTGCGCGATTGGCGACAGCAGGGCAAACGGGCGCTGCTCGCGACCGTGGTGCGCACCTGGGGCAGCTCACCGCGCCCGGTGGGCTCCATCATGGCGCTGTGTGACGACGGCGCGGTGGTGGGGTCGGTGTCGGGGGGGTGTATCGAAGACGATTTGATTTACCGTTTTACGCAGGCTTATGCCAAAGCTGAGGCCCAAGTTGAGATTCCAGCGGATGCATCAGACGCTCATCCTGCAAACGCGATCCCAAATCACATTCCCAGTGGCCCACCCAGTTTCGTCAAATACGGCATCACCGCTGACGAGGCTCACCGCTTTGGCTTGCCTTGCGGTGGCACGCTGGAACTGCTGCTGGAGTATGACCCTGACTCTGCCAGTCTGGCTGAGTTGGTGCGCCTGCTCGAAGGTGGGCAGCTGATGCAACGCTCCGTGCGTTTGAGTGACGGTGTCATCACCCTGACCCCTGCTAGCGCGCCTGCTGAATTAGAGGCTTGCGCTTCCGAGCTGACCAACACCTTTGGTCCCGAGTACCGTATGTTGCTGATCGGCGCAGGACAACTTACCGAGTACCTGGCCACGATGGCGCTGTTCAGTGGTTTTGCCGTCACCGTCTGCGATCCGCGCGAGGAGTACCGGGGGGCTTGGAGCGTCCCCGCTGCTACCGTTGTGAGTGACATGCCTGATGATGTGGTGCTGGCTTTCAAACCCGACCGCCGCAGCTGCGTGGTGGCCCTCACGCACGATCCCAAGCTGGATGATTTGGCCTTGCTCGAAGCCCTCAAAACCGATGCGTTCTATGTCGGTGCCATCGGCAGCCGCCGCAACAACGATGTCCGCCAGCAGCGCATGATGGAGCATTTTGACCAGACACCCGAGACGCTGGCCCGTTTGCGTGGCCCCATTGGCATCTACATCGGTTCTAAAACCCCGCCCGAGATTGCAGTGAGCGTGATGGCCGAAATTTTGGCTGTGAAAAATGGCGTCACGCTGCCCCGCGACATGGGCGTGGCGCAGGCCAAGAACGATCGTGCCGTTGTGCACAATGATCCCGGTGTGTTGGTCTGTGGTGTGCCCCGCTGACAACGCTGCCATAACCCGGTAACAACGCGTGAACCGCGCTGTGCCGTAAAGTCGCTGTATGAAAAATCTTCATCTCCTCATCTCTTGCATGGCCAGCGCCTGCTTTGCTGCAACTTCTGTCCATGCCCAAATGGGCACGCCCGATGCCGACACTTGGAAGCTGGAACTCTCCGTGGGGGCCGTGCGGGGTACGCAGTCGTTCTTTAAAGGCGTGCTGCTGCAATCGCGCACCGACCCGTTGATTGGCATCGAGTTGGCCCGTGGGCGCTGGTTTGCCAGTACGCTGAATGGCGTGGGTTACTTGCTGGCCGATTCACCCACCGTCAGCGTGGGCGTGTCCGCCAACTACATGCTGGGCCGCAAAGAAAGCCGGGAAGCACGCTACCGGGGTTTGGGCGATGTGGATGGCAGCGTGGCCGCGAATGGTTTTTTTGAGTGGCGACCCGTGAAAGACGCTGTCACCGTCTACGGCAATGTGCTGACAGCAACACGTTCGCAAAACGGTACTTTGGCGACGCTGGGTGCGACGGTGGGTTTACCTGTCACACCCAAACTCAGTGCGTTCGTGGATGTCTATTTAAACTGGGCTGATAGCCGCTATGTGAAAGCTTACTATGGTGTGAGTGCTACGCAATCAGTAGCATCTGGTTATGCGTCTTATGCACCCAAAGGTGGTTTTCTGAGCAGCACGCCATCGGTGGGCTTGGATTACGAAGTGGACAAGCACTGGCACACGTCCGGCTTTGTGGGGGCAACCAAGTTGGCGGGCTTGGCCGCCAACAGCCCCGTGGTGACCACTCGCAGCCAGCCGGTGGCTGCGGTGTTGGTGACTTACAAATACTAGAACGAAAGAATCGAACCAGGGCTTAGCTGTCAGCTGTCCCAGTCGCCGCCGCCGTCACCGCTGCTGGCCATGGCGCTGCTGCCGTCGTCCCACGAGCCTGCGTCGTTCACGCCAAAGTTTTGCCCGCCTAAATCGCTGTTGCTGTTGCTTGCGATGGGCTGGTAGCCGTTGTTGTTGCCGTTGTCTGCGGAATGAGCGGGATGTTCGTCGTTGCCCATCATGCTGCGGCCAATCGCTTGTGCGGCCATCACGCCTGCACCCACCGCCAGACCGGTGGCCAAGCCACCCATCACTTTGCCACCCAAGCCACTGCCTGCGGGTTGACCATAGCCGGGCTGACCGTAGGCCGGTTGGCCATAGCCGTTGTTGGGCATGCCAAAGCCTTGTGGGCCGCTCAGGCCACTGCCGGGTGTGGCGTTGGCGTAGGTGGGTTGCTGCATCGCTTCAGGTGTTTGCTTTTTACGCATCAAAAAGATCACCAGCGCAATCGCACCACCGCCCAGCGCCAGACCCAAACCTAGCGGGAATGACGAGGCCGGGGCTGCGGGCGCTGCCATGGCCGTGTTGTGGGTTTGCACGGCGCGGTTGCTTGCCACCGGTGCGCTGTTATTGCCCGCCAGCTGGGTACGCAGGTGCTGTACCGAATCGGCCTTGGCAAACGGCAAACCAGGCGCCAGCTTTTCAGCGGTGGCCAGAGATTCACGCGCACGGCTCATATCACCTTGGCGTGCCGCCAGTTCAGCCTGCACAAAATGCGCTTTGGCACTGCTAGGGTGGGCCACGAGCACCTGCTGCATCATGGTTTGGGCCTGGTCCATCTTGCCGGATTGAGCGGCTTCATAGATTTGGTTCAGCGTAGGTTCGGACTGCGCCATGGCGGCAAAGCTACAGCCCACGATGGCCGCAACGGCCAGCCATTTGCCAGCGCGTTGCTTGAAGGAAAGGGTTGTCATAGTGAGTGCCTTTAGGAAAAAAGGAAATACCGGTACCGCTGAAGATGGCGGTACCGTCAAGGAATGCAAGGGCGCATGTGAGCAGAAGTTACGTGCCCGCGTACGGTCAAAGATGGGCCTTCAGCCCCACAATCAACTGGGTGTAGGCCTGCCCCAGGTCGTACATGCCCATGGGCGAGGGGTGGGTTGCTTCCAGTACGGCGTTGTATTTGGGGCAGTCTTGTCTTGGGCGGTTGACGTCTTCTTCATCGGTGCTTTTGTCTACCCGCATCAGGCCTTTGCGGATGCACTGCATCAGCACTTGTACCGCCTCTTTGCTGTCAGGATGTGCTGCGATTGTTGCGTTCATCAGCGTCACACCGCGTTCACTGATGACCATATCGCGGTTGGCATTGCGAGCTTCAAACAGCGCCACAGAGCCAGCGATGACAGCACAGGTCAGCAAAAACCAGAAAAGGCGCAGGTAGTTGTCGCGGCGGGCTGAAGGTCGTAGCATGGGGATTCCGGCTTGGGGTGGAGCAGAGCGTGGCGCGGTGTAAGGCTGAATTTTGGTAGCGTAGCACAAGCTCGTGTTGGTAGCGCCAAGCCGTGTGCTCCGTAGCCTGAGACAATCCGAAGATGAGCACAATCCCCGAAAACTTCACAAAAATCTCCCCAGCGGGATCCTTCCCTCTTTCGCCCTTGACTTCCGCCTCGCCATCGCCTTACCCCGAAGGCAGCTTGCTGATTGAATCTCTAGACCTCGAAGCCCAAGGCGTGGCCCACCGCGCGGATGGCAAAGTCGTGTTTGTCGAGGGAGCGTTGCCGTTTGAGCAGGTCAGCGCCAATGTTCACCGCAAAAAGAACAACTGGGAGATGGCCAGCCTGATGGCCATCCACCGCGAATCGTCACAACGTGTCACGCCCCAGTGCCCACACTTTGGCCTGCACACCGGTGCCTGTGGCGGCTGCAAGATGCAGCATTTACACCCCGCTGCACAGGTCGCTGTGAAGCAGCGAGCACTGGAAGATGCGCTGTGGCACCTGGGGAAAATCAAGGCAGAAACCCTGCTTCGCCCGATTGAAGGCCCAGCTTGGGGCTACCGTTACCGAGGTCGTTTGTCGGTGCGCTTTGTTCGCAAGAAAGACGAGGTTCTGGTGGGCTTTCACGAGCGCAAGAGCCGCTACGTGACCGATATGCGCGAATGCCACGTGCTGCCGCCCAACGTCAGTGCCTTGCTGGTGCCGCTGCGGGGCCTGATTTTTGCGATGGATGCACGTGAAACTTTGCCACAAATCGAACTGGCCTGTGGCGATGAAGTCATCGCCTTGGTGCTGCGCCATTTGGAGCCACTGAGCATCGGCGATTTGGCACAACTGCGGGCGTTTGCGCAGGCGCATTCCGGCGTGATTGCCGGTAAGCGTCAAGTGCTGCAATGGTGGCTGCAACCTAAGGGGCCAGAGACTGTGCATGTGTTGACCGATGAAGATGGCAGCACCACGACCGCTGATACCAATGAGCTGGCTTACTCGTTGCCTGAGTTTGGCGTCAACATGCCGTTCAAGCCCACCGATTTCACGCAGGTGAACCCGTACATCAACCGAGTGCTGGTTTCCAAAGCGCTGAAACTGTTGGCGGTGCAGCGTCATGAGCGGGTGATTGACTGGTTCTGTGGCCTGGGCAACTTCACTTTGCCGTTGGCCACGCAGGCGCGTGAGGTGCTGGGCATTGAGGGCAGCGCTGTGTTGGTGGCACGCTCTCAGCAGAATTTTGAATTAAATCGGCTTGCTGGGCAATCTGGTTCACCGTTGGCAGCTACTGATTTTGTAGCGCGTAATCTGTTTGAAATGACGCCACAGGGGCTGGTGCAGGACGGTTATGCCGATAAGTGGCTGGTTGATCCGCCGCGTGAAGGTGCCTATGCCTTGGTGCAGGCCTTGGCGGCGTTGCACCAAGATCCCGCGCTGATCAGTACGGTAGAGCCAGTGGCGGGACAACCTGCATGGTCAGCCCCTAAGCGTATTGTGTATGTCAGTTGTAACCCAGCTACGTTGGCACGCGATGCTGGTGTGCTGGTGCTGGAGGCTGGCTACCGTTGCGTGTTTGCAGGGGTGGTGAACATGTTTCCGCACACCGCGCACGTCGAGAGCATGGCGGTATTTGAGCGGGTGTAACGCACGTGAGAATGAAAGGTAAAGGTCGCTCACGCTCAGTGCGCGGCCTTTGCTTTCCCTGCTTTCTTGGGTTCCGCTTTTTCAGTGATGACTTCTTCCACGTCTTCCTTGGGCTGTGGCGGTGGCGGTGCGGGGGCAATACCTTCGAGCTTGTTCTCGCGCATGTACACGTCCATGTCTTTCCAGCCCGTAAAAATTCCTGTTTTGAGCGCTTTGGGGTTTTGCTTGTAGCAGTCTTCAATGCCGCGCAGGGCATGGCGGCAAGCGCTGCCTATGGCTTTGCCGTCAGCTTCCTTTTCAGCGGCTATTTTGTCGCCGTCCAAACCTGGAATATCGCAGCCTGCAAGCAGCATGGCCGCTACAGGGATAAGCAAACGGTGGGCGAGGGTAGAGAGTGGCTTCATGTCATTGAATTATCGGCAGATTGCAGACGGGCTTAACAACGGAGGCCAACAAAGAAAAAGGCCCCGCAGGGCCTTATGAAGGAGGTGGCCGTCAAGCCATCAATCGCGTTCACCGCCAAAGATACCCAGCAGAGCCAGCAGGCTTTGGAAGATATTGAACAAATCCAGATAAATCGCCAGCGTAGCCGTGATGTAGTTGGTCTCGCCACCATCTACTACTTGCTTGATGTCATACAGCATGTAGGCACTGAAGATACCAATGGCCAACGTACTCATGGCTGCCATGCCCATGGTAGAGCCGACAAAGATGTTGATGATGCTGCCGATCATCAGCACTACGGTGCCCCAGAACAGCCATTTGCTCATGCCTGACAGGTCTTTTTTGATGACACTGGCCAAGCTGGCAATCACAAAGAACACGCCAGCCGTGCCACCAAAGGCGGTCATTACCAGTGAGGTTCCATTTTTAAAGCCCAGCACCATGGCAATCATGCGCGACAGCATCAGACCCATGAAAAACGTGAATGCCAGCAAGACAGGGATGCCCGCAGCGGAATTCTTAGTTTTCTCGATGGCGAACATGAAGCCAAATGCACCAGCCAAGAACACAATCATGCCCATACCGCCACCCAGCGATCTGGTAATGCCGGTGGAGACGCCCACCCAGGCTCCCAGCACGGTCGGTATCAGGCTTAGCGCGAGCAGCCAATAGGTGTTGCGCAGCACTTTGTTGCGCTGCTCTTGCGACACGGCGTAGCCGAAACCGTTGGGATTGCTGTAGATTTGGTCGTTCATGGTGATGATCTCCTAGGATTACCTATAGGCTTAGATGGGCGGATTCTAGGTGGGTTCAAGGTGTTGTGCGAATTTTTAGCAGATTTCGCCGTTATGCTCTCTTGGCTGTCTCTGTCTCTTAACCAACTGCCGTTTTTTAATACTGTTATGAAAACCAAACCCTTTTTAGAACTCGCTGACATCAAAGCCATTGCCGCCGCCGCTGAGGCCGAAGCGCTTAAAAACAACTGGGCTGTTGCTATTGCCATCGTGGACGATGGCGGTCATTTGCTGTGGTTACAGCGGCTTGATGGTGCTGCACCACTCACTGCCCACATTGCCCCTGCCAAAGCCAATACGGCTGCTCTGGGTCGCCGTGAAAGCCGCATTTACGAGGAAATCATCAACAACGGCCGCACCTCGTTCCTGAGCGTGCCCGACATCAAAGGGATGCTCGAAGGTGGCGTTGCCATCATCAAAGACGGCCATTGCCTGGGTGCGGTGGGCGTCAGCGGCGTGAAATCGTCTGAGGATGCACAGATCGCCAAAGTGGGTATTGCTGCCATCGGGCTTTGATCTTCGCGCCAAGTGCGCTGCACAGCAAAAAGGCCCCGAGGGGCCTTTTTTTATGGAGACAAATAGCTGTGGAAAAAATGCATGGCTGGCCAGGACGAACCCAGTGGCTAGCAAAAACGACCCTTGGAGTCAACCGGATGGCCCGATTGCAGAGTCGCCCCACGATGAAACTTGTTGAAGCCTGTTAGGAATAGCCTACTTGGTCAAAATCAGCTTGCCTAGCTTGGTCGATTGCAAGCGGTACACCGCACCATTGTGCGAAATACCCACGGCCCGTTGGCCTTGGAGCAACGCGGTGCTGTCCACGATTTGAGGTGCATCAGTGGCAGTAGGGGCGGCATCCAACATGGCCGTGCTGCGCAGAGTCAGGGTATTGCGGGCTGTCAGCGGCGTGGTGGAGGTGTGTAAGGTCATGGTGTGTACCGCATTGCTGAAGTTGAATATCTAAATGATAATGATTCGCAATTAAAAAGTCAAGCAATTAGCTGTGTTTAGACAAATAAATTTCTACACTGGCTTTTTGTCATCCCTGCTTTCGCAGGAATGACAAAGCGTACCCCTCCACTCAGTTGGTCTTGGGTTCCGTGATAAAGCCAATTTTGTGCAAGCCTGCCTGCTGTGCAGCGGCCATGGCTTGGGCTACCCGCTCATAGCGTACCGCTTTATCACCTCGAATATGCAATTCGGGCTGCGGCTGTTTGGTACTCTCAGCCGCCAGCATGGGCGCCAGATCGGCATCTGCAATTTTGTTTTCATTCCAGAAATATTCACCGGCCGCGTCTACGCTTAAGCGAATAGTTTCAGGTTTTGCGTCCTGCACCTGATTGGTGGCCCGTGGCAAGTCAATGTTGACCGCGTGCTTCATGACAGGGATGGTGATGATAAAGATGATAAGCAGCACCAGCATCACGTCCACCAGGGGCGTCATGTTGATTTCATTCATCACTTCATCGGGTTCCTCTTGGGTTCCAAAAGACATGGTGGTGACCTCTTTACGCTTTTTTCATGGCTACAACGTTGCCGCTGTCGCTGGAGCTGACGCGGGCACCAGTGACGTAGTAAGCGTGCAAATCGTGGCCAAAGCGGTTCAATTTGTTCAAAACGCCTTTGTTGCCACGCACCAGAGCGTTGTAGCCCAGCACCGCAGGAATCGCTACGGCGAGGCCCAGTGCCGTCATGATGAGGGCTTCTCCGATAGGGCCAGCTACCTTGTCAATGGTGGCTTGTCCTGCCACGCCGATGGACAGCAGTGCATGGTAAATGCCCCAAACGGTGCCAAACAAACCTACGAACGGGCCCGTGGAGCCTACCGACGCCAGAATGGCCAGGCCGGACTGCATGCGTGCAGTGGAGTCGTCAATCGAATTGCGCAGGCTGCGCGTGACCCAATCGCTCACATCGAGCGAATCGTGCAGCTGGGGCTGTGCTTCGCGGTGGTGGGCCGTGGCTTCGCGCCCTTCCAAGGCCAAAGCGCGGAAAGGGTTGGAGGCGTCTGTGCCAAATTTACCCAGGCCATCGACAAAATCAGCGCTGTGCCAAAAGCTCTCGGTAGATTTGGCCTGTGAGGCCAGTTTGCGCAAATCCAGGGCTTTGATGATGATGACCATCCATGAGGCCAGCGACATCACGAGCAGCAAAACAGCGACGAACCGGGTTACAAAGTCGCCTTGTGTCCAGACGTTGATAAGACCAAATTGAGAATTCATAAGTAATTACTCCAAAACAAAATTAATCGGAACGACAAACCACATGGCTTCCGCCACGCCGCCGCGCTTGCCCGGTACGTAATGCCATTTCTGGACGGTACTGAGCGCAATCTGGTCTAGCCGGTCAAACCCGCTGGACTGTCGAATTTCTGCCCTTTCAGCCAGTCCGTTCACACCAATGAAGACGCGCACCAGCACTTTGCCCTGCTCACCCAGGCGTTTGCTGATGGGGGGGTAGGGCGGTCTGGGATTTTGCAGGTAATCCGCATCGCTGGACGGCAACTCTACCCGCGGTGGTGCTGGTGGTGCAGCGGGTGGTGATGGCGGTGCTGCGGCCACACTCACGGGTGCGGCAACAGGTGGCGCTGGGGGTTGTGGCGTTGTCACACCCTGTGGCGCGTTGGGCGAAGGTGTGGGATCCGCAATTGCCATCAACTGCGGTGGTGGTGGTAATGTGGGCTTGATGGCTTTCGTCAGCGGCTGCTTGATCGGCTTGGGGGGCGGCGGTGGTGGCGGGTTGACTTTGGGCGCTGGTGGCTCAATCAATTGGCTGAGAATTTCTGCGGGCACCACGATTTCAATGGCGCGGCGCACCAAACCACTTTGCAGCGCCCATAGCGCAGCAACGTGGAACACGATCACGCTGCTAACGATAACCAAATTGCGGTTCATGGCAGGCGCGACAGTCTGTGAAGGGATGGGCAAGGTGGAGGGGTAGCTGAATGAAGGCATAGTCTAGGAGGCTGGGTTAGCGGGGGGTGTCTGTGTCGTGAAACACCCACCAAGCTGCGCCTAAAACCAAAATCAGGCTTGCACCGAGAAGTGAGATGCCAAAGAGTGAGAGGTAGTCCATGCTTTGCTTTCCATGATGGCGCTGGCGAGCACGATGGGTTGGCTTTGCACGGTGCCGTCGCGGTGAATGGCGGCAACAGGGTGCATTGCACTGCATTGGGCCACGACGTCACGCGCGCACCCTTCGCAGCGACCACATTGGGTTGCAACACCAAGCTCGAATTGGATGTCATCAAAGCTGAGGCCTGCACGCGCATGGCGGGCGATCTCGCGGTCGGAAACTCGATGGCAGACACAAACAATCATGGCGGCAGAAAAGCTGGCTTACTGTTAATTGAAGGCTTGAGTATAAATGCGAATCTGTCGCATTTGCAATCATTCCTTTGGTTTGTCTCAATTATTTTTGAACAGCACGCGTGGTGTGACCTGTGCCAGCGTAGCGCAACCGCACTGCACCATGGCAATTTCCAATTCGTCACGCAACAGACGCAGCACATGGGCAACGCCCACTGCGCCTGCATTGGCCAACCCAAACACGCAAGGCCTGCCGACCAGTACAGCTTGCGCTCCCAAGGCGATGGCTTTCAGCACGTCGGTGCCACGCCGTATGCCACCGTCTACCAGCACGGCGGTTTGACCGCCCATTGCGTCCACGATACGCGGTAGTACCACGCTGGTCGCCGGGGCGGTATCCAGCGTGCGGCCTCCGTGGTTGGAGACGATGACCCCTGCAAAGCCCATGGCTGAGGCTTGTCGGGCATCGTCTTCGTGAAGAATGCCTTTGAGCAGAATGGGCAAGCGTGTGCGGGCTTGCAATTGGGCTAAATCTTCCCAGGTCGGGGCCAGTGCTACAGCGCCATCAAAAGCACTGTCAGTGCCGGTGCGGGCAATGGGAGGAGGGGGCATGCCCGCCAGATTGACCGCCGAGATGCCTGGGGGAACTTTGAATCCAGCTCGACGCTCGCGGTCACGCACGCCGCTGCTAGGCGCATCCACGGTCACCACCAGCGCTTCATAACCTGCCAGTTCTGCACGTTTGACCAGTTCATAGGTGAAGCCCCGGTCATGCTGAATATAGAGTTGGAACCACAGCGGCCCGCGCCCTGGCTCATTCAGCACGGCATTTGCTATGGTTTCCATAGCTACGCTCGCCTGTGTACTCAGCACAAAGCCCGTATTTTGTGCCGCAGCAGCATAAGCTGTCGCCAGTTCTCCATCTGGGTGTGCGATGCGCTGGTAGGCCACAGGTGCGACCAAAATAGGAAGATCCAAGGGGCGACCCAGCAGGGTGGTTCGGCAATGGCCACCAGCCAGGGGTTGCAACACCCGAGGGTGCAGGCTTAGCGCGTCCCAGCTGCTGCGGTTTGCTCGCAGGGTGGTTTCATCACCTGCGCCGCCGCTGAAGTAGGCCCAGGCTTTGGCGTCCAGCACGGTGCGTGCATGGGCTTCGTGGTCAGCCAGCGAGACGATACCGGGTGGGATATGGGCCAGTGCCGGTACGGTATTCATAGCAGGTTGTCTAGGTTTTCACTGGGAGATAGAGGTTTTTTGCGTCCAGTGAACATGGCCTGTACCAGGTTTTCACGGTGGCGCACGCTGGTAAATACCACCCCTGTCAGATGCAGTGCGATCAACCCCAAGAGCGTCCAGGCCAGTACGTAGTGCAGCCTGTCCAGCCAGGCCTCGCCCCAAAAAGCATCGGTTGTGTACAGCCAGCCGGTCAGCCCCAGGCTGGCGACGCAGGCCAGCAGCGCCACAACCATCCAACCGCCCAGAGGGTTGTGGCCGATGTAACGAGGTTCTTTGTTTGTGCGCAATTGCCGAACGTAGCGCAACA
The DNA here is from genome assembly GCA_025356445.1 of Betaproteobacteria bacterium. Lineage (GTDB taxonomy): Bacteria > Pseudomonadota > Gammaproteobacteria > Burkholderiales > Burkholderiaceae_C > Defluviibacillus. The sequence goes on along the minus strand of JANXSZ010000007.1, from coordinate 216,677 downwards.
CCGAGCCGGCACCGCACACGAACTCAGAGAACTTGGCAAAACTGCTTCCGGTCAATCCCCAAACCAACCTGATCGCTACCGTAGCCAAGGCCACATAGCCTGCGGGCTCATGCCAGCGGACAAAGCCTAAGCCTAGCGTGCTGAGCCACGCGGTCGCCACAGCGGCGACCAACGTCCAGTGCAGCAAGCGAACTAAGCCGTCCCAGACTTTCATGTGTTTCAAGAACCCTGCTTGACCTCGCCCACTTTTTCAAACGTCTTGGGATTGAAGTAAACCTCGGCACGGCTGCCTTTGTCGTCAAAGCCGTAAACCTCGTAGCAACCGTTGTCCACTTTGACTTGGCGCACCCGCCAGCCTTCGCTGATGAGTTTGCGTTGCAAGTCCATTTGTGGCTTCCATTCGGCTTTGGGCACATCGCAGCTGATGTCGCCGTGGGCAAAGCTGGTGCTGGCGGTCGCGGCGAGAACAAGGGCGATGCTGATGAGGGATGCGTATTTCATAGTGAAGATTTTCAGTTTAAAAATGATAGCAAATAAGTACCGTTGGGTAAGCACAAACGGAATAATCACAGACTCAAGAATCAGCCCACATTCTCAATAAGTTGTGGTACGTGGCGGTCAGGCCGATGACCGCTGCATCGGTTTCGCCCACCGTGCTGCGCAGATGGATCAAGTGGTTGTCCATGTCGAACAGCAAACGGCGCTGCTCGGTACTGCGCACCATGCTCTCCATCCAGAAAAAGCAGGCTAAGCGTGTACCGCGTGTAACCGGAGCGACTTGGTGAACGCTGGTACCGGGGTACAGCACGAGATGCCCAGCGGGCAGCTTGATGTGCTGATCGCCGTGGGTGTCATGGAGGATAAGTTCACCGCCGTCGTAGTCTTGCGGGTCAGAGAGAAACAAGGTGCAGGAGATGTCGGTGCGCACCCGCTGGCCACCCTCGGGGGCGTAGCGCAGGGCGCTGTCCACGTGCGGGCCGTAAAAGTTTGCGCCGTCGCTGGTGTAGCGGTTAAAGCTGGGTGCCAACACCCGTTTGGGTAGCGCCGCAGAAAACACACGGGCCTGGCGGTCAAGCGCCTTGAGTATCAGGGGCCGCAGGGTGCGTGCCGCTTCGCAGTCGTGCGGCAGTTGCGCGTTGTTTTTCACCTGCGCTGCCTGTGGCCCTGCGCTGATGCGGCCATCCACCCAGGGCGCGCTGTTGAGCAGCGATCGCACCCAGGTAATTTCTTCCGCGTTCAGTACATCGGGAACAGGCAGCAGCATGGTTCAGTCTATTTTCGGTTCATCAAGCTTAGAACTTGAAGCCCACGCCTGCATACACCATACGGCCAGCGCCGGGGGTGTAGTGACCACGGTACAGCGAATCAGCGTACAGCTTGTTTGTCACGTTGTTGACGTTCACCTTTACAGTAATGTCTGGCGTCACGTAGTACTCGGCCAACAGGTCGCCCGTCACGAAGGCGGGCGCTTCCCACGCTGGCGCCGTTACGTCCGCAGGGGATTGCTTGCCACGAAAGTTGATGCCTGCACCCAAACGCAACTTTGACGTGAACTGGTAGGTGTTCCATACCGTACCGCTGTGACGGGGGCTGAGACCAGGGCGGTCACCCACGCGGTTGCCCACGGTGGTGGCGGTTGATGCGGCAATGTCCACCACGGCAACAGGCATCCACATGTAGGACACGTAGGTTTCCCATTCGCGGGTGATCCGGCCCATCACGTCCACTTCCACGCCAGCGGAATGGCGTTTGCCTGACAGCAACAAACGGGTCGCGGCGGTGTCGGGGTCGGTGTTGCGCTCATTGCTCTTGGTGGAGCGGAAAATCGCAACACGGGTGGTGAGCTGCTTGCTGGCGTTTTCAAACCGTGCACCCAGCTCGATGTTTTCACTGCTTTCAGGCGGTGTGTTCGCGCTTTGGGCGTTGTACGAGTACGCATCGCCCGAGGTGTTGAACGAGGTGCCGTAAGAGAAGTGGTATGACTGCAAATCGCTAGGCTGGAACAGCAGGCCAAAACGCTTGCTGGTTGCCGATATTTTTTGTTCGTAACGGGTGGTTGTGAACGGGCCAGTCGCCGCGGCAGGCAGGGTATTGGCGTTGTACTTGCCCAACATATTGTCATAGCGCAAGCCCAGCAACACCTTCCAGTACGGTGCGACCTGGATCAAATCCTGGCCGTAAATGCCATAGGCTTTGGAGGTGAAATCATTGCCGTCATACAGCACCCGTGCGCCTTCGTTGACCGAAGCGCCATCAAACGGTGTACCTGCCGTGGTGGTTGGCTTGATCAAGTCCACACCGCCTTGAGTGGCCGTGCGAGCGGCTTGCACCACTTTCTTTTCTATGGCGAAGTCCACGCCCGTTGTGATCGCGTGCTTGACGCCCAGTGCGCTGAACTTCGAGGTGAAGTCGCTCTGCGCGTGCAGCGTGTCCACATCTTGAATCTTCAGGTTGGTGCCCCGGGTAAAGCGGGTACGGTCGTTGAAGTTACTCAAGTCCACGGCGGCGGGGTTGGTCACTGCGGTGGTGCCTACGCCAGCAAAGCGGATCGCGCTGGCACGCAAGTCGCGGGTGAAGCTGCCTTTGCGCACCTGGGTTTGCAGTTCGCTGTCCGCGCTGAAGCGGTGCGTGTGCTTGAGCGCAGCCCACTGGGCTACGCCGTAGCTGTGGTCACTGGCCAAACCGTAGTAAGCGGTAGGTGCCAAGCCACTGATGATGGTGTTGGAGGCGGATGTGTCTGTGGACTTCGGCTTGATCCAAGGCAGACCGTAGTTGATGCCGTTGCGGTTGTCCAGGTAGTACATGCTGGCCAGGAATTCGTCTTTTTCGTCGACACCAAAGCGGTAGGCTGCTGCAATACCGCGTTTGTCAATGCTGCTGCCCGAGCCGTTGTTGTCCGCTGTGTTGACCATGGCATTGAGGCGCAAAGCCGCCGTCTCACTGGTGCGGATGTTGAAGTCACCCACAGCGCGTTTGTAGCCGTGGCTGCCCAGCGTGGTGGTTACTTCGTGTTCTGTCACCAAACGGGGCGCTTTGCTGACCTGGTTTACGGCACCGCCGGTGGAGCCACGGCCGAACAGCATGGATGCGGAGCCGCGCAGCAGCTCAATGCGGTCGTTGTTGAAAGTATCACGGTCGTAAAAAGCCGGGTCACGCATCCCGTCGATAAAGATATCGCCTGTGGTGGCCAGCGAGAAACCACGCAAACGGATGTCTTCTTCGCCACCCTCTGCCGCCTGGAACGTCACACCTGCGGTGTTACGCAGCACGTCTTTGACGGTGTCCAGGTGGCGATCCTGAATCAGCTTCTCAGTAACAACCGTGATTGACTGGGGAATGTCGCGCAGCTCTTGCTTGCCTTTACCGATCGTGGTGGTCGTGGTGCGCAACGTGTCGCGGCTTTCCGCTTTTTCCTTGACGGTAACGGGGGCCAGGGTTTTGCCCTCGGTGCCTGTGGGGGTTGTAGGTGTTGTTTGAGCCCAACCAGAGACCGACGCGGCGAGCATCAGCGCGCCAAGGGGGAGGGCGCTGGACAGGTTGGATGTGGACTGGCGCGTTGTCAGTGCCGCGTGTGACGTTGAGGTGCGTCGGCTTTTGCGCGACGTTACAGGGCTGTGTTTGGCCAAGAGGAACTCCAAGTGCAAATAAGTGTGGGCTAGCGAACTGCGGGTGGCATAAATATGCAGAGCAGCAGGTGAAAGCTGGCTGGGCGACTTGAAGGTGTCAAGGAATTCGCGTGGCTGGCTGAAGACTCGGCTGCGAAGTTTACTCAAACCTACGTTGCAATACGAATCATTCTCATGAACAATTTTATTTGTTGCGATGCAGCAACGGATTTCGCTGTCTTGAGCAAGGTTTTTACACCGTCTGACCACCTCCTGACTGGAAATCTGCATTTCAAGGGGATTTGTGGTGTCTAGGTTTTTTGGCTTCACATTCATTTTTGTAATGTCAAACATCTTTACTTTGAGGAAATTCAGACCTGTTTGCACTTGATTGATTAATAGTGATTCGTATTTATACTTCGCCCCATTCTTGAATGCAGCCAGCTCCCGCCAGCCAGACATCAGGCCACTTTTTTCTCTTTTTCAAGGCCCGCCATGTTTCGCAAACCCTCCCCTTTGAACCACCGCACCCCTGTTGCCCTTGCATTGTTGGCATTGACTTGCTGGCCTGCGGCCTTTGCGCAACAAGCACCTGCTGGTGTTATCGTGCCGCCCACCTTGCGCGAAGTGCAGGTCAAAGATGCGGTGGACACCACCGGCTTTGGCGTGAACCAAAACGCCATCAGCCGCTTGCCTGAAGAGTTGCGCGACGTGCCTCAATCTGTGACGGTGATTAACCAGGCGCTGATGCAGTCCCAGGGGGCCACATCCATGGCCTCTGCGCTGCGCAATGTGCCGGGCTTGACGATTGGCGGCGCAGAGGGTGGCCAAATTGGCACCAATATCAACCTGAACGGGTTCTCCGCTCGCACCGACATCTTTCTGGACGGCGCGCGTGACCGGGGCCAGTACTACCGTGACACCTTCGCTCTCGACACCATCGAGGTGTTGATGGGCCCATCGTCCATGCTGTTTGGTCGAGGCTCCACCGGTGGCGTGATTAACCAGGTCACTAAAAAACCCACCCTGAAGGCGGCGAGTGAAGTGCAGCTGTCTGTCAGCAGCAACGGTCTGGTGCGTACCCTGCTTGACCACAATCAACCCTTGTCGGAGACCTCGGCTTTTCGCGTGGCGGTGATGGGCCAGCAAGGCAAAGCCACTGACCGCGATCAAACCCAGCTGAAGGATTTCGGTATTGCGCCTTCCTTGAAGTTGGGTATCGGCACGCCCACGCAAATTACCCTGTCCGCACTGGTGCAGCACAACCGCGATATGGCCGACTATGGTGTGCCCAACCTGAACGGTGCCCCCGCAGCGGTAGACCGCAAAAAAGCCTACGGTTTTAACGACGACCGCACGGTGTCTGACGTGGCCTCGCTGAGCGCACTGATTGAGCACAAGCTCACCCCCAACATCTCCGTGCGCAACCAGACACAGTTCAATTCAGTCAGAACCGATGCCCGTGAAACGGCCGCCCAGAATGTGGGCACTATCGCTGCCAACGGCGCGTATGTGCCCTTGAGCACTGGCACCACCGCTATCCCTGCTGCCGCCACGAGCAGCACCCCTCTCAGCCAACTCTGGGTGCGCCAGCAAAGCCATGACCGGGTTATCAATGACAAGTCGATCTTCAACCTGACCGAGTTCAACGGTAAATTCGAGTCCGGTGCGCTCAAGCATTCCGTGCTGGCCGGTTTCGAGTTGGGCCAAGACACGTACAACAACCAAAATTACTACCGCAATGGCACCTGCAACGGCATTGCCATGACGGCGACAGGCGCCACCAGCGGCTATGCGGGTTGCACGTCTTTGTTGAACCCGTCCGATACCGCATCACCCGTCACCGCGCCCAGTACCGCAGGCAATCTGGCGACAGGCCGTGCCACCACCGTTGCGGTGTTTGCCAACGACACGCTGGAGCTTAACCCCCAGTTCAAACTGGTTGGTGGTTTGCGTCATGACCGTTACGGTGCCAGCATCGGTAACTCGTTGTCCACCGCTTCGGTACTGGGCGCCACCAGCCAGCGCATCAACTTCACCAGCGTGCGTGCTGGCGGTATCTGGCAGCCCAACGACAAGCAGTCGTACTACTTGTCGTACAGCACCTCATTCAACCCGTCCTTGGAGCAGTTGGTGTCCACTACCGGCGGCACGCAACCCCTGCCACCGCAGACAAACCGCTCGTATGAAGGCGGAGGCAAGTGGGATCTGAACGGTGGCAACCTGTCGCTGTCTGCGGCCCTCTTCCAAGTCACCCAGTACAACGCCCGCTCCTCTGATTCGCTGGGTGTCTATACCGCCACGGGCACCGTGCGGGTCAACGGTGCCCGGGCGGGCATTGCAGGTCGCGTGACTGACAAACTCCAAATGTTCGGCGGCTATACCCGCCTGAACGCCACCATCACCGACGGTATCGCCCCCGGCACCGCAGGCAAAGTACCAGCCAACACCCCCAAAGATTCCGCCAGCCTATGGACGGCTTACGCCCTGACCAAGGAATGGGAAGTTGGCGGTGGTGCCACCTACAGCGCCAAGCGTTTTGCCAATAACACCGATCTGGTCGCAGTCAGTGGTTACACCCGTTGGGACGCCATGGTGGCCTACCACCAGCCTAAGTACGATGTGCGTTTCAACGTGTTCAACCTGCTCAACAAGTACTACTACGACGCGCTGATTCCCTCTGACGGTGGCCGTGCTGTGCCTGGCGTGGCGCGTTCTGCTTCCGTGACGGTGGCCTACCGTTTTTAATGCCACGTTGATGCTACGGGGATCTGAACCATGCTGGTCTGCCTACCTCAAGTCCTGAACGCCACGGAACTGGCCCAACTGTGCACTCTGCTGGCAGGGGCGGGCGCGGCCTGGGTGGATGGCCGCGTCACCGCAGGCCACCAGGGGGCGCCAGTCAAATTCAACCAGCAGATTGACGAGCAATCACGCGTGGCGACCGACTGTCAGCAGATCGTTGTCAGCGCGTTGGAGCGTAACCCGCTGTTCATCAGTGCGGCCCTGCCCAACGTGCTTTACCCGCCCATGTTCAACCGCTACGGAGAAGGCATGGGTTTTGGTCTGCATGTGGACGGTGGTGTGCGCCTGCACCCGCACAACGGCAGCAAGCTGCGCACCGACCTCTCCGCCACGCTGTTTTTGTCTGACCCGCAGAGCTACGACGGTGGTGTCTTGCAGATGGAAGACACCTACGGTACCCACAGTGCCAAACTTGCCGCTGGCGACATGGTGCTCTACCCCGCCACCAGCCTGCACCAAGTGACACCCGTGACACGCGGTGTGCGTATGGCCTGCTTCATGTGGGTGCAAAGCCTGGTGCGTGACGACGCCGAGCGTGCCTTGCTGTTCGATCTTGACACGGCCATTCAGCGCTTGAACCAAACCGCCGCCGATGACATCGCCCGCCGCACGTTGACGGGCACCTACCATAACCTGTTGCGAAAATGGAGCGATACATGAGCAACACACACCTGAATACCAAACACCAGCGCTACGCCACGTTCGTCCGCTGGGTACGCAAAAGCCACGGTTGGGTGGGTTTGTGGGGCGCTGTGCTGGGCCTGCTTTTTGGCTTTAGCGGTATCTGGCTTAACCACCGCGCTGTGCTGAAGTTACCCGTTTCTCAAGAACGCAGCAACGCACAACTCGCATTGCCCGATCCGGCCCCTGCCACAGCTGAAGCCATGCGGGACTGGCTGCAAGAGGTACTGGATTTAAATGGCCCTGCTAACGCCATGCGTGTGGAGCCTGCCAAACCTGTGTTGTGGACTGAAAAAACCAAAAAACCAGCATCTTCAGACCCAAAAACCACTGAACCCATTGCTGTATCGCCTACGCCTGCTATACCTTTAGTAGCGTCATTGGTCTTGTCACCACCCTCCGCACCACCGTTGATGCAGCCCGAGCACTGGGTTTTCAACTTTGGTGGCCCCAACGCCATCATCCAAGCGGATTACTGGCGCGGCAACCGCTCCGTTGGCATTACCACCACCACCAACGGCATCCTCGCCACACTCAGCAATATGCACAAGGGCGTAGGCATGTCCATTTCCTGGATTTTGCTGATCGATACGCTGGCGGGAAGCATGATTTTCCTGTCGCTGTCCGGTGTGCTTCTGTGGGTGCAAACCAACCGCCGCCGTGCCGTGGGCACAGTGATTTTTACCCTGTCTGTGGTGCTGACGCTGGGGTTGACCTTGGCACGCCTGTAGCGGCTATTCAGGTTCAAAAATACAGCTTGCCTTTGCCATGATCCGCGCCAGCGGGCGCAACACTGCTGGGCAGACTGTCAGCGTAAGTGCCACAGCCCCAGCGCTGGCACACACCATCAGCAGCCATAAAAGGCTGCCAAATCCGGCACCCTCCAACGCGACATTCAAGGGCAGTACACAGAATATTGCTATTAAAAAAATAGCGCGTTGTGCCCACTTGTATTGCACAAAGGGTGCCTTTGATCCTGAAACCGTTTCCCAATGCCGTTCTTGGGTCAGTGCGAGTAAGGCGAAGCTGGTGAACAGCAGTGCGGCGATGGCCAACAGGCTCAAGGCGTTAAACATGCAGCGTCACCTTGGCTGTGCTGGTGGAGCTAGTGGTGTGTGGGGGCGCTGTCGTCACGGGCTGATGCGGTCGGGGTAGCTTAGAGAGTTGCGTTGCAAATCCTTTGTGCCGGAGGTGCCGTGCCGTCCAGGCGGCCAAACCGGCACCTACGAGCAGCAGGCTGTCCATTCCCAGCACCGCCCATTGACCTGTCATCAGGCTACGCACGGGGTGATCGCCGGTGGTGATGCTGTTCAGCATCACTGCCAGTACGGCCGCCACCGCGATGGTGGCGCACTGCTCGGCCCACACGGCCCGCTGACGCAGTGCGGCGTGGCCCAAGGTGGTAAGCCACACGATGTGAAAAATCCACACTTCAAGCTCGGATCGGTCAACCCCGGCCAAGCTGGCATCCGCACCCAGCAGCCGGTTGGCGATGAAGAAGGCCAGCGTGGCGGTGATGGTGCCCGTCACGCTGAAGGCCGTCAGTGCCTCAACGACCCGTACGCCAGCCATGCCCTTTCTGGCGTGGCTTGCTCGGCGCGAGGCCAGCCAGAACAAGAAGCCCGTAGCGATCATCACGCAGCCTGACAAGCCTGCTGCAAAGTACAGCCAGCGCAATGTCCAGTGGTCAAACTGCACAAAATGCAGGCCGCTGACGAAGCGCTGCGCTGTGACCACTGGCGCGCCTTCAAAACGTTTGAGCAGTTGGCCGCTGGCCCCGTCAAAGTAGGCCATGTCCACGGCCATCGTCACCCGGTCTTCGTAGCCCCGGCGGATTTCGACATAGCTGTTGGCATCTCCTGGATGCCACACCCGTACAAAATTGGCCCGGCTGCTGCCCCAGTGTTGCTCTGCCTGTGTCACCATCGCATCCAGCGAAGCCAGCTCTCCCGGTTGCTTGGCAGCAGGCCGACGGAATTGGCCATAAGCCTCGGCGTTAAAGGCTTGCCGTGCATCTTTGGCTTGGGCGTAAGCGGTTTGGTAGCTGCTGCGCCAACACCGTGCCGCCCAGCAGCAGTAAGCACAGCTGCCTGAGACGGCGCACGCTGAAGGCCCAGAGCAGTACGCCCAAATACAGCACATACCCCAACATGGCTGACAGCACCACAGCTTCGCTTTGCGCTAAACCTGTCATGCGGGGCAGTGCGACTGACAGCAGCGCTACCCACGCTGCACACAGCGCGTAGCCACCTCCCACTGCCGCCACCAGGCGGAGCACGGTACGCAACACCTTGCTAAGCGACACGGGCAGTGTTAGCCAACGGGGACGCACGAAGGGGATGGAAAGGGCAGACAGCATGGCAATGCCTGGCGGCGTCACTTCATCACGTTGGGCTTGGCCGCAGGCGACGCTGGTAACGCAGGCCAGCCCTCTGCTTGCGTCATGGTCAGTGATGTCACATAGCTTGCACGGTCGAATTTCTCCGTGCCTCCCGAAGTAGTGCGCTCGCCGCCAGTGTTGTCTGCATGTTTGGCTTCCAGCACGTAGGTTCCTTTCCAAGGCAAGCTGACTGTCAGCTTGCCTTGCTCATCGGTTTTGTATTCTTTGGTCCAACCCAGCGGTGTGACCAACTCGACTTTGACCTTGGGCAGCACTTGGCCTTTGTAGAACACTTGCACCTCCGCGCCATCTTTGCTGTGCTGCCCGGTAGGCACCACATCCAGCGGGAGTTGCGGCGCTTGTTTGTCAAACGTGGTCAGCAGGCGGGCGGCAGGCATGTAGGCCGTACGGATCATTTTGTCGCCGTCTTTGCGCTCGGTGATGGGGTAGCGGGTATCTTCGGCCACCAGCGATTCACCCTTGGCCGCTGCGGCGGACAGCGCAAAACCTGTGGTTGTTTTGTTGACTGTTAAAGGCTGTGCGGTGGTGCCAATACGCTGTGCGGTAGGCGCGACGAATTTGTCCAGCAGGCCAGGCGAGGCTTCGCGCAAGTTATCGCCAAACTCACCGAAGTAAAGCTTGGCACCGCTGGCATCTTGCTCCAGCCAGACTTGATGGGATTGGGCGGTAGCAGCTGAAAGCAGCAGGGTGGCGACGAGGCTGAGTCGATGAGGAGACAGGCGGTGTGACATGGTGATACTTTCTTGAGGTTGGAAGTAGTCGTTTTTGCGTGATTTCAGGGGGATGTCTTAAAACTTCATCCGCAGCGTGACCTGCAATTCGCGGGGTGCGCCGGGCAAGATCAGGTTGTCGTTGCTGCCGTGGCTGGAGACGATGTAGGACTTGTTGGTGAAGTTTTTCAGGTTGGCGCTCACCTCATAGCCTTTGGTTTTGTAGTTGCCTGCCAAGTCACCGGTCAAGTAAGCAGGTAAGGTGACGAGGTTGGTGAGTGAGGTGAAGCGCTCGCCCATGTAGTTCAGGCCACCGCCCACGCTGACGGTGCCGTCGCCAAAGCTACCCAGCTCTTTCATGCCCCAGATGAAGCCTGAGTTTTTAGGTGTCAATGCGGGTATCTTGCCCAGCGATGGCACGCTGACCACCGGTAGCTGTGATGAGCTGACGCTGGCCACGGATTCCACCATGCGGCCTGCCAGGTAAGCGTAGCCTGCGCTCACATCCCAACGACCAGACAACTTGCCATTGGCCGTCAGTTCCAGCCCGTTGGTGCGTTGCTTGCCCACGTTAATCATCAGCGCAGGGTTGGCGGGGTCTGTGTTTTTGATGTTGGTGCGTTGCAGGTTGAAGAGCGCAGCGGTGATGTTCAAGCGGCCATCGAGCAAGTCCAGCTTGGTGCCGATTTCGCGGTTTTGGGTGATTTCAGGCGCGTTGGCCGCATTGTTGGCGGCCAGCGCAAAGGTTTCTGCTGAGGGCTGGAACGATTTACTGACTGACACGTAGTACGACTGGGTTTCGCTCGGTTGCCATACCAGTCCGGCACGGGGGCTGAAGGCTTTGTCGGTGCGGCCCAGGCCTGCGAGCTTGCGGTCGAACGTGGTGCTCTGCTTGAAGCTGTCGTACCGCGCACCCACCAGGGCTTTCCATTGCGGGCTGAGGGTGAGTTGGTTTTGTGCGTATAGGCCCACCGTATCTTGCACCGTGTGGCTGGGGATGGCAGAATCAGCCAAATAAGCCGATGCGGGAATCGCAGGGGGCACCACACTGCCAGGGTTCAAGATGCTCACGCGGTCTACCGTGCCGCCTGAGACCGATTCTGCACGCCGTTTTTGCTGTCCCAACTCCAGGCCCATCAACCACTCTTGCTTGAGGTTGCCGAGTTTGTTTTTGTAGACGAAATCCGTTTGGTTGAACATGCCGCTTTCATCGCGCAAGATGAAGCTGCGGGTGCGACCCACCGTCATCGTCACCGGGTCGGTGGTGCCGCCGGGCAGGGTGTTGTAGCGGTCTAGCGCGTAGGTGTAGGTGCGGCTGGTGTTGCGCACGCTCCAAGCATCGTTGAAGCGGTGGTTCAGCGTGGCGGTGAAGTTCTGCACCTGACTGGTTGTGGTGTCGTCGCGGGCGGCGTTGGCCGAGCCGTAGTAGGTGCTGGCGGGCACGTTGACGGGCTTGCCATTCAAGGCTGGGATGCCGAAATCGGTCACACGCTGGTCGCGGGCGTTGCTGTATTGCAGCAGCAAATCGGTATCGGGCGTGAATTTGAAGGCCACGGAAGGTGCGATGCTGTAGCGCTTGTTGAACTGCTGGTCGCGGTAGCTTTTGGAATCTTCCAGGGCGGCGTTGATGCGCAAGGCGGCTGCATCATTGATGGCCGCATTCACATCGGCCGTGGTGCGCTTGTAGCCAAAACTGCCCAGGCCGAAGGTGACTTCACCAAAGGTTTCGCCAAACTTGGGTTTTTTGGTGACACGGTTAATCAATCCCCCTGACGAGCCACGGCCATACAACACCGCAGCAGGGCCTTTCAAGACCTCGACGCTTTCGATGTTGGACAGGTCACGGAAGTACAGCGCGTCATCGCGCACGCCGTCTAAAAACTGGTCGGCAATAGCCGTGAAACCGCGAATCACCACCTGATCGCGCTGGCCGTCACCGCTGCTGAACACCACACCCGGCACGTTGCGCAGTGCGTCTTGCATCGAGCGCACGCCTTGGTCACGCATGAGCTGCTCGGGCACCACGTTCACGGCCTGAGGAATGTCGCGCAGTGGGGCACTGCCTTTGGTGGCTGTGTTGCTGGTGGCGGGGGAATAGCCCGCGTCTTTGCCCGAATTAACGGTGACTTCTTTGAGGGTTTGGGGGCTGGTGCCCTGCGCAGCGGCAAGGCCGTGCAAAAAACAAAAAGTGGCAGCAGCCAAGGGGCTCAGGCGAGCGGGCAGGGGCAAAGACATCGGAACTCCGTCGATTTAAAACACTGGCTGGCTTTAAATGACGCAGGGGTCTGGCTGGCTGAAGGCCAAGAGTTTACCTTGTAAATGAGAATTGTTAATATTTGCAAAATTTAAAAAACCAGCCGAAGCTGGTTCTGGGCAGCCACTTTGTGGCGCTGCCGGGCTGCAACAAACTTAAGCGTGCTCGCCTACTTGGCTTTGCAGGTAGTTAGGCAAACCGAGTTTGTCGATCAGATCAAGCTGGGTTTCCAGGAAGTCAATGTGCTCTTCGGTGTCGTCCAGAATGCCTTGCAGCAGCTCGCGGGACACGTAATCGCGAGCGGTTTCGCAGTATTCGATACCGGCTTTGATGGTGGCTTGTGCGCCTTGCTCAGACTTCAAATCGCAAGCCAGGGTTTCGGGCACCGATTCGCCTACCATGAGCTTGCCCAGGTCTTGCAAGTTGGGCAGGCCGTCGAGCATGAAAATGCGGTCCATCAACATGTCCGCGTGCTTCATCTCACCGATGGATTCTTCATATTCCTTTTTGGCCAGCTTGGTGAAACCCCAGTGTTTCAACATGCGGTAGTGCAGGAAATACTGGTTGATGGCGGTGAGTTCGTTTTTGAGTTGAGCTTGCAGATGCGCAATGACTTTGGCGTCGCCTTTCATGGCAGTCCCTTTGAAGTTATGGAAAGACCCTATTGTCAGGCAGACATTCACCATCCCAAAGCAAAACCTGCTAATACCCACACGAATGCGGTATGCATGCGGGTGAGGGTGATAGGTGTTCGTATTACGCTGGGATAAGGTGGCGTGTGTGGCGGCGACGTTACGCAAAGTGGGGTAAATTTTCATGGATTTTCACAAATGAGAATTATTCTCATTTAAAATGTGGGCATCCTCTTTTCATCCATCCACTGCGTACACCATCGAAAGGGTTGCCAAATGAAACGAATCACAGGAAGTTGGGGCTGGTTCAAGCGTTGGGTGCAGCCCTGGTTTGCGCCGCGCAGCAGTCTGGTTGAGACCGCTGCGACTTATCCCGTGCCGCAAAGGCAAGTTTCAGCCAGTGCCTCGGTACCCGTTGAGCCGCCCGGTATGTTGGATGAAAACGCAGCGTTGGCACGCACGCTGGCCACTGTGCAGCAACGTTGCACCCGCTTGTTGACGGGCTATGCCAAGCGCGTTCAGCAACTCGATGCCGAAGTCGTCCGCTTGCGTGCCGCCGTGATTTTGCGCGACTCAGCGCTGTATTTGGCGCTGGACGAGCAAGGGCGGCACGATTGGGCCGCATTGCGCCAGCGGGCCAGCTTGGGCGTGCGACCGAAACAGGTCGGTGTGCTGGCCCGTGCCAAAACGCGGGCTCCAGTGGTGAGCTTTCACTTCTGATGTGATTTGAAAATCAGGATTTGTAATGTATATTTATAGTGTTGAAATGTACATTCAAGGTGAACCTGATGGCGCTGCAAATCGCAAACCCTGTTGTTGTCGGCAAAATTGACTGGTTGGCAGGCATCATGGGCCTGAGCAAAACCGCTGCTGTGGAGCGTGCTGTTGACCAGCTTACACAGCAGTTGGGCCAACCTGCGCAGCAGGCGACGGACATGATGGCTTTACTGGCCCAGCTTGACCGCATACCTGACCGAACAGACGCTTTCAATCCACTGGCTTGGGATGATTTGGGTTTGCCCACATGATCGTCGTTGATACCTCTGCCATTGTGGCCATCGCCTTTGCAGAACCAGAACGAGAGGCTTTTCTGAATTGCATTCGTGCCTCCGATGTCGCGTTGATTTCAACGGTGTCCATGGTCGAAGCACGTATGGTGATTCATGGGCGGCGTGGGCAGCGTGCTGTGATTTTGATCGACGACTTGTTGCACCTTCCACCCTTCGAGGCCGTGGCCCCCAGTGTGGCTGAGAGTGATGCGGCTTATGCTGCCTTTGTTGCTTTTGGTAAGGGCAGTGGGCACCCTGCAAGCTTGAATTTTGGCGATGTTTTCAGCTATGCATTGGCGAAAGTCCGTGGATTGCCGTTACTTTTCAAAGGCAACGATTTTTCAGAAACAGACATTCGCCCCGCGTACAAACCGCCTACCGCGCTGCTGAATTAAGCCACCACCGCACTCCGCATCAAATGGTCAAACGCGCCCAGCGCCGCCTTGGCCCCATCGCCCGCTGCGATGATGATCTGCTTGAAGGGCACGGTGGTCGCGTCACCGGCGGCAAACACACCGGGCACCGAGGTCTGGCCCCGGTTGTCCACGATGATCTCGCCGTGCTTGCTCAGCTCGATTGTGCCTTTAAGCCATTCGGTGTTGGGCACCAAACCGATCTGCACGAAGCAGCCTTCCAGTTCGATGTGGTGGCTTTGGTTGCTGGTGCGGTCGGTGTAGGTCAGGCCGTTCAGCTTGTTGCCGTCCCCGGTAAGCTCGGTGGTTTGTGCCGATACATGGACGGTTACGTTGGGCAGGCTGTGCAGCTTCTTGACCAGCACGGCATCGGCGCGTAACGCTTCGCCGAATTCGATCAGGGTCACCTGCGCCACCAGCCCGGCCAGGTCGATGGCAGCTTCAACACCTGAGTTGCCGCCACCAATCACCGCTACGCGCTTGCCCTTGAACAGCGGGCCGTCGCAATGTGGGCAGTAGGCCACACCCTTGTTTTTGTATTCTTGCTCGCCGGGGACGTTGACGTTGCGCCAGCGTGCGCCCGTGGTCACGATCACGGTTTTGGATTTGAGCGTGCCACCGTTGGCCAGTTGCACCTCGACCAAGCCGCCGGGTGTGGTGGCGGGGATCAACTTGCCTGCGCGTTGCAGGTTCATCACGTCCACGCCGTAGGCTTTGACGTGAGCGTCCAGACCCATCGCGAATTTGGGGCCGTCAGTTTCCAGCACGGAGATGAAATTCTCAATCGCAAGCGTGTCGTTCACCTGACCGCCAAAGCGCTCAGCGGCAATGCCGGTGCGGATGCCTTTGCGTGCGGCGTACACAGCGGCTGCCGCGCCTGCCGGGCCACCGCCGACCACCAGCACGTCAAACGCTGGCTTGGCCGAGAGTTTGGCGGCGTCTTTGTCCGCCGCGCCGGTGTCGAGCTTGGTGACGATCTCTTCCACCGTCATGCGGCCCGAGCCGAAATGGCTGCCATTCAGGTAAATGCTGGGAACAGCCATCACTTCGCGGGCATTGACCTCGTCTTGGTACAGCGCGCCGTCGATGATGACCGTTTTGATTTTGGGGTTGAACACCGACATCAGCGTCAACGCCTGCACCACGTCGGGGCAGTTGTGGCAGCTGAGGCTCATGTAGACCTCGAAATTGAAGTCACCGTCCAGCGCTTGGATGCCTGTGATGACATCAGGCTCTACCTTGGGCGGATGACCGCCTGTCCACAGCAGGGCCAGCACCAGCGAGGTGAACTCGTGCCCCATAGGAATAGCCGCGAAACGCAGGCTCATCGGTGTGCTGGTATCGCTGTCGATGCGGTTCAGGCTGAACGACGGCTTGCGAGTGTCTGTGCCATCGGTCTTGAGGGTGATTTTGTCGGACAACCCAACGATGTCCTCCAGCAGGCCGCGCATTTCTGCCGCGCCTTTGCTGTCGTCCAGCGACGCTGTGATCTGGAATGGCTTTGTGACCCGTTCCAGGTAACTCTTCAGTTGTGCTTTGAGGTTGTCGTCCAACATGCTTTTCTTTCAGTCAATGCCGCCACCAGCCTCGTGAGCCAGCGGCAGGTTTAATTACACAGATTTAGATCTTGCCAACCAAGTCGATGGAGGGGGTCAGCACGGCTGAGCCTTCGTTCCACTTGGCGGGACAGACTTGGCCAGGGTGGGCTGCGGTGTACTGGGCGGCTTTCAGCTTGCGCACGGTTTCCTTGACATCGCGGGCGATTTCGTTGGAGTGGATTTCTGCCGTTTTGATCATCAGCTCGGGGTTGATGATGAAGGTGCCACGCAGTGCCAGGCCTTCTTCAGGGATGTGCACGCCGAAAGCGTTGGTCAGGGTGTGGGTAGGGTCGCCCACCAGAGGGAACTTGGCTTTGCCCACAGCAGGCGAAGTCTCGTGCCACACCTTGTGCGAGAAATGGGTGTCGGTGGTGATGATGTAGACCTCGGCACCCATCTTTTGGAATTCAGCGTAGTTGTCGGCCGCGTCTTCGATTTCGGTGGGGCAGTTGAAGGTGAAAGCGGCTGGCATAAAGATCAGCACAGACCATTTGCCCTTCAGTGTCTGGTCGCTGACAGGCACGAATTTGCCATTGTGGAAAGCTTCGGTCTTGAAAGGCTGGACTTGGGTATTGATAAGGGACATGGTCGTTTCCTCTGAATGTATGAATGGCGGGACGGGTGGCAGTACGCGGGATGCGTTACCGACGGGATGAATATTAAGCTATTGGGATGACGGTTTTGATTGATAGTTTGTATGGGTCTGATAGTTTTACAAATGAGAATCATTCGCATATAATTGCCTCACGTATTAGCTAGCCACGTTCTTGCCCGGTGTTGGGGAGTTTGCAGCCAGCGGTTGTTACCAACGCACAACTGCATCTGACTGCATGAGGACTCTCCCGTGGCGCACACCTGTTTTTCATCTCCATCCGTAATTTCCGCGAGCCTTCTTTCGCGCCCACCTTCGCCTGCGCATTTGGCGTTACGCCGCTTGCCCTTGCTGCTCGCTGTGGCGTGGGGTTCCGCACTCAGTGTGCATGCCGAGACCCTCCAAATCGCTGCTGGCCCCAAGCTGCAAGAGGTGGTTATCAGCGGTTCGCGCAGCGAGCAAATCAGCGATGAAATCCCCGCCAGCATCGACGTACTGAACGCACAAACGCTGGAAGCGCAGCAAGTCCACGACATCCGCGATGTGGCGAAAGAGTTGCCCAATGTTTCTGTGAAGCGTGCGCCAGCCCGTTTCAGTCTGGCCGGTGGCAATACCGGGCGCGACGGTAATTCGGGCTTCAACATCCGTGGGCTGGACGGCAACCGCGTGCTGATGCTGACCGATGGCATCCGCATGCCGCGCAGCTACGTCTTCAGTGCCAACGCCTTTGGCCGCGATTACCTGGACATCGGGCTGGTCAAGCGCGTGGAAATCGTGCGTGGCCCCGCTTCGGTGCTGTATGGCTCCGATGGCGTGGCCGGTTTGGTCAACTTCATCACCCACGACCCGGCTGACTTTTTGACCGGTGGCAAAGCCGTGGGTGGCCGCGCCAGCGTGGGCTACAGCGGCGACGACAAAGGCGTGTCGGTTGGCGGCACTGTCGCAGGCCGTGCAAACGACGTGGTGGAATGGCTCATCAGCGCCAACACCACCCGTGCCGATGGCTTGCGCAACATGGGCACCAACGATGCCGCCAATGTTGACCGTACCACGCCCAACCCTGAAACCAACCGCAACAATGCCATTCTCGGCAAACTGGTGCTGCGCCCCAGCACCCAGCAAAAACATGTGGTGACGCTGGAGCATGTCGATAAAAAAGCGGCTTACGAGCTGCTGAGCGCCCGCGCCAAACCGCCGCTCACCGCCACCTCCACGCTGGGCTCCAACGCCGAAAACACCCTGAACCGCGACCGTGCCACCTGGGATGCCCGCTACCAAGTCAACGCACCGCTGATGGACAGCCTGCAAACCGTGCTCGCCTACCAAGCCGCCAACTCACGCGAATACGTCACCGAAGACCGCAACACCGCCGCAGACCGCGTGCGTGACACCGAGTACAAAGAAGCAACATGGCAAGCCAACGTGCAAGCGCAAAAAACGCTGCGCCTCTCGCCTGACTTGGCGCACAAACTCACCTATGGCTTTGACTACACCGCCGCCAAAATCACCAACAACGTGACCGGCGTCACCCCGCCTACCGGCGAAACCTTCCCGCTCAAGCGCTTTCCCGACACCCGCGAGAACAGCAGCGCGGTGTATGTGCAAGACGAAATCATCAGCGACCGCTTTACCGTGGTGCCTGGTGTGCGCATTGACCGCTTCAAGCTCGATGCCAGCCAAAGCGGTTTTGGCGGTGTCGCCACCTCGCTGAGCGGCTCTGCCGTGTCGCCCAAGCTGGGCTTGATGTTCCGCGCCACGCCCGAATGGAGCGTCTACGGCAACTACGCCTCAGGCTTCAAAGCGCCCAACGCCAACCAGTTGAACGGCTTTTTCGAGAATCCCACCTCGTACTACAAAACCATTTCCAACCCCAACCTGAAACCCGAGAAGAGCCAGAACTTTGAACTCGGCCTGCGCGGTCGCTTAGACCGCCTGACGCTCGATGCCGCTGTGTTCACAGGGCGTTTCAAAAACCTGATTCAAGACACCGTGCTGGTCAGCGGTAACTTCACGCAGGCCAATCCGGGCGTGTACCAGTCGATCAATGTGGGCCAAGCGCGTATCAGCGGCTTTGAGCTTAAGGGGTTGATGGACTGGGGGCGGGTAGGCCGTGCTGGCGAAGTGGGCATTGCGTCTCCCTTTGCCTACGGTCAAACCAAAGGCACCGACACCAGCAGCGGCAAGCCCATCAATTCGATCAATCCGTCCAAGCTGGTCTTGGGCGTACGCGCTACCGCAGCCCAGTGGACGGCATCGTTGGACGCGGTTCATCACGCGGCCAAAAAATCGGCAGATATTGACCCTACAGCGCTGGCCACCCAGTTCGCCACACCAGCGGCCACCACGCTGGACCTGCGCGGCCAGTGGCGCATCCGCAAAGACCTGCGCTTGAACATGGCGGTGGTCAATCTGGCGAACAAAAAATACTGGAACTGGGCCGATGTGAACGGCCTCGCGTCCGCCTCCACTGTGCTGGATGCTTACACCCAGCCCGGTCGCCATCTCAACGTTTCTTTGGTCGCTGATTTTTAAGGCGCTTTTGCCATGTCCACCCTCACACCTCTTCCAGAAATGAATACTGAAGCCATCCGCGAGAAATTCAACGTCGCCCGCCAATTGGGCAAACGTGCCAAGGATGCCGCTGAATCCTTGGGGCTCAGCGAAGGCCAAGCCGTGGCCGCCCATTGCGGCGAGCACAGCTACCCGCCCAAAGCCGTACCCTTGCGTGGCAGTTGGGTCGAGCTGCTGCAGGCTTTGGCGCTCTGCGGCCCCTTGCTGGCCTTGACGCGCAACGAATCCACCGTGCATGAAAAAACCGGTATCTACCAAAAGATATCCACTATGGGGCCGGGTGGACGCATGGGTTTGGCCTTGGGTGACGACATTGATTTCCGCCTGTTCTTCGACCAATGGCACGCTGGTTTCGCGGTGACTGAGCTGGCCGCCAACCCACAGAACCGCTCCAGCATCAGCCTGCAATTTTTCGATGCCAGCGGCAAAGCCGTTCACAAAATCTTCCAACGCGATGCCACCGACCGCGATGCCTTTGCCGACGTGGTGGCGCACTACACCGACCCCGCTTGCGGCTACGTTTTCCGCCGTGCTGAGGCCAAGCCTGTGCCGCTGGCCGATGCCAGCATTGATGCTGCGGCCTTGGTTAAAGCCTGGACTGGCATGAAGGACACGCACGATTTCTTTGGTCTGCTCAAAACACACAACGTCGAGCGCCAACAGAGTTTTCGCTTGACCGAAGGCCAGTTCACACAACGCTTGGCGACAACCGCGCTGGGAGATTTGCTCGTTGAGGCGGCTTTTGATGGCGTGCCCATCATGGTGTTCGTGGGCAGCCCCGGTTGCATCCAAATTCACACCGGCCCGGTCAAACGCATTGAACCGATGAACATTCGCGGCGTGCAGTGGCTCAACATCATCGACCCAGGCTTCAACCTGCACCTGCGTGAGGACTCGATTGCCAGCATCTGGCATGTCGAGAAGCCTACCAGCGATGGCGTTGTCACCTCGATAGAGGCCTTCGACCATGATGGCGAATTGATGGCAATGTTCTTTGGTGCACGCAAACCCGGCAAGCCTGAGCGTGAGGATTGGCGTGCTTTGGCGGGGAAGTTACCGCATTTGGCTGAAACCCTTGCGGCATGAAGCCCGTACCTTCCACGAAATCTGAACGCCATGAACCCACCCCTTCTACTGACGCATCTTCTGACGCAGCCCCGTCGCCGCGACGTGTTACGTCTCGCCGCCTTCGCTACGCTTGCGCATGTTGCGTACCCGGCCCTGTCACTGGCAGCGCCGCTGACACCCACACAGACACTGAGCAAACTTCCCAGCTTGGTCACCGTCAGCGGCGCGATCACCGAAATCGTTTACGCGATGGGGGCTGAGTCGCAGTTGGTGGGCACGGACACCACCAGCCTGTTCCCGGCAGCGGCGCTGAACACGGCCAAGGTGGGGTACATGCGCCAGTTGTCGGCAGAGGGCTTGCTGTCGCTCAAGCCGGATGCGGTGATTGCCACCACCGAAGCCGGGCCGCCGGTGGTGCTGGACCAGATTCGCAGTGCTGGTGTGAAAGTGGAATTGGTCAAAGCCGACCACAGTTGGGCGGAGCTGATGGCCAAGGTGCAGGCGGTGGGGCGGGCATCGGGACGTGTGGGCCAAGCGGCTGAGTTCCAGGCCAAATTGGAAGCTGAATGGCTCAGTTCGCAGCGCTGGGTGGAAAAATCCGTTGCCAAATCACCCCGCAAACCCCGTGTGCTCTTCATCCTCTCGCACAGCACCACGGTGCAGGTGTCAGGCGAAAAAACAGCGGCCAACGCGGTGATCCAGTTTGCCGGTGGTACGAACTGCCTGAGCGGTTTTGACGGCTACCGCCCCATGACAGCAGAGGCGATGGCCGCTGCGGCACCTGACATTATTTTGACCAGCACCCAAGGCATTGAAGCCCAAGGTGGGGCTGACAAGTTTTGGTCGCGCCCTGAATTGGCGTTGACCCCCGCCTTCAAAAACTGTGCCCTGGTCACGATGGACGCGCTGCAACTGCTGGGCTTTGGCCCGCGCTTGCCCCAGGCTGTGCGTGAAGTGCATGACCGGATGGCGGTGGCGATGGCTGCATCGGCCACACCACGCAAAACGACATGATAAAACGCCTGCACCCCAGCACCGTACTGCTGTTTGGTATTTTGCTCGTTGCTATGGCATTCATAGCTGGCAGTGCCTGTGGGGCATACAGCATCAGCAGTTTCGAGCTGTTCAGAGTGCTGGGCGACCTGTTGTCTGGCACCGCCAACCCTTCGCCCGAGTACCTCGTCTTCGTCAACATCCGCTTGCCGCGTTTGATTCTGGCTGTGGCCGCAGGTGCCGGGCTGGGCATGGCCGGGGCCCTGATGCAGGGGCTGTTTCGCAACCCGCTGGCCGACCCCGGTTTGATCGGCGTCAGCAGTGGTGCTGCGCTGGCGGCGGGTATCACCATCGTGATGGGCAGCCTGTGGTTCCCTGAAATGCCACGCAAATTGGGCAGTTGGGTGTTGGTGCTGATGGCGTTTCTGGGTGGCCTGGGCGTCACCGGCGTGATTTACCTGTTGTCGCAAAGCGAGGGAGGCACGCGCGTGGGCTTGATGCTGCTGGCCGGCATAGCGATCAACGCGCTGGCTGGAGCGGGTTTGGGGCTGCTGAGCTTTTTGGCGAACGACGAGCAATTGCGCAGCTTGCAGTTTTGGTTGTTGGGCAGTTTGGGTGGGGCAAGGTGGAGTGCGGTGGTGCTGGTGGGTGCTCTGGTTTTGATAGCTGTCACAGCTGGTCTTCTGTGCGCCAAGCCCTTGAACGTCTTGGCTTTGGGTGAGGCGCAGGCGCATTTGTTGGGTGTCAACGTGGAACGCCTCAAGCGCCGCGTGGTGCTCATCACGGCGCTGGCGGTGGGCGCGGTGACGGCCACTACCGGCATCATTGGTTTTATCGGGTTGGTGGCCCCGCACATCATCCGTCTGATTGCAGGGCCGGACAACCGCATCGTGCTGCCTGGCTCGGCGCTGCTGGGCGCGAGCCTGGTGCTGGCGGCTGATGCGGTGGCACGCACCATCGCCCAACCGGCAGAGCTGCCTTTGGGCGTGTTGACTGCGTTTGTCGGTGTGCCGTTCTTTTTGCTGCTGTTGCGCAACTTCAAGGGGCGGTTTTGAAGCGGGAGCCATTGTCTTTGCCTTTGCTGAGCGCGGTGAACGTTGCCTGCACGGTACAAGGCACGTCGCTGCTCAAACCGCTGTCGGTGGACCTGCAAGCCGGGCGCGTCACCGCCATCGTTGGGCCGAACGGCGCGGGCAAGTCCACGCTGCTGTCCCTCTTGAGCGGCAAGCGTGCAGCCACTGGGGGCACGGTGCTGCTGAACGGCCAAACCTTGCCCGACTGGTCGCCCGCCGCCCTGGCCCGCGTGCGTGCCTTCATGCTGCAAGACAGCACGGTAGCGTTCGACTACACGGTGCGTGACATCGTTGAACTGGGCCGCTACCCGCACCGCCAAAGTACACCCTTGAATTTGGCTTTAAATTCAGTCTTAAATTCGACCTTGCAGCAGGCAGAGATAGCACAGGCTGCTATGGTTTTAACGGGCGTTTCGCACTTGGCTGACCGGGTGTTGAACACGCTCAGCGGTGGCGAAAAGGCGAGGGCGCAGCTGGCGCGGGCCTTGGCACAACTCTGGGAGGTCACCCCATCCACCCGCTGGCTGCTGCTGGACGAGCCCACCGCTGCACTGGATTTGGCCCACCAGCACCACGTCATGCGCACCGTGCGCCAGTGGGCGCATGGGCAAGGTGTTGGCGTGGTGGCGGTATTGCATGATTTGAATCTGGCCCTGCGCTACGCCGATGACGTGCTGGTGTTGCAGCAAGCCGAAAAACACAGCTTCGGCCCGGTGCGCGAGGTGCTGACGGGGGCGTTGATTCAGTCGGTATGGAGCGTGGGGTGCGAGGCCGTCATCAGCCATGATGGCACGCCGCAGTATGTGTTCAGCTAATGGACCCAAGGGTTGCAGGTGTTGACGCGTGCGCCCAGGTTCTTGAGCAGCTGCACCAAGCCAAAATAGCTGCGGTCAAAGTGCTGGTACAGCGCCTGCGGGCCGCTTTCGCCACAAATTAACGAGCCTTGTGGAATAAATGCCAGGGCCGCCGCGTCTATACCAGTGTTCCCTTCACTTCACTTTCTTTCAAAGGACACACCATGAACCGCTTCTCTCTCGCTGCGATTACCCTTACCGCTGGCCTGCTTGTCACGCTGGCGCACGCGGAGCCTGCTGTCAAGATGGCTGGTGGCATGCTGGTCAACACATCGGGCATGACGCTCTACACCTTCGATATGGATGCGGCTGGCAAGAGCAAGTGCAACGGCCCATGTGCAGCACTGTGGCCACCTGCAATGGCCGCAGCGGATGCCAAGCCCGAAGGTGAATTGAGCCTTGTCACCCGTGATGACGGTACGCAGCAATGGGCCTACAAGGGTAAGCCTGTCTATACCTATGCGGCAGACAAACAGGCTGGAGATGTCACGGGAGACAACTTCAAGAACGTGTGGCACATCGTCAAATGAGCATCGCTTTCGCTGATTTCTACTGAATCACTGAATCACTCATGCGCTCCCAAAACGAAACCGAGATCGTGGCCAGCATTCCGCACCTGCGTCGCTACGCGCGCGGGCTGGTTTCTGCCCGGGAGCAGGCAGAAGATCTGGTGCAGGACACGCTTGAGCGTGCCTGGCGTAAATACTCGATGTGGCAAAAGCGCGGCGAAGTGCGTGTCTGGATGTTTGGCATCATGCATAACCTGTTCATTGACCGCGTTCGCAGTCAGCGAGCACGCCCGGAAGACAGCGTCGGCGACGAACTGCCGGAAGTGTCTGATCGCCCCAGGCAGTTTGATCGCCTTGAACTAAGGGATCTTGACCGCGTGCTGCAACGTCTGCCTCCCGACTTGCGCGAAGTGCTGCTGCTGGTGGGGGTAGAGGAGTTGAGCTACCAGAATGTGGCTGATGTCCTTGGTGTGCCGATTGGCACGGTCATGTCGCGTTTGTCCAGGGCTCGCGAGCGTATGCGTGCTGAACTGGACGGGTGCACCTTGGTCAGCAAGATACAGCGGGTGAAATGACATGGAAAAAATTAAACTAGCCTCTTCATCCAACGGTGTTGGCAGTTCACCGATCACCGAATCCGATTTGCATGGCTACGTTGATCAACAGTTGACGCAGGCACGCCGCATCGAGGTCGATCAGTACCTGAGTTCACAACCTGACGAGCGCCAACGCGTTCAGGCATGGCAGCAGCAAAACGAATTGTTGCGCAGTTGGTTGAATCCGGCACTCGAAGAGCCCCTGCCGATGCGGCTGCCGCTCAAGCCCCCGGCCACCCTCTATCCGTGGCGTGGATTTGCAGCAGGTATCGCCATCGCAGCAGTCAGCGCCAGTTCGGCCTGGGTTGTGCGTGGTTCTGTTGATGGCGATGCAGCACGCCTTGCCTTGGCCACATCCACCCGCATGGCGGCAGCGAGCAGCAGTGACCTCACAGGATTTGCGCGTCGCGCCGCTGTCGCCCATGTGGTCTACAGCCCCGATATCCGCCGCCCGGTTGAAGTAGGTGCAGACCAAGAGCAGCAACTGGTTACTTGGCTGTCCAAGCGACTCGGTACGGCTGTCAAGCCTCCACGTCTGCAAGGTATTGGTTACGAGCTGATCGGTGGGCGCTTGCTGCCCGGCGATACCGGCCCGGTAGCACAGTTCATGTACCACGATGCCACCGGGCAACGCTTAACGCTGTATGTGACGCGCGAGCTGCCAAAACTTGCGAACCAGCCTGAAACTTCATTTCGTTTTGGGCAGGATGGCCCTGTCAATGTTTTCTATTGGGTTGACAAGGATTTCGGCTACGCCATCTCGGGCGGCACGGATCGAAAAGAGCTGATGCGCGTGTCGCAAGAGGTGTATCGCCAATTGGCTTCCAGCTAAGCCTGAGCCAAAGACTTCGCCTATCCCCTTAACCGCATTGGCCTGCGGGGGGATCGCTTTCAATTTTTACTCAAACTTCTCATGACCACGCAGCGAGCCAGCTCAAAGGCGCTGACACTTCGGCCATTCGCCAGTTTCTTCCGACCTTGAACGGCCCATCGCAGGCGTGGTTTAACCGCGAAGGAACGCTGGCCTTCGTGGCGAGCCAGAAAGTGGCCAAGATCAATGTTTTCCGCGTGAATACCGGTGCCGATGGTCATTCACAACCCCAGCGCCTCACCACGCTGGACATCAGTGCGCAGGACAAACCTGGTTTCACGCCCTTCATGAAGACCACCCCCGACGGACGAGAGGTCTGGTTGTCCCACAAGCTGGCAGACAGCCTGTCGTGCCGGTCAACGCACGGTGGTTTTGAGCTGCTCGATAAAGTCTCGCTGGGCGCGCTGGCACGGCCTAATCACGTCGAGTTTGTTTCCAACGCCAAAGGCAGCGTGGTGTACGCCAGCTTGGCGCGTGTGGACGACAGCGGTCCAGGCAGCGTTGCATCCAGCCAGATCGCCATCATTGACCGCAGCGCCAAAGCAGGTGAGCGCAAGATGATCGGCAGCTTCTTTACGCATGGTCGCGAGTCGCATGGCCTCTGGACGAATCCTGAGAACACGTTGCTTTATGTCGCGCATGAACAGGATGAGTTACCAGGGACGCCGAATGCCGGCCAGACGGTCTGCAGTGCCTTTGATGTGAGCGATCCCATGAGGCCGATCTTCATTGTGCAGATTCCGCTGGGTAATCTGGCACTGCCTTCGGGAGAGCTGCGCAACAAGAAAAGTATCAACCTCGTTTATGTACGCGTCGGCACCAAAGGACAGACGGCATGAAATCGGGGCGTTGGGGCCGACTCGCTTCCCCGTCGATGTGGTGGGCAATCGCGTTAAGCATGGTGGCCATTGTTGGCACGGTGACGGTACGTGCCAAGCTTGGATCCTCCAATACGGACGCATTAATTCAATATGAGCGCTTTGCTGCAGCGTTGGCTGACTCGCTGTGCACGTCGCTAGGCATAAAGTCGAAGTTTCAGCGTGAGATGGACACAGGCATGGGCCGCATGATGACCGACATGCACGCACCTGGCTACAGCGGCAATGTGGATGTCGATTTTCTGGCGATGATGGTTCCACACCATCAAGGTGCGGTAGATATGGCACGGCTTGTCTTGGTGTATGGCCGTGACCCGGCGACACGCATGCTGGCTGAAGACATCATCGCAGGCCAGACGATAGAGATTCAAAGCATGCAGCGCCGATTGATTGCGCTGCAACAACCCAACGCGGTAGTTGCTGAGAATGAGTTTCCTGCACTGGGCGGTACACGGGGCCCTTGATGGCGCAAGGGCGACCTTGCCGCAGTGGACAACGCAACACCCATCGCCAGAATCGTGTCAATACGTCAGACGTTCAGGTCGGATTTCCTGCAATATCGTTGTCGCAATCTCCTCAATTGATTTTGTGGTCGTTGACAGCCAGCGGATGCCTGCGCGGCGCATCATGGATTCGGCTTCGCCTACTTCCATGCGGCAGTTTTCGATCGACGCGTAGCGGCTGTTGGGTTTGCGCTCAAAGCGGATTTCGCTCAGGCGCTCAGGTTGAATCGTCAAGCCAAAGATTTTCTTTTTCAAGGCAAGAAGCGCAGGGGGAAGCTGTTTGCGTTCGAAGTCTTCGGGGATCAGTGGGTAGTTGGCGGCTTTCAGTCCGTGCTGCATGGCAAGGTAGAGGGAGGTGGGAGTCTTACCGCTGCGGCTGACACCTACCAAAATCACATCGGCAGAGACTAAATCGCGGTTGGATTGGCCATCGTCGTGGGCCAGGCTGTAGTTGATGGCTTCGATGCGGTCGGTGTATTCCTGGCTTTTGCTCACGTCGCTGAAGCGGCCAATGCGGTGGTTGGATGTCATGCCCAGCTCGTTTTCCAGCGGGTGAACGAAGGTGCCAAACATGTCGAGCAACATGCCTTTGCAGCCCTCTTGAATTACCGCAAAGGCTTCTTTGTTGACCATGGTGGTGAACACAATGGGCTTTTGGCCTTCCAATGTCGCGTTTTCATTGATCTGGCGCACCACCTGGTGGGCTTTGTCTACGGTATCGACGAAAGGCAGGCGTACGCGTTTAGGCTTCATCTCGAACTGGGCGAGGATGGCGTTGCCAAAGGTTTCGGCGGTGATGCCGGTGCTGTCGGAAACAAAGAACACGGTGCGGCGCCGTGCGGTGTTGCCATCGTCACTGGGTTCGATCAGGATGGAATCGGGAAAGTCTGTGTTTTGCATGGGGCCACCTACAATTAGTAAAAGCTTGCGCGAAAGCGTTTGAGCATTATCCAAATTTCAACCTGCCTGCCCTGGTTTTTTCTGCAAGGGCGCGTGGGTCGCTTGTCTGATCACCCGTCATGGCCCATGCAATGCCTGTAGGTTTGAGGTCAGCAGCACACCGGTTTTTTACTACTGGAGCTTTTGTTTATGTCATCCACACTTTTTGACCCTGGTGCCTTGGTCGTTCCTTTTGAGCTGCTTCGCATGAGCGATGTAGACACGGTTGGCGGTAAAAATGCCAGCCTGGGCGAGATGATTTCACAGTTGCCCACGGGTGTGCGCGTGCCTACTGGCTTTGCGACTACAGCCCACGGTTTCCGTGAATTTTTGAAGCATGAGAATCTCAACGGTCGCATCAACGCCCGCCTGGACGCCTTGGACACCGAGGACGTGCGTGCCTTGGCTAACGTAGGTGCTGAGATTCGTGCGATGGTGGAAGCGCAGCCTTTCCCCGCTGATCTGGAAGCGGCCATCCGCGCTGCTTTCATCACGCTGAGTGCAGGCAACCCTGAAGCTTCGTTTGCAGTGCGCTCTTCTGCCACGGCAGAAGACTTGCCCGATGCCTCATTCGCGGGTCAGCAAGAAACCTTTTTGAACGTGGTGGGCATTGAGGATGTGCTGCACAAGATGAAAGAAGTGTTTGCTTCGCTCTACAACGACCGCGCCATCAGCTACCGCGTCCACAAGGGTTTTGCCCATGCAGACGTGGCCTTGAGCGCTGGCGTGCAGCGCATGGTGCGCTCGGACATTGGCGCGGCGGGCGTGCTGTTCACGATTGACACCGAGTCGGGGTTCGATCAGGTGGTGTTCATCACGTCCAGCTATGGGCTGGGCGAAACGGTGGTGCAGGGTGCGGTGAACCCGGACGAGTTCTTTGTCCACAAACCGATGCTGGCTGCGGGCAAGCGCGCCATCATCCGCCGCAATTTGGGCAGCAAGCTGCTGCAAATGGAGTTCTCCACGCCCGCTGAAAAAGCGGCGACGGGCAAACTGGTTAAAACCACCGACGTGCCTGCTGAGTTGCGTAACCGCTATTCGCTGACCGATGACGATGTGGAGCAACTGGCTCGCTATGCCTTGGTCATTGAGAAGCACTATGGCCGACCCATGGATGTGGAATGGGGCAAAGATGGCACCGATGGCCAGATTTACATCCTGCAAGCGCGTCCTGAGACGGTGAAAAGCCAGCAAGGGGACAAGGCTGAGCTGCGTTACAAACTCAAAGGACGCTCGAATGTGCTGGCCGAAGGCCGTGCGATCGGTCAAAAAGTAGGTACTGGCCCCGTGCGTTTGGTGCACCACATCAGCGAGATGGACCAAGTGCAGCCTGGCGATGTGCTCGTCACCGACATGACCGACCCGAACTGGGAGCCGGTGATGAAGCGCGCCAGCGCCATCGTCACCAACCGGGGGGGCCGCACCTGCCACGCTGCCATCATTGCGCGTGAACTGGGTATTCCTGCCGTGGTGGGCTGTGGCGATGCCACCGAAACGCTGAAAGACGGCACGCTGGTGACGGTGAGCTGCGCCGAAGGCGATACCGGCTTCATTTACGACGGTCTGCTGGAAACCGAAATCACCCAAGTCGAGCGCGGCACCATGCCTGATTTGGACTTGAAGATCATGATGAACGTAGGCAATCCACAGCTGGCGTTTGATTTCTGCCAATTGCCCAACAAGGGCGTGGGTCTGGCGCGGCTGGAATTCATCATCAACAACAACATCGGCGTGCATCCGAAAGCGATTTTGGACTATCCGAATGTCGATGCTGATTTGAAGAAAGCGGTGGAATCGGTGGCCCGTGGGCACGCTTCACCTCGCGCTTTCTTTGTCGATAAAGTTGCAGAAGGTATAGCCACGATTGCAGCGGCCTTCTGGCCTAAGCCAGTAATTGTTCGCTTGTCTGATTTCAAATCCAACGAGTACCGCAAGCTGATTGGTGGCTCGCGCTATGAGCCGGAAGAAGAGAACCCCATGCTGGGTTTCCGAGGTGCAGCACGCTACATCAGTGAAGAGTTTGGTGAAGCGTTCGCCATGGAGTGCGCAGCGCTGAAGCGGGTACGCGCCGACATGGGCCTGACCAACGTTGAGATCATGGTGCCGTTTGTGCGTACCCTGGGGCAGGCTGAGAAAGTCACCAAGCTGCTGGCTCAGCACGGCCTGCCACGTGGCAAGGACGGTCTGCGCCACATCATGATGTGCGAAGTGCCGAGCAATGCGATTTTGGCTGCGCAGTTTCTGGAATACTTTGATGGCTTCTCGATCGGTTCCAATGATTTGACGCAGTTGACGCTGGGTCTTGATCGGGACTCGGGTCTGGAAGTGCTGGCCGTTGATTTCGATGAGCGTGACCCTGCGGTCAAAGCCATGCTGCGCTTGGCCATTTCCGCGTGCAAGGCGGCGGGCAAGTACGTGGGTATTTGTGGCCAAGGCCCCAGTGACCATCCCGACTTTGCTACTTGGCTGGCCGATGAAGGTATTGCATCCATTTCGCTCAATCCAGATTCGGTGATTGAAACCTGGAAGCTGCTGGCTGCCGCCAGAGCGTCGTAAACAGTGATGTAATGCTATAATTTTTATAGCTATGTCAGCCCAACCAGAGCGCACTGAAGCCTTTTTCAAGGAGCCGTCGAAGGCTTCATTGCGTGTGGCGGGCGCAGCAGACTCTTTGGGTTGGCTGCGTACGGTGCTGTTGCTGGTTTGGGCTTTCGCCTCGTTTGGGCTGATGTTTTTTGCGCGAGACTTGCAGATGCGCCTGGGGACATGGCCCGTCAGTTTTTGGTTGGCCTCGCAGGGACTTTTGGTTGTTTTTGTGCTGATCGTGTTTGTGTACGCTTGGGCCGCTAACAGGGCCGATAACCGAGTTGACCGGGCCGAGCACAGCGCTGAAAAAGCGAAGGCACAGCCATGATCCTGAGGGAAGGCGAAACCTATCCGGCCTTCAAGCGGCGGTTACACAAAATCCTGGGGATTTATGTGGCCTGTCTGCTGGCTTTTTTACTGGTGATGGCCGTGGCTGAGAAGGTCGGCTTGTCGCGGCAATGGGTGGGTGGTGTGTTTTTGTTTGCGTCGATTGCGCTGTACACCGCCATCGGTTTGTACTGCCGCACCACCGATGTGGACGAGTATTACCTGGCCGGTCGTCGAGTGCCTGCCATTTATAACGGCATGGCCACAGCGGCAGACTGGATGAGTGCCGCGTCGTTCATAAGCTTGGCCGGGGGCCTCTATTTACAGGGCTTTGCCGGTTCACCCACCCAGGTGGGCGGGCTGGCCTACGTGCTGGGCTGGACGGGCGGGTTCTGCCTCGTTGGTCTGTTGGTGGCACCCTATTTGCGCGGTTTGAAGCTGTACACAGTGCCTGATTTTTTTGCTTGGCGCTACGCCAGCCCCTGGCCGCGCCGCATTGCCGCGATGGCCACGGTGTTGTGCTCGTTCATCTACGTCGTGGCACAAATTTACGGCGTGGGGCTGATTACCTCGCGCTTGACGGGCGTGCGGTTTGAAATCGGTATCTTGCTGGGGTTGAGCGGCGTACTGGTGTGCTCGTTCTTGGGAGGCATGCGAGCCGTGACCTGGACGCAGGTGGCGCAGTACATTATTTTGGTGCTGGCATTTCTGGTGCCTGTATCGTGGATAGCCTATAAGCAATTGGGCAACCCGCTGGCACCCTTGGTTTACGGGGCGCAGATTGAAAAAATAACCCAACGCGAAGCACAACTGCTGGCCGACCCCGCTGAGCGTGCGGTGGTGGAGTCCTATGTGCGAACGGCCCAGCAACTCGAATCTAAACTGGCCAATGTGGAGGCTGCTTTGGCCACGGATCGCATGTTGGCACTGGCGAAACTGAAACTGCTGCGTGCCAATGGCGCCGATGCCTCAGCGATGTTTGCCGCCACCCGTGAGTTGGCCAATGTACCCAAAGACGCTGCTTCAGCACGCGAAAAATGGACACGCCAGCGCCAAGACAATCTGGAGCGTGCCAAGCCATTGGGAGGTATCCCGCCTGTCGCCCAGGTGTTCGCAGGCGATCCGGATGGCACACCTGCTGAGCAACAGGTATTTGAGTTGAGTCGGCGTAACTTTTTGGCGCTGATGTTTTGCCTTATGGTGGGCACGATGGGCTTGCCTCATCTGTTGACCCGTTTTTACACCACACCCAATGTGGCTGAAACGCGTTCTTCAGTGGCGTGGTCGCTGTTGTTCATTGTGTTGTTGTATGTCAGTGCACCAGCCCTGGCCATTCTGGTGAAGTACGAGGTGATGATGGATTTGGTCGGGCAGCCTTTTGATGCCCTGCCCACCTGGATCGCCCAGTGGGCCAAGTTAGACCCCAGTTTGCTGTCGGTGCAAGACGTTAACCACGATGGTATTTTGCAGTTTGCCGAGCTGCGCCTGGGGGCTGACATTGTCATGCTGGCAACGCCCGAGCTGGGCGGCTTGCCATATGTGGTGTCCGGGTTGGTGGCTGCCGGTGGGTTGGCGGCGGCACTTTCTACCGCTGATGGTTTATTGCTGACCATTGGGAACACTCTGGCACATGATATTTACCTGAAAGAATCTGAGCGCCATGGCAATGCGACAAGGTTGGTGATTTTGTCCAAATTTGTACTGCTTGTGGTTGCTTTGGCGGCGGCCTATGTGGCAGCGCAAAAACCAGGTGAGATTTTGTTTTTGGTGGCCGCGTCGTTTTCGCTGGCGGGTGCCGCCTTTGTACCTGCCATGGTGATGGGTATTTTCTCTCGGCGTACCACTGGGGCAGGGGCGACGGTAGGCATGCTGGCCGGGTTGGGCATTACTGCCTATTACATGGTGGTCAACACGCCCGCCTTTCGGGGCTGGCTGGGCCTGGGCCAGGGCGGCGGTATGTGGTGTGGTATTCAGGCGGTATCTGCCGGTGTGTTTGGTGTGCCCCTGGGCTTTGCTGTCACATGGTTGGTCAGCTTGGTCACGCCTACCGAATCCAGCATATAATCTTAGGCTTTGCCTTGTCGTACCGCTATTAGACGCAGCGGGCGACTTACCGCTCGGTTGAGAAAACAACGGGCTTTTCCTTAAGGAGAATACATGCGTCATTATGAAATCATCTTGCTGATCCACCCGGATCAAAGCGAGCAAGTTCCAGCCATGCTAGAGCGTTACAAGACCCTCATCACCACTGGCGGCGGAAAAATCCACCGCGTGGAAGACTGGGGTCGCCGCCAATTGGCTTACCTTATCAATAAGCTGGCCAAGGCTCACT
The DNA here is from genome assembly GCA_025356445.1 of Betaproteobacteria bacterium. GTDB lineage: Bacteria > Pseudomonadota > Gammaproteobacteria > Burkholderiales > Burkholderiaceae_C > Defluviibacillus. The sequence goes on along the minus strand of JANXSZ010000007.1, from coordinate 183,837 downwards.
ACCTGTGCGTCAACATTGAAGCGGATCAGGCTGTGATGGCTGAACTGGAGCATGCCTTCAAGTTCAACGACGCTGTGCTGCGCCACATGACTGTGCAAAAGTCCAAGGCTGATACCGGCCCTTCGTCGATGATGAAAACCGTCGAGCGCGAAGAAGCCCGTAAAACCCAGCAAGCTGAATTCACGAACTGATTGATTGTTGAGTAACACGCAAACCGGCGATCAGGCTGCTCATCCAGCCACAAGCCTTCCTGCTGCTAACCCTGCCACGAACATTTTTGTTCTTACTGCTCAGATAGAAGCCCTTAAAGCCTTGCGCTACACCCCTGCTGGCATGCCAGCCTTGGACATTGAACTCGCTCACGAGTCAGAAGTTCTTGAAGCCGGGCAAAGCAGGCAAATCAATGTGGTGGTGAAAGCCATTGCACTAGGCAGTCTGGCAGAGCGATTGGTTAAACAAACAGTAGGCAGCACTTGGCGATTCACCGGTTTTATGGCGGCGTTCAGGTCTAAACCTCAGCCCAGTAAGCAGCTCGTGTTCCACATTCAAGCTTTTCAAGAAGAAGTTCCCCTTCAATGATTTCCGAAGGCCAGAGCGTCCCCGTGACACTGTCCTTCACTGAATAAGAAAGCCCATCATGGCAACGTTCAAGAAGTTTAATAAAGACAAGCGCCCCAAGCGCAATACCCAATCGCTGCTGTTCAAGCGCAAGCGCTTTTGCCGCTTCACCGTCACTGGTGTGGTTGAGATTGACTACAAAGACATCGACACCTTGCGTGACTTTATCGGCGAAAACGGCAAGATCATCCCCGCACGCCTGACCGGCACGCGCGCGATTTTCCAGCGCCAACTCAATACCGCCATCAAGCGTTCACGCTTCCTGGCCATGTTGCCTTACAGCGACCAGCACAAGATCTAAGGTAGAGACGACCATGCAAATTATTCTGCTCGACAAAGTCGCCAACCTCGGCAGCCTCGGCGATATCGTCAAGGTGAAAGATGGTTTCGCCCGTAACTTTTTGATCCCCACCCGCCTCGCTCGCCGTGCGACCGAAGCCAACAAGGCTGAGTTTGCTGCTCGCCGTGTTGAGTTGGAAAAAGAAGCTGCTGCCAAGTTGGCTGCAGCCCAAGCCGAAGGCACCAAGCTTTCTGGTAGCGTCATCAAAGTGACGCAAAAAGCCGGTGTCGATGGCCGTTTGTTCGGTTCCGTCACCAACGCAGACATTGCAGACGAGCTGAACAAGCAAGGCTACAAAGTCGCTAAAGCCCAAGTGCGCATGCCCAATGGCCCTATCAAGGTCACTGGTGAGAGCACCGTGAGCGTGGCTTTGCACACCGACGTGGTTTGCGAAATCACTGTGACCGTGCTCGGCGAAACCGCGTAAGCGATTTCTGCCCTGCAAAAGCCGCCTGGGTGCAAGCCTTGGCGGCTTTTGTTTTTGACACGATGACGATGCCGTTTTGTCGCACTTTGGCTGGTGCCTTAGCATCAAGTTCTCAAGGAACCCACCATGACCGATGACCTTTCCACGCTGGACGCAGGCGATACACCGTACACCGCCTCCAGTGCCGACCGCCAAATCGCGCAGCTGCGCATTCCACCCCACTCGATTGAGGCTGAATCCAGTGTGCTGGGCGGTTTGCTGCTCGACAACACGGCTTGGGAGCGGGTTGGGGATTTGCTCAAGCATGACGATTTTTACCGTTACGAGCACCGTTTGGTCTTTGCTGCTGTGGCTGCCTTGGTGGAGGCCAACAAGCCTGCCGACGTGATTACCGTTAACGAACATCTGCAAAATCAGGGCAAGGCCGATGAGATTGGTGGGCTTGGCTACCTGAATTCGCTGGCGCAGTACGTACCTAGCGCTGCCAATATCCGTCGTTATGCCGAGATCGTGCGCGAGCGTGCCATCCTGCGTAAGCTGGTGAGTGCGAGCGACGAGATCAGCACCAGTGCCTTCAATCCGCAAGGCAAGCCTGTTGCCAAAATTTTGGATGAGGCCGAGCAAAAAATCTTCAATATCGGTGAAGAAGGCTCGCGGATGAAGCAAGGCTTTCAGGGGATGGACACCCTGGTGGTGCAGTTGCTTGACCGTGTGGAGGAGATGGCCAACAACCCCAATGACATCACGGGCGTACCCACTGGTTTTTACGATCTTGATCGCATGACTTCAGGCTTCCAGGCCGGTGACATGGTGGTGCTGGCAGCCCGCCCCAGTATGGGTAAAACAGCGTTTGCAGTGAATATTGCTGAGCATGTCGCTTTGAATGAGGGCCTGCCAGTCGCTATTTTCTCGATGGAAATGGGCGCTTCACAGCTCGCAGTTCGTATTGTGGGTTCGATTGGCCGTATTGACCAAGGTCACTTGCGCACAGGTAAATTGACCGATGAAGAATGGCCGCGCCTCACTGAAGCTATCGAGAAGCTGCGCAATATCTCCCTGCATATCGACGAAACCCCAGGACTCACGCCCACAGAGTTACGTGCCAATGCCCGCCGTTTGGCGCGTCAATGCGGCAAATTGGGTCTGATTGTGGTGGATTATTTGCAACTGATGAGCGGCTCTTCGAGCAGCGGTGAAAACCGGGCTACCGAGCTGAGTGAAATTTCACGCGGTTTGAAAATGCTGGCCAAAGAATTGCAGTGTCCCGTGATTGCCTTGTCTCAGCTGAACCGAAGTGTGGAAACCCGCACCGACAAGCGCCCTATGATGAGCGATTTGCGCGAATCGGGTGCGATCGAGCAGGATGCCGACGTCATCATGTTCATCTACCGCGATGATTATTACAACAAAGACTCCAAAGAGCCTGGCGTAGCTGAAGTGATTATCGGAAAACAGCGGAACGGCCCCACAGGCACCGTTAAACTGGCTTTCTTGAAGCACCTTACGCGGTTTGAGTCACTGGCTTCCGGCGGTGGTGGCGGAGATTATTGACGTTCAATTTTTAAGACACATGAATTCTGCTCGCTCAACGCCACAGGCCCTCAGTTCAACGTCTTTGTCATTGTCTTCCAACGAAACAGACTATCGCCGCGATATTGACGGTTTGCGCGCTATTGCTGTGCTGTCAGTCGTGTGCTTTCATGCCTTCCCTGATTTTTTACGGGGTGGTTTTGTTGGTGTTGATATTTTCTTTGTTATTTCAGGTTTTTTAATCAGCGGTAAGATTTTTGAAAATCTAGAAAACCATTGTTTCAGTTACCGTGATTTTTATGCCCGCCGTATTCGACGGTTGTTCCCAGCACTGTTGTTTGTTTTAACCAGTTGTATGGTCATAGGCTGGTTTGTACTGCTGTCTAATGAGTATGAGTTTTTAGGTAAACACACCGCTACTGGTTTGTCATTTCTTGCCAATCTTGCTTTATGGCGCGAGGCTGCTAATTATTTCAATTCAGAAGTTGATACCCGACCCTTGCTGCACTTGTGGTCACTGGGTATTGAAGAGCAGTTTTATATTGTCTGGCCTCCTATACTTTTTTTAATCTGGAAGTTTAAAAAGCATTTCTTATCTATCGTACTGGCGCTCATGGCGCTGTCTTTCTCGATGGGTCTGTATTACATCCTGACAAAAGATACCGTGTCCGCGTTTTATGTGCCTTGGTCACGGTTTTGGGAGCTGTTTGCCGGTGGTGTATTGGCTTATTTGATGCAATACCGTACAGCTGCTGTAGCGGCTTGGCCCCAGAGTCGTCAGTTAATGGGGCTGCTGCTGATTGCTGCGGCTATCATCTGCCTGAACGATGGCCTGCCGTTTCCCGGGTGGTGGGCTGCCGTACCGGTCGTGGGGGCTTTTTTGGTGCTTTCATCGCTGAAGCAAACACCTGTTGCCGGTGCCGTACTTACAAATCCGGTGATGGTCTGGTTTGGCCTCATCAGCTACCCTCTCTACCTGTGGCACTGGCCTGTGCTGTCCTTTGCCCGCATTGTCACAGGATCGACGCCTGCTGCAGCCTACCGTGTTGCCGCCGTTGCTGCGACGGTCGTGTTGGCATGGCTAACTTACGCTTATGTTGAAAAACCCCTGCGTCACCCCAAGCGCAAGGGCATGGTGGTGACGCTGCTGTGCGCTGTTGCGTTGTTGCTGTGCGGCTATGGCTATGTGCTGTGGAAACTTGATACGGTTAATAACCGTGCCATAGATCAGAAATTCCCTGATTTTGGCAAGGCCTATAACGCAACCCGCTATTCAGATGGATCTTGCGAGCGACTTCTGAATAAAAAACCACTGAATGAAGAGGTGTGCCTGACCAACAGTGCAGAACCTGAGATTTTGGTGGTAGGGGACAGTCACGGCTTGGCTTTGAATTCTGCCGCCAAGCTGGGTTTAGTCCCTATGAAGACGCTGATTATCGCTGCGCACAGTTGCATGCTGTACCCTGACTTCACGCACAGACCTACCTTCAGTGGAAATTATGGTAACAATTGCAGGGCTATTGCGGCTGATGCAGTGCAAACGGCACTGGCCATGCCATCCGTTAAAACCATCATCATTGCCCACTCTGCTGCCGTTTTTACGCCAGAGCAAGGGTATATTTCATTTGATTATTTTGATGAAACTGGAAAATCTATAACGCAGTATGACGCTTTTATTCGGGGCAATATCCGATTAGTTTATCAACTCAAAGCTGCGGGTAAAAAGCTGGTGTTTTTCAAAGACACCCACAGTTTGGATAAAAATCCGTTGGATTGCGCGAGCCGTTTTGCCGAGACAGACCCTGCGCTGTGCCGTATTTCCGTCGCAGAATTTGCCCAGCAGCGCCAGCAGTACAACGCAGGTGTGGAGACGCTGAAGCAAGCACTTCCTGGTGTTGATTTTTATGAAGCCGGCAAAACCCTGTGCAACACCGTATTTTGCTACGCGAATGAGAGCAACCGTTTTTACTTCTTCGACAAGCACCACCTCACACCTTTTGGCAGTGAAGTGGTGTTGAAAGACTATTTAAAGAAAACTGAAGGCTATCAAAAATGATAGCTGATACAGGCCACCAGCATTGCACAAGCGGTTGATTTTGTCTGATTGGCTATAAATTGCGTGCAGAGAAGGTGTCACAACCCTTCACACTGCCATTCTGCAAGCCTTGGTTGAACCACCGAGTACGTTGCGCACTGGTGCCGTGGGTGAAGCTCTCGGGCACCACATAGCCTTGGGCCTGCTTTTGCAGTGCATCGTCCCCGATCTTGGCGGCGGCGTTCATGGCAGATTCAATGTCACCGCTCTCCAGCGTCTTGCGTGATTCGTTGGACTTGTTGGCCCACACGCCAGCAAAGCAGTCAGCTTGCAGCTCCAAGCGCACACTCAGTGCGTTGTAGTCGGTTTTGCTGATCCTGCCACGCTGGGCGTCCATTTTTTCGCTGATACCAAGCAGGTTTTGCACATGGTGACCCACTTCGTGGGCAACCACATAAGCCTGTGCGAACTCACCGGGCGCGCCCAGTTTATTTTTCAGCGTTTGGTAGAAATCCAGGTCAATGTAGACTTTTTGGTCACCAGGGCAGTAAAACGGCCCCATTGCTGTTTCTCCCGCACCGCATGCCGTGGACGTGCCGCCACGAAACAGTACCAGCTTTGGTTCTCTGTAGGTGCCACCGGCTTTGGCAAACACGTCCTTCCATACGTCCTCGGTATCCGCCAGCACAGTAGATACAAATTGGGCCAAGTGGTCACTGGCAGGTGGTGCATGCGGGGCACCCTGACTTTGCACCTGGGGTGCAGAGCCACCACCATCGAGTAAACCCAGCACCGTCAGTGGGTTGATACCGAATACCCAACCCGCCAATAAAGCGATGGCGATGCTGCCCACGCCAATGCTCCGACCACCGCCCAAACCACCCCTCCCACCACCACTGCCGCTATCACGCTGGTCTTCTACATTGTCGGATTGGCGATTGCCTTCCCATTTCATGGTGTTTCTCCTTACAGCACTTCACTGGCGAAATCGGCCAAACGTGAGCGCTCGCCCCGGGCCAGAGTAATGTGTCCGCCATGTGGCCAGCCTTTGAACTTGTCCACTGCAAACGTCAGACCTGATGAACCTTCGGTCAAATAGGGTGTGTCAATCTGCGCCAAATTACCCATACAGATAATTTTGGTGCCCGGCCCGGCCCGGGTAATCAGCGTTTTCATCTGCTTGGGCGTCAGGTTTTGTGCCTCGTCGATGATGACATATTTGTTCATGAATGTGCGGCCCCGCATGAAGTTCATGCTCTTTATTTTGATGCGCGAGCGCACCAATTCGTTGGTCGCCGCACGGCCCCATTCACCGGCACCCCCGCCATCGCCCTTGGCCAGAAACTCCAGGTTGTCATCCAATGCACCCATCCAAGGGCCCATTTTTTCCTCTTCTGTACCAGGCAAAAAGCCGATGTCTTCGCCAACGCTCACAGTCGCACGGGTCATGATGATTTCGGTGTAGCGGCGCTCGTCCAGCACTTGCGTCAGACCTGCGGCCAACGCCATCAGGGTTTTGCCAGTGCCTGCCGTACCGGCCAGGGTGACGAAATCGACTTCAGGATCCATCAGTACGTTCATCGCAAAGCTTTGCTCGCGGTTGCGCGTGGTTACACCCCAGACGGCATTTTTGATGTGGCCGTAGTCCTTCAGTGTTTTGAGCACCGCCGTGGTGGCGCGAATTTCAGTGACACGGGCGTACAGGCTTGGTTCACCGGGCACTTCAAAATAGACAAACTGGTTGATAAATAGGCTGGGCACAATGGGGCCGCTGATGCGGTAGAACGTGTGACCGCTGTTTTGCCAGCTTTCCACTGTTTGGCCGTGCGTGGTCCAAAAATCTGCGGGCAGAGCGAGTGATCCAGCGTAGAGCAGGTCGCCATCGTCCAGGGTCTTGTCGTTTTGGTAGTCTTCTGCGGCCAAACCCAGCGCACGGGCTTTGACGCGCATGTTGATGTCTTTGGACACCAGCACCACTTCGCGCCCGGTACCTGCTTTACCGTTGCCAATGTTTTCTGGCAGGCGGCGCAGTGCTTCGACCACACCCAAAATTTGGTTGTCAGCTTTGCCTTGTGGCAGGCTGGGCGGCAGGGTGTAGGTCAGCGATTGGGTCTGAAAGAACAGCTTGCCACCGGCTTCACGGTGACCTGTGGCGTCAAGTTTCAGGCCTAACGCCATGTCTGTGCCGGGTGCTGCGACCAGCGCATCAAGTGTGCGACTGGTTTGGCGGCCATTGCGCGCGACTTCAGTCATACCCTTTTTGTGGCCGTCCAGCTCTTCAAGCACGATCATTGGCAAGAAAATGTCGTGCTCTTCAAACCGGAACAGGCACATGGGGTCGTGCAGCAGCACGTTGGTGTCCAGCACAAAAAGCTTTGCTGGACCCACAGCTTTTTTGACCTTGACCGGCGCTGGACTGTGTACATAAGCAGTCGTAAAGGTCGGCTGACCTTGAGCCAACGGAGTAGGTGGCGCCGTTTGAGCCGCAAATGCCAAGCCCATTTGAGGGGCTGTTGTCGCTTGTTGCTTCGGCGTGCGGACTGGGCGATCAACCAATTTAGGTGATACGGGTGCCAGGGCCTGTGGTTTATTTTTAACCACTGTTGCTGTGGTCATGTGGTCTTGCGATGGTTGCGTGTCCATGCTGGCTTCCAACAAACGGCCCTTGCCGCTGTTGCCACTGTTTCGTGGACGTGCAGCGGGTTTGGCGGCTGACACTGAGGTCTGTTTGACGGTGTTGTCATAGCTTTCAGGTGCAAGCCTGGCGGCACGTTTTGTAGGCGCGGGGGGCAGTGGCATGGGTTATGTCAGGTTGGGGTTGCAAAAATCTGAAAAACAAAAAAGCCGCTCAGTTACCTGAGCGGCTTAGACATGTATAAAAAATCAATAGATTACTGTGGCTCAAAAGCATACGCACATTATGCGGGACGCCAGAGGCACAACTCAATCTGAATGGAGGGCGCTGTCTCTGTAAATGGGATCAAACTTTCTTGAGCGCTTTGACCGCAACAAGCACATCGTCCACGTGGCCGGGTACCTTGAGGCCACGCCACTCTTCTTTCAACAAGCCATCAGCACCAATCAAAAAGGTGCTGCGCTCAATGCCCTTCACTTTTTTGCCGTACATGATCTTGTTTTTGACCACGCCGAACATGTGGCACATTTTTTCTTCAGTGTCGGCAATCAACTCAAAGGGGAGTTCCAGCTTGGTTTTGAACTCATCATGCGACTTCATGTTGTCGCGAGACACACCAAATACGGTTGCACCGGCTTTGGTAAAGTCTTTGAACTTATCGCGAAACTGCATCGCCTCGGTGGTACAACCGGGCGTATTGTCTTTGGGGTAAAAATACAAGACAACGACTTTGCCAAGGTGGGTGGTATTGGAAACTTTGACCCCGCCTGTGGCATTGGATTCAAATTCTGGAAGCGGTTTACCGACAACGATCGCCATATAAACTCAATCTTTTGTGACAAGATGTGGTCGAGGAGAGGTGTAAACCCCGCCACGAAAAACCCCCTTGAAGCGCCTGACGGTGCTTAAAAGAGATGTCGAAGCAAGCAGAAACTGCAACCCTCTATTTTAACGTGAAAACAGGGCGTTTCTTTGCTTTGGTGATACCAATTGGCGACCTGCAACCCTTGGTTTTTCCTTAGTCGGTACTGCTGAGAGACCCCGAGCCAGACATCACGGTAAACGGTGCTAAGTTGCCGATTCCATCAGCAATGCAGCCACCACACTGCGCCCTTCACCGGCCAAAATGTTGTATGTACGGCAAGCGGCCGGGGTGTCCATGGTCTCCAAACCCACGCGCTGCGCCATCAAGGCTTGCAACCACGCTGGTGGCGGAAAGCGCAAACGAGTTCCACTGCCAAAAATCACCAACTCGGTATCCATGTCTGCAAGTTGTTTGAAATGGGCTTCAGTCAAGTCCTCAAACTGACTGACTTGCCAGTCCAGCCGTTGCCCCTTTGAGCCAATAACGACTGAGTGGTGGATTTTTTCACCGTTTACACCCACCCAGCCTGGGCCGTAGCCGCTGATGGTTTGGACGTCAAATTTATCGGGTTGGAGCTTCATGGTGGCTTGTAGAGTGGGTGCGACAGTGCCTTGTGGAACTGTGGTCAAATTATAGGTTTCCCCGAGTTTTCCCTAGACACCGCTGTTCCTGGAGTCCCCTTTGAGAACCATTCAAAAATCGCAAAAGCTTGCCAATGTCTGTTATGACATTCGTGGCCCTGTGCTCGACAAAGCCCGTCAGATGGAAGAAGAGGGCCACAAGATCATCAAGCTCAACATCGGCAATATCGCCGCGTTTGGCCTGATGCCGCCCGAAGAAATCGTGCAGGACATGATCCGTAACCTGACGCAAGCAGAGGCGGCGGGCTACACCGATTCCAAAGGCCTGTTTGCGCCGCGTAAATCCATTGTCCATTACACCCAGCAAAAACACATTGCAGGTGTTACTGTGGATGACGTGTACTTGGGCAACGGTGCGAGCGAGCTCATCACCATGAGCATGAACGCGCTGCTTAACCCTGGCGATGAAGTACTGGTGCCCGCACCCGATTACCCGCTGTGGACGGCCTCTATCGCGCTCTCAGGCGGTACACCCGTGCATTACATGTGCGACGAAGGCGCCGAATGGACGCCCGATATCGCTGATATCGCCTCCAAGATCACGCCCAACACCAAGGGCATCGTCGTCATCAACCCGAACAACCCCACGGGCGCGTTGTACCCTGATGAGATCCTGTTGCAAATCATTGAGCTCGCTCGACGCCATAACCTCATCATTTATGCCGATGAGATTTACGACAAAACCCTGTACGACGGAGCCACCCACACCAGCATGGCCAGTTTGGCAGATGACGTGCTGTTTTTGACCTTCAATGGCCTCTCGAAAAACTACCGCGCCTGCGGTTTTCGCGCTGGGTGGATGGTGGTGTCCGGTGACAAACGCCGCGCCAAAGATTACATCGTTGGTCTGAACATGCTCAGCTCGATGCGTCTGTGCGCAAACACGCCGGGCCAGTTGGCGATTCAAACCGCGCTGGGTGGCTACCAAAGCATTGACGATTTGGTCAGCCCTAAAGGCCGCTTGGGTCGCCAGCGCGATTTGGCTTACAAGCTGCTCAGCGACATACCTGGCGTGAGCCTCGTCAAACCCAAGGCGGCACTCTACGGCTTCCCCAAGCTGGACGCCAAGATGTACCCCATCGCCGACGACCAGCAGTTTGCCTATGAACTGCTGGCGGAAGAAAAAGTGCTGATCGTGCAAGGCACCGGGTTCAACTACCCCACGCCTGACCATTTCCGTATCGTTTTCTTGCCCCACGAAGACGATTTGACGGACGCTATTGGGCGCATTGCCCGGTTTTTGGACGGCTATAAAAAACGTAGCTGGTAAAGCGCATCAGGCTTGCATTGCACGGTAATTTGATAAAGAAAGATGAGTATGAAAGCGATACAAGTAGGTTTGCTCGGCATCGGTACGGTCGGCAGCGGCGTCTTCAATGTATTGAAGCGTAACCAACAAGAAATCCAACGCCGCGCCGGTCGCGGCATTCAGATCGCCATGGTTGCTGATTTGGACACCGCCCGCGCCAAAGCGGCTGTAGGCGATGGCGTTGAGGTCGTCAGCGACGCCCGCGCTGTGATCGCCAACCCCAACATCGACATCGTGATTGAGCTGATTGGTGGCTACGGCATCGCCAAAACCCTGGTGATGGAAGCCATCGCTGCAGGCAAGCATGTCGTTACCGCAAACAAAGCGCTGCTGGCTGTCCACGGCACCGAGATTTTTGCAGCGGCTCAGGCCAAAGGCGTTGTTGTTGCGTTTGAAGCTGCTGTGGCTGGCGGTATCCCTATCATCAAGGCCTTGCGTGAAGGCCTGACCGCCAACCGCATCCAGTGGCTCGCGGGCATCATCAACGGCACGACCAACTTCATCTTGAGCGAAATGCGCGACAAGGGTCTGGATTTCGCCGTGGTGCTCAAAGAAGCGCAACGCCTGGGCTATGCTGAAGCCGACCCCACTTTCGATATTGAAGGCGTTGACGCTGCCCACAAAGTCACGCTGATGAGCGCCATCGCCTTTGGTATCCCGGTGCAGTTTGACAAGGCGCACGTGGAAGGCATCACCAAGCTGGGTGCTGCCGACATCAAGTACGCCGAGCAACTGGGCTACCGCATCAAGCTGTTGGGGATCACCAAGCGCACCGACAAGGGCATCGAGTTGCGCGTCCATCCCAGCCTGATCCCCGCCAAGCGCCTGCTGGCCAACGTGGAAGGTGCGATGAACGCCGTGGTCGTTCAGGCTGATGCTGTGGGCACCACCCTTTACTACGGCAAGGGCGCAGGCTCAGAGCCTACAGCCAGCGCCGTGATCGCCGATTTGGTCGATATCACCCGTCTGCACACGGCTGATCCCACGCACCGTGTTCCGCACCTGGCTTTCCAGCCCGACGCGATGAGCGATTTGCCAGTGTTGCCCATGGAACAAGTCGTCACCAGCTACTACCTGCGCCTGCGCGTGGCTGATCAGGCTGGCGTGCTTGCCAAAGTCACGGGTATCTTGGCGGATGGCGGTATCAGCATTGATGCCGTGTTGCAGCGCGAAGCCGATGAAGTGGGCGGCGAAGGCTCTACCCAAACCGACGTGATTATCTTGACGCACGACTGTGTGGAAGCCCAAATGAACATTGCCTTGGCACAAATGCAGGCGCTGCCGACGGTGCTGGCGCCGATCACACGGATCCGCAAGGAAGAATTGGCGTAAGGTGGATCGCCATTCCCGCTTTTACGGGCGGGGATGGTCGCCTACCGGAACCCGGTACGGGTTCTATCCCGCAGCCTTCACCGCTAATGCTGCCTCTTTCACCAGCCCCGGCCCCTTGTAAATCAGCCCGGTGTAAATCTGTACCACATCGGCCCCAGCTTTGATTTTGCTGACCGCATCCGCACCGCTCAAAATACCGCCCACGCCGATGATGGGGTAGCCCTGGCCCAAAGCCGCCCGCAGTTGGCGGATCACTTGGTTGCTGGGTTCCAGCACGGGGGCGCCGCTCAGGCCACCCATTTCTTCACTGTGTGCCATGCCTTTCACCGCTTCGCGGCTGAGCGTTGTGTTGGTGGCAACCACGCCGTCCATGCTGTGGCGGTGCAGGGTGGCTGCTATCACTTTGATTTGCTCGGCGTCCAAATCAGGCGCAATTTTGACGAACAGAGGGACGCGCTTGCTGTGGGCTTGTTCCAGGGCTTTGCGGCGCTCGGCCAAAGCGCCCAGCAGGCCGTCCAGTGCAGCGTCGCTTTGCAGTTCGCGCAGGTTTTTGGTATTGGGGCTGGAGATGTTGACAGTGACGTAATCCGCGTGCGGGTAGACGCCATCCAGGCCAATCACATAATCGTCGGTGGCCCGCTCAATGGGGGTAGAGGCGTTCTTACCTATGTTCAAGCCCAACAGCAGGGGTGCTTTCTTGCGCCTTAACGTGGAGCGTTGCACATTGGCGATGAAAGCGTCCAAGCCCTCGTTGTTGAACCCCAATCGGTTGATGAGCGCATTCGCTTTGGGCAGACGGAACATGCGCGGCTTGGGGTTGCCAGGTTGCGCCAGTGGGGTAACGGTACCGACCTCGACAAAGCCAAAGCCCATCGCACCCAGACCGTCGATACAGCGGGCGTTTTTGTCCAAGCCAGCGGCCAGGCCTACGCGGTTGGGGAAGTGCAGGCCCGCGAGGGTGATGGGGTCGTCTACCCGGCTGTTGCAATAGGCCCATTCCAGCGGTGTGCCCTGTGCGCGGGCCAGGGTGTGCATGGTGAGCTCATGAGCGGTTTCGGCATCGAGACCAAAGAGAAAGGGGCGGGCGAGGGCGTAAGGTAGTAAAGGCATAGGGGATAATTTTACGAACTCCTTCAATCTTTCCTTCATCTGTCCTTTTAACCTTCACTTATTTGATCTCCCCATGACCCAAGACGAACTCAAAACCCTGGTGGGCCAAGCGGCCCTGCACTATGTGCCTGACGGCGAAATCGTGGGCGTGGGCACTGGCTCCACCGTGAACAAATTCATTGAGGCGCTGGCGACCATCAAGCACCGCGTGAAAGCCACAGTTTCCAGCTCGGTGGCATCCACCGAGCGCCTGAAAGCACTGGGTTTTACCGTACTGGACTGCAACGAGGTGGGCGAGTTGGCGGTCTATATTGATGGTGCGGACGAGATTGATGACCACGGCTACATGGTCAAAGGGGGCGGTGCCGCGTTGACGCGTGAAAAGATCGTCGCCGCGCAGTCTCGCCGTTTCATTTGCATTGCAGACGAATCCAAGCTGGTGTCTGCGCTGGGTGCGTTTGCGTTGCCCGTTGAGGTGATTCCTATGGCGTCACGCCGTATTGCCCGCCAGTTCGCCGCGATGGGTGGCAAAGCCACCTTGCGCCTGGACAGACTAGGCAAGCCACTGGTCACAGACAACGACCAGCACATTCTGGACGTGACTGGCCTGCGCTTGACCGATCCGCTGGCGTTTGAAACCCAGGTTAACCAGTGGCCAGGTGTGGTGACGGTGGGCGTATTCGCTCAGCAAAAAGCCCAGGTCTGTTTGCTGGCGACCGCCCAAGGTGTGAAAACGCTGAGCTTTGAGTAAGCGTTACACCGCGCCGTGCGCTTCCACGTAAAGCGCATACAACGAATGGCAGCTGGCCATGTACAGGCGGTTGTTTTTCGGGCCACCAAAGGTCAGGTTGGCGCAGCGCTCGGGCAGGCGGATATGGCCAATGGCTTTGCCTTGAGGATTGAACACCATCACGCCGTCGAGTTCTTCGGGCTTGGCGGTCAGTGCGCCGTTGCTGCCCCAGCCGCACCACAGGTTGCCTTCTTTGTCCACCTTGAAGCCGTCCAGCGCACCGGGGCCATTGGCGTCGATCACTTTGGTTTTGTTGGACAGGTTGCCATCGGCGGCCACGTCGTACCCCCAAATGCTGCGGTTCGGCGTGCCTTTCCATTCGACCACGTAGAGGCGCTTTTCGTCGGGTGAGAAGGCCAAACCGTTCGGGTTGACCAAATCGGTCAGCATGGCAGTGAGGCTGCCGTCAGGGGCGATGCGGTAGACGTTGGTGGTGGCCTGCTCGGGCTTTTCACGCGTGCCTTCCCACTCGCCATTGATGCCAAACAGCGGGTCTGTGAACCAGATCGAGCCATCGCTTTTGCACACAATGTCGTTGGGCGCATTGAGTCGCTTGCCTTCAAACTTGTCGGCCAGCACGGTGATTTTGCCGTTGTGCTCTGTGCGGGTGATGCGGCGCGTCACAGAATGTTCGCAGGTGACCAGGCGGCCTTGGGTGTCGCGGGTGTTGCCGTTGGCGTAGTTCGCGTTGTCACGGAACACGCTGAAGCTGCCGTTGGTTTCATCGAACTTCATCAGGCGGTTGTTGGGGATGTCACTCACCAAGAGATAGCGCCCTGCGGGGAAGTAGACCGGGCCTTCTGCCCAGCGCATGCCGCTGCCGAGTTGCTCTACGCTGCTGCTGTAGATGCGGTATTTCAGAAAACTGGGGTCAAGCACCTGCACCGACACATCCGGGTAGCGCTGGTTGGGTTTGAAATCAAATGACTGGGCACTGGCGATGCCGCTGGCCGCGCTGGCGGCAACCAAACCACCGCTGACGGCAGATTTGAGAAAGCCGCGCCGTGGGTTAAGCTTTTTGCTCATGGTTTCGTTGCTGCTGAGAGGTGGCGTGTTTTGCATGGTTTGTCTCTTTCTTTGTGTGGATGGGGAGTGGGCAAGGGGGCGATGGGGCAAAGCGCCGTTAGAGGGGCCAGGGCACGGCACATTGAAGCCTGCCCTTGTCAAAAAAGCTGTGCAGGTTGGTCAGCACCAAATCAGCCATGGCTTGCCGGGTCTCGTGGGTGCCGCTGGCGATGTGGGGCAGCAGTACCACGTTGTCCAGTGCCATCAAGGCCTGGGGGACTTGAGGCTCGTTCTCAAACACGTCCAAGCCTGCACCCGCGATACGGCGCTGCACCAGGGCTTCGACCAATGCGGCCTCGTCGATCACCGTGCCGCGTGCCACATTCACGAGAAAGCCTTTAGGGCCCAATGCTGTCAGCACGTCGCGTGACACCAAGTGGCGTGTGGCGACGCCTCCAGCGACGGCTACGACCAGAAAATCAGCCCATTCGGCCAGCGCCGTCAGGCTCGGCTCGAAGGCATAGGGCACGCCGTCGACTTGGCTGCGGCCAGAATAAGCCACTTCCATATCAAACCCTACCGCCCGCTTGGCGATGGCACGCCCAATGCGGCCCAGGCCCACGATGCCCAAGCGTTTGCCGCTGACACGCGTTCCCAGCGGTGCGCGGCCTGTCAACCAGTCGCTCCGGCGTACAAACCGCTCTGCTGCCGATACACCGCGTGCCACGTCCAGCATCAGGGCAAATGCCAAATCGGCTACGCAATCGTTCAGCACATCGGGCGTGTGGCCTACCGCAATGCCACGGGGTACGGTGCGGCTGGCATCGAGCTTGTCAAAGCCCACGCCAAAGCTTGAAATCACCCGCAGTGCGGGCAGTGCATCCACCAAAGCCGCGTCCACGCCTATGGCGGCAGAAGCCACCAAACCAATGAATTCGCCGCCGTGGGTATGCAAATACGCTTGCGGATCAGCCTCGTCCGTGAGACGGTGCAAGTCAAAGTCATGCGCCAGCTGCGCTTCCAGGCTGGGCAGCAGCGGGCCATGTTGCAGGATGCGGTGCTTGGTGCTGGTGAGAGAGGCGGACATAGGGGTCTTTCAGATAAGGCGGGTGAAGCTGTTGAAACGATCAACCCTGGTGACGTTGGCGTTGATGTTGACGGAGGTTCAATCGAGCGAGATACTTTTGTCTTTGATCACTTGCGCATAGCGCTTGCGGTCGCTTTCAATCAGCTGCTGAAACTGGGCGGGTGTGTTGCCTGCGGGGATGGCTCCCAAGTCGATCAGTTTCTGTTTGGTGTCTGGTGCTGCCAGCACCTCACGCACGTCAGCAGACATCTTTTCCACCAGGTCCTTGGGCGTACCAGCCGGTGCCAACAGACCAATCCACGAAATGGAATTGAAGCCGGGCAGGGCGGATTCTGAGAGTGTGGGCACATCGGGTAAGGCACTCACGCGCTTGTCCCCGGTGACTGCCAGTGCCCGCAGGCTTCCTGATTTGATGTGGCCGCTAGCTTCCAGCACCGTTGCAAAAGCCAGTTGCACATGGCCTGCAATCAGATCAGCCATGGCCGGGCCACCGCCCCTGTAGGGCACGTGCAGTACAAAGGTGCCGCTGCCATTTTTGAACATTTCTGCGGCCAGATGCATGGCGCTGCCTGCACCTGAGGTGCTGTAGCTCAGCTTACCGGGTTGGGTTTTGGCATAGGCGACGAACTCTTTCACCGTTTTGGCGGGCACCTGCGGGTTGATCAGCATCACCAGCGGTAATTCAGCGACCAGTGCGATCGGCGCAAAAGCGCGGTCAGGGTCATACGGTACTTTTTTGTAGAGCGACGGGTTGATGGCCTGCGTGCCGATGTTGCCCATCAGCAGTGTGTAGCCATCGGGCTTGGCCTTGGCCACCGCATCGGCACCGATCATGCCAGCCGCCCCGGCACGGTTTTCGACGATCACGGATTGGCCCCATTTTTGGCCCAACTTTTGCGCAAGGATGCGTGCGCCCGTGTCGGTGCCGCCGCCAGGGGCAAACGGCACGACCAGCGTCACGGGGTGGGTAGGGAACGTGGCTGGAGAAGTGGGTGGGACTTGTGCCCAGACCAGGGTTGCGCAGGAGGCACTTGCCAGCACCAAGGTGCGGCGGGCTAAAGAGAGTTTGGACATGGTTGGGTCAGGTCTCAATCCGCAGTGATCTTGCGGGTTGTGATGATGTGTTTCCAACGCGCAAATTCAGCGGCTTGGAAGGCGGTGAACTCTTCTGGGGTGTTGGCCACGATTTCAAAACCCAAGTCGAGTAACTTGGTTTTGACTTGCGGGTCAGCCAGCCCTGCCACCAGCGCGCTGTGCAGCTTGGCTTTGATGTCGGCAGGCAACCCTTTTGGAGCGGCAAAGGCTTGCCATGAATACACCGTCACGCCCTTGATGCCCAGTTCTTCCATGGTGGGGACGTTGGGCATCAATGGGGAGCGCTTGCTGCTGGTGATGGCCAGCACGCGCAGCTTGCCCGACATGATTTGCGGCAATCCGGTATTGATGTTCATGAACGACGCATCCACTTGCCCGCCCAGCAAGTCGGTCATGGCCGGTGAGCCGCCTTTGTAGGGAATGTGCAAACCGCTGGTGCCTGTTTGCAGCCAGAACAATTCTGCCGTGAGGTGGTCGCTGGTGCCATTGCCTGCCGATGCAAAGGTCATCCGGCCAGGGTTCGCTTTCTCGAAGGCAATCACATCGGCCAGCGTCTTGTGGGGCGAGTTCGCGGGCACGGCCAGCACATTTGGCGCCTGGACGGCCACGGTGAGGTAGTCGAAGTCCTTCAGCGCGTCGTAGCCCACATTGGGAATGAGGTGGGGGCCAATCACCAGAGGCCCCAGAGAGGTCACAAAAAGAGTGTGGCCATCAGGGGCTGCGCGCTTGATGGCTGCAGCGGCAACCGTACCGCCTGCACCTGCCTTGTTTTCCACCACGAAGGTGCCCCCCAGTTGGGCCTGAAGTTTGGGCGTCAAGGTGCGGGCAATCATGTCGGTAGAGCCGCCGGGGGGGAAGGGTACGACCAGGGTGACTGTCTTGTCGGGCCAGGCATAAGCGCTGGTCGACAGCAAGAGCGCTGCGGCGGTGCCAGCGCCCAGCAGGGCTTTCAAGGTGCGAGACAAGGTGGTTTTCATGGGTAGCTTTCAGTGAATTTCAAAAAGAGTGGCGGTTCAGTATTTGATTTTAGTTATACGTCATCGTACAACCAATTTTAAAATTTGTACCTGTATATTTAAGCGGAATGGCTGGATTTTAGGGGTTTTTAATGGGTAAAAGAGGTTATGGTTAACCCTTATATATCGTGCTTCATAAGGGTAGCTTTATTTGTAGCATTTTTATAAAATATGTTGTACGATGACCAATGACAATTGGCGTAAAATAGAATCAAATTTTGAAGAGCGTACCCATGACTGCCTCACTTTCCACTGTTCCAGCCCCCGTCGCGATAACGTCGCCTCTCACTATCCGTATGCATGACCGCGACAACGTAGCTATCGTCGCCAATGACGGTGGCTTGCCTGCGGGCACGGTCTTGGCGAACGGCTTGACGCTGCGTGACCGTGTGCCCCAGGGTCACAAAGTGGCTCTGGTGGATGTGGTGGCACAAGCACCCGTGCTGCGTTATGGCATTCCGATTGGCTTTGCGCTGCAAGACATTCCTGCTGGCAGCTGGGTGCATGAGCGGTTGCTGCAAATGCCTTCTGCGCGTGGGTTGGACAATCTGCCCATGCCTGGCGATGGGGTTACCGTCCAGCCAGACCCTTTGCCTGCGCTGGAGGGCTATACGTTCGAGGGCTACCGCAATGCAGACGGCTCTGTGGGGACGCGCAACATCCTGGCTATCACCCAAACCGTGCAGTGTGTGGCCGGGGTGACTGACTTTGCCGTGCAGCGTATCAAGGCCGAGTTACTGCCGCTTTACCCTCATGTGGATGACGTGGTGGCCCTGGCGCATGGCTATGGCTGCGGCGTAGCGATTGACGCCCCGGGGGCTGAGATCCCGATTCGCACATTGCGCAATATCAGCCTGAACCCCAACTTTGGCGGTGAGGTGATGGTGGTCAGTCTGGGTTGCGAAAAGCTGCAACCCGAGCGGCTGCTGCCGCCAGGGTCATTTCCTATTCATGCAGAGGGAAGCAAAATTGATAGCATCTCTAGCGCATCAGGACAGGACTTGGACGTGGTTTGCCTTCAGGATGACGCGCATGTGGGGTTCATGGCGATGGTGGATGCGGTACTGCGCCAAGCCACCGTTCACCTGGAGCGCCTGAACGCCCGCAGCCGTGTAACCTGCCCAGCCAGTGAGCTGGTGGTGGGCGTGCAGTGCGGTGGCAGTGATGCGTTTTCTGGGGTGACGGCCAATCCGGCGGTGGGTTTTTGCACTGACTTGCTGGTGCGCGCCGGGGCCAGCGTGATGTTCTCGGAAACCACCGAGGTGCGCGACGGCATCGCCCAGCTCACGGCCCGTGCGAGCACACCCGAGGTGGCGCAGGCTATGGTTCGGGAGATGGCGTGGTACGACACGTACCTGGAGCGCGGCAAAGTTGACCGCAGCGCCAACACCACACCAGGTAATAAAAAGGGTGGCCTCTCGAATATTGTGGAAAAAGCCATGGGGTCGATTGTCAAATCTGGCTCTGCTGCCATCACGGGGGTGATTTCTCCGGGCGAAAAGCTCAAGCAAAAGGGCCTGACTTACGCGGCCACACCGGCCAGTGACTTCATCTGTGGCACGTTGCAATTGGCGGCAGGCATGAACCTGCATGTGTTCACCACCGGGCGTGGCACGCCTTATGGTTTGGCACAGGTACCGGTTATCAAAGTGGCAACCCGCAGTGATTTGGCACGCCGCTGGCATGATCTGATGGACGTGAATGCAGGCACCATCGCCGACGGCACCGCCAGCATCGAGCAGGTGGGCTGGGAATTGTTCCATCTGATGCTGGAAGTCGCCAGTGGCCGTAAAAAAACCTGGGCTGAGCACTGGAAGCTGCACAACGCTTTGGTGCTGTTCAACCCGGCTCCTGTGACCTGAGGGTTGTTACCCTGACGCCAGGGGTTTAAATGCCGGTGTTTTCAGCATGGCTCAGAATCGAATGCCTGCCGGGTTAGGTGGGCTGTCTGCTGTGGGTGTACGTTGCGTGCGTGCTGGGCCGGCCGCGTTCTCACTGCCTGCATTTTCTACCTTGGGGGATGCTTTCACGACAGCGACCAGCGGGGCTGGCGGCGGATTGCGGTAGCCACCGGGTAGCTTGCTGGCGCTGGGGTAGCCCGCTGCGTCCAGGTACTGCACCCATTCCGTGTCTGAAAAACCTTGCAGCTGCTGTCGCCCAATCGTGGCAAATGGCAAGGTTGTGTCACCGCTGAGCTGTTGCAGGGCGGTGCTGTCTTCTGCTGTGCTGATGGTGCGTTCCGTGAAGGGAACGCCACGTTGCAGCAGCAGGTTACGGCCCGCGTTGCAAGGGCTACAGCCGTTGCTTGTGTACAGCGTGACAGGGTATTTGCCCACCACCTGCTGCAAGTCATAGGGCAACGCTGGATTGGACTGCGTGACGGTCGCCCCAGTTTGGGCGTTGGTGGCTTTGCTGTTCGCGTTGATGGGCGCACGGTCCGAAAAACTGACTTTCCCATCTGGGCCAACGATACGGTAGACCGTTTGGGCTTGCAGGCTGGCTGATGTGACCATGGCCGCCGCGCCACAAAGCAACCATGTTCCCAGGGGCGATTGCATGGCGTGTGGCGGGCGTGTCACAGACTTCAGGCTACGGCGCATCATGGTCGGCTTCTCTTTCTTTTCGGGAGGGGGCGTTGCAAGGTGTTGTCACGACGACGCACGCACTTTAAGCCATGCCCTGGTGCCGCAGCAAGGCATCCAGCGTAGGGGCACGACCCCTGAAGGCTTTGAACGATTCCAGTGCGGGACGGCTGCCACCGGCCTCCAGAATGGCATGGCGGTATTTGCGACCTGTTTCCAGGTTGGGTGTGCCGTCCGGCAAGGCGGTTTCCTCGAAGGCGGCATAGGCATCAGCGCTCAGCACCTCTGCCCATTTGTAGCTGTAATAGCCCGCCGCATAGCCCCCGGCGAAGATATGGCTGAAGGTGTGTGCAGTGCGGCTCCAGACGGGCGGCTGCATCACTGCCACTTCGGCGCGCACGGCGTTGAGCAAAGGCATGATGTCGGTCAGCGCGGGGTCGTGTGCCGTGTGCAGCAGCATGTCAAACAGTGAGAATTCGATTTGCCGCAGCGTTTGCAGGCCGCTTTGGAAGTTTTTGGCGGCGGTCATTTTGTCGAACAGGGCACGTGGCAGTGGTTCCCCGGTATCGACATGGGCCGTCATGTGCTTGAGTACATCCCATTCCCAGCAGAAGTTTTCCATGAACTGGCTGGGCAACTCTACCGCGTCCCACTCCACGCCACTGATGCCGGAGACATCGCGCTCGTTGACCTGGGTCAGCATGTGGTGCAGGCCGTGGCCGAATTCATGGAACAGGGTGGTCACGTCATCGTGGGTCAGCAGGGCGGGCTTACCGTTGACACCGTCCGCGAAATTGCAGACCAAATGCGCGACGGGCGTTTGCAGCACGCCGTTGTCAGGGCGCAACCAGCGTGTGCGCACATCGTCCATCCATGCGCCACCGCGTTTACCGGTGCGAGCGGCCGGGTCGAGGTAGAACTGGCCGATTAATTGGTTGTCACGCTCAATCCGGTAAAACTGGACACCAGGGTTCCACACCGGGGCGCTGTCTTCACGGATAGCGACTTCAAACAGTGTTTCGATGATTTTGAACAAGCCGGCGAGCACCTTGGGTGCCGTGAAGTACTGCTTCACCTCTTGTTCGCTGAAGGCATAGCGGGCTTCTTTGAGCTTTTCACTGATATAGGCCACGTCCCAAGCGTTCAAGGCGCTGGTGATGTTCATGTCAGTCGCCGCGAATTCACGCAGGTCAGCCAGGTCTTTTTCTGCATAAGGGCGGGCTTTGGCGGCCAACTCTTTCAGGAAGGCGATGACTTCGTCCGGTGACTTGGCCATTTTGGTAACAACAGACACTTCACCGAAATTGGCATAGCCCAATAGCTGAGCTTCTTCTTTTCGCAACTGCAAAATTTCAGCAATCAAGGCGCTGTTGTCGTAGGCGCGGCCAGCTTCGTCCGCTTGATCAGAGCCGCGCGTCACATAAGCCCGGTACAGCGTTTCGCGGAGCTTGCTGGATGTGGCGAACTGCATCACTGGCAGGTAGCTGGGCATTTTGAGCGTGAGTTTGTAGCCTTCTTTGCTTTCGGCTTTTGCCGCAGCCTGTGCAGTGTGCTGCACGTCAGCAGGTACGCCGTCCAACTCGTCGAGGCTTGCGTAGCAGGCAAAGGCGTCAGTAGCATCGAGGGCGTTTTCGCTGAATTTTTGGCTCAGTGCGGCTTGGCGCTCCTGAATTTCTGCAAAGCGGATTTTGGCCTCACCGGTCAACTCCGCACCGCTCAGCACGAAGTTGCGCACGGCGTTTTTGTGCGCTTGCGCTTGCTCGGCGTTGAGTGTGGCGACATCAATGGTCTTGTACTTGGCATAAAGGCGCTCATCCGCACCCAGACGCGTCCAAAACTCGGTGATAACGGGCAGGGCCTCGTTGTAGGCGGCACGCAGGGCGGGGGTGTCGGCAACGCTGTTGAGGTGGCTGACGGCACCCCAGGCAAACCCCAGCTTTTCGGTGGATACGTCGAGCACGCGGGCTATTTCTGACCACTGGGCGGGAAAGTCGGGTGCTGTGACGGTCTCAAGGGCGGTTTCTGCCTGGGCCAACAGCGCAGCAACTGCAGGGGAGACATGCTCTGGCAAGATTTGATCAAACAGCGGCAGGTCGGCGAAATGGAGCAGGGGATTGGTCATGGGACTCATCTGGTGGTGCAAAGCCGTCAAACAAGGGACGGTAAGCCTTAAGTTTAGGCGCATTGGCTTCTTCTCCCCTCCTCTTGGTCATGCCTTCAGCCATCAGGCCAGTGCATAAGCGACTCAGGCTGAGGCAATATGCTTGCCTCAGCCTGAGAAGGTGGGTTTTAGCGGTCAGTTTTGAAACTTAGCCGCTTGAAACTTAACCGTGCAATTTAGCCACGCGTGATGGGCATCTCCACGTCGCGCATCGCACGCGCGGGGTCAACGGCGTATTTGCCCAGTTCCAGTTTGGCGATCGCGTTGCGGTGGACTTCATCCGGGCCGTCAGCAAAGCGCAGGGTGCGTGCACCGGCGTAGGCGTAGGCGAGGGGGAAGTCGTCGCACATGCCGCCGCCGCCATGTACTTGCATGGCCCAGTCGATAACCTGGCAGGCCATGCTGGGGGCTACCACTTTGATCATGGCAATTTCGTTTTTGGCGACTTTGTTGCCTGCAATGTCCATCAACCACGCGGCTTTGAGCGTCAGCAGGCGGGCCATGTCGATCTTGCAGCGGGCTTCAGCGATGCGTTCTTGCGTGACGGTTTGCGAGGCCACGCTTTTGCCGAAGGCGACGCGCGACGAGGCACGGCGACACATCAGTTCCAGTGCACGCTCGGCCAACCCGATCAGGCGCATGCAGTGGTGGATGCGTCCAGGCCCAAGGCGGCCTTGGGCGATTTCGAAGCCTCGGCCTTCACCCAGCAAGATGTTGGAGACAGGCACACGCACGTTGTCAAACGTCATCTCCACATGGCCGTGGGGTGCATCGTCGTAGCCGAACACGTTGAGCGGACGGATGATGGTGATGCCTTTGGCATCAGCGGGCACCAGTACCATGCTTTGCTGGGAGTGGCGAGGGGCTTCAGGGTCGGATTTGCCCATGGTGATGAAGACGGCGCAGCGTGGGTCTGCGGCACCGGAGATCCACCATTTGCGGCCATTGATGACGTAATCATCGCCTTGGCGTTCGATGCGGGTGCAGATGTTGGTCGCATCGCTGGAGGCCACGTCGGGTTCGGTCATTGCGAAGGCAGAACGGATTTGGCCTTCCAGCAGGGGTTTGAGCCAGCGCGCTTTGTTGGCCTCATCACCGTAGCGGGCAATGGTTTCCATGTTGCCCGTGTCGGGAGCGGAGCAATTGAAGACTTCGCTCGCCCATGGCACCCGGCCCATGATTTCTGCGAGGGGGGCGTATTCCTGGTTCGTCAGGCCTGCGCCTTCGTAGCCCGAGGCGGACGCGCTGTCTACCGGCAAAAACAGGTTCCAAAGGCCTGCAGCACGGGCTTTAACTTTGAGCTTTTCGACGGTGTTGAGTGCCGTCCAGCGTTTGCCAGCCGCCGTGTTGGCGATCAGCTCGGCTTTGTACTCGGCCTCCGCAGGGTAAATGTGGTCATCCATGAACTGCTGCACTTTGGCTTGCAATTCTTTGGTCTTGGGGGAATAGTCAAAGTCCATGGGGTCTCCTGAGGGTCTGCACGTGAAAAAACTTGTAAAACTTATAAAAAATATTAGATATCAAAATGATAGCTAACTGTGCCCATCTGAAGCGCACAAGAAGCCGATTTCATTTGAAAACTTAAACATCAGGTCGCTTGCGCAAACTTCCAGGCCATTTGCGCCAGGGTGGGGGCACCCGCCGCTGAACTGACCGCTTGTGCGCTGGATGCGGTGCCCGCTTCCACCCGCTTGGCAATGCCTTGCAGAATGGCGGCGAGGCGAAACAAGTTGTAGGCGAGGTAGAAGTTCCAGTCGGCTTTGAGCTTCTCGGGCGTGGTGATACCTGTGCGCTCGCAGTAAAGCCGGATGTATTCGGCTTCGGTAGGGATACCCAAGCTGGTCACGTCCAATCCTCCCAACCCCCGGAAGGTGCCAGGGGGGATGTGCCATGCCATGCAGTGGTAGCTGAAGTCGGCAAACGGGTGCCCTAAGGTGGACAGTTCCCAGTCCAGCACGGCCAGTACGCGCGGCTCGGTGGGGTGGAACATCAGGTTGTCGAGCCGGTAATCACCATGCACGATAGAGGTCAGGCTTTCATCACGTGCGCTGGCAGGGATGTTGGCTGGCAACCAGGCCATCAGCTTGTCCATCTCGGGGATCGGTGTGGTGATGGAGGCCACGTACTGTTTACTCCAGCGGCCAATTTGGCGCTCAAAGTAATTGCCGGGTTTGCCGTAACCGGCCAAGCCGCGTTCCGCAAATTTGACGCCATGCAAGGCGGCTTGCACGCGGTTCATCTCGTTGTAAATAGCGCTGCGTTCGCTGTTGTTCATGCCAGGCAAGGCTTGGTCCCACATCACGCGGCCCTGGACGAATTCCATGATGTAGAACGCCCGGCCAATCACCGATTCGTCTTCACACAGGCAGTGCATTTTTGCCACGGGCACGTCGGTACCGTAGAGGCCTTTCATCACGGCAAATTCGCGCTCTACAGCATGGGCTGAGGGCAGCAGCTTGGCCACAGGACCGGGCTTGGCACGCATCACATAGCTGGCGTTGGGGGTGACGAGTTTGTAGGTGGGGTTGGACTGGCCACCTTTGAAAATCTCAACACTCAGCGGGCCTTGGAAATCGGGCATATGGGCGCTGAGGTAGCTTTGCAGCGCGTCGGTGTCAAACGCTTGGGCACCGGTGACGGCACGGGTTCCGATGAAGTGGTCGAAGTTGCTCATGGGGGTCTGTGTCTCGTTATAAGGTGCTGTGGGCGTGTTGGCCATCTTTGCCGCTCTTGCCGTTGAAACCGGTTGGCGTGTGCTTCAGTTTTCGGCTTCCGAGATGCGCATCAAGGCATCGCGGTTGCGTATCACCAGGCCGCCCGGTTCGATGCGAATCATCTCCTCGCGCTCCATGGCTTTGAGCTCTTGGTTGACGCGTTGGCGTGAGGCTCCCAGCAGCTGCGCCAATTCTTCTTGTGCCAGTTGCAGACTGATGCGCATTTCGCGGGCATCCGACAAACTGGGTACACCGTAGCTGCGCACCAAATGCACCAGTTGCTTGGCCAACCGGGCACGCAGGGGCAGGGTGTTCAGGTCTTCCACCAGACCAAACAGCTGGCGGATACGGCGTGCGTGCAAGCGCAGCATGGCCTCGTACAGCTCGACATGCAGCGCCAGGATTTTCTTGAAATCGGCTTTGGCCACGCACAGAATGGTGCTGTCGCCGTGCGCATACGCATCGTGTGTGCGCCGGTCGCCGTCGAAGATCGCCACATCGCCAAACCAGATGCCAGGCTCCACATACGTCAGTGTGATCTGCTTGCCGGAGATGGACGTGGAACTGACCCGCACGGCACCCTTGGCACAGGCAATCCATTCTTCTGGTGGCTCGCCACGGGCGCAAATCAGCTCGCCGTCTTTGTAACGTTTGACGTAGGCGCATCGAAGAATGTCGTGTCGGAGTGAGGGCGAAAGTGAGGAAAACCAGCGACCAGAATTGATCGCTTCACGTTCTTCGATGGTAAGAATAGGATCATCCATTGGCTGTCTTATGAGTGACTGAGAAGCTGATGATTGTCACGTCTGGGACGAACCCCTGCTATCAGGGTTGTCGCTTGCGTGTCTTGGCTGCGCGAGCCAGTGCGCTGGCTCGCTGGCCGAACCGATGTGCGTAAGGCTAAGGCTTAAAGCCGTCGCTGCTTACTGAAACTGCGCTGGTTTTTTCGCCAAAAAGGCATTGATGCCGATACCTGCATTGGCGTGGTGCAGGTTGGCGACGAAGTGGTCACGCTCATGGGTCAAATGCGTGCTGAGCGTGGTGTGTGGTGCATCGTTCAGCAGTTCTTTGACGCTGCTTGATGCATTAGGTGCACGGGTGTTGAGACGCTCTGCCAGCGCCAGTGCCTCTGTCAAAGCTGCACCGGGCGCACTGACCCGGTTCACCATGCCCAACGCGTGCAGTCGCTGGGGGGTGATGCGCTCGCCCAGCATCAGCAGTTCGGTGGCCAGTTGGCGGGGCAGGGCGCGGCCTATGTGCCAACTGCCTCCGCCATCGGGGGATAGACCCAGGTTGCTGTAGGCCATAACGAACACCGCATCGCTGGCAGCCACCATCAAGTCACAGGCCAGTGCGACGGAAAACCCAGCTCCTGCGGCAGCGCCTTCTACGGCTGCAATCACCGGTTTCGGAAAGGTGCGGATGCATTCGATCCAGTTGTGCAAACCTTCAATGCTTTGCGCCTGTACGGCTGGGGGCTGCTCGCGGTTGCTGAGCAGGCGTTGCAAATTGCCCCCTGCACAAAACAGTTTGCCCGCACCGGTGATGACCACGCTGCGCACCTCGGTGCTGCTTTCGGCCACGCCCATCGCCTCGATACCTGCTGCATAGATGGCTGGCCCCAAGGCGTTGCGCTGCTCGGGGTTGGAGATGGTCAACACCAAGGTGTGGCCTTGGCTGTGGCTGAGAAGTTCGGCGGGCATGGTGCAAATTATCGGGAGCAGTGGCTACAGCGCGTGGCGATCAATCTTCGGTGTGCATCAGGCTCAAGCCTATGGCCCCGCGACGGCGTAGCCATGGGCTGGGGCGGTAGCGTTGGTCGCCGTAGACCGTTTGCATGTTGAACAGCACTTCCAGCACATTGGTGGGGCCGTAGCGGTCACCCATGGCCAACGGCCCAAGCGGGTAGCCCAAGCCGAGCGTAACGGCCACTTCGAGATCTTTGGGGCTGCATACGCGCTGCTGGCATATGTCGGATGCTATGTTAACGATAGTAGCTACGACGCGTTGGGTGACAAAGCCACCGCTGTCGCGGATCACGCTGACGGGTTTGCCGTCACGGGCAAACAGCGCATGGGCGGCATTCCGCATGTCGATGCGGGTAGCGGGGTTGGTGGCCAGCACGCGGCGCTTGGTTGCGGCATCGTCAATCAGCATGTCGATGCCGACGGTGCGTGCGGGGTCTAAGCGCTCAACCACGGCGACGGTGGTGATGTCGAATCCCAAGGGGGCTACCAGTGTCAGCGCGGTGGGTGATGGGCTGGCACCAGTTTCGATGGTGGCGCCCAGGTCTTTGAGCAACTGAAGCAGTTCAGTCCGGCGTGCTGCGCGTGGCGACAGCCATACGGGAGGCATGTTTTCCACCACGGGCGCTGCGGGCTCAGGGCGGATCTGTGCGGCGCCGTTCACGTACTTGTAAAAACCTTCACCCACTTTTTTGCCAACCACGCCACCCGCCAAGCGCTGGGCGGTGATGACGCTGGGGCGGTAGCGGGCTTCTTCAAAATACTGGTGGTAGATGGATTCCATCACGGGGTGGGAGACGTCGAGTGCGGTCAAGTCCATCAGTTCGAATGGACCCAGTTTGAAGCCCACTTGGTCACGCAAAATACGGTCAATGGTGGCGAAATCGCTGATGCCTTCGCTGACGATGCGCAGCGCCTCAGTGCCATAGCCGCGTCCGGCATGGTTGACGATAAAACCAGGCGTGTCTTGCGCCATTACCGGGGTGTGGCCCATTTGGCGGGCATATTGGGTGAGGCCGGTACAGACCTCGGGGTTGGTTTTCAGGCCTGCGATGACTTCAACCACTTTCATCAAGGGCACGGGGTTGAAGAAGTGAAAACCTGCCACCTGTTCGGGGCGCTTCAAGCCTGCGGCGATGGCGGTGATCGAAAGAGAGGATGTGTTGGTCGCCAGTACGGCGTGGGGCGCGATCAGTGTTTCAAGTTCGGCAAACAAACCTTTCTTGACTTCCAGCTTTTCTACAATGGCTTCAACGATCAGGTCGCAATCGGCCAAGTCACTCAAGCCTGTGGCGATCACCAGGCAGGCTTTGTAGTTGCCCACCTGCTGGTCGTCCAAGCGACCTTTTTCGAGCAATTTGTCCCATTGTGCAAAAAGGGCTTCTTGTGCTTTACTGGCCGCTTGGGGCTGGGTATCGTACAGTTTCACTGTGCTGCCCGCTTGTGCCGCCAGCTGTGCAATGCCTCGGCCCATGGCGCCCGTTCCCACTAATCCAACAGTCTTGTAAATGGTGTTCATGAATTTCATTATGCTGTATGCAATGCTGTAAATTGGTATGCGAAAATCTGTAGCGCTATGACAGCGCCCCAACAACATACATCGCTTATTTTGCCCCTTCTCAGAACCCTGTCTGCCAGTATTTGTCTTAGCTTTGCGGCTACGTCAGGCTATGCGTTGACCATTGGTAACGTGCGGGGGGCAGTGTTGATTGGTAAGGCTGTCAATGTGACCTTGCCAGTCCAGCTGGATGCTGGCGAGGTTGCATCTGCTGTTTGCACTGAGGTGGAGCTTTATTACGCTGACAACCGGGTCGAGGGTTCTCGTGTGCGCACGCGCTGGGACGCCCCGGAGGCCAAAGGAGAGGCTGTGCTTCGCATTCAGTCCACTGCGAGCGTGGATGAACCCATGGTCAGCATCACGGTTCGCGTGGGTTGTAGCGGGAAAACAGAACGCCGCTATGTGCTGTTGGCCGATTTGCCCACGGAGGCTTCCAACGGCGATGTGGTGACCTTGCCTATCGTCGCAAACAGCATTTCAAGTAATCGAACGTCTGATCTTTCCAGCACCGCTGTCAAGAGCCCTGCGGCTCCCCCTCTGGTGGTCAAACCCCCTGTCACCAAGGTTGTTCCTAAGCCGCTGGCCGCTACTGCGCCTAAGGCTCGAATCCCCAAGGTTACGCCTTTGACCATCACGCCAGTGGTATCCATCAAGCCTGATGCTGTGGTGGCCGTGCCTGTTGCCGCACCTGTCCCCGCTTCTTCTGCTCCCGCCGCCAAACCACTAACTTCTACAGCGGTGCTTGCCAGCGGATCGGCGCAACCCAAGCCACGGCTTACCTTAGAGTCTCTGCCTGCTTCCACTGCCGTCAATAGCGCCGCTAACGCCAATACAGGGCTCAAGTCTTCGTGGGAGTTGATCACCGTACCGGCAGACAATGACCAAGCCCGAGCAGAGGCCAAGGCGCTTTGGCGCAGCCTGAATCCGCAAGCGGAAGATGCTCAGCGTGCATCTGTCCTGGAAACTCAGGTCAAAGCCCTGCAAGCTACAACAGCCAAAAATCAAGCAGCACAAAATGCGCTCAAAGAGCAGTTAGCCAATGCCGAGGGCGAACGCTATACCAACGGTGTGGTGGGCGTTTTAGCCGCTTTGCTGGTGTGTGCGCTGGCTGGTGCCACTTACCTGTGGTTGCGTATGCGTCGCTTGGGTTCTGGCGTCAGCAAAGACTGGTGGCGCAGTGAGAGCGTTGAGCCCAGCATTTTGAGCGATCTGGCACCTGTGGCCACAACATCCAGGGCCAGTGTGCGTGGGCGTGCGTCGGGAAGCGGTAAGCAAAGCCGCACACCGGATGTCGATCTGGGTGTGGATGAGTCCATGTTTGACAGCCTCAAACCCAAGTCCCCTGTCGTCGTTCGTAAAGCATCCCGGCCAGCACCGCCGCCACCGGACTCCATATTTTCACCCAAAAGCGGCTTTTTCAACAGCAGCATGGGTTCGCGCGCAGTCAATGTCGAAGAGTTGTTTGACATTCAACAGCAGGCAGAATTCTTTGTGTCCTTGGGGCAGCATGAACAGGCTATCGAGTTGTTGCGTCAGCATATTTATGGTGCTACCAGCACCAGTGGTTTGGCTTACCTGGATCTGCTGCAGCTCTACCACAAGTTCAACCGCCGCCAAGAATACGACCAGCTGCGCGACGAGTTCAACCATTCCTTCAATGCCAAGGTACCGTCCTTTGAGCAGTTCAATCAGCAAAACCGGGGTATTGAGCGCTACCCGTCAGCCATGTCACGCATTGAAGCCGCCTGGAAGACCACGGGCATTGCGCAGGTGCTGCACGATTGCATCTTTCGCAAACCCGATATTGATGACTCTGAGGCCTTTGACCTAGAGGCTTACCGTGAGCTGTTGCTTTTGTTTTCGATTGCCAATGCGGTAGCTGAGGGTGGCGCTGGTACTACGGCTTCAGGTTATCCATCCGCGCATGCCCATCTTGATCCTCTGCACGATCCACTGCTGGATTTTGGATCGATACCGTCACAGTTTGCAAGTTCCAATTTGCCAGGATCGCTCGACTTGGACACGGCTTTGCTGGCAAATGCAAACAACCTCTTTGGTGCACCCTCTGCCGTGCAACCGGGTGCGGTGTCGGAGCCAGGGATGTCAGGCGCAACACTCAGCTTCAACTTGCCCAAGCCCTCGAAGAATTTGGGGCTTGATGTTGATCTGTTCGAGTTGGAAAGTGTGATGTCTCCACCTCCTGCCATGACCACGTTGCCCGACTTGCCGCAGGCACCTGTTCATGACTTGCCTTCGCTGGACTTTTCACTTTCTGTGCCTGCTGCGATCACGCCACAGGATTCCGGTGCATCTGTTTTTGCTGCATCACCACTGCCTGCAATGTTTGAAATGCCGTCTGTGGATCTGGATTTGCACGATTTCTTTACTGAAGAGAAGAAACCGAATTTACCGTAATGCTTTGGCATTTGACCGGTAAAGCATGGGGTATCACTTCATTTTGATCGGGTGGCCCCGACGCTGACTGCAAGCGACAACAGCAGCCCTGCTAAGCCCATCCAGTGCAACTGGCTCATATTGTCATGGGAAATCATCCAACCGCCGCTGGCAGCCCCTACAGCTTGGCCGACATACATGGCGGAGGTGTTCAACGCAATAGAGGCCGATGCCAAGGTGGGCCCCAGTGCAACCAAGCGCGATTGTTGGGCTGAATTCGATGAAAAACAGCCCAACGCCCACGGCACCATGATGAGAGCTGCCAAGATGATCGTGTCCCCCACAGGCCAGAGCAGCATGCTGATTGCCATTCCGCTGACCGCAACAAACACCCCTTTCGGGGCACCTATACGGTCAATGTTGTTGGACATCCATAGATTACCGATAAAGCCAAACAAACCAAACCATGCAAACAGAAGGCTGAGTTGAGTGGGCGACAAGGCCAAGGTGGTTTTGAAATAAGGTGCAAAGTAGGCGAAAAGCACAAACTGCCCCGCTGAATACAAAGCGGTTACGGCGACGCACAACATCAACGCTTTGGAGCCTAAAACCCGTCTCCAGTCGTTCCATGACAGTGCTGGAGGCTTAATACCATTGGGCATCGCACGCCAAACCCATGCGGTACTGATCAAGCCCAAGACACCGATCACGATGAACGTACTGCGCCAACCCAGCGTACCTCCCGTCCACGCGGCAATAGGCATACCCAGTACCGAGGCCACAGACCAGCCCAAAAATACCATGGTGATAGCTTTACCTCGTTGGTCTGCTGCCACCAGCAGCCCCACACAGGCCGCAGCCTGTGGCGTGAATACAGCCGGGGAGACCATGGCCAAAACCCGTACCAGGAAAAAGCTGCCAAAGGTAGGCATGGCTGCACAAACCAGGTGAAGTACGGCATACCAGAGCATCGTCAGTGTCAGCAACCGGCGGCGATCCCACCCTGCGACCAAGCTTGCGAACAACGGCGCACCCAAGCAAATCAACAAGGCACCGACAGAAATTAACTGTCCCGCCGTGGCCACAGGTACTTGGAGTGATGTGCTGAGCTCATTGAGCGTACCGGGCACGGCCATGACGCCTGTACCAATGACAAAATTACCAAACAGCAGTGCCCACAACACGGGAGGCATTGGTTTTTTGGTGGTATCTACGGTAGAAGTCATGGCTGGCCCAGTGTCGTTTCCTGTCAGAAAATCAATAGACAAGCGAAGCCTATGACATCAAATTGGCGTTGATTCTTGCGCAGTGAGGCGTGATTTACTGCGCTTTGGGAGACCCTGCTCGTACCTGACCTAGGCCAAATGCTGTGTTATCGCCTGACCAGCAAGGCCTCTGGGTTGACGATGTTGGTGGGTGTGCCTTTGATGTAATTCACCACATTGTCAAAAGCGCTACCAAAATAGTGCTCATAGTTGTCTTGTTCTACATAGCCAATATGAGGCGTGCAAATGCAGTTCTCTAGGCGAAGCAGGGCGTGGCCTTGCAGAATGGGCTCGCTCTCGAAAACGTCTACGGCAGCGATACCAGGACGCCCTCGGTTAAGCCCTGCGATCAAGGTGTCAGGTTCTATCAATTCCGCCCGGGAGGTGTTAACCAGCAAGGCTGTGGTCTTCATGCGCGCCAAGTCTTCTGCCTTGACCACATGGCGTGTGTCATCATTCAAGCGCAGGTGCAATGAAAGCACGTCGCTGCGTTCAAAGAAATCAGCTTGGCTCAGTGCCACTTCGGCACCATCTGTTTGCGCTTTCTGCTGGGACGCTTCTCTGCCCCACACCAGTATCTTCATCCCAAAAGCTCTGCCAAACTCTGCCACCATTTGGCCAATCTTCCCATAGCCCCAAATGCCCAGGGTTCTGCCTCTGAGTACGGTGCCCATGCCAAAATTAACCGGCATGGACGCCGTTTTAAGGCCTGATTGCTGCCAAACACCGTGCTTGAGGTGGGTGATGTACTGTGGCAACCGTCGCGTAGCTGCCATGATGAGCGCCCAAGTCAGTTCCGCTGGTGCCACCGGAGAGCCTGTACCCTCGGCCACGGCGACGCCGCGTTCGGTGCAAGCCGCGATATCAACGTGGTTGCCAATGCGTCCCGTTTGGACAATCAGTTTGAGTTTGGGGAGTTTTTCAATCAGTTGCCGTGACAGGTGTGTGCGCTCTCGAATCAGCACAATAACCTCGGCATCCTTGAGGCGCACCGACAGCTGGCCTAAACCCTTGACTGTATTGGTGTAAACCTTGGCTGGGTAGTTTTCCAGCTTGGTAGCGCAGTGCAGTTTGCGTACGGCATCTTGGTAATCGTCAAGAATCACAATGTTCATCCCACGATTGTGCCTGCGAATCTGAGGGGCCCAGAAACTTCTCAAGCACCGTGGTGTGACTTGAACTGCGTAGCTTAAGCGGCGTCTTGCTGGCTAAGACGGTCCAGCTCTGCGCAGACCTCTGAAAATCGACCTGAAATCATCATGCGACCTGCGCTATGGGCTGTGCAGCTGGCGTCCGTGACACGCAATACACGCAGGCGATGAGGGCATTGCTCGGGTGATGCTGGCCTCAGTGGTGTGGGGGTGAAGTGCCCATTGTTTGCCGCTTTGGTGTTGAAACTGTGGCCTGGGTTGCTGGATGCTGTAGATGCCGCAGGCAGTGAGGTCAATAAAGGGTGGTGTTGGTTGCGTTGGTTGTGCCAGGGGGCAAAAAACCCCATCACAGCATACACAGGCGTCAGCAGCAGGCTGACTGTGATGCTACGGCCAAGCGGGTTCAAATGCAGTGAAATGCCAAGGTTTCCCATAGAGACTCCTGAATCAAAGATCAGCAGGATTGAGACAAAGCTTTACCCTTGCGGGGTTCAACGGCAGCATGCCGTTAACGCCCGCTACCCGCAGTGGCAGCCAAGTTGAACAGTTACATCAGCATGGTGTTGCGGATCAATCCGACCGCCAAGCCTTCAATCTCGAAGGGCTCACCGGGTTCCACCATGATGGTTTTGTAGTCCGGGTTTTCGGCATGCAGCTCGATATGGTCTTTGGTGCGGCGAAAGCGTTTTACCGTCACGTCTTCACCCAGGCGAGCCACCACGATTTGGCCATTTTTAGCTTCTTTGGCAGACTGTACGGCCAGCAAATCGCCGTCCATGATGCCGGCGTCGCGCATGGACATGCCGCGTACCTTGAGCAGGTAATCCGGGCGATGTTGGAACAGACTGCTTTCAAGGTGGTAGGTTTGATCGACATGCTCTTGCGCGAGAATGGGCGAGCCAGCAGCGACACGACCAATCAGCGGCAGCACCAGCTGTGAGAGGCTTTGCAGATGCTGTGACAGGGGTTGCACAAACTGCTGGTTCAGTTGCTGTCCGAAAGGTTGTGTGAATTGTTTGAGGCGTGATTCATTGAGGTTGCGCAGCGCATCGCCTCTAAGGCGGATGCCTCGTGAGGTGCCACTGACCAGCTCAATGGCACCTTTACGGGCCAGTGCTTGCAGGTGCTCTTCGGCAGCATTGGCAGATTTGAAGCCCAGCTCGGCAGCAATTTCGGCACGTGTGGGGGGTGCACCGGTGTTGGCGATGGCGTTTTGGATCAATTCCAAAATTTGCTGCTGGCGTGCTGTGAGCTTGTAGGTAGGCAAGTCAATCATCATGGCTCCTGGCGCAGAGGAAAGTTGGGTAGAAGAAAATCAAACAGAAGAAAACCAGTTGTTAGATTAACTGTTTTCATATCCAGTAACTGTATTTTTAACCAGTTTTTAAAATTATGCAAGTGACCTCGCAAACGCTTTCCCGCCAAGGTGCCTCCAAGATGGTGATCTTGGGTACTGGTGGCACCATTGCAGGTCGCGCAGCCAGCGCGAATGACAACATAGGCTACACGGCTGCTCAAGTCACGGTGGCGCAGCTGATCGCGGATGTACCGGGTTTGCAAGGCTTGGCGCTGCACACTGAACAGGTCGCGCAGCTTGACAGCAAGGACATGGCGTTTGCCGTTTGGCAAGCCCTGTTGGGCCGTGTGGTGCATTTCCTGGTGCAAGATGATGTGGCCGCCATCGTTATCACCCACGGTACCGATACGCTGGAAGAAACCGCTTTCTTTCTGCATGCTGCGTTAGCGGGCACAGGCTTATTGACCAAGCCTGTGGTGCTGACCTGTGCCATGCGCCCTGCAACCTCGCAATCGCCGGATGGTCCTCAAAACCTGCTTGATGCCGTGGCCGTGGCGCGTAGCTCAGCCTGTTCCGGTGTGACGGTGGTGTGTGCCGGCGTCGTGCATGGTCCGGTAGACGTGCAAAAAATGCACAGCTACCGGCTGGATGCCTTCAGTTCAGGTGAGGCCGGGCCTTTAGGGTGGGTGGAGGAAGGGCGGGTACGCTGGGCAAGAGAAATTCCAATAAATCCATCGATACAGCCATTGGTGCAATCTGGATTGTCATCTGATGCTATAAAAAATACAGTGAATGCGGTGAATTGGCCTCGCGTAGAGATTGTGCTCAACCATACGGGTGCCGATGGCCGGTGGGTCGATCTGCTGTTGAAGGAGCGTGTGCTCAGCGGTACCCTTGGCGAGGCTGGCTACGGTGATGTGCTTAAGGGGCTTGTGGTGGCAGGTACGGGCAACGGTACCGTGCACGCTGACTTGCTGGCTGTTTTGGGGCGTGCAGAGGCGGCCGGTGTACGGGTATGGCGTACCAGCCGCTGTGCACTGGGGCAGATTGTGGGTGCGCAAGCGGTACCCGCAATGCCTGCGTCAGAAACAGCAACGGGCGACAAGCTGCCCTTTGTGAGCAGTTTATCTCCCGTCAAGGCGCGGATTGCGATGACCTTGGTGTTGCTCAGCGGAGCGGGTTGCTGAGCAATGTCGCCTGGGGCCGCCGCCAGTTCAGCTGGCGAGTGCTGCCATGGCCCGAGTGGTGATGTCGTCTACCGAACCCAAGCCTGCAATGGCGCGGTACTTCGGGGCTGCCGTGGGTTCGCTCTTGGCCCAGGCTGAGTAGTAGTCCACCAGCGGGCGGGTTTGCGCGCTGTAGACCTCCAGGCGCTTTTTCACAGTGTCTTCCTTGTCGTCATCGCGCTGGATCAGCGGTTCCCCAGTGATGTCGTCCACCCCGTTTACTTTGGGTGGGTTGAATTTGACGTGGTAGGTGCGACCCGATGGCGGGTGCGAGCGACGGCCGCTCATGCGGTCGATGATGGCGTCAAAAGGTACGTCTATTTCAAGCACGAAATCCAGCTTGACGCCTGCGGCCTTCATGGCATCGGCCTGGGGGATGGTGCGGGGAAAGCCATCGAACAAGAAACCATTGGTGCAATCGGCCTGCGCGATGCGCTCTTTGACCAAATTGATGATGAGGTCATCGCTCACCAACCCACCGGACTTCATTACCGCGTCTGCTTGCAGACCCAGAGGCGTACCTGCCTTGACTGCCGCCCGGAGCATGTCGCCGGTAGAGATTTGAGGAATGCCGTATTTTTTACAAATGAATGTGGCTTGCGTGCCCTTACCAGCACCGGGTGCCCCCAACAAAATGAGTCTCATGCGAATCCTTTTAAAGTTGAATTTCTGTAGCCCAAGCAAAGACCTGTGACTGGCGTGCGCCAAAGTCGTCAATTTGCCCGTTTTTTCGAGGATAGCATGGGCACGCTGCGTTTTTGCTTACGGAAGTCGTGGGGATGTCAGCCTTGAATTCGCGACCCAAGCACGTACCCGTGCCAGGTCTTCGGGGGTATCTACCCCCGGTGCAGGCGCGGTATCGCTCACATGCACCGCAATCGTATGACCGTGCCACAGGGCACGCAGTTGTTCCAGTGCCTCGGTGACTTCGATGGGCGCAGGTGCCAGCGTTGGGAATTGCTTCAAAAAGCCGACCCGGTAGCCGTACAGGCCAATATGGCGCAACGGTTGGGCTGTCAGGTTGGCTGATGGCAGCAGGTTGCCGGGCCAGCCTTGGCGGGCATCACGGGCAAAAGCAATGGGCGCGCGGCTGAAGTAGAGCGCCTGCTGTTGTGCGTTCAGCACTACTTTGACCACATTGGGGTTGAGAAAATCAGCCTCGTTGTCAATCGTGTGCGCAGCCGTGCTCATGCTCGCTTTGGGGTGCTGGCCCAACAGGGCTGCCACCGCATGCAGCAGCTGCGGGTCTATCAGCGGTTCATCGCCTTGCACGTTGACCACGATTGCGTCGTCACCCAAGCCCAGCAGCACACTGGCTTCAGCCAAACGGTCACTGCCCGATGCATGGTCAGCGCGGGTGAGGATGGCCTCGATGCCAAAGTCGGCACAGGCAGACACAATACTGGCGTTGTCGGCCGCTACCACGACCCGTTGTGCACCAGAGAGGCTGGCTTGCTGCGCCACGCGCACCACCATGGGAATGCCACCAATGTCGGCCAGGGGTTTGTTCGGCAAGCGTGTGGATGCGAGGCGGGCAGGTATGAGTGCGGTGAAGGCAAGCATGGCGGTCTTGGTGTCAGGCCAGGGGCGTGCGCGCAGGCAGTTGCTCGACTTCTTCGGGCGTCATGGCGCGGGCTTCGTTTTCCATCAGGATGGGTATACCGTCGCGCACGGGGTAGGCGAGACGGGCGCTGCGCGAAATCAGTTCAAGGGCAGTGCGGTCATAGTCCAGCGGGCCTTTGGTGACGGGGCAGACCAAGAGGGCGAGAAGTTTGCTGTCCATAGGGTGGCGTCGAGGTTGGTGTTGGGGAGCGTGGATGAACCAGGATGGGGTACAAATTAGTCCGGCGATGATAGCTTTGCCTGTGCTTTGGCCGATACCTCAACGGCCGCAAGGCATTCACACAATGCAGCCACCAGTGCGGTGTCCAGCGTAACCACCAAAGGCACGGCCAGCGCGTCTGGCGCGCTGCGCCACAGCTTGACAGCATCTTTTTCAGTGCAAATCAGCTGTATGTGCTTATTGGATGGGTGTATCCAGCTATCAAAATTATAGTGATCTGGCAGTGCCTGGGCCTGCACCACGTTCAGGCCAAGCGCTTTGAGTTGCGCAAAAAACAGCGTGGGTTGGGCAATGCCTGCCAGTGCGAAAAGGGGCGTCTGCGCGGCGGCGAGATCAGCCAATGCAACGTGTGAGCCGTCAGCCCGCCGCGCATCTTCTGCCAACTGTCGGGCAGCGTGAAAGCCGTTAAAGCGAGGTTGTGCGCCGGTGTGAAGCACCCATTGCATGGGGGCTGTGCTGCGGGGCGGTGCGATGGGCTGGCGCGGCCAAGACTCACGCAGAGGGCCAGCGGGTAGCAAAAAACCGTTGCCAGCGCCTCGGTCGTCAAACACACAGATTTCGGCATCACGCCGTAAAGCAAGGTGTTGCAAGCCGTCATCGGTGACGATGAGGTTGACGTTGGGGTGCGCCGCCAGCAATGCCTGTACCGCTTCCACACGTTTTTTCGCTACGAACAACGGAGCGCTTGTACGTTGTTGGATCAGCAGCGGCTCATCACCGACCTCACTGGCAAGGCTGCCAGGGTGCACTTCGCGGCAATCAGGGGTGTCAGGCGGTCGTTGGCGACCGTGACCGCGAGACACCACGCCAACCACCCAACCCAAGGCTTGCAGCTGCTGCACCAAGGCGATCACCACAGGGGTTTTGCCGACACCACCGGTCACTACATTGCCGACGACGACGACAGGCACCGGCATGACCTGCGACTTCAGCAGTCCCCAGCGGTAAAGTTGCCTGCGCAGTGTGATCAGCAGGGTGTAGAGCAGAGACATCGGCCACAGCATCCATGCGATCAGCCCTCGCTGCGTCCAGGCTGTTAGCAGTCCTGCGGCAAGCTTGGACTGCGTGTTGTCCGCCATGGCCTATTTGGCGCCTGCAGCGGTCTGGGTGGCAAAGGTAATTTGCGACAAACCTGCACGCCGTGCCGCTTCCATCACGGTGATGACGGACTGGTGCGCTGCTGTGGCGTCCGCACTGATGATGACCACGGCGTCTTTGCCGGCTTTACTGTCGGCGCTGGCTTGGGTCAAGGCCTTGGCCAGTTCGTCCACCGTACGGCCTTGCACCGTGGTTTTGTTGACGGCGTAACGGCCATCGCTGCTGACGGCCACGATCACCTCTTTGGGGTAATCACGCTGGGCGTTCACATCGGCCACGGGCAATTTGACTTGCAACTCGGTGAACTTGCTGTAGGTGGTGGATAACATCAAAAAGATGAGCACTACCAGCAGCACATCAATGAAAGGGATGAGGTTGATTTCGGGCTCATCACTGCGCCCACGGGGGCGAAAATTCATTTGAGCTGCCCGGCACGGGTAGCGTCCCAGGCCTCATGGGCCACGCTGGTTGTACGCATGGCGTTCAAATGCCTGAAAAAACGCTCACCAGCCAACTCCAGCGCCAGTAAATGGCCGTCCACCGTGGTGCGGAAGTAGCGCCAAAAGATCAACGCAGGGATGGCCACCATCAGCCCAAACGCAGTGTTGTACAGCGCGACCGATATGCCATGTGCTAGCTGCGCGGGGTTGCCCGCACCGCCTGTTGGTGCCTGAGCGCCAAAAATTTCAATCATCCCGATCACGGTGCCCAGCAGGCCCAACAGCGGTGCAGCTGAGGCGATGGTTGCCAGCGCTACCAAGTAGCGCTCCAAGCTGTGCGCCACGGTGCGGCCAGCAGACTCAATAGCCGAGCGCAAATCGTCTTCGGTACAGCGGGGGTTGCGACTCAGTGTACGAAAGCCGCTGGCCAGCACAACGCCCAGCGCCGAGTTGTTTTCCAGCTGCACCACCACGTCCGGTGAGGGCAGGGCGGCACGAGATACCGCAATCGCCTCGTCAAGCAGTTTGGCGGGCATGATTTTGGCGACTTTGAGGCTGGTGAAGCGCTCAATAATCAACGCCAGCATCAAAATAGAGCAGGCCACCAGTGGCAAAATGGGCCAGCCGGCGGCTTGTAGGATGGACAGCAAAAGTTTCTCCTGACAGTGCGGGGAAGGGTTAAGTTGGGGATTATCGACGATGGCTGCACGCGGTTTCCTGCCATGCCAAGCCGCCGTCTCCTGTCGCTTTTTCTGCCCGATTTTCTTCGTGCTGGGCTGACCCTCGTTGAAGGCTTTACTTCACAAAATCTGTGGATAACTTTGTGAATAACGGGGTCATCAACCACCGCAAAGCCGCGCCAACACGGCATTGTGACAACTTGATGCATTTTTAGGCGAAAAAATCTCCAATGAAATCAATTGCTTTTACCGAGGACTGGTGCTTTGCAGCGGTGCTGACTGGCCACTGCACACTTCATGATGGTCTGTGGACGGTTTGCCAGGCGCTGGCGTGGTGAGCACCCAGGTCTGGCCTGTCGGGGCGCTGTGCCGTGCAGTCGCTGATGCACTGGAGGCCCGCTTCAACCCCGTTACCGTGCAGGGTGAAATCTCAGGTTTCTCCCGTGCATCCAGCGGGCACTGCTATCTTTCTTTGAAGGATGCACAAGGACAAATCCGTTGTGCCATGTTTCGCCGGGCTGCCAGTTTGCTGGATTTTTCGCCGCGTGATGGTGAGTTGGTACAGGTGCGCGGTCGCCTCGGGGTGTACGAGCCGCGAGGTGACTTGCAGCTGGTGATTGAGTCCATGTCGCGGGCTGGGCAAGGGGCTTTGTTCGAGCAGTTTTTGCGCCTTAAGGCCAAGCTGGAGGCCGAGGGCCTTTTTGATGTGGCCCGCAAGCGCTCCTTTGCGCTGATGCCGCGCGCGATTGGGTTGGTCACGTCTTTGGGGGCAGCGGCTCTGCATGATGTGGTGACGGCCTTGCAACGCCGCGCTCCGCATGTGCGCGTGGTGCTGGCTCCGGCGGCGGTGCAGGGCGCGCAGGCTCCGGCTGAGTTGATTCGGGCCTTGCAGAGCCTGTATCCGTACTGTGCAGGGGCTGACGGTGGGCTATCGAGTCGCGATGCTGGCGTGCCTGCTCTGGACGGCATCTTGCTGGTTCGCGGTGGTGGTTCGCTGGAAGACCTGTGGGCCTTCAACGATGAACTGTTGGTGCGTACCGTAGCGCTCAGCCCTGTGCCTCTGATCGCTGGTATTGGTCACGAGACTGATTTCAGCCTGGTTGATTTTTGCGCAGATGTGCGCGCCCCTACGCCAACAGCCGCCGCTGAACTGGTCACGCAAGACCGTGCGGTGTGGTTGTCCGCGCTAGACACATTGCAAGACAAGCTGTTGACAGCCGCTTTGCGTCCGATTGACCGCCAGCAGCAGCGGCTCGACAACCTCAGCGCCCGCTTGGGTCGGCCGTCGGCCTTGGTTGCACGTCAATCCATGCGCCTTGAGTCACTGGCGTTATCCCAGCGGCATAGTGTGCTATCAAATCTAAGGCAAAAACGAGAGGTTTTGGTTCGCTTGGAAGACAGTCTGGGCCGCGCACGACGCCATCACCTGAGTCAATCGGCTCAGCAACTGACGCAGCTCGGGCAGCGCTTGGGGTTGCTCGACCCGCAACTGGTGTTAGAGCGCGGCTATGCCTGGGTGACAGATGCCAAAGGCCAGCCTGTCACGCGGGTGGGGGACGTTAAACCCCGCCAGGCCTTGCAGCTTCGGCTTGCTGATGGCCCGTTGCGGGTGACGGTATCCACAGCAAAAGCCTGAATACCTTTCTACAATACGGTTAAGAAAATAATTTTTCCAACGATAAACCACGACCTTAAGAAAGATCCCATGGAACATACCCTGCCTCCTCTGCCTTACGCCATCGATGCCCTGGCTCCCAACTACAGCCAGGAAACCCTGGAGTTTCACCATGGCAAGCACCACAACGCGTATGTGGTCAATCTGAACAACTTGCAAAAAGGCACCGAGTTTGAAACCAAGACCCTCGAAGAGATCATCAAGACCTCGACTGGTGGCATTTACAACAACTCAGCCCAAATTTGGAACCACACGTTCTTCTGGAGCTGCATGAAGCCCGCAGGTGGTGGTGAGCCTTCTGGCGCGCTGGCAGCTGCCATCAACGCCAAGTTTGGCTCTTATGCTGCGTTCAAAGAAGCTTTCGTCAAATCTGCTGTCGGTAACTTCGGTTCCGGCTGGACATGGCTGGTGAAGAAGCCTGATGGCTCGGTGGACATTGTCAATACCGGCGCTGCAGGTACGCCCCTGACCACCGCTGATAAAGCCTTGTTGACCGTGGACGTGTGGGAACATGCGTACTACATCGACTACCGCAACATGCGTCCCAAGTTCGTTGAGACTTTCCTCAGCAGCTTGGTGAACTGGAGCTTTGCGGAAAGCAACTTTGCTTAATTTCCGGCTTTGCAAATAAAAAAACCGACCTCAGGGTCGGTTTTTTTATGGAGCAGCAGGCACGTCAATCATTGCGATACTTTGTAGTTCGTCTCTTTGACGATTTTTTGCCAGCGTGCTACATCTTCATTGATGGTGGTCGCCAATTGCTCGGGTGTGCTGTTGACCACCTCATAGTCCAGCCCGGCCAAGCGATCGCGCATTTCTGGCGTGGCCACAATGCGCGACAGCTCGGTATGCAGGCGGGTGACGATCTCCTTGGGGGTTCCTGCTGGGGCTAACAGTGCCGCCCACGAGTTGAAGTTAAGACCTGATACGCCCGACTCTTGCATGGTGGGCACGTCGGGCAACGCGGGGGAACGGGTAGCCGAGAAAACCGCCAGCGGCCGCAGTTTGCCCGCCTTTATCATGGGTATGGACACAAAAGGATCAACCGTCATGCCTACCTCACCCGCTACGGCTGCCGTCATTTGGGGCCCTGTGCCTTTGTAAGGGATGCTGGCAATGTCAGGCGTTTTGGCGGCGGACTTGAAGCTCTCTGTCACCAGCTCAATCATGGCTGTGCCCGATGAATAGCTCATGGGTTTGGCCTTGGTGTTGACCAGTGCAAGGTACTCCTGCACGGTCTTGACAGGCAGCGAGGGGTGCACCACCATCACAAAGCCGATTTTGGCGATCAGTGAGATGGGCTCAAAACTTTTGAGCGGCTCGTAATTGGTTTTGTACAGCACGGGGTTGAGCGTTTGCGCACCTGCGGTGTTCATCAGCA
The DNA here is from genome assembly GCA_025356445.1 of Betaproteobacteria bacterium. GTDB lineage: Bacteria > Pseudomonadota > Gammaproteobacteria > Burkholderiales > Burkholderiaceae_C > Defluviibacillus. The sequence goes on along the minus strand of JANXSZ010000007.1, from coordinate 140,792 downwards.
GCGTGTAGCCGTCAGGTGCTGCGCGTGCCACAGCTTCTGTACCAATCATGCCGTTGGCACCGGCACGGTTTTCCACCACGATGGACTGGCCCAGTGCCGTGCCTAACTTTTGTGACACCAGCCTGGCTACCACGTCTGTTGCACCACCTGGTGCATACGGGACGATGATTTTGATGGACTTGCTGGGGTAAGTGTCGGCCCAAACCGAGCCGGTAAATGCAGTAACGGTTGTCAGGGCGGCAGTGAGCCAAAGGGCGCGGTGGCATAATTTTTTTTGCATGGGTCAGGTACCTGTCAGTATTGATAAATACATGTTGTCTTCCAAGCCATTATGTACCTCGCTGCCGCAAGCTGTTTACCTGATGACCATGCTCATTTGCTGCACGGCCTTAACTCATCGTGCCATCTCAAACGCTTTGCCACCCAACTTGAAGCCCGCCTTGATGCCTTTTTTGGCGAACCAGCCTTGGTTCATTTCCAGCACGTAGCGCACCGGTTTTGCCGAGCAATGCGAATCGGTGGTTTGGGGCTTCATGTCAACCAGATTGACGATCGTGCCATCGTCTGCGACAAACGCAGCGGTGAGTGGCAGGAGCGTATTTTTCATCCAGAAGCACTGCACCGCTGGTTGCTCAAAGACAAAAATCATGCCTTCTTGCTGTGGCATGTCTTTGCGAAACATCAGGCCAATGCCCCGCTGCGCGGGTGTCATGGCTACTTGGGTGTCGATGCGAAACATCCCGGCTTCCAGCGTGACGCGGGGCAGATCGGTTTGGGGCGCATCCTGGCTCCAGGCTGGCAGAGCGGCAAACAGCAGGGTGCTGCCCACCAGTGCGGCGCTGCGCAGTAAAGTTTGCAAAGAGATGATAGGGTTTAAGCGTGTCATGGTGGCTGAGTATCCTGAAAAAAAATGCCCGATGAATCGGGCATTTTGACGGGATTGAGCCACGCTCAGTGCAAATTTACTTTGCGGCAGCAACCTTCATGGCGGACTTCTTGTGGCCATGCTTGTGTGAATGCTTCTTCATGCCAGCGTGTGCAGCAGGCTTTGCATCGGCCATGGCAGGGGTGGTCGCTGCAGGAGCCATAGGTGCCGCTGTTTGTGCCGACACGCCGAAGGAAGCACCAACAGAAATCAAACCAGCGATCAGGGTAGCGAGGAGCTTGTTCATGGGGTATTCCTTTGAAGAAAAGCAGGGTAGAGAATTTTCCTTCGATTGCTCGGAAGGTAATGATCTAACGGGGTGACAAGCCCACCGGTTGACAGCGCTTGCCTGATCTTTTAACCGCTAAAATTTAATGGCTTTTCTGTTCCTCATACCGGAGATATTTTTCTATGTACCAGCACATCAAGGTTCCCTCAGAAGGCCAAAAAATCACCGTCAACGCTGACATGTCGCTGAATGTGCCCGACCAGGTCGTCATTCCGTACATCGAAGGGGACGGCACCGGTTTTGACATCACGCCTGTGATGCTGAAAGTCGTGGACGCCGCTGTGGCCAAGGCCTATGGTGGTACCAAGAAGATCCACTGGATGGAAGTTTATGCGGGTGAAAAGTCCACCAAAATTTACGGCCCAGACGTGTGGTTGCCGGAAGAAACGCTGCAAGTGCTGCGCGAGTACGTCGTCTCCATCAAAGGCCCGTTGACCACACCTGTAGGCGGGGGTATTCGCTCGCTGAATGTGGCCTTGCGTCAGGAGCTGGATTTGTACGTTTGTCTGCGCCCCGTGCAGTATTTCACGGGTGTGCCTTCGCCTGTGAAAGAGCCAGAGAAAACCAACATGGTGATTTTCCGTGAGAACTCGGAAGACATTTACGCTGGTGTGGAGTTTGAGGCCGAATCTGACAAAGCGAAAAAGCTCATCAAATTTCTGCAAGATGAGATGGGGGTCAAGAAGATTCGCTTCCCCAACACATCGGGCATTGGCATCAAGCCAGTCTCCATTGAAGGCACCGAGCGCTTGGTGCGCAAAGCCTTCCAATACGCCATTGACAACGACAAGCCTAACGTGACCATCGTCCACAAGGGCAACATCATGAAGTTCACCGAGGGTGGCTTCCGTGATTGGGCTTACGCGCTGGCTGAAAAAGAGTTTGGCGCTGAATTGATCGATGGCGGCCCTTGGATGAAATTCAAGAGCCCCAAAACAGGCAAAGAGATTGTTGTGAAAGACGTGATTGCCGATGCGTTCTTGCAGCAAATTCTGTTGCGTCCCGCCGAGTACAGCGTGATCGCCACTTTGAACTTGAACGGCGATTACATCTCTGACGCGCTGGCCGCTCAGGTTGGCGGTATCGGCATCGCCCCTGGCGCCAACTTGTCCGATTCTGTGGCTTGCTTTGAGGCAACCCATGGCACCGCACCCAAGTACGCTGGCAAAGACTACGTGAACCCTGGGTCTGAAATTTTGTCTGCAGAAATGATGCTGCGTCACATGGGCTGGTTTGCCGCTGCTGACCTCATCATCAGTTCAATGGAAAAATCGATTCTGAGCAAGAAGGTCACGTATGACTTCGCACGCTTGATGGACGGTGCGACGCAGGTCAGCTGCTCAGGTTTTGGGCAGGTGATGATCGACCACATGTGATCTTGTCTCGTAACGTTTCCTGACGTCTCATAACGTCCTGTAAGCCCTTGATTTTCTTCGTGAAATTCAAGGGCTTTTGTTTTGGCATCTCAAGGAAAATCACGAAACGCAAGCGGTTTGGCGTGGTTTATGAAACGTTTACCCAAGCCGAGCGCACGCACCTGCGCCGTGAAGAAAATCGGGCCAGCCGGGCAATTCATCGGCAAAAGTACGACGCACAGAAAGTCCCTGGCACTTCTTGATCAGCATAAAAAAAGGCCTCGTTTTACAACGAGGCCTTGAAGGGATCCTTGAGCCCTGAGGCTACGAAAAGATCCGAGGAGACAATCTGAAGATACTTCCAATGGTTGGAAACTCAATACTGCAAGTATCTTGTAATTTCTGCTTGGCTTGCAGCGTGACCACTGTATAGGCCAAGAATTGGTAAGGGCTTAGCGCTTCTTAGGAGTACCCGTTGTGGCGGCAGACTTGGCAGCGGTAGCTGCGTTGGTCGCCATGGTGTTGAAGTTGGACTCAGCAGCTTCAGACGCTTGCTTCACCGCTTTTTGAACGGATTCAAAAGCGTTGGTGGCGGCGGCTACAGCATTCTTCATCACAGCCACGGCTGCTTCGGAACCAGCAGGTGCGTTTTTGCTGGCGTTTTCAATCAAACCGGCGAAAGCTTTTTGTGCTTCTTCGGCCTTGCCTTCAAACGACTTGGTGATTTCGGCGTTGGTGCCGGAAGCGATTTCGTACAGGTGACGGCTGTAAGCAGCAGTTTTTTCAGCCAAAGGCTGGAACAGGCTGGCTTGCAGAGCCAGGAATTCTTGTGCGTCTTTGGCGCCGAAGGCAGCTTGTGTGCCGGCAGATGCTTCGCTCAAGGCGGCCTTGGAGGCGGACACGTTCAGGTCGATGAGTTTTTCAACGCCTTCGATGGCTTTGGTCGTCAAACCAAACAGGGTTTCGACAGAAGCTTTATGGGAAGCGAGAACTTGTTCAGCGGTCAACATAGGAATATCTCCAATAAGTGAAAAGGTGAAAACATCTTCTGCGCTGAACCTGGGATTCCCCATTTATGTTGCAGTGCAGCATGGTTCGAATTGTAGGCTGGCCAAATTTCTTTGCAAGTGTTTTTTGTTGCATTGCAACAATTTAGAAGTGCATTTCTAAAAGTCGTGAAAAAGTCACGCCTGTGCGATCTGCCTTACGGCTTGCCACAATGCTGTCATGAACGCGTTTTACTCCGGACAATTTGTACTGCCACTGCCCGAGGGCCATCGTTTTCCGATGGCCAAGTACGCCATGCTGCGTGAGCGTTTGGCCGCTGAATTACCTGCGGTGCAACTGCACGAAGCCCCGCGTGCCACCAACGGTGAACTGGCATTGGCCCACACGCCTCGTTACATCAGCGCCATACTTGACGGCAGCATCAATCCGCAAGCCATGCGCGAGATTGGTTTCCCCTGGAGTGAAGCCATGGGCGAGCGCTCTCGCCGCTCCGTGGGGGCCACCATTGCGGCGGCCCGATCTGCGTTCGCTGGTGCAGGTATCGCCGCCAACATGGCTGGTGGCACCCATCACGCCAGTGCGGACAAGGGCGGTGGCTTTTGTGTGTTCAACGATGTGGCGGTGGCCGCGCGCTTGTTGCAAGCCGAATGGGGCAGGGGGCGCGAGGTCAGTGGTGCACACCGTTTGCCCCTGCGTGTGGCTGTGATTGACCTGGATGTTCACCAAGGCAACGGTACCGCTCATATCTTTCAAAATGATGCCACGGTGTTCACGCTGTCGCTGCATAGTGCCAAAAACTTCCCGTTTCGCAAAGAGGCGAGTGACCTGGATGTCGAGCTGCCCGATGGTTGCGGGGATGACGATTATCTGCACGCACTGGACCTTGCCCTGGAGGCCTTAACGCAGCGCTTCGAGCCGCAGTTGCTGTTTTTTCTGGCCGGTGCTGATGCTTTTGAAGGTGACCGTCTGGGTCGCCTGAAACTCAGTTTTGACGGCATGCAGGCGCGCGATCGTCGGGTGTTTGGCTGGGCTTGGCAGCGCCGTATTCCGATGGCGTTTGCCATGGCGGGGGGCTATGGGGTGCGCATTGAAGATACCGTGCAGTGCCAGGTCAACACCTTCACTGTCGCCCTGGCGTATGCGCAAAGGTGGCACAACGCTGAGAATGCGCACGCAACTGGCAAAATCAGTGAATGAGCCTTCAACACCCCCAAGCTGCTCGTCCCCAAGCCGAGCACCGCAGCGCCTATGCCGTATTCCGCCGCATCACCACCCGTCTGGCCGACAACGACATCTACGGCCATGTGAACAATGTCGTTTACTACAGCTGGTTTGACACTGCCGTCAATGCCCATTTGATCGAGTCGGGCGTGCTCGATATGCACCAAGGTCAGACCATTGGCCTTGTGATTGAAACCCACTGCAATTACTTTGCTCCGCTGGCTTTTCCGCAGCCGGTGGATGTGGGAATACGCGTGGCCCGCATTGGCGGATCGAGTGTGCAATACGAAGTGGGCTTGTTCGCTGAGGGGGTGGAGATCACCGCAGCCAAAGGCCATTTCATCCACGTTTACGTTGACCGCACCACACGGCGGCCTGTTTCTCTTCCCGCTAACCTGAAAACTGTTTTGGAGTCTTTGCAATGTCCGTCCCCATGAACGCGTCCCAAGTCAGCACCGTTATCAACGACCCGGCGAGTGTTGCCGCCGCGATTGAAAGCCGCTTTTCTGCCCGCGCCTTTCTGCCCAAGCCTGTACCTCGCGAAGCCATCACCGACATCCTGCGTCTCTCCAGCCGCGCACCGTCTGGCACCAACACCCAGCCTTGGCGCGCCTACGTGCTGCAAGGGGCCAGCCGTGACCGCCTGGTAGATAAAGTCTGCACCGCCCACGACGCTGTGCGCGCCAACCCCGAGCTGGCCGCGCAGTACAAAGAGGCTTACGACTACTACCCCGAAAAATGGGTTAGCCCCTACATCGACCGCCGCCGCGAAAACGGCTGGAGCCTGTATGGCTTGCTGGGTATCGGCAAGGCCGACAAAGACAAAATGCATGCCCAGCACCAGCGCAATTACCGCTTTTTTGACGCCCCTGTCGGTCTGATATTCACGTTGGACCGCGTGATGGGCCGGGGCAGTTTGGTGGACTTTGGTATGTTCTTGCAAAACACCATGGTCGCTGCTCGTGCCCATGGCCTGCACACCTGTCCGCAGGCCGCGTGGAATGGTTTTGCGAGCATCATCTTGCCGCACATCGGGGCCGGGCAAGACGAGATGCTGGTGTGTGGCATGGCGCTGGGCTATGCCGATGAGGCAGAACCTGTGAACAGCTTTCATACGCCGCGTGTTCCGGTGGAAGAATTCACCCGCTGGTTGGATTGACCCTATGCCAGGCGCTGTGGGTAGCTGACACAATATTGACTGTTTTCCGAGACAACCCATGCCGCATGGGTATCTGAATAAAGCCCCGAATGATTATCAACAGCCTTCTCGACACCGACCTGTACAAATTCACCATGATGCAGGTCGTGCTGCACCAGTTCCCCGGTGCGCAGGTCGAGTACAAGTTCAAGTGCCGCAACCCTGGCGTGGACTTGGCCCAGCATGTGGCGGAGATTCGAGAGGAAATTCGGGGCCTGTGCAGTCTGCAATTCCAAGACGCCGAACTGGCCTACCTGCGCTCGATGCGGTTCATCAAAAGCGATTTTGTGGACTTTCTGGGGTTGCTCAAGCTCAACGAAAAGTACATCCAGGTGACGCCTCTGCCTAACGGCGAGATCGACATCAGTATCCAGGGCCCTTGGCTCCACACGATTTTGTTTGAGATCCCGGTGCTGGCCATCGTGAACGAGGTGTACTTTCGCCGCACCAAAGCAAAGCCGGATCTGAGCATCGGACGTGCCCGCCTCGCTACGAAAATGGAACAGCTGCAATTCGCCAGCATGGGCGACCTGAAGATCGCAGACTACGGCACGCGCAGGCGTTTTTCCAAAGAGTGGCATGAAGAGGTTTTGCGTGTGCTGGTCACGGGGCTGAAAACAGGCCCATCTGGTCAGTTCGCAGGCACCAGCAATGTGTTGTTTGCTATGAAGTTAGGACTCATTCCGCTGGGTACCATGGCGCACGAGTACCTCCAGGCTTGCCAGGCGTTGGGGCCACGTCTGCGTGACAGCCAGGTCTATGCCTTTGACCGCTGGGCGCACGAGTACCGGGGTGACTTGGGCATTGCCCTTTCGGATGTATACGGTATGAGCGCCTTTTTGCGCGATTTCGACATGTTCTTTTGCAAGCTCTTTGACGGTGCCCGGCATGACAGCGGCGACCCCTTTGCCTGGGGCGAACGCCTGATCGCCCATTACCGTGACAACCGCGTTGACCCGCTCACCAAAACGCTGATCTTCAGCGATGGCCTCACCGTGCCACGCACCATTGAGCTGTACAAGCAGTTCCGGGGGCGCTGCCAACTGGCGTTCGGTATCGGCACCAATTTGACCAACGATCTGGGCGACCCTCCTGACCATGTACCGCTGCAAATCGTCATCAAAATGGTGCGCTGCAACGGCCAACCCGTGGCCAAACTGTCCGATACACCCTCGAAAAACATGTGCGAGGATGAAAAATACTTGGCCTATCTACGCCAGGTTTTTGAGATCGTTTAAGCCGTGGTCGCTGTGATGTCCATGACGACTGGGGTTGCCGTGCTTGGCGTGCCGGTGGATTTCATCCTGTTTGGCACCACGCTGCTTGGTGTGGCGCTGTTCCACCACCACACGCTCAAAGTGGCGCTCATCGGCTTGGCCGTGATTGCGCTTTTCAAACTCGTGTGGGGTGACTTTTCAGGCGTGGCGGGTCTGGCGGGTTTGGGTCAGTTGCTGGGGCACGAGTGGGTCACGCTCGCCAACCTGCTGGGTCTGCTGCTGGGCTTTGCGCTGCTGGCCGACCATTTTGAGAAAAGCCGCATCCCCGCCATCCTGCCCGACTACCTGCCTGACGATTGGAAAGGCGGCTTTGTGATGCTAGTGCTGGTGTTTGTGATCTCCAGCTTCCTGGACAACATCGCTGCCGCCATGATTGGCGGCAGCATGGCGGCCGTGTTGTACCAGCGCCGCGTCCACATCGGCTTTTTGGCAGCCATTGTGGCCGCCAGCAATGCGGGTGGGGCAGGCAGCGTGGTGGGCGACACCACCACTACCATGCTGTGGATAGGTGGCGTCAAGCCCCTGCAAGTGTTCGAAGCCTACATCGCCGCCGTGCCTGCGCTGCTGATCTTTGGCATCATCGCTGCCCGCCAGCAGCATGCCTACCAACCCATCATGAAAGACAGCCCCCAGGGCACGCACATCCACTGGGCGCGTTTGGGCATCGTCGCGGTGATTTTGTTGTCTGCGGTGCTGGCGAACGTCACGTTCAACCTCACCCAGCCGCAAGTGCTGGCAGACTGGCCCGTTATCGGCATGGCCGTCTGGGGCGCGATAGCGATCACCACCCCTTGGCGCAAACCCAACTGGGCACTGCTGCCAGATGCTTTGCGGGGCAGCCTGTTTTTGCTCGCCCTGGTGCTGTGCGCCGCGATGATGCCCGTACAGCACTTGCCCCCCGCATCCTGGCCCAGCGCCTTGGGTTTAGGCTTCGTCAGTGCCGTGTTCGACAACATCCCTCTCACCGCCCTGGCCCTGCGCCAAGGCGGCTATGACTGGGGCTTTTTGGCCTACGCCGTCGGCTTTGGCGGCAGCATGGTGTGGTTCGGCTCGTCAGCAGGCGTTGCCTTGTCGGGCATGTACCCCGAAGCCAAATCGGTAGGCGCATGGCTGAAAGGCGGCTGGCATGTGGCACTCGCCTACGTGGTGGGCTTCGGCGTGCTGCTGGCTGTGCTGGGGTGGCACCCGGATGTGCAGATTCAACAGGCCAGCTCACCGGCCCCCCCCAATACTCCTGATTTAATAGCTGCTCCAGCTTATCCATTAAGCACAACAAGGTGATTTCATGACTAAACCTCGCATCCTCGTCGCCCGCGCCATCTTTCCCGAGATCATTGCCAAACTGGCCGAGCACTTTGAGGTGGAATCCAACCCATCCGATGAGATATGGACCAAAGCCCAGCTGGCGGCCAAGCTCGCTGACAAAGTGGGCGTTTTCACCACCGGCAGCGAGCGCATTGATGCGGAGGTGCTGGCCGCTGCGCCGCACCTCAAAATCTGCGCCAACATGGCCGTGGGCTACAACAATTTCGATGTGGACGCGATGACGGCCGCTGGCGTGCTGGGCACCAACGCCCCCGACGTGCTGACCGAAACCACCGCTGATTTCGGCTTCGCGCTGCTGATGGCCACCGCCCGCCGCTTGACCGAGAGCGAGCACTACCTGCGTGCCGGGCGGTGGACGAAATGGTCTTACGACATGTTCAGCGGCTCCGACATCCATGGCAGCACCTTGGGCATCATCGGCATGGGCCGCATCGGGCAGGGCATTGCCAAACGTGGTGCACACGGCTTTGGCATGAACGTGATTTACCACAACCGTTCCCGCCTGGACGCAGCGCTGGAGGCCGACTGCAAAGCCAGCTATGTCAGCAAAGAAACCCTGCTGAAAACCGCTGACCACATCGTGCTGGTCGTGCCGTACAGCGCCGCTTCGCACCACACCATCGGTGCCGCCGAGCTGGCCCTGATGAAGCCCAGCGCTTGCCTGGTCAACATCGCCCGCGGCGGCATCGTTGATGACGTGGCGCTGGCTGCTGCCTTGAAAGACAAGCGCATCGCCGCCGCTGGCCTGGACGTGTTTGAAGGTGAGCCTAAAGTTCACCCCGATTTGCTGACACTGAGCAATGTGGTGCTCACCCCGCATATCGCCAGCGCCACCGTGCCTACGCGCTTGGCGATGGCCAATCTGGCGGCGGATAACTTGATTGGGTATTTGACGAAGAATATGCCGCTGACGCCCTTGAATCGGGCTGTGATAGCTATAAAATAAATAGCAAATTTACTGAACCAGCCTATTCACCTAACGGATTCAAGACTTGAATCCGCTCCTGCATGACCGAACTCGCTTTCTGGATACTCCTGGGCCTCACCACCCTGAATTTCTTCACCCTGCTGTGGCTGCTGCTGCGCCCCACGGCAGACAACGGTAAGCAGGCTTTGCTGGCCCTTCTGGGGGCTGGCCATGAGCGCGCCGAGCGTGCCCAAGCAGAGTTACGCCGTGAAATCAGCGAAAGCTCGCGCGGAGGGCGTCAGGAGCTGACGCAATCGTTCGCGGCCTTTCAGCAAACCCTGACTCGGCAGTCCGCTGAAGCCACCCGCACGCAAAACACCCAGATTGACGCGCTGGCCCAGCAGCTGGGTTTGCTGCAAAAAAACCTCTCGGATACGCTCACCACGCAGCTCCAGGGTTTGAGCGAAGCCAATGCCCGTCGCTTGAGCGAAGTGCGCGCTACGCTGGAGCAGCAACTCGCACAGCTCCAGCTCAGCAATGCCGCAAAGCTTGACGAAATGCGCCAAACCGTGGACGAAAAGCTGCAAACTACGCTGGAAACCCGCCTGGGTGAAAGCTTCAAACAGGTCGCTGACCGCCTGGAGCAAGTCCACAAAGGGCTGGGTGAAATGCAAACTCTGGCCGCCGGTGTGGGCGACCTCAAGCATCTGCTGACCAACGTCAAAACCCGGGGCATGTTTGGGGAAGCCCAGCTCAGCGCCTTGCTGGAGCAGGTGTTCGCGCCCGACCAGTACGGCGTGCAGGTCATCACCCGTCCCGGCAGCCGCAACCCGGTGGATTTCGCTATCAAGCTTCCCGGGAAATCACCCGATGGCACGCCGCTGTGGCTGCCCATCGACGCTAAATTTCCCAATGAAGACTACGAGCGCCTGCTCGACGCCCAAGGCCGTGCCGATGCGGTGGCTGCGGAGTTGGCGGGCAGGGCGCTGGAGTTGCGCATCCGCACTGAAGCAAAATCCATAGCAGAGAAGTACGTGGAGCCACCTTACACCACCGACTTTGCCATTCTGTTTTTGCCCACCGATGGACTTTACGCCGAAGTGCTGCGCCGCCCTGGTTTGATGGAGGTGTTGCAGCGCGAGCACCGCGTCACCTTGGCCGGGCCAACCACGCTGATGGCCATTCTCAATTCCCTGCAAATGGGCTTTCGCACCCTGGCGCTAGAGCGCCGCTCCAGCGAGGTCTGGCAGGTGCTGGGCGCGGTGAAGACTGAGTTTGGCAAGTTTGGCGATGTGCTGGCCAAGGTCAAAACCCAGGCGCAAACGGTGCTGAACACGCTCGATCAGGCGCAGACACGCACCAACGTGATGAGCCGTGCCCTTCGGGCGGTGGAGGCGTTGCCGGAGACGCAGGCGGTGGGGCTGCTGGCCGGAGTTGATGGCCCAGATTCGACCCAGCCACTGGCGCAAAATAACGATCTATGACTTACCTTCAACGCCTGATGGCATTCACGGCTGTGGTGGGATCGCTGATGCTTCCTGCATTGGCTCAGGCGGTGCCTGCTGTTCTCCCCGTTCAAATCCCCGACACCATCGCCCAGCGCCTAAGCGCCTGTGCCGCTTGCCATGGCAAAGAGGGCCGTGCCACCAGCGATGGCTACTTTCCACGTATCGCAGGCAAGCCTGCGGGCTACCTGTACAACCAGTTGCTGAATTTCCGTGAAGGCCGCCGGCACAACTTGGTGATGGTGAATTTTGTCGAGCTGTTACCGGATGCGTATCTGCGTGACATCGCGGCCTACTTTGCGGCGCTGGACGTGCCCTACGCAGCGCCGCAACCCTTGCCTCAATCTACCGATGCTCGCGCCCGAGGCGAAACGTTGGCCTTGCGGGGAGACAAGTCTCGCCAATTGCCTGCCTGCACGCAATGCCACGGGGCGCAGCTGATGGGTGTGCAGCCTGCCACGCCCGGTTTGCTGGGTTTGCCGCGCGATTACCTGCTGGCTGAGCTGGGCGCATGGCGCACCCGCGAACGGCACTCGATGGCCCCGGACTGCATGGCCGAGATTGCCAACCGGCTTTCGCCTGAGGATGTCGGTGCTGTTACCACGTGGCTATCCCAGCAAACGGTGCCTGCGGGGGGCAAGCCTGAGTCTGCCAAAACCACCTCTGCAAAACCAGCCGATGAGCCTCTGGCGCTGCGCTGCGGCAGTGCGGTGAACTGAGGATGCACGCATGAAATTTATTCGCTGGACGCATGCCGTTCTTGCTTTGGTCGTCGTGCTGGCTGTGGGCGCTGGGACAGTGGTTTACCTGAATCAAAAGGGTGAAGATGCGTTGCCATTGCTGGCAGCAACTTCCGCTGAGGTCGCCGTGGTCACCTCCTCCCCGCAGCAGATCGCACGTGGCGCCTACCTGGCCGCAGCAGGCAATTGCGCTGCCTGCCATACGGCGCGAGGTGGTGCACTTTATGCGGGCGGCGCCGGAATCGACACACCTTTTGGCAAGGTCTACGCCGGCAATTTGACGCCTGATGCCCAAACTGGCCTGGGGTCGTGGAGCAGCGCACATTTTTGGCGTGCCTTGCACAATGGCCGCTCCAAGGATGGCCACTTGCTGTACCCCGTGTTTCCGTACACCAACACCACACGGGTCACACGGGAGGATTCGGATGCACTGTTTGCCTACCTGCAAAGCCTGCCTGCTGTAGCTCAGGCGCAGCCTGCCAATGACCTGCATTTTCCCTACAACACCCAGGGCGCACTGGCGGTATGGCGCGCGCTGTTTTTCACGCCAGGAGCTGACAAGCCCGAGCCAAACCGCTCCGCAGAGTGGCAGCGTGGTGCGTATCTGGTGCGCGGGTTGGGCCATTGCAACGCCTGCCACGCCAGCCGCAATACGATGGGTGCGACCATCGACAGCAGCAGTGGCAGTGCCGAGTTCGGTGGGGGGCTGATCCCCATGCAGGGCTGGTACGCACCTTCGCTGAACGCATCGGCAGAGGCCGGTGTGGCGGACTGGAACGTGCAGCAGGTGGTGGATTTGCTGAAGAACGGTGTTGTGGGCCATGACACGGTTCACGCTTCGGTACTGGGACCAATGGCCGAGGTGGTTTACCGCAGCACCCAGCATTTAACCGATGCTGATTTACAGGCCATGGCGGTATTCTTGAAGGCCTTGCCGCAAGCTGCCCCGGTGGATGCGTCGGCAACCACAGGCGGTCGTTCCACCGTGGATCTGGCCAAAGGCCAAAAACTGTTTGAGCAGCATTGCGTGGACTGCCACGGTGCACAGGGTCAGGGTGGGCGCTTGGCTGGGCAGGATACTGGGCCGCTGGCTTACCCGGCTTTGGCAGGCAACCGGGCCGTGACGATGGCGTCCAGCACCAACCTCGTTCGCATTGTGCGCAGTGGTGGGTTTCCGCCTGCCACGGCAGGCAATCCGCGCCCCTTCAGCATGCCCCCGTTCGATTTGAGCCCCGAGGATTTGGCTGCGGTAGTGTCTTACATCCGCAATACCTGGGGCAACCACGCCGCGCCCATTACCGCCGCAGAGGTGCAGGGCGGGCGTTAGCGCACAGTGGATCAGCTACGCGTGCTATTAAATATGTAGCGCGGCCAACCCGCCAACCACGATACCCAATCCGGCCAAGCCAAACATGCCGTATTCCAGCCATTTCTTTTTGGTCAACAGCGCCATGGCGGCTAGGGCGATGGAGACTTGCAAGGCGGTGGTGGCCTGCGCCCAGCGGTGGTGCTGGTGCATTTGCTCTTCGCTCTGGTGGTCTTTGGCGGTGGATTCAGCTTCCAGCTTTTCAGCGATCACCTTGATCTCGCCCTTTTCTTTCTCGTAGCGCTCTATTTTGGCGATATAGGTCGCTTTTTTCTCTTCAGGGGCCAAGTCCCGTGCGAGTTCTGCCAGAGACTGTTTGGTGCTTTTGGCTTGGAAGAAATTCCACTGGTTCGATGCTTCGGTTTTTTTGATCGCTGCATCGTTTTTGTACAGCCCGGCGTTGGCTTGCGTTGCCCCGCCCATGTACGAGAACAGTGCGCCTACAGTGGCGATGACCGCTGTGACGACGGCAATTTGTGCCGTCATTCCGCTGCTTTTGTGGTCGTCGTGCGCGTCACCGTGACCGCCTTGCGCTGCGTGCTCCAGTTCGTGGTCGTGCGGGCCGTGGACGTGAAAGCCGTCTGAGGACATGGGGAGTCTCCTTTGAATTGTGAGGGAAGGTGCTACGTAAACAGCGCAACGCTGAACGGTTAAAAGCCCGAATTGTGCCTTGTGTACGTGACAAAACTGAACGCCAAACCGTTGCCAGACAAGTGGTTTTCGCGGTGGCTCTCGCACCAGTCCGGGCCGAATTGTGGCGCAAACGCGTCGCCCTCAAAATCAGCGTCGATTTCGGTGACGATAGCGGTGTTGGCATAGGGCATCGCCGTGGCGTAAATCTCTGCCCCGCCAATAAACCAGACTTGTTCGGAAGTCCTGCGTTGCAGGGCTTCCTGTACCGAATGCACCACCGTTGCCCCCTCTGCTTGCCAATCGGCTTGCCGTGTCACCACCACGTTGGTACGCCCTGGCAAAGGCCGAAATTTGAGAGGCAGCGAATCCCAGGTTTTGCGTCCCATGATGACGGTATGGCCAGAGGTGACGCGCTTGAAATGCGCCATGTCTTCGGGCAGGTGCCAGGGCAGGGCGTTGTTGCGTCCGATCACGCCATTGCGGGCGCGGGCGAGGATCAGGCTAAGTTGCGGCATGGTCAGATCGCTACCGGTGCTTTGATGGCCGGGTGGTGTTGGTAGTCCTGTACTTCAAAATCTTCAAACTGGTAGTCAAAAATCGACTCGGGTTTGCGTTTGATGTGCAGTGTGGGATAGGGGTGGGGCGCGCGGCTGAGTTGCAGTTCCACCTGCTCAACGTGGTTGCTGTAGATGTGGCAATCGCCACCTGTCCAGATGAAGTCACCCACGTCCAGATCGCACTGCTGCGCCACCATGTGGGTGAGCAACGCATAGCTGGCAATGTTGAAGGGCACACCTAAAAAGATGTCTGCGCTGCGCTGGTAAAGCTGGCACGAGAGCCGCGCTTTTGCGCCTTCAACCTGCGCTGGCGCCACGTAGAACTGAAAGAACGCGTGGCAGGGCATCAGCGCCATCTTGCTCAGATCGGCCACGTTCCAGGCGCTGACGATGATGCGGCGGCTGTCGGGGTTGGACTTCAGGGTCTTGATAACGTCGGTGATCTGGTCAATGTGTCCGCCGTCCGGTGTCGGCCAAGACCGCCACTGCACACCGTAGACGGGGCCAAGTTCGCCGTCAGCCGCAGCCCATTCGTCCCAAATCGACACACCGCGCTCTTTGAGCCAGTTGTTGTTGCTGCTGCCGGTGAGGAACCACAGCAGCTCTTGGATGATGGATTTCAGATGGACTTTTTTCGTCGTCACCAGGGGAAAGCCTTCGTTCAGATCAAAGCGCATTTGGTGGCCAAACACGCTTTGCGTGCCAGTACCGGTGCGGTCCGCTTTGTTGACGCCTTGGGTATGAACCAGGCGCATAAAGTCTTCGTATTGGGTGCGGGTAGGGCGGGGTGCGGTGGTCGGCATGTCAATAGCCTCCGAAGAGGGTGTCAAGTGCATTTTGAATGGCCAACTGCTGTGCTGACAGGTTGTCGACAGCTCGGCCTAGCGTGGCGATGGGTGCCGCGCCCAGTGATGGGGTGTCCATCACCACGGTCAAGCCGGCTACTTCAAACGCTGGGTTGATGGTTTCCAACTGTAACGCTAGCTGGTCGGACAACCAAAGGGGCACTACCACACGGGTTTGCATTCCCTTGATGTGGTCGTTCTGGATGTCCAGCAAAAATGGAATCAGCGCTCTCCCTAAACAGTCAGGGTTGGGGTAAACATCAAACCTCGCCATTGTGGGTTTCCGGTGGATTTTCCTGTTTGCCATCGCCCAGGCTTTTAGCGAATGTGCGGTATTTGGCCAGTGGCAAGCCGTGTTTGGCAATGCGTGCGTTGTACGCGTCCATCGCGTCTTTGTTGCGCTCGTTCCAAGACTCCCAATAACGGCGCTTGACTTCATCGCTGAGCAAGGTATCTACGGTTTGGGAAATGTTCATCCCCAAATCGCGTGCTGTTTCCAGCACTTTGCTGTTCAGCGACAGGTTGGTAGCTTTCTTGGGGGCGTTTTCAAAATGCAGCATGGAAGACTCCGTAGAGAGTGTGATGTGCTGAGTTTATGCTTAATTTTCATGCGCATAATTTCTGCGCATATAAATGTTGAAATATCAACGCTGAATTTCAGTTGCCTCGTACATTTGCATCTGCGGCGCTTCCGCACACAAGCCTGCAGCCGCTTTGATGAACCCCCGCGATGCAGGCACTGCAAAGTGTGCGAGCAGAGCGGGCAGATCGCTCCATCGCTCCACGAACACCAAGCGAAGCCGGTTTTCAGCATCCAAATGAACATCGTGGCTGATGCAGCCTGGCTCAGCGCGTGAGCGGTGGACGTGTTCCAAGCTCAGGCGGAGCAATTCGTCCAAAGCGTCGGGCTTGGACAGTACGGTGCCGGTAACGAGAATCATGGGTAAGTCTCCTGGTTGTGAAGAGTGGATCGCACAAGCTGACCGTGGTCGTTCTGTGGATGGCCGTCACACACGCACCACTCGCCCCGGGTTCATCAGGTTCTGTGGATCAAGGCCGCGTTTGATAGCCCGCATCATCTCCAGCGCCACGGCTTCTTTGTAATGCGGCAGCTTGTCTACCTTCAGCCCACCCACGCCATGTTCGGCAGAGATTGAGCCACCAAACTGCTGAACCGTATCGTAAACAATGGCGTTCACGGTTTCTTCGTGGTCGCGCAAAAAGGCCTGGGCCTCGCCACCCACAGGGGCTTGCACGTTGAAGTGTAAATTGCCATCCCCCAAATGCCCAAAATTCACCAAACGCACGCCCGGTAAGGCCTGCGCCAGCCGGGACTCCGCCACGCGCACAAATTCTGGAATCAGTGACACGGCAATGGAAATATCGTGTTTGATGTTAGGCCCTTCATCGGCCTGCGCCAGCGGAATGCTTTCTCGGATATGCCACAGGGCCTTGGATTGGGCGATGTTCTCTGCCACCACCGCGTCGGTGACGCATTCCTGTTCCAGGGCGACTTCCAGTAGGCGCTCAAACAGCGCACGGGCGTGGGTTTCTGATTCGTGGTCACTGGTTTCCAGCAGCACGCAGTAAGGCGTGTCCAGGTACAGCGGCACGCGCTGCTGAGGGTAGTGCTTGGCCACCAAACTCAGTGCGAACTGGCCCATCACCTCAAACCCTGTCAACCCAGCACCCAAATGCCGGTGCGCCAGCCCCAAGAGCGTCACCGCATGGTCAAACGAGGGCACGGCGGCCCAGGCGGTCAAACGGGCGGCGGGCATTGGGTAAAGCTTCATCGTCGCAGCGGTGATGATGCCCAGCGTGCCTTCACTGCCAATGAACAGGTCGCGCAGGTCATAGCCGGTGTTGTCTTTGCGCAGACCCGAAAGGCCGTTCCAAATCTCGCCCTGCGCCGTCACCACCTCCAGCCCCAGGCACAGCTCGCGTGCATTGCCGTAGCGCAGCACCTGCGTGCCCCCCGCGTTGGTTCCCAGGTTGCCACCCAGCGTGCAGCTGCCCTCGGCCGCGAGGCTCAAGGGGAATAAAAAGTCTTGGTTGCGGGCGGTTTCTTGCAGTGTTTGCAGGATGCAGCCAGCCTCCGCCGTCATCGTCAGGTTGGCCGCGTCAATGGCCCGTACTTGGTTCATGCGCTGCAAACTCAGCACGATTTGCGTGCCCGAGTTGTCTGGCGTAGAGCCGTCCACCAAGCCGGTGTTACCACCTTGTGGCACGATGCTGACACCCGCTGCGGCGCAGGCTTTGACGATGGCTGCTACTTCTTTGGTAGCGTTGGGTCTAACGACAGCAAGCGCTTTGCCGGGTTTACGTTTGCGCCAGTCTTGCTCCCAGAGGGTCAGGTCTTGCTTTGATGCTTCTAAGACATGGGCGGGGCCGACAATGTGGGCGAGGGTGGTGAGCAGGGTGTTCATGGGCTGTGGGGATGGGTTGAGCATTGGCGTATTATTTTCCAATGAACCTTGATTGCGACGCTTCCTCGTCTTCACAACGCCTTTTCTTTTTGGACTGGCTGCGCATCATCGCCTTCATCGTGCTGGTTTTTTACCATGTGGGCATGTACTACGTAACTTGGGATTTTCACGTCAAAAGCCCTTTTGCCGGGCATGGGTTGGAGCCGTGGATGAAACTGAGCGAGCCGTGGCGCATGAGTTTGCTCTTCATGGTCTCTGGCGCGGCAACAGCGCATTGGTTCAAAAGGGGGGGCTCAGGTGCTCGGTTGCGTGTGCGTACCCGGTATTTGCTGTTGCCGCTGATGTGCGGCATCGTGTTGGTCGTGCCTCCACAGTCGTATTTTCAAGTGGTTCAGAAATTTCACTACACCGGGAGTTATCTCGATTTTTTATCCCTGTATTTCAGCCACTACAAGGGCTTCTGCCACAACGACCACTGCCTGATCTTGCCTACCTGGAATCACCTGTGGTTCTTGCCCTACCTGTGGGTGTACACGCTGCTGCTGTGGGCGCTGCTGAAGCTGTGGCCGAACGCGCTGATGATTCTGTCGCCGTGGGTTGCGCTTGTATGGGGTGGTGCGCGGCTGCTGCTGGTGCCGATGGCTGTGATTTTCGGGCTTCGTACCGTACTGTTTGCCCGTTATCCCGAAACCCATGCGCTATGGAATGACTGGTTTAACCATGCGGTGTATTTCAGCATGTTTTTGATCGGCGTATTCTTTGCATCCACGCCTGCGATGTGGGCTTGTTTGGGGGTATGGCGCTGGCCTGCGTTGATGATAGCGGTCTGTTTTTGGGCACTGCTGGTGGGTGTGCAGCCCGGTGGACTGGCCGAACATGCGGTGGTTGCCATCTTCCAGTGGAGTGCTTTGGTTGCAGCATTCGGCTTCGCGCAACGGTTGTTGAATTTTGAGCATCCGCTGCGCCAGCACCTGACTGAAGCCGTTTTCCCGGTTTATATTTTTCACCAAACGCTCATCATTGTGCTGAGTCAGCTTGTGCTGCCGCTGGGCTGGCATCCTGTATTCGAGGGGCCCGTGCTGGTGCTGGCTACGCTGGCCTTGAGCTACATGGGCTACCAGGGTGTGCTGCGTGTGCCTGTTTTGCAGCCTTGGTTTGGCTTGCGAAGAACGGTGCGGGTCTAGCGCCGCTCTGTGCGTCAATGGGTTTGAAACATGGCATCCAGGCTGACCGCATCGAGACTTTGGTCAAACCAACGTTTCAATTGCTCAAGGGTAGCTTCGCTGATTTGCACTTCTACGCTTGATGGCAAAGCGCCAAAGCGGCGAACCAGTACGCGCCGCAAAGACTTGGCTTGTGCTTCAAGCTTGCCTTGTAACAAGCCCTTTTTTTCAGCCTTGCACTAAAGCGCCTGCAATTTGGCTTCGGGAGCGCGCCCTTCGTCCAGGGGCTGCTTGTGGCCGGGTGCTGCGCTCAAGGGTTTCAGCTGGCGGCTTTTACCGCTTGAGCGTGCGAGAACAGATTTTTATAGGCGTTGTCGTGCGATGTCATGGCGCAACGGTTGACACGGGCGCAGACACTGACCTCAACCGAATCCGCACATGCAGCGCACAGGCTGTGAAAAGCAGCAGGCACAGCAGCACCTCGCCAAACGCCAAGTAATTGCCCGGTGCCTTGTCCCCCCAGGCGCGCACCGCCCCTTCGGTGAAATACAGCCATACCAGCAGACTCACCCAGCGGTAGGTGTACATGCGGTTTTTGAGCAGACCGGCCAGCGGCAGGCACAGAGGGAGGACTTTGAAGACGAGCCAGGAGCCACCAGGACGCAACGGGGCGAGCCACAACTCCCAAGCGAGGCCGAGCACGATCAGACCGACGATGCTGCCAACGGCAAGCCAGCGGGTCATTTCAACTTGAGCGCGGGTTTTGGGATTGGATGGTGTGGCTTGCACAGGCGCGGATAGGGGTGTTGCGTCAGGCGCAAGGGCCTTGGGGTCTTGGGTATTCATGTCGGTGGCATCATAGCGGCGATGAAGTTCTCAGTATTTTTCGATGACCTGCGCCATACCCTGGCGTATTTCCCTTGGCGCAACACCGCTTTTGCGCTGCGTCAGCGCTTTCGTGAAGACCAGCTTGGCCTGACCGCCAGCAGCCTGACCTTCACCACCATGCTCGCGCTGGTACCGCTGTTCACGGTGATGCTGGCCGTGTTCACCGCTTTCCCCATGTTCGCCACGTTGCAAACCGTGCTGCAAAAGTGGCTGATTGAAAGCCTGATCCCTGACAACATTGCCCGTCAGGTGCTGGGTTATTTATCGCAGTTTTCCAGCAAGGCGGGCAAGCTGGGGTTGGCCGGGTTGGCCGTGGTATTGACCAGCGCACTGATGCTGATTTTGACAATTGACCGCACGCTCAACACCATTTGGCGTGTCAAGCGCCCCCGTCCTCTGGCACAACGGGTGCTGATTTACTGGGCTGCGCTGACCCTGGGGCCACTGTTGCTGGGTGCCAGTTTGACCATGACCTCTTACTTGCTGACGGTCTCGTCCAGCGCCGTGGGGGGGATTACGGGGATGGCCATAGGTGGCTTGCAGCTGGTGGTGAACACGCTGGAGTTTGGCTTGGTCGCAGCAGGTATGACCGCGCTGTACCACTATGTGCCTAACACCCAGGTGAAGTGGGTGCATGCGTGGTCAGGGGGCATTGTTGTAGCGACGGGTATCGAACTGGCCAAAAAACTGCTGGGCCTGTATTTGGCGTCGGTGCCCACCTACAACGCGGTGTACGGTGCGTTTGCCACCTTTCCTATTCTGTTGCTTTGGATTTATGTGGCCTGGGTGATTGTGCTGTTGGGCGCGGTGCTGGCCGCGTATCTGCCCAGCTTGCTGGCCGGGGTGGCTCGGCGTGGCGGCACGCCGGGTTGGCAGTTTCAGTTGGCGCTGGAGGTGTTGCAAACGCTGCACCAGCGGGCGGGGCAGCAGCCGGCAGGCTTGGCGCGAGAGCCTTTGACGGCAATGCTGCAGGTCGATCATGTCCAGCTGGAGCCTGTGATTGAGGCCCTGATTGCTCTGGACTGGGTGGGTCAGTTGGAGCCCACCGATCACATTTCCCAGGTGCGCTTGATTTTGCTGACCGACCCCGACACAACGCCGATGTCCAGCTTGGTGGAGCGGCTGCTTGTCCACCCTGGCTACGCGGTACATAAATTTTGGGAAAATACCCAGCTTTCCACCCTGAAACTGCGTGATGTGCTTACTTAGTGGTCATCTATTGCTACACAAATGATAGCTTCTTCCGTGCCTTCTTCGCCTAACCTGCCAGCTACGCTGGGGCGGTTTCAAATCGTTCGGCGGCTGGGGCAGGGCGCGCAAAGCGAGGTTTACCTCGCATTTGACCCTCAGCTGCGCCGTGAGGTGGCGCTCAAAGCCCTGCGGGGCTCAGCGGATACCGCCAAGGCACTGTTGAACGAGGCCCGAGCGGTCAGCCGCCTGAGCCATGCAGCCATCATTCCGGTGTTTGAGGCGGCGCAGGCCGAGGTGAGTGGGGATGCCAGTGAGACGGGGGGCCGTGCTTATTTGGTGTTCGAGTATGTGTCTGGCCCTACGCTGGCCGAGTTGCTGCGCCAGCAGGGTGCGCTGGTGTCGTCGTTGGCCGTCAAAATGCTGCTGCCTGTGCTGGACGCTGTGGCTTACGCGCACGCCAACAACGTCATTCACCGCGACCTCAAGCCTTCTAACATCTTGATGGACCGGCGCGGCATGGCCCGGGTGATGGATTTCGGTATCGCAGTGCGCCAAGTCAGTTCAGACGGTTTTCCCCTCCACGACAACACGCCTGAAAGCGCTTTTGACGACAGCGCAAACCCACACACGCTGGTGGGAACCCCTGCCTACATGGCCCCAGAATACGTACAGCATGGCCAAGTCTCACCACAAATGGACGTGTTTTCTGCGGGACTCATCTTGTTTGAAATGCTGATCGGGCGACGTGCGGTGCCGGGCGACAACGGCTTTGCGTCTATTCATTTTCTGGTCAATACCGACATCACCCTGCCTGACACCACGCCTTACCCGGTGGACGAGCGTCTGCGTGCCATCCTGGGTCGCGCTCTGGCCCGCGATCCGGCGCTGCGTTATGCCTGCATGGTGGATTTGGTGGATGCACTCATGGTTTGGGTGGACCCACAGCCTGAGGGTGAGGGGGATGCTGTTGTCCTCTCGGGTGCTGGTGGGGGCCGCGCTGGTGCCGTTGTGACGGCTACCGCCCATGCTGTGGCGCTAGAGGCCTTGTTGCGGCGTATACGCCTCAAAAGCGAATTTCCTGCGCTCTCCGAGTCGCTGGTGCAAATCAACCGGTTGGCATCTTCTGACCAGCAAAACCTGGGTGTGCTGACGCAGGCCGTGCTGTGCGATGTGGCCGTCACGCAAAAGCTGCTGCGCATGGTGAATTCAGCGATGTACCGCAGCTTTGGTGGTGGTGCCGTGAGCACCGTGTCGCGTGCCATTCAGTTGCTGGGCTACGCAGCAGTGCGCACGGCCGCCACCTCGCTGCCGTTGCTGGCGCCGAACAAGGACAAAGCCTATGTTGGCCGCCAATTGGATGAGCGCATGCTCGCGTATTTTTGCGGCACACTGGCGAGTGAGCTTTCGGGTCTGCGTGACCGCGATGCGGAAGAAGCCTTTGTGTGCGGCAGTTTTCACCGCTTGGGCGATATGCTGCTTCACAGCTATTTTCCGGAAGAATTCGCAGAAATTGAACGCCTCTGCCAGGCGGCTCCCCGAAGCCATTCCGCCAGTGTGGCAGCGGCCCAGCGTGACAGTGCGGTGCGCCAAGTCCTGGGTCTGAGCTGCGAGGCACTGGGCATTGGCGTTGCTAAAACTTGGGGCCTGCCCGAAACGGTGTTGCGCAGCATGCGTGCCGTGGTGGACACCCATGTTGCCAACGGGCCGATGGCGCTGAGCGCGGTACTTGCCGTGGCCACACCGGGTACCCGCGCTGAAGTGCTGCGCACCTTGAGCGCCTTTTCCGCTGAACTCTCCCGCGCCTGGCTGCTCCCAGGGGCTGACCGGCGGCAAGCGGCCATTTCTGTCGCTAGCCAGCGTTACGCCAAGGCCCTTGCGCTCACCACCAAAGAAATCATGGTTGCGCTGGAACTCGCGTCTGTTGCCGTCAAACGCCTGCTGCAAGGGCTGCGGATGGACATGCACCACAGCGAAGTGGCCCACCGCCTGGGTTTGGTGGCAGGGCCATGGCCTGCATCTTCATCGGCCCTTCTCTATGCACCTACAGACCAAGCAGCACAAGCCGCTTCAGATGTTGTGTT
This sequence comes from Betaproteobacteria bacterium, assembly GCA_025356445.1. Lineage (GTDB taxonomy): Bacteria > Pseudomonadota > Gammaproteobacteria > Burkholderiales > Burkholderiaceae_C > Defluviibacillus. The sequence continues at coordinate 117,891 of JANXSZ010000007.1, read as the reverse complement.
GGCACCAGCGGTGCTGAACACAGCCGTTGGCGTACCGTCAGTCGGTGCTGGTGAACACCTGCGTTTGGAATGCCAGGAGCAGCTGGCTGCGGGTATTCAGGACTTGGCCAGCCGCTTGCTGGAACCCTTCAAGCTCAATGCCCTGGTGCTGGGTGTGTTGCAGGTCCTGCAGCAAGCCGCAGGCTTCAGGCAGGTTATTTTTTGCGTGCGTGAAGCCAAAGCTAACGCGCTGGTGGGCTGCATTGCTGTGGGTGCAGCCCCCTCGGGTGACAAAGACCCTGGCCGCTTGCGTCTCGCCATGGACGATGTGGATGATTTGTTCACAGCTACCGTTTTTAAAGGCGAAGACCTGTGGTTGCCTGATGTGGCTCACCACCTGCAAAATCTTCACGGGGACATGCTGCCGGCGTGGCCCCGCAAATCCATGGGTGCAACCAGTGTGCTGCTGCTGCCCCTGCACCTGAAGTCCCAGCCATTGGGGCTAATTTACGCGGATCGGGGCTCGGCTGAGTCATTGGCGCTGCCCTTGGGGGCCAAAGAACTTGCCCTGATGGCTACGTTACGTAACCAGGTGGTGCTGGCGTTCCGGCAGCGGGCGTTTTAGTGCTTTAAAACGGCCTGCTTGCCTGTGCTGCGCTGTTTCAGGCCCGCACAATCGGCCCCACCGCGTGCTGCGCCATCCGAGTCGCCTGTGTCAACAAACGGAATCAGTGCTGCCAGCGGGTTCACCAGGGCCAGCAGCAGCGCCGCGCCCAGTTTGCGTCCCAGCGGACCTTTTTCTACCGACACTTCGGGTTTGGCGAACGTGCCCTGCACATGGAGCGGCGAACGCAAGGCCAGTGGGCTGAAATCTTTGGGGCTGACTACCGCCCGCAAGTCCATCGCTTCGGTTGCCAGCGAGAGTGAGCCATCCATCCACACCGTTGAATCGGTGGTGTCGAGCACCATCACACGGGGGCGCAATACACCGCCATTGACCGCCAAATCAGCCACTGCGCACTGCACCGGCAGTGCATCGTCGCCTTTGATGAGCATGCCCAGGCCCTGCGCGACGTCCAGGCCTGCTGCTTCCACAATGAGGTGCGACACTGCCCCTTCACGCAAATCGGTGCGCACAGTGCCTTTCAGGCTGGCCAAAATCTCAGCGGTCGAGCGGCCTTGGCCCTCCAGGTTCGCTTGACCATGCAGACGACCCGATACAAACGGGGGTAAACCAGCCGCCCGGGTTTGGTGAATCCAGCGTTCCAGCAGCACATCGCTCCAGCGTAAATGGGCCTTCCATACGGCGGTGGTTTCGCGTCCATCCAGTGACAAATCTCCCCGTAAACGGCCTTGTGCGGTGCGGGCGTCGAGGTCTTTCAACGTCAAGACGCCACCTTCCAGTTGCAGGTGGGCGCGCAATGGGCGCAGGGGTTCCAGCAGGGTTGTGTTCAGGTCAACTTCCGCAATGTCGATCAGCACGTTGGCGTCCATGGCACGCAGCGCCGCCAAATCGAAAGGGCGATTTGGCAGGACTTTGCGGGAGGTTTTAGCTGGGGGTGCCGTTACCGTGGTTGTTGCGGTTGTTTGTTGGGGCACTGTGCCCACCACTGGCCCCAGGTCCGCCAGCAGCAGCCGCTTGCCACCCAGTCGCCCAGACAGCACCGGCACACTGCGTCCAGCACGGGCCAGCGTTTCATAGCTGAAAGCCCCGTTCAGGCGGCTTGCACCCACGGTGGCATCGTCAATTACTACGCGCCATGCCTCGCCCTGTTTGACGATCAGGCCATCGGTGCGGAAAGCGGCGGTGGTGGGCAACGTCACGCCCACGGGGTCACCTACAGCGGCCAAAGACGGGCCTTTCAGGCTGAAGTGGCCAGTCAGCCCGCCCAGGTGCAGCACATCGACTACGCTGCCGTTGAAAGCAAGGCTGGCACGGCCTATGGTGGCGTTCAGTGTCAAAGGCACGGCCACGGTGCTGTCCGAGGTGTTTTCTGTCGCCCAAGGCAAGGCACCCGATGCGGCCAGTGTGATTTTGACTGGCAGTTGGCGGTAGTGGCCCACAGTGTCTACCTTCAGCATGGGGCTGGGTTGATCTGCCAAAGAGAGATGGACTTCAACATCGACAGCCCAAGGCGCATCTTTGTAACGCAGCACGCCTTGTTTGACGAGCAGGTTGCCAAATTGGGGAATGGGCGTTGGGCTGGTGGACGGTGTGCTTGGCTTTGCACCGAACTGCCAGGAGGCATGGCCATCAGTTTGGCGTTCCAGGGTGGCGTCCAATGCTGTGGCTTGCAGGCTGTGGATACGCAGTGGCTGGCCTTGGTAGGCGCGCCAGAGGTCGGTGTAGCGCAGCGCCAGTGCCACTTCGCGGGCTTCCAGCAAATGCGGGGCGGTGCTCCAAGCGGGGGCTGCGATACCAAGTTGCGCGACAGAAAGCCGCAGACCACCTATGAAACGAATCTGCACGGGGGCGGTGAGGGTGACTTGCCGGTCTAGCGCTTGGGACACTGTTTGCTGCAAGGGGGCCGCCAAAAATGGCCACCCCCACCATTCGCCCAGTGCGATGCCAGCGGCGAAGGTCAGCAACACGGCAAGAATACCTAGCCAACGCTGCCGGGAGCTTGTAGAGGAAAGGGCAACTTGCAAAGTGGGCTTTTATCCGTGGTGGGTGAAAGCCCTTATTTTCGACCTCTGCCTGCGCGGATGGCGTCAGCGGGAGCCGCTTGGGGGTGTGGGAGAGGGACTACAAGGGCAAGGGACTTATTGCTTTGCCCCCATGTCCAATGCCGCCTGCTTTTGCGCCTCCAGCACCCCTGCATCCACCGTCCCTTGTCCTTGTGTCGGCCAACCTGCCAGATGGTGCTGCGCTATTTCACTCAGTGCGGTAATCCAGGTCGGGTCGTCGTTGACGCAAGGGATGTAATTGAACACCTTGCCGCCTGCATGCAAAAACGTTTCGCGGCCTTCGATGGCGATTTCTTCCAAGGTTTCCAGGCAATCGCTGGTGAACCCGGGGCACACCACGTCCACGCGCTGCACACCGGCTTTGCCCAGCGCGATCAGGCTGGGTTCGGTGTAGGGTTCCAGCCATTTGGCACGGCCCAGGCGGGACTGGAAGCTCAATTGCCATTGCCCAGGCTGCAAACCCAGGCGTTGTGCCAGCAACCGTGCGGTTTTGTGGCATTCGCAGTGGTAGGGATCGCCCAAATGCAGTGTGCGTTCGGGCACGCCGTGGAAGCTCATCAGCAGTTTCGTGGTCTGGCCTAGGGCATCGGGTCTGCCGTTGATCTTCCAGTGTGCTTCGACGCGCTGGGCCACAGCGTTGATGTAGCCTGCGTCGTCGTGGTAGTGATTGACAAAGCGCAACTCAGGCAGGGCGCGCACGGTCTGGCCCCAGGCGTAGACGGCGTCCAGCACGCTGGCGGTGCTGGTGGCGCTGTACTGGGGGTAAGCGGGCACGATCAGGATGCGCTGCACGCCTTCGGCTTTGAGGGCGTCGAGTTGTGCGCCGATGCTGGGCTGGCCATAGCGCATGGCGTAGCGTACGGTCACGTTATGGCCGCGTTCGCCCAACCAGCCTTGCAGCAGCTTGGCTTGCTTTTCGGTCCATACCCTGAGTGGTGAGCCTTCTTTTGTCCAGATGCTGGCGTATTTGGCCGCAGATTTGGCGGGCCGCGTGCGCAAGATGATGCCATGCAGAATGAACCACCACACCGGTTTGGGAATTTCAATGACGCGATGGTCGCTTAAAAACTCGGCCAAATAGCGGCGCACTGCGGCGGTTTCTGGCGCATCGGGCGTGCCCAGGTTGCACCACAGAACGGCGGTGCGCGGGGCGTTGGCCGCAGGCTGACCATGGGTGAAAGGGGGTTCGGGACGAAAGGGCGGACGCAGCGGTGAAAGCAAGGCAGAAAGTAGGCTCATGCAGTATTCTCCCTCACCTATGAATACTTCATTTGATGACACCGTGCCCACGGATTGGCCTGACGAAGCACCTGTGCAAGCTTATGCACCACCTCAGTTGGACGTGTCCAAAATCAAAGCGATTTCGCTGGATCTTGACGATACGCTGTGGCCGATCTGGCCAATCATCGCCCGTGCTGAAAACGTCTTGTTGTCGTGGCTGGCTGTGCATGCACCGCAAGCGGCCGAATTGGCAGCTACCCCCCAGGTACTGCGTCATTTGCGCGAGGAGATGTTCAGAAACCGTCCTGATTTGGCCAACGACATGAGTGCGCTACGGCGCGAGTCGATTCGGCTGCTGCTGGCCCGTGCCGATGAAGACCCTGCGCTGGCCGAGCCTGCGTTTGAGGCTTTTTTTGCCGAGCGCCAGCGTGTCGCCTTGTACGAGGATGCCCTGCCTGCACTGGCGTTCTTGAGCGCCCGCTATCCGCTGGTGGCCGTGTCGAATGGCAACGCTGATATCCAGCGTGTGGGCTTGGGGGCGTATTTCAAAGCGGCCTTCAGCGCGCACGGGTTCGGTGAAGGCAAGCCGCATCCGCGTATTTTTCATGCAGCGGCGCAGGCCGTGGGCGTGACCGCAGACCAGGTGTTGCACATTGGCGACGACGCGCATTTGGACGCCATCGGTGGCATGAACGCCGGGATGCAGGTGGCTTGGTTGAACCGGGAAGGGATGGATTGGACGTATGGGGAGCGTCAGCCTCATGTCACGGTGTCTGGCTTGGCTGCGCTGTGCGCGCATTGGGGGTGACCAGCGCACCTGCGGCCCACCCACTGCGCACAGCACCTTCCAATGTGGCTGGGTAGGGGCCTTCCACGTAGTCGCCGCACGCGCTCAAGCCTGCTGCAATGTGCTGTGCAGGGCGTTGCATACCCGGTATGCAGGCGAACGTAGCACGCTTTTCGACGATGGTTTGCAGCGGTGTGATGGTCAAGCCCAACTGGGCTTTGGCTTGCGCAACAACTTGGGCTTGCACGGTCGCTTTGTCGCCCACGCTGGCGCTCACCACGAAAGCCAGCAAGCTTGTCGTACAGGTCGATTTGCTGCTCAACTGGGCTTTATCAAACACAAACTGAGCCGGCTGCTCTGCGGATGCGTGCAGTGCCAACATCGGCTTGGGCAGGCCTTGCGGGCTGTTGGCGTACACCGTTGTGATGGCTTCAAAGCGCAGGGTTGTGGCGATAGCGGCCCAGTCGTGGAGTTGATTTGCTATGGTTTCTGTAGCTGTCAGAGCCGATGCAGCAAGCACACGGGCCGATTCTGTGCTTGAAGTGGCCAAAATCACATGGTCAAACGGCTGTCCTTCCACCTGCCAACCGGTGCCTTCACTGCGCAGGCTGCCGATGCGCTCGCCCAAGTGCACGTCGCAGCCGCGCGAGATCAGCCATTGCAACGCAGGCTCAGGGAACAGTTGGCCCAGATCGACACGCGGCAGCAGCAGTTTGGAGCCACCCGACACGCCGAACATCGAATCCTGCAATACCCGTAAAAAAACCTGCCCGCTGGCCCGGGATGCAGGGGTGTTGAGCGCAGACACGCACAGCGGCTCAATGAAGCCGTCGCGCACAGCGGGTGTCACTGTGGCGCACAGCTGGGCTACGGTGTGCTGTGCTGGGCAAGTGAAGCCGCCACGCTGCCACGCCACTGCGGTTCGCAGCAGGCTGAATTTGTCGCGCCACGTCCAGCCTTTGGCGGTAGCGATACCCACCAGCACGGCCAGGGCGTCAAAGCGGCCAGGCCAGTCCGGGAGTTGCAGGCCGGTGCCATCAGGGAAGGTGAGCGCCAGGGCTTGCGTGCGCAGCACGGTGTCGGGGTTGATGCCTACCAAGCGCATCAGCCGCAGTGTGTCGGTATAGGCGGCGATCAGGATGTGCTGGCCGTTGTCAAGGGTGAGGGGTTGACTGTCCGGCCGACCTTCTGGCAAAGGCAGTACAACCGCTCTGGCGCGTCCCCCAGGTTGGCGCGCCGCTTCAAACAGGGTGACGTGGTGGCCGCTCTGCACCGCTCGCACCGCGCACGAGAGACCTGCCCAGCCAGCGCCGATGATGGCGATGTTCACGGTTTCAAGTCCACAGCCATGATTTGTCCCATGGTGTGCTCCTCACATCCGCCCCAGTGCCTGCATCTTCCAGGCCAGCCACATCTTGCGAAGAGGTGTGAGGCTGATGCGTTGGTTCAGCACCTGGAAGTTTTCGGCCTCGATCTCGCGCAGCAGTGTGCGGTAGATGCTGGCCATCATCAGGCCAGGTTTTTGGGTATGGCGGTCGGCGTCGGGCAGCAGGGCGAAGGCTTGGTCATACAGGGCGTGGGCGCGTTGTGCTTGAAAGCGCATCAGCGCGACAAAGCGCTCGCTGTGGATACGCTTGAGCAGCTCATGGGCTTTCACGTCGAACTGTTGCAGCTCGTTCACAGGCAGGTAGATGCGGTCTCGCAGCGCGTCTTCACCTACATCGCGGATGATGTTGGTGAGCTGGAACGCCAAGCCCAGCGTATGGGCGTACTGTGTGGTCTGGGGCTGGGTTTGGCCAAAAATGTTGGCTGCCACTTCGCCCACAACGCCTGCCACCAAATGGCAATAGCGTTGCAGGCCGGGGAAATCGAGGTAGCGGGTTTGCTGCAAATCCATCTGGCAACCTTCGATCACGGCGAGCAAATGGCGGGCTTCGATGCCGTGGTCAGCGGCCAGCGGCATCAGGGCTTGGGTGACAGGGTGGCTGGGGTTGCCCGCGTAGGCTTGGGCGACTTCGCTCGTCCACCATGCGAGCTTGGTGTGGGCGACGCCGGCATCGGTGACTTCGTCCACCACGTCGTCCACTTCGCGACAAAACGCGTAAAACGCGGTGATGGCGGCGCGCCTTGCCTTGGGCAGGAACAAAAAGGCGTAATAAAAGCTGCTGCCCGAGGCGGCGGCTTTCTGCTGAACGTAGTCTTGCGGGGACATGGTGGGAACGTATGGCGTGGGGAATGAGAGGGTGGGGGTGAATAGCTTAGGTTTGATTGTGGCATTGCGCTACATCCACACCGCGCGCCACAGCATGACCAGCACATCGGGCCAGCGCAGCTTGGGGCGTGTTTGCAGGGTGGCGTGGTTCATCGCCGCCATTTTGTCCAGAATGCGCAGGCCGCCTTGCACCACCAAACGCAATTCCCAACCGGCCCGGCCTGGGATGTTTTTGGCTAAATCTGCTCCTTTGAGCATCAATGTGCGCGCTGAATGGGCTTCAGCAGCTATCAATTTTATAGTATCCAGCGTCAGGCTGAGTGTGGTCAGGTGGTGGGGGCTGACGTTCATGGCGGCGCAGGCATCAAGAGGCAGGTAGAACCGGCCTCGGGGGATGTCCACGCTCAGGTCTTGCCAGAAGTTGATGAGTTGCAGTGCGGTGCAAATGCAGTCGCTTTGCGCCAGCGAAGTGGCATCGTGGATGCCATACAGGTGCAGGAGCAGTCGCCCGACGGGGTTGGCTGAGCGGCGGCAGTAGTCCAGCAATTCAGCCCGGGTGGCGTAGTGGCGACCTTCGGCGTTGTAGCCTACGTCTTGTGTGAAGGCGCTGAGCAGGTCTTCCAGCAAAGGTGCGGGAAGGGCGAATTTTTCGACAGCGATGGCCAGCGCGTCAAACACACCGGGCCAGCGGCCTGAATGGGGCTGTGCGCAAGGCGGCAACTGCACGGCACTGTGCAGGTCGGCACGGAACTGCGCCAAATCAGCAAGACGCTGGGCCGGTGCGGCGTCCCCTTCGTCAGCGATATCGTCTGCGGTACGGGCGAAGTGGTAGATAGCGGCAATGGGGGGGCGCAGTGCCGGTGGGCACAGTGCAGAGGCGACGGGGAAGTTTTCGTAGTGGTCAACGGACATGGCCGTATTTTCACCGACCCTTTTGTTGCTGGTGATGTGGTTGCTTTACTTGACAGTTTTTAGGAATCCCCTTAGATTACTAACCAGTCAGTCATTAAATTATTCCGTGGATTTCCGAATGAAAAAACATGTCTCTCTTGGTGGGGTCGCTGTTGCGATGGCCGCTGCACTGCTGCTGTCAGCCTGTTCCAAACCTGTTCCCCAAGAGGCACCTGTTCGTGCTGTGCGGGTATTGACCGTGGGCATGGATACCGTGCAGGCCAGCCACGAGTATTCGGCTGAAGTGCGGCCTCGCATCGAGTCTCGCTTGGGTTTTCGCGTGGCTGGCAAGATCATTCGCCGTCAAGCCGAGGTGGGGCAGCGCGTCAAGGCGGGTCAAGTCTTGGCCCAACTTGACCCTAAAGACTACCAATTGGCCGACACCGCCGCCCGCGCTCAGGTGGCTGCGGCGCAAACCAACCGCGATTTGGCAGCCGCAGATTACAAGCGCTACTCAGGCTTGAAGGACCAAAACTTCATCAGTGGTGCCGAGCTGGAGCGGCGCGACAGCGTGCTCAAAGCAGCCCAAGCGCAGTTGGCGCAGGCCCAGGCGCAACAAGCGGCGCAGGGCAATCAGGCTGGGTATGCCAATTTGGTAGCCGATATTTCAGGCGTGGTGACGGCGATTGAAGCCGAGCCCGGCCAAGTGGTGGCTGCCGGTACGCCAGTGGTGCGCATTGCCCAGGACGGCGCGCGCGATGTGGTGTTCTCGGTGCCGGAGGACAAAGTGGCGGCGATCAAGCCAGGCCGGGCGGTGGACGTGGTGCTGTGGGCCAGCGCCACCCGGTTGACCGGCAAGGTGCGTGAGGTGGCTGCCAGTGCCGACCCGCAGACCCGCACATTTTTGGTCAAAGTGACGCTGGACGGTGCAACCTCCGCTGAGACGCCCGCGATTGGCAGCACCGTGACGGCCATCCCCCAGAGCCTGGGTGACATGGTGGTCAAGGTCATCAAACTGCCCACCAGCGCCTTGAAGCAAGACGGCCAAACCTCAGCTGTTTGGGTGCTGGACAAGGCGACGATGACGGTCAAGTCGCAGCCGATTCAAATTGCCACGGCGGATGGCAACGAAGCCGTGGTTGCCAGTGGCCTGAAGCCCGGTGATGTGGTCGTGAGTGCAGGTGTGCATGTGCTGTCGCCCGGGCAAAAGGTCAGCCTTTACGCAGAAAAAACATCAAATCAGCCCACAGTGCTTTCTGGTAGTGCTTTACCAGCTACTAATACCGTAGCAAAGTGAGCGCCTCATGAGCCAGATTACCCCACCCCACAGCCCTCAACCTAACCCGGAACCCAAAGCCGGTTTTAACCTCTCCAAATGGGCGCTGGACCACGCGCCGTTGACGCGCTACCTGATGGTGGTGCTGATGGTGTTGGGCTTTGCCGCCTACTTTCAACTGGGCCAGGATGAAGATCCACCGTTCACCTTCCGGGCGATGGTGGTGCGCACCTACTGGCCAGGTGCTACCGCACAGCAGGTGGCGGAGCAAGTCACTGACAAGATTGAAAAGACGCTGCAAGAGGTGCCCTACGCCGACAAAATCCGCAGCTATTCCAAGCCGGGTGAATCGCAAATCATCTTTCAGATCAAAGACTCGTCCAAAGGCTCTGAGGTGCCCAACGTCTGGTACCAGGTGCGCAAGAAGATTGGTGACATGCGCTACACACTGCCCGGCACCATCCAGGGGCCGTTTTTCAATGACGAGTTTGGCGATGTCTACGGCGTGATTTATGCGCTGGAGGCCGATGGTTTCAGCTATGCCGAGTTGAAGGAGTTTGCTGACGATGTACGTCAGCAGTTGCTGCGCGTGCCCGATGTTGCCAAGGTGGAGTTGTTCGGTCAGCAAGACGAGAAGCTCTACATCGAGATTTCGCAAAAGCGGTTGTCGCAATTGGGGCTGGATTTCAACCAGGTGCTGGCGCAACTGGGTCAGCAAAACGCGGTGGAGTCTGCTGGTGCGGTGCAAACGCCGCTGGACATGGTGCAAGTGCGCGTGGCAGGGCAGTTCACGTCGCCTGAGCAGCTGAAGGTGATGCCGATTCGCGGGGCTGCTGGCGGGCAATTCTTGCTGGGCGACATTGCGACGATCAAACGGGGCTACGTTGACCCGTCCACCATCAAGGTGCGGCACCAGGGCAAAGAGGTGATTGCGCTGGGTGTTTCCATGGCCAAGGGCGGCGACATCATTCGCCTGGGCGGTGCGCTGGCTAAAACCTTCGCCAAGCTGGAAAAGACGTTGCCTGCGGGCATCAGTTTGGTGCAGGTGCAAGACCAGCCTAAGGCGGTGGCCACCTCGGTGAACGAGTTTGTGCGGGTGCTGATCGAGGCGGTGGTGATTGTGCTGGCGGTGAGTTTCATCGCGCTGGGCTTTCATTCGCGGCCTAACGAGAAAAATATTTTCAAGCGCTATTACATCGACATTCGTCCTGGTCTGGTGGTGGGCATCACCATTCCGCTGGTGCTGGCGGTCACGTTTTTGGCGATGGACTACTGGGGCATTGGGCTGCACAAAATATCGCTGGGCTCGCTCATCATCGCTTTGGGCTTGTTGGTGGACGACGCCATCATTGCCGTGGAAATGATGGTGACGAAGATGGAAGAGGGCTACGACAAAGTGCGTGCCGCCACCTTTGCTTACGAAGTCACCGCCATGCCGATGCTGACAGGTACCTTGATCACTGCGGCAGGTTTTTTGCCGATCGGCATTGCCAAATCGGTGACAGGGGAATACACCTTTGCCATTTTTGCGGTGACGGTGATTGCGCTGGTGGTCAGCTGGGTGGTGTCGGTGTACTTTGTGCCTTACCTTGGCACACTGCTGTTGAAGGTCAAGCCGCACGTTGCGCAATCTGATGGTGGGCACATTGATGTTCACGATACCCCGTTTTACCGTGTCTTTCGCAAGGCCGTGAACGGGTGCGTGCAGCACCGCTGGATCACCATTGCGGCCACGGTGCTGATTTTTGGGCTGGGCATTGTGGGCATGGGTAAAGTGCAGCAGCAGTTTTTCCCGGATTCCAGCCGTCCTGAAATTTTGGTGGAAGTGTGGTTCCCCGAGGGCACATCGTTTGTGGCGAACGAGGCGGTGACCAAGCGGCTTGAGACACGCTTTTTGCAAGAACCCGACTTGAACAGCGTCAGTACCTGGATCGGTTCGGGCGTGCCGCGTTTCTATTTGCCGCTGAACCAAGTCTTCCCGCAGAGCAATGTCTCGCAATTCATCATCGTGCCCAAGGATTTGAAGGTGCGCGAATCGCTGCGCCTCAAGCTGCCAACGCTGCTGGCGCAGGAATTTCCCGAGATTCGCGCTCGTGTGCAGTTGCTGCCCAATGGGCCACCGGTGGCCTACCCGGTGCAGTTCCGCGTGATTGGCGACGACCCGATCGCGCTGCGTGCCCGTGCTGACGAGGTGACAGCGGTGATGCGCACCAGCCCCAACACCAGGGGTGTGAATGACAACTGGAACGAATCCATCAAGGTGCTGCGCCTGGAGGTAGACCAAGCCAAGGCCCGCGCTTTGGGGGTGACCAGCCAGTCGATTGCGCAAGCTTCTAAAACGATGCTGACCGGCTCTACGGTGGGGCAGTTTCGCGACGGTGACAAGCTGATTGATATCGTGCTGCGTCAGCCGCTTGACGAGCGCAGTGCCATCACCGATTTGGGCAATGCCTACTTGCCGACGGCTTCGGGCAAGTCGATACCGCTCACGCAAATTGCCAAACCCGTGTTCACTTGGGAGCCGGGTGTAATGTGGCGCGAAAACCGTGACTACGCTATCACCGTGAACGCTGACATTGTGGAAGGCCTGCAAGGCGCTACGGTGACGGCAGAGTTGCTGCCCAAGCTCAAAGCACTGGAGACGACATGGCAAGCCAGTGGTTTCAATGGCTACCGCATTGAGGTGGCCGGTGCTGTGGAAGAGAGCAGCAAAGGTTCATCGTCGATCGTGGCGGGCGTACCCATCATGCTGTTCCTGACTTTCACGCTGTTGATGCTGCAACTGCACAGCTTCAGCCGTGCGATGCTGGTGTTTCTGACCGGGCCGCTGGGCATTGCCGGTGTGGCGGGGGCGTTGTTGCTGCTAGGCCGTCCGTTTGGCTTTGTGGCGCTGCTGGGGGTGATTGCGCTGATGGGGATGATCCAACGCAACTCGGTGATTTTGATCGACCAGATTGAGCAAGACCGCGCCCGGGGCGTACCTGCTTGGGACGCGATTGTGGAATCCGCTGTGCGCCGTTGTCGTCCGATTGTGCTGACCGCAGCGGCGGCGGTGTTGGCCATGATTCCGTTGTCACGCAGCGTATTTTGGGGGCCGATGGCGGTCGCCATCATGGGTGGGCTGATTGTGGCGACGCTGCTGACGCTGCTGGCATTGCCAGCCATGTACGCGGCTTGGTTTCGGGTGAAACGCTGACGAAACGTGGATAAAGCAGGGTTTGAGGCAGGCCGCGAATCCTAAAAATGCCAGTACCTGCACAGGATTGCATCTGCAATCAAGGTTAAAATACTGGGTTGCACAAAATGTGTATGTGGTTTTTGCTCAAACAGCGCAAACCACCTATGCGTTTTGATGCGTACTGCGCGGGTGGCGAAATTGGTAGACGCACCAGGTTTAGGTCCTGACGTCCGCAAGGATGTGGGGGTTCGAGTCCCCCCCCGCGCACCAGGACTCTTTTTGCACATGTCAACGCGACCATTGTCTACCCAGTGGCCCCGCGTTAACGACTTCTGACCCCCTAGGAAAACGACCATGGCCGTAACTGTTGAGACACTCGAAAAGCTGGAGCGCAAGATCACATTGACGCTGCCGCTGACTTCCATTCAATCTGAAGTGGATGTTCGCTTGAAGAAATTGGCCCGCACCGTGAAGATGGACGGTTTTCGTCCCGGTAAAGTGCCGATGACTGTGGTTGCCCAGCGCTACGGCTATTCGGTGCAGTACGAAGTCATGAACGACAAAGTCGGCGAGGCTTTCTCTGCTGCTGCCAATGAAGCGAATTTGCGCGTTGCCGGTCAACCTCGCATCAGCGAAACCGAAACCTCGCCTGAAGGCGCGTTGACGTTTGATGCCGTATTCGAAGTGTTCCCTGAGGTCAAAATTGCTGACTTGACCACAGCAACGGTTGAAAAACTGTCGGCTGAGGTGAGTGATGCTGCCATCGACAAGACCATCGACATCCTGCGCAAACAGCGCCGCACCTTTGCACAGCGCGCGCTGGATGCTGGTGCTGTGGATGGCGACCGTGTCGCGGTGGATTTTGAAGGCAAGATCGACGGCGAAACTTTTGAAGGCGGCAAAGCTGCTGACTTCCAGTTTCTGGTTGGCGAAGGTCAGATGCTGTCCGAGTTTGAAAATGCTGTTCGTGGTATGAAGGCTGGCGAAAGCAAGACTTTCCCCTTGGCATTTCCAGCGGATTACCATGGCAAGGACGTGGCAGGCAAGACTGCTGATTTCATGGTCACGGTCAAGAAAATCGAAGCTGCACATTTGCCAGAGCTGAACGAAGCGCTGGCTAAGTCGCTCGGTATTGCGGACGCCAGCGTTGAAGGTTTGCGCGCAGATATCAAGAAAAACTTGGAGCGTGAAGTCAAGCTGCGTTTGTTGTCTCGCAACAAGCAGGCCGTGATGGACGCGTTGATCGCCGTGTCTGAGCTCGATTTGCCTAATTCCAGCGTGCAGTCTGAAATCGACCGCTTGCTTGAAGGTGCCCGCGCTGATTTGAAGCAACGTGGCATCAAAGACGCTGACAAGGCTGAGATTCCACACGATATTTTCCGTCCTCAAGCTGAGCGTCGCGTGCGTTTGGGCCTGGTGGTGGCTGAGTTGGTTCGCTCGAACACGTTGCACGCTACGCCTGACCAGCTCAAGGCACACATTGAAGAGCTGGCTGCCAGCTACGAAAAGCCTGCTGACGTGGTGCGCTGGTACTACAGCGATCGTCAACGCATGGCTGAAGCTGAAGCCGTTGTGATTGAAAGCAATGTCACCGAGTTCGTGTTGTCCAAAGCCCAGGTCACTGAGAAAGAAATTTCTTTTGACGATCTGATGGGTCAACAAGGTCAACAAGGTCAACAAGGTCAACAAGGCTAAATAGCCTAGGCGATTCAAGCGCCCACCCGCTGAAAGCCTAAAAAGGCCTGATGCCTGAGACTTGCAGTCCAGCCGTCAGGCCTTATCTTTTGGTGGGTATGCCGCTCGCGGCTACAGTACATACGTTACGGCATAACTGGAAAGAGAAACATGAGTTCACTGGATATTCAAGGCCTCGGCATGGTGCCGATGGTGATCGAGCAGTCTGGCCGTGGTGAGCGGTCTTATGACATTTATTCCCGTCTGCTCAAAGAGCGGGTAATTTTTTTGGTAGGCCCTGTGAACGACTATGTGGCCAACCTGGTGGTTGCGCAGCTTTTGTTCCTGGAGAGCGAAAATCCTGAGAAAGATATTTCGTTCTACATCAACTCCCCCGGCGGCTCCGTCAGCGCTGGCATGGCGATTTTTGACACCATGAACTTCATCAAGCCTGATGTTTCCACGCTGTGTACCGGCTTTGCCGCCAGCATGGGCGCCTTCTTGTTGTCGGCCGGTGCCAAGGGCAAGCGGTTCTCGTTGCCCAACTCCAAGGTCATGATTCACCAGCCTTCCGGTGGTGCACAAGGTCAAGCGACTGAAATTGAAATTTCGGCCCGTGAGATTTTGAAAACCCGTCTGCAATTGAACAAAATCCTCGCCGAGCAAACCGGCCAGCCTCTGGAGAAAATCGAGCGTGACACCGAGCGTGATTACTACATGTCAGCCGATGAAGCCAAAGACTACGGCTTGGTTGATCAGGTCATTTCCAAACGCCCTTAAGCTTCCTGTAACGGCTAATTAGCGTTCTATGTCTTCGCACTGCGATGGTGGTTTCCCTTAGAGAGCCGCCATCGCTTTGTCGTTTTTGTATTTGGGTATCATTGTTGTGAACCCCTAACTTTAAGCACCTCTCCATGGCCGAAAAAAAAGGCTCTTCCAGCGAAAAAACCCTGTTCTGCTCCTTCTGCGGTAAAAGCCAGCATGAGGTGAAGAAGTTGATCGCTGGGCCGTCTGTGTTCATTTGTGATGAGTGCATTGACCTCTGTAACGAAATCATCCGCGACGAACTGCCTGCCAGTACTGAACCCAAAGATGGCAACAGTGAACTGCCAACACCGATCGAAATCAAGCTCAACCTTGATAACTATGTCATCGGACAAGAGCGTGCCAAGCGCACGTTGGCGGTGGCCGTATACAACCACTACAAACGCCTGCGCCACAAGGAAAAAGCTAAAAAAGACGATGTGGAGTTGACCAAAAGCAACATTTTGCTGATTGGCCCTACAGGCTCAGGTAAAACGTTGTTGGCGCAAACCCTGGCCCGCATGTTGGACGTGCCCTTTGTCATGGCCGATGCGACCACGCTTACCGAAGCCGGTTATGTGGGTGAAGACGTTGAAAATATCATTCAAAAGCTGCTGCAAAGCTGTAACTACGATGTAGAGCGCGCCCAGCGTGGCATTGTTTACATCGATGAAATCGACAAAATTTCACGCAAATCAGACAATCCGTCCATCACCCGTGATGTGTCCGGTGAGGGTGTGCAGCAAGCGTTGCTCAAGTTGATTGAAGGCACCATGGCCAGCGTGCCACCGCAAGGCGGACGCAAGCATCCGAACCAAGACTTTTTGCAGGTCGACACCACCAATATCTTGTTTATTTGTGGTGGTGCTTTCTCGGGTCTTGAAAAGGTCATTGGTAACCGTACTGAAGCCTCGGGCATTGGTTTTGGCGCTGCCGTCAAAAGCAAAAAAGAGCGCAGCTTGTCGGAAGTGTTCAAAGACGCCGAACCCGAAGATTTGATCAAATTTGGTTTGATCCCCGAACTGGTTGGCCGTATGCCTGTGGTCGCCACCTTGGCTGAGTTGACTGAAGAAGCGCTGGTCCAAATTCTGACCGAGCCCAAGAACGCACTGGTGAAGCAGTACGGTAAATTGTTTGGTATGGAAGGCGTTAATCTGGAAATTCGCCCTGCTGCGCTCAAAGCCATCGCCAAGAAAGCCTTGAAGCGTAAGACTGGTGCCCGTGGCTTGCGCTCAATTCTGGAGCAAGCGCTGATTGACATCATGTTCGATTTGCCAACCACATCTAACGTCGAAATGGTGGTGGTAGACGAGTCCAGCATTGACGACGACAAGCCACCCTTGCTGGTTTACCGAGAAGCTGCCAAAAAAGCTTAATGCCATGTGTAGAGAGGGCAATGCCCTCTCTTTTCTCGATTTCAAAAGTTCGCCTTGCGCTTGAAATAGCGGTGTTGCAGACCATATTCAACCCATAATTCCAAGGAAAACTATGTCTGGCCAGACTCCTCTCCCCGCCATTGCCATCGACCTGCCTTTGTTGCCCTTGCGCGATGTGGTCGTATTCCCGCACATGGTGATTCCCCTGTTTGTGGGGCGCCCCAAAAGCATCAAAGCCTTAGAAGCAGCGATGGAAGTTGACCGCCGCATCATGCTGGTGGCTCAAAAAGCCGCAGCCAAAGATGAGCCTGTGGCAACCGACATGTTCGCTTCGGGTTGTGTGTCCACCATCCTGCAAATGTTGAAGTTGCCTGATGGCACCGTTAAAGTGCTGGTTGAAGGCTTGCAGCGTGCCTCCGTGAATGAAATCACCGAAGGCGATGCCTTTTTTACCGCCAATGTGACGCCTCTGGAAGCGGCAGAAGCTGGCAATGCCAAAGCGACCAGTGAACTCGAAGCGCTGCGCCGGGCGGTGATGCAGCAGTTCGACCAGTACGTCAAGCTGAACAAGAAAATTCCGCCTGAAATTCTGACTTCCATTTCCAGCATCGACGATGCCGGACGTTTGGCGGACACCATTGCAGCGCATCTGCCGCTGAAGCTGGAAAGCAAGCAGGCAGTGCTTGATTTGTCCAAAATCAAAGAACGCTTGGAGAATCTTTTTGAGCAAATTCAGCGTGAAGTTGACATTCTCAATGTGGATAAAAAAATCCGTGGCCGCGTCAAGCGTCAAATGGAGAAAAATCAGCGCGATTTCTACTTGAACGAACAGGTCAAAGCCATCCAGAAAGAGTTGGGTGATGGCGAAGAAGGGGCCGACTTTGAAGAGATCGAAAAGAAGATCATCGCCGCCAAAATGCCTGCTGAAGCCCGTAAAAAAGCCGATGCCGAGTTCAAAAAGCTCAAGCTGATGTCCCCCATGTCTGCTGAAGCGACGGTAGTGCGCAATTACATCGACGTGCTGTGTGCGCTCCCCTGGAGCAAAAAAACCAAGATCAAGCACGACCTGCCGAATGCCGAAACGGTGCTCAATGAAGACCATTTCGGCTTGGAGAAGGTCAAAGACCGCATCATGGAATACTTGGCGGTGCAACAGCGTGTGGATAAGCTCAAAGCCCCCATCCTCTGTTTGGTTGGCCCTCCTGGTGTGGGTAAAACTTCGCTGGGCCAGTCGATCGCCAAAGCCACAGGGCGCAAATATGTGCGTATGGCCTTGGGTGGCATGCGTGACGAGGCTGAAATTCGGGGGCACCGCCGTACCTACATCGGTGCGCTGCCCGGTAAGGTCTTGCAAAGTCTGACCAAAGTCGGCGCACGCAACCCGTTGTTCTTGCTCGATGAGATTGACAAACTCGGCACTGATTTTCGGGGGGATCCGTCCAGTGCCTTGCTGGAAGTGCTTGACCCAGAGCAAAACCACACCTTTGGCGACCACTATGTAGAGGTAGATTTTGACTTGAGCGACGTGATGTTTGTTGCCACGTCAAACTCCATGAATATTCCTTCGGCCTTGCTAGACCGTATGGAGGTGATTCGCCTGTCTGGTTACACCGAAGACGAAAAAACCAACATCGCTGTGCGCTACCTGCTTCCCAAACAGTTGACGGTCAACGGTCTGAAGGATGGTGAATTGGAAATCACGGCAGATGCCGTGCGCGATATCGTGCGTTACTACACCCGCGAAGCCGGTGTGCGCTCGCTCGAGCGTGAGCTGTCGAAAATTTGCCGTAAGGTTGTCAAGGGCTTGCTGCTCAAGAAAATGACAGCGAAAGTGGTGGTCAATGCCGACAACCTGAACGACTTCCTGGGTGTGCAAAAGTACACCTACGGTCGAGCTGAAGCCCAAAATCAAGTGGGCCAAGTGGTGGGCTTGGCTTGGACAGAAGTAGGCGGTGATCTGCTCACCATCGAAGCTGCCGTGATGCCTGGTAAGGGCGTCATCACCCGCACCGGCTCGCTGGGCGATGTGATGAAAGAGTCGGTTGAAGCCGCTCGCACTGTGGTGCGCAGTCGTGCCAAACTGCTGGGTATCAAAGACGAGATATTTGATAAAAAAGACATTCATATTCACGTCCCTGACGGTGCAACGCCTAAAGACGGCCCTAGCGCAGGTGCCGCCATGACAACCGCATTTGTGTCGGCATTGACGGGTATTCCTGTGCGTGGTGACGTTGCCATGACGGGTGAAATCACCTTGCGTGGTGAGGTGACTGCCATCGGTGGACTCAAGGAAAAACTGCTGGCGGCGCTGCGTGGTGGTATCAAAACCGTGTTGATCCCTGAGGAAAACGTCAAAGATCTGCAAGAAATCCCCGACAACGTGAAAAGCGGTCTGGAAATCGTGCCTGTGCGCTGGATTGACCAGGTGCTGAAGGTGGCCCTGGAGCGTGTGCCTGTGCCGCTGGTAGACGAAGAGGTTGTGGTGCCTGTAGATGCAGTCAACCCATCCCAGCCCACCGCTGTTGTGCCTAGAGCGGTGAAGCACTGACGCAGCATTTTTTGAAACTTTACAGGATCGGGGCTTAGGCCCCGTTTTCGTTATGCAATTGCAAGATATTTTGTACAGCCAGGGTTTTGGCACACGGCGCGTCTGCGCAGGCTTGATTCAAAAAGGCCACGTTACTGTCATGGGCGAGTTGTGTACCGACGCTGCGGCTGATTTCGAAGAGGTGGGTCTGGGCTTCACCGCGCAAGGCGTAGCATGGCCCTACCAAGAGCGCGCTTACCTGCTGTTGAACAAACCAGCAGGCACCGAGTGCTCGCAAAAACCCTCAACGTGGCCCAGCGTCTATACCTTGCTGCCTTCTCCGTTGCGCACGCGTCCGCAAAAAGCGTCGGTGCAAGGGGTGCAGTGCGTGGGGCGTTTAGACCAGGACACTACCGGCATGCTGCTGATGACCGATGACGGCCAGTTCATCCACAAAATGAACTCCCCACGCCGCCATGTGCCCAAAGTCTACGAAGTCACTACCAAGCACCCGGTAGACCAAAAGCAGATTGACCGTTTGCTTTCTGGTGTAGTGCTGGACGATGACCCCAAGCCTGTGCTGGCTGCTGCCTGTGTGGCGACCTCGGAATTGAGTTTGCAATTGACATTGACCGAGGGCAAATACCACCAGGTCAAGCGCATGTTGGCAGCGGTAGGGAACCGTGTTGAAGGTTTGCATCGCTCGCGCATCGGTGGCATGACCCTGCCTGCTGATTTGCTGCCTGGACAGTGGCGTTGGTTGTCTGCGGACGATCTCGCCTTGTTGCAGCCTTAACCACCCAAGTCAGCTAAAAATGTTTGGATCAGCTGCGTTGTCAACGCCGTTTGATCCCGGTGCGGTGAATGCCCACAGTGCTCTAATTTTTGTAGCTGTATCTGCCCATCTGGTGTGCTGATAAGGTCTATTTGAGCCATTGTTCCGTAAGGGTCATCCCACCCTTGAATGGCCAACAAGGGGCAGGCGATGAGAGCGCATTCTGGGCGTATGTCAAAGCAGCGGAAGGCTTCACTCAGCCACACATCGTTCCATTGCCAAAAAGCGCAGTCCACATCGGTGTGGTAGCGCGCCAAGCTGTTGCGCAGCGTGCCGTGTTCGAACGCATCGCGCGCCTGGGCAATCGCTGCTATTGAAATATCCTCAACCATCACGTGCGGTGCCATCACGACGCAAGCCGCTGCAAGGAACCGTGCTGCGTAGAGCAATGCGATGCTGGCACCATCGGAATGGCCTATCAGCACCGGTTGCTGGATGCCCAATTGAGTGAGCAGGGCGGGCAGTACCTCCCAGGCCTCCGTGTGCAGGTAGGTGGCCGGCAAGCGACCTTCACGAGGACGGGTTGGGTCTGGCAAAGCTCGTACATGGGGTATCACATCGGACTGGCCGTAGCCCCGTCGCGAGTAAACCAGGCCAGAGTACCCTGCTGCGTTGCACACTTTTTGGGGCCAATCACGCCACATTGCGACAGACCCCAGGCCTTCGTGCAAAAAGACGATGGTGGGCTTGCCCAGACGGACTTCACGGTCTTCATTTCGCTGTGCAGGGGTTAAATGTTGAATTTCCAGTCGAATGCCGTCCACATCAATCCGTGTCATGGTGCAGTTTGCCTTTGTACCTTTGTTATTCCCGTGTCTTTCGCCGCTAACCCTGTAGAGTGCCCGGGGTATGCCGTGCTCAGCGGCTACACTGTACGGTGTTTTTGTTGACTGGTTTGCTGTGAATTTTCTTGTTTCTACCCCGGCCCGGGGCTTGTTTGCTGCGCTGTTAGCACTGGCCTTTTGTTCTGCCGCTCAATCGGCTCCTTCGGTTGCGTCTGCACCTGCCGTGCCCTCGCCACTGTTCGTGCTGAACTCGCTCGATGCCAGCATCAGCGTGATTGACCCCGTCACCTGGAAAGAAACCCAGCGCATGCCGACTGGCAAGGAGCCGCATCACCTGTACTTGACGCCGGATGAAAAGTCGATCATCGTCGCCAATGCCCTGGGTGATTCGCTGACGTTCATTGACCCCCGTACGGCCCAGGTTCAGCGCGTGATTCGCGGTATTTTGGACCCCTACCAACTGCGCTTTTCACCCGACATGAAATGGTTTGTAACGGCTGCTAACCGGCTCAACCACATTGATATTTACCGCTGGGATGGCAAAGACATTGTCCTAGCCAAGCGTGTTTCCACCGGCAAGACGCCCAGCCATCTGTGGATTGATTCCAAAAGCAGCACCGTCTATTCCACCATGCAAGACAGCAACGAGCTGGTCGCGATTGACCTCGCCACCCAGACGGTACGCTGGCGTACCCCCACAGGTGACACTCCAGCTGATATTTTTGGCTCGGCCGATGATCGCCTACTGCTGATCGGGCTGACCGGTGGCGACGGCGTTGAGGTGTATGACGTGACGGGCAAGGAACCTAAACGCGTGCAGCAGTTCAAAACAGGGCAGGGTGCGCATGCCTTCCGCGCGTTTGGCGACAAGCGGCATGTGCTGGTCAGTAACCGTGTGGCCAATACCATCAGCAAAATTGACTTGCAAACCATGAAAGTGGTGGACAACTACAAAGTTCCTGGTGGCCCCGATTGCATGGACATGTCCGCTGATGGCAAGCTCCTGTACGTGACCTCGCGGTGGGCCAAAAAATTGACGGTGGTGGACACCAGCACCCGTGAAATTGTTCGGCAAATCAACGTAGGCAAGTCTCCCCATGGTGTCTGGACTCTCGACCACGCTTCACGCCAGTAAGCGGCTTGTTACTCTGGCTATTCTCGCTTCACTGTGTTGGAGCGTGGCTGGATTTGCCCAAACTTGCACCAAACCTGTCTATTTGACAATCGACACAGGCCATATGGGTGTCGCTCCACTGATGGCCGATGTGCTCAAGCGCCACCATGTGCTCGTCACCTTTTTTGCCGCCAACGAGCGTGCCCAAACCGGGGGCTCCAGCCTGGGGCCAGACTGGGCTCCCTGGTGGAAAGCCCGCGCAGCAGAAGGCCATGAATTTGCGTCCCACACCTATGACCATGTGTACTGGCGTGGTGATGTGGCGGAAAAACCGACTCGCTTCAAGTTCCGTTCCACTGCTGGCCCTCAGGAGGGGCAAGAGTTCGTCTGGGATGCCTCGCAGTACTGCGCTGAGATCGCCTGGTCGGCTGATCGTTTGACGGAAATCACCGGCAAGAAAACCTTGCCACTGTTCCGTGCTCCTGGTGGCAAGACCTCACCCCGTTTGTTAGCTGCTGCTAAAGCCTGTGGTTACGCTCATGCAGGATGGTCGCCTGCTGGTTTTTTGGGCGATGAGTTGTCCAGTGAGCAGTTCAGCAATGCAGCACTGCTGAAAAAAGCGCTGCGCGATATTCAACCCGGTGACGTGCTGCTGGCTCACCTGGGAATCTGGTCACGCAAAGACCCTTGGGCACCCGCTGTACTGGAGCCACTGATTACCGGTTTGCAAGCCAAGGGCTTTTGTTTCCAAACTCTGCGTGAGCACCCCGCTTACCGGGCGTGGATTGCCCAGTCAGGGCGTTGATCTGCCATGAGTTTTGACAGCCTGGTTCAGGCGTTCTGGACGCCACTCACCGACGCTTTCAGCGCCACCCAGCAATTCCTGTTTGAACATGCCGTCCAGCCACTGGCGTTTGCACTGGGTGCTGGCAATTTACTGGAAGACGCTTACGACGGCACGGGTTGGCTGGTGGTGGGTTTGCTGCAAATTGCGGTACTGCTGCTGCTGATTCGGCCTTTGCAAAAATGGTTTCCTGTCGAGCCTGTGGTGGACAAGCGCGCCATTCAAGTGGATGTGATTTACACATTAATTCATCGCTTGGGACTGTTCAAACTGGTCATGTTCTTTACGCTGGAGCCTTGGGTTGACGACGCCTTGGGCGTGTTGCGTACCCAAGGCATGCCTACGCTGCATCTTGACCAATGGTGGCTGGGTGTCAGCGACAACCCTGTTGTGAGTTTTGTGGTCTACCTGGTTGCATTTGATTTTGTGCAGTACTTGGTTCACCGGGCACAGCACCACTTTGACTGGTGGTGGGCATTGCATTCCCTGCACCATTCACAGCGCCAAATGACGATGTGGAGCGACAACCGCAACCATCTGCTGGACTCTGCGATTGTGGACATTGTGTTCGTGATCGTCGCTTTAGGCATTGGCGTGCCTCCTGGGCAGTTTGTGCTGGTGGTTGCATTGACGCAGCTGTCTGAAAGCTTTCAGCACGCCAATATTCGGTTGTGGTTTGGTGTTGTGGGTGAACGCTTGTGGGTCAGCCCTCGCTTTCACCGTTTACACCACAGTGTCGGCTTGGGGCACGAGTCTGGGGGGGAAGGTACGCTCGGCGGCTATAACTTCGGCGTGCTGTTACCTTGGTGGGACATGCTGTTTGGCACCGCTAATTTTGAACTGCGTTACGACCCTACGGGTGTGCGTGACCAAATCGAACACAAGCGTGATTACGGCCAAGGTTTTTGGCACCAGCAGTGGCTAGGGTTGAAGCGCTTGGTGCGACAGGCCTGAGCGGCGAAATTCTTTGTCGTTTACGTGATTTCTTTGCCGTCTTGTCTTTCTTGGACAAGGGGTGTGCAGAGGGGGTTGACCTGCACGGTTATGCTTCGCCCCATGAACCTTCTGTTTGACTCCTTTTGGCGTGCGGCAGCTTACTGCTTGCATCCCCGTGTCATTGCACTGTCTTTTCTTCCGCTGGCCTTGATGGCCGGTCTGGCGTTTGGCTTGGGGTATTTCTTTTGGGACATGGCGCTGGATTGGGTGCGTGAACTTCTGGATTCGTCTTCGCTTATCAATACCTTTTGGGCGTGGCTGCAAAGCGTAGGCGCCGGTAATCTGAAGACCGTTGCTGCGCCACTGATTGTGATTTTCAGCGTCACGCCTGTACTGGTGTTGCTCTGTCTGTTGGTGGTCGCCATGATGATGACGCCTTCCCTTACGGCGTTGGTCGTAGAGCGCCGCTTTGTGCTGTTGGAACGCAAAAAAGGCGGTTCGTTCCTCTTTAGCTTGATGTGGTCTTTGGGGTCAACCTTGCTGGCGCTGATTGCAATGGTTATCTCCATCCCACTGTGGCTTGTACCTCCTTTGATTTTAATTTTGCCACCACTGATATGGGGCTGGCTCACCTACCGCGTGATGACCTTTGACGTGCTGGCTGCGCACGCTAGTGCTGAGGAACGCCGAGAAATCTTTAAACGCCATCGCGCTTGTCTGCTGGGTATTGGCGTCATCACCGGTTACTTGGGCGCAGCGCCTAGCTTGGTGTGGGCTTCTGGGGCGATGTTCGCTGCCGCATTCGTGATTTTGGTGCCCTTGGCCATTTGGCTCTACACCTTGGTGTTTGCATTTTCATCACTGTGGTTTGCGCACTATGCTTTGGCCGCGCTGGAGAGGCTGCGTGCCGAGAATGCCACCGCATTGGCGCAGCAGGTTGCCCCAGTCGCACCCATGTACGACGCACATGACGCGCAAGCCTTACCATTGCCGGATGTCGCTCACTCAAGACCCCTCCCACTCCGCTGAAGCGGCCGTACCCGTCTCTGTATCCACGAAGGCCCCTGCCTTCGGTGTCATCATCATTGGTGACGAAATCCTCTCCGGTAAACGCACGGACAAGCACCTTGCTAAGGTGATTGAGTTGCTGTCTGCCAGAGGCCTGCTGCTGGCTTATGCCGACTATGTGGGTGATGACCCCGCACGTATCACCCGTGCCCTGGCCCGTGCCTTCACTTCGGGTGACGTGGTGTTTTCTTTTGGTGGTATCGGTGCTACGCCTGATGACCATACCCGCCAATGTGCTGCCTCAGCGCTGGGTGTACCTCTCGCACTTCACCCTGAAGCTGCTGCTTTGATTTACGAACGCATGGCGGACATGGCCCGAGAAAAAGGTATTCCCTATGAACCCGACCGTGCGGACAACAGGCACCGCCTCAACATGGCCATGTTCCCCCTTGGGGCAAGCATTATTCCCAATCCGTACAACAAGATTGCGGGTTTCAGTTGTGAAGGACAAAGCGTAGGTGAGGGCACCGGTCGCGTGCATTTTGTGCCCGGCTTTCCCGTGATGGCTTGGCCTATGGTGGAATGGGTGCTGGATGCGTACTATGCATCCTGGTTCAGCCAAGTTCTGATGTCAGAAAAATCCATCATCGTTTATGGTGCGATGGAGTCTACTTTGACGCCACTGATGGAAGAGCTGGAGCGCCTGCACCCGGCTATCAAGGTTTTCAGCCTGCCCAGCGTAGACCATCCTCAATACGGACGTCATATTGAACTGGGAGTCAAGGGCCCTGCTGCGCACGTTACAGGTGCTTATGCGGGCTTGTTGTCCGGTTTGCGCCAATTTGAGCTTGAATTAGGCCCTGAATTGGTGCGTTAACTTTTTCCAACCCTCATTGGAGTTAATTTGCACCATCATGGTGCAAATTGGTGTTGAATACTTAATTTTTGCAATCGTTGAGGTTCTTGTCGCCTCAATAACCCACCCAACTCAGGGCAGAATAAGGTGTTTGGTAGCGCGTTGAAATGTATTGGCGCGATGGCACAAAAACTGCATTCCCCAAGTTGTATCTGTTACTTTTAAATTACCTACCCAGGAGCCTTAGATGACAAAGACGGTCGCCGACGTAATCAAGATGGTGAAAGAGAATGAAGTCAAGTTTGTTGACTTCCGCTTTACCGATACCCGTGGCAAAGAGCAGCACGTCACCGTGCCAGTCTCGCATTTCGACGAAGACAAGTTCACCTCTGGTCATGCATTCGACGGTTCGTCCATCGCTGGCTGGAAGGGCATCGAAGCTTCGGACATGCAGCTCATGCCCGACCCTAACACCGCTAACATCGACCCGTTCTTTGAAGAAACGACGATGATTTTGACTTGCGACGTGATTGACCCTGTCGACGGCAAAGCCTACGAGCGTGATCCACGCTCTCTCGCCAAGCGCGCTGAAGCCTACATGAAGGCCTCTGGCCTGGGCGACACGGCCTTCTTCGGACCAGAACCAGAATTCTTCGTGTTTGACAGCGTGCGCTGGCAAAATGACATGTCCGGTTGCTATGCCAAGATCGACTCTGAAGAGGCTGCTTGGAATACGGGCAAAGAATATGAGCATGGCAATACCGGTCACCGTCCAGCGGTCAAGGGTGGTTATTTCCCAGTGCCACCCGTGGACAGCTTCCAGGACATGCGCTCTGAAATGTGCCTCGTGCTCGAATCCCTGGGTATCCCTGTTGAAGTGCATCACCACGAAGTGGCCAATGCAGGCCAAATGGAACTCGGCACCAAATTCAGCACGCTGATCCAGCGTGCTGACTGGGTACAGTTGCAAAAATACGTGATCCAAAACGTCGCGCATTCCTATGGCAAAACCGCCACGTTCATGCCCAAGCCCATCGTTGGCGACAACGGTTCTGGCATGCACGTTCACCAATCGGTGTGGAAAGACGGCAAAAACCTGTTTGCTGGCGACGGTTACGCTGGTTTGAGCGATTTCGCCCTGTATTACATCGGCGGCATCATCAAGCACGCCCGCGCGTTGAACGCCATCACCAACCCAGGAACCAACAGCTACAAGCGCTTGGTTCCTGGCTACGAAGCTCCTGTGAAATTGGCTTACTCGGCCAAAAACCGCTCCGCTTCGATCCGTATCCCGTTCGTGGCGAATCCCAAAGGCCGTCGCGTGGAAGCCCGTTTTCCCGACCCATTGATGAACCCTTACCTCGGTTTCTCAGCTTTGTTGATGGCGGGTCTGGACGGCGTGGAAAACAAAATCCATCCTGGCGAAGCTGCTACCAAGGATCTCTACCATTTGCCTCCAGAAGAAGACAAATTGATCCCTACCGTCTGCCACAGCCTGGATCAAGCGCTCGAATGCCTCGATGCAGACCGTGCGTTCTTGACCAAGGGCGGCGTGTTCACCGATGCCTACATTGATGCGTACATCGAGCTGAAAATGACCGAGGTGACCCGCTTGCGCATGGCCACTCATCCCGTGGAATTTGACATGTACTACTCGCTGTAATTGAGTGAGCACGACAAGCTGAGAGTTTGACTCTCCGCTACAAAAAAAGGACAGCCAAGTGCTGTCCTTTTTTCATTCTGAGGCGCCTGTTTTGAACTTGAGGGCAAGTGCGCGATACTAACTGCCCACCTGCACCATGCCGTGGTGGTATCAAGTTTATGAAATTTCCAATTTTCCCTACCGTATTTTTCCTCGGAATGTCACTCGTTACGCTGTTGCCTGCTGTTGCGCAAGACAGTATTTTTCGCTGTGGCAACGAGTACACCAACAACGCTGCTGATGCCAAAGCCCGGGGCTGTAAAACCCTGCAAGGCGGTAACATCACGGTGATTCAAGGCACCAAACCTGCCAGCACTGCTTCTGGTGTTCGCTTGGCTTCTTCTTCGCCTTCAGCGGCTGTTTCTCCCTCTTCAGCTCCTCGGGTAGATGCCAGCGAACAGCGTAACCGTGACACCGGAGCCCGTGCCATTTTGGAAACTGAACTCAAGCGTACCGAGGCTCGGCATGCGGAATTACTTAAAGAGTACAACAATGGTGAGCCTGAAAAAATGGGCAGTGAAGCCCGCAACTACCAAAAATACATAGACCGCGTGGCTGAACTCAAAGCAAGTTTGGCCCGCAATGACGAAGACATTGCCGGTCTCAAGCGCGAAATGGCACGCTTGCCCTCCAACAAATGAAAGGCACTTCAGGGAAAACGGCCACAGTCCGCTCTGCGCCGCCTTCGGGGCGCTTTCAGGCTTTTGACCTGTTGGCAACCCTTGTTGCCGTTGTGCGTACCGACGGCTGTGTGATTTTTGCCAATGCGGCTCTTGAAGACGCTCTTGGCACTTCACGGCGCACCATCGAAGGCTCGCGCTTCCCGGAGTGCTTCACTGAGCCGCATATTCTGCAAAATGCCTTAACCAGCGCACGCAGCAACGAGTTTGCCGCCTTGCGCTACGACGCATGGCTGAAGCGCGCCAACAGCGATCTGGTGCCTGTCCATGTGGTGCTGGCTCAAACCGATCACCCCAGTGAATTTGTGATTGAGCTGCTGCCGTTGGAGCAGCAGGCCAAGCAAGACCGTGAAGAGCGCTTGATCGACCAAGCTCAGGCCAACAAGGAGTTGATTCGCAACCTGGCCCATGAGATCAAAAATCCATTGGGGGGTATTCGTGGTGCAGCACAGCTGCTGCAAATGGAAATTCAATCGCGTGAATTGACCGAGTACACCCAAGTCATCATCCATGAAGCCGATCGCCTGCAAACTCTGGTGGACCGTCTGTTGGCACCGCACCGGCGTCCCCATGTGGTGGGTGATGTGAACATTCACGAGGTGTGCGAGCGCGTGCGGTCGTTGATCCTGGCCGAATTTCCTCGAGGCTTGCGGTTAATCCGAGACTACGATACCTCTATCCCAGAGTTCCGGGGTGACCGTGAGCAACTCATTCAAGCGCTGCTGAACGTTGCGCACAACGCCTGTCAAGCCCTTAGCGAGCACATCGCTGTTGACAGTGCGGAGCTTACCTTGCGCACCCGCATTGCCCGGCAAGTCACTTTCGGCAAACAGCGCTACCGACTGGCATTGGAATTGCATGTCGTAGACAACGGACCCGGTGTACCGGATTCGATCAAAGACCGCATTTTCTATCCCCTGGTATCAGGCAGAGAAGGCGGTTCAGGTCTAGGGCTGACATTGGCGCAAACCTTTGTGCAACAGCACCATGGCCTGATCGAATGCGACAGCGTCCCTGGCCGCACGGATTTCAAACTGTTGATTCCGCTGCCCTGATTTTCCCAAAGCGCCAAGCGCGCTGACCAGAGGTGACAAAGCGACATGAAACCCATTTGGATAGTAGATGACGACCAGTCCATCCGTTTTGTTCTGGAGAAAGCGTTATCACGTGAGGGCTTGCCCACCCGCAGCTTCACCAACCCCCGTGACGTACTGACCGCCCTGGCCACGTCTGCGGATGAAGACGGTCCTCAAGTCCTGGTCAGCGATATCCGCATGCCCGGTGGCTCTGGTCTGGAGCTGCTGGCCAAGGTGAAGGAAAAACAACCCGGTCTGCCGGTCATCATCATGACGGCCTTTTCCGATTTGGACAGCGCCGTGTCCGCCTTTCAGGGTGGTGCTTTCGAATACCTGCCCAAGCCCTTTGATCTGCCCAAAGCCGTCGAGTTGATTCGCCGTGCCGTTGAAGAAAGCCAGCGCGAAGAGGTGGCCGAAGAACGCATGGCTGCTGCACCTGAAATGCTGGGCCAAGCGCCTGCCATGCAAGACGTGTTCCGTGCTATTGGTCGCTTGAGTCAAAGCAATGTCACGGTGATGATTACCGGAGAATCTGGTTCAGGCAAAGAGCTGGTTGCCCGAGCCCTTCACAAGCACAGCCCGCGCGCCAATGGGCCTTTTGTTGCTATCAATACGGCAGCAATTCCTAAGGACCTGCTGGAAAGCGAGCTGTTTGGCCACGAACGTGGGGCCTTCACTGGCGCGCAAACCATGCGCCGAGGCCGCTTTGAGCAAGCTGATGGCGGCACGCTGTTCCTTGATGAAATTGGCGATATGCCGTTCGATTTGCAAACCCGCTTACTGCGGGTGCTGAGTGACGGGCATTTTTACCGGGTGGGTGGGCACAACGCTGTCAAAACCAATGTGCGCGTCATTGCCGCTACCCACCAGGATCTGGAGCAGCGCGTCAAAGAAGGCGGTTTCCGTGAGGATTTGTTTCACCGCCTGAACGTCATCCGGTTACGCCTGCCTGCCCTGCGTGAGCGTCGCGAAGACGTCCCCATGCTGACACGCCACTTTTTGCAGCAAAGTGCCCAGCAACTCGGTGTAGAGCCCAAGCGCATAGCCGATTCCGCACTGACTCGCCTAGGCTTGTTCGCTTTCCCTGGCAATGTGCGCCAGCTCGAGAACGTCTGCCATTGGCTGACAGTGATGGCCCCAGCGCAAGTCATAGAACCCAAAGATTTACCGCCAGAGGTGCTCAGCGGCACCGCTGAAAACCAGGTAGCACCTGAAGCCCCTGCGGTGGTTTCCATTGGTGGCTACCGCTCAGAACCTACCGGTGTAGCTGCAGGCCAGCCGGTGAGCAATACCTTCATTGTTCCCACGGTGGCTGCTGCGGTTTATAGCGCACCAGCCTCCTCCTCCACTTTCGATGTACCCGAAAGCGCTCAAGAACCACGTGAGAGCTTTTCCCCTAGGCTCATGGGCGCGACTGCTTCGGAGGGAGATAACCAAGGATCAAGTCCGCATGCGGTTGTACCCCTGATCGGTATCGCTGCTGATCCCAAGGCTTGGGAGCAGGGTTTGGAAGACGAAGCGCTGCTGCTGCTGGCGACAGGTCGACACGATGTCTGGGACGCTCTGACGCGCCGTTTCGAATCCAAACTGATCCTCACGGCCTTGGCTAACACTCGGGGCCGGCGTATTGAGGCTGCACAAAAATTAGGGATAGGCCGCAACACGATCACCCGTAAGATTCAAGAGCTGGGTTTGGAGTGATCTAACCCAAAATAGTCTGCTTATGCCCACTGGATAGGCATAATTAGCTATAAAAACAAGAGCATTCCTGTCTTGCGAGTCTTATGAAAGAGTAACAGTGACCGGTGTATGGTCGCTGGGCCGTTCATTCTTGCGAGGCAGCTTGTCAATCACACAGGCTTGAACCTGAGGTTTGAGCGCATCACTGACCAAGGTGTAGTCAATGCGCAGGCCTCGGTTGCGGCGGAAGCCAAAATCACGGTAATCCCACCATGAAAAACTTTTCTCGGGTTGCTCAAACTGACGAAAAGCATCTGTCAGCCCCAAGCTGATCAAGGCTTTGAAGTGATCTCGTTCCGCTGTGGTGTGGTGAATGGTTTCGCGCAGACCTTCGGGGTCGTAGCTGTCGCGGTCATCCGCTGTGATGTTGAAGTCTCCCACCAGAACCAGTCGAGGGTACTGGGTTAATTCCAGCTTCAACCAGGCTTGCAACGCTGTCAGCCAGCGCATTTTGTAGGCGAACTTGTCACTGTCTGGCGCTTGGCCATTGACGAAATAGCCATTCACCACCCGCACCGGCCCCGCAGCCGATAGCACCGTGCCTGCAATCACCCGTGCTTGCTCATCTTCAAAGCCTGGAATATTTTTTTGTACATCGGCGATGGGCAAGCGGCTCAGCAACGCCACGCCGTTGTACGTTTTTTGGCCCAAGGCGCAAGCACTGTATCCCGCCGCTTCAAAGACCGCAAACGGAAATTTATCCTCAGTCAGCTTTAGTTCTTGAAGCCCCAGCACATCGACCGGGTTGTCGGCCAGCCAGTCCAGTACCTGGGGGGCACGGACAGTGAGGGAGTTGACGTTCCAGGTGGCAATTTTCATGATTTCTATCATATTGATTTGTATGAAGAAATTTAATTTTTTAGATTTATTTTTTGTCCAGCTACCCCTCTGTCATTTGGCAGAAAACTTAGAAACGGGCAATGTCTTGACTGACGGTTCCATTATCCCGTTGCACTTTGGTGTTAGCGCAGTCATCCATGGGTCAATCTATTTGCGGCGCAAGACTGCTGCAGCAACCAGTTTCTGAAGGTTTCTAACAGTGGATTTTCGTTCTTGTGCTCAGGGCTGACCAGGTAGTAGGCTCTGTCGCTTGGCGCAGCGTGGGGCACGGGAATGATCAATCGGCCCATGGCCAGATCATCCGTCAGGTCATATTCGGGCACCAGGGCGACGCCCATGCCTACTGCTGCCGCCTGTATGGACATGAAGAAAAGCTCGTAGCGGGGGCCGACCAATTCATGGCCAGGCACATAGCCTGTGGACTCGAACCAGTGTCGCCACGCATAGGGACGTGTGCTTTGTTGTAGCAGCGGCAATTTCGCTAATTCTTGCGGCGTCACTCGGGTTTGTGGCGCAATCAAAGCAGGGCTGCACACGGGGATCAGGGTTTCTTCCATCAAGTAGGTGGCAACCGCGCCGGGCCAGTAGCCATCCCCGGCGTAGATGGCCGCGTCCAGGTTGGTGTCGTCAAACAAAAAGGGACGGGTCCGGCTGGACAGATTGAGGGTAATTGCCGGATGCTCTTTGATGAAATTGGGCAGGCGTGGCAGCAGCCAGCGTGTTCCAAAAGTGGGTACAACGGCAAGCTCCAGCGTGCCACCGCGGCCTTGGCGAGCCATCAAGTCCAGCGTATCGCGCTCCATTTCGTCGAGGCGCTTGGTGATCTGGCGTTGGTAGTCGGCCCCCGCATCTGTCAGCACCACACCGCGTTTGGAGCGGCGAAACAGCTTGACGCTCAGATAGTCCTCCAGCCCTCCGATTTGTCTGCATACGGCGCTTTGCGACAAGGCTAATTCGTCGGCAGCCTTTGTGAAGCTCATATGGCGTGCTGCTGCTTCAAAGGCGCTTAACGCGGCGGTGCTGGGTATTTTTCTGCGCATAGTGGATTTTTTGGTAAATGACTTGCAATTTTTGCACAAGTAAGTGCAAACAAAGCGTTTGAAAGTATGCCTTCACAAGGGTAAATTTCAGCCGTGCACATACCCTCATGTGCAAAAAATGCAAAGAAAGACGTGACGATGCCCGCAACCCCTTTTATCTGGAATGACCCTCTGTTGCTAGAGCAGCAACTCACACCCGATGAGCGCGCCGTGCGTGACGCTACCCACGCCTATGCCCAGGGTCAGTTGGCTCCCCGCATCCTCGACGCTTTTCGCCATGAGCGCATGGACACGTTGCTGTTTCGTGAGATGGGCGAACTGGGCTTGTTGGCCGCCGCGATTCCCGCGCCATTTGGCTGCGGCTTAAGCTACGTCAGCTATGGGTTGATTGCACGTGAATTGGAACGTGTGGATTCGGCCTACCGCACCATGATGAGCGTGCAGCATAGTTTGGTCATGCTGCCCATTGATGCTTTTGGCAGTGATGCACAGCGGCAGAAATACCTGCCCAAGCTTGCCAGTGGTGAATGGATTGGCTGCTTTGGATTGACCGAACTCAACAGTGGTTCTGACCCGGCCAGTCTGTCTACGCGGGCCACGGCAGTGGATGGAGGCTATGTGCTTTCGGGTTCCAAAATGTGGATCAGCCTCAGCCCAGTGGCTGATGTGCTGGTTGTTTGGGCCAAGCTGGCCGATGAGGCTACGGGCAAGGACGAAATTCGTGGTTTTATTCTGGAGAAAGGTTGGAAGGGTTTGTCCACGCCCGCCATCCAGGGCAAAGTGGGTATGCGGGCTTGCATCACCGGTTGCATCGTGATGGAGCAGGTTTTTGTGCCTCAAGACAATATGTTGCCCACTGCCAAAGGACTCAAAGGCCCGTTTACCTGCCTTGACAGTGCGCGCTACGGCATTGCCTGGGGTGCGTTAGGCGCGGCGGAAGATTGCTGGGCTCGTGCCCGTCAATACGTACTGGACCGCCAACAGTTTGCTCGCCCACTTGCGGCCAATCAGTTGGTGCAAAAGAAATTGGTGGATATGCAAACTGAGATCACGCTCGGTCTGAATGGCTGCCTGCGCTTTGGTCGCATGAAAGATGAGGGTGTCGCAGCGGTCGAGCTGACCAGCCTGTTCAAGCGTAACTCATGCGGTAAAGCCCTGGAGGTTGCCCGTACGGCCCGTGACATGCTGGGTGGCAACGGTATCAGCGATGAGTTTGGCGTCATTCGCCACATGGTCAATCTGGAGGTAGTCAATACCTATGAGGGCACGCACGATGTTCATGCGTTGATTCTGGGGCGCGCTCAGACCCATATTCCTGCATTTTCTTGAGAGTGAGTACCGTTATGAATACAGGCGCGTTGTCGCATTTGCGTG
This sequence comes from Betaproteobacteria bacterium, assembly GCA_025356445.1. Taxonomy (GTDB): domain Bacteria; phylum Pseudomonadota; class Gammaproteobacteria; order Burkholderiales; family Burkholderiaceae_C; genus Defluviibacillus. The sequence continues at coordinate 84,448 of JANXSZ010000007.1, read as the reverse complement.
TGCTGGATCTTTCCCGTATTTTGGCTGGCCCTTGGGCCAGTCAAATGCTGGGCGATTTGGGCGCTGAGATCATCAAAATCGAGAACCCCGAGCGAGGTGACGATACCCGTGGATGGGGGCCTCCTTATTTGGAAGATGCGAAAGGTAACGCCGTGGAGTCGGCTTACTTTCTTTGTACTAATCGCAATAAGAAATCGGTTGCACTGGACATTGCGTCACCCGCGGGGCAGGCCAGCATACGGGCGCTTGCCATGCAGTCCGATATCTTGATCGAGAATTTCAAAGTGGGCGGTTTAGCCAAATACGGGCTGGATTACACCAGCTTGTCCCAACTCAACCCCCGGTTAATTTATTGCTCCATCACGGGGTTCGGTCAGACTGGGCCCTATGCCCAGAGGCCGGGCTACGACTTCATGATTCAGGGCATGGGTGGGTTGATGAGTTTGACGGGGCAGCCCGACAGTGAAGAGGGCGGTGGCCCGGTCAAGGTGGGGGTCGCCCTGACCGATGTGATGACGGGCTTGCACGCTGTGGCAGGGATTCTGGCTGCAGTGGCTTGGCGCGAAAAATCAGGCGAAGGTCAACACATTGATCTGGCCTTGCTGGATGTGCAGGTCTCCTGTCTGGCCAACCAGGCGCTGAACTACCTTACGACAGGTAAATCACCCGAGCGCATGGGCAATGCACATCCAAGTATCGTGCCCTACCAGGCTTTTCCCACGGCAGACGGTGACATGATTTTGGCGGTCGGCAATGACAGTCAATTTGCCTCGTTCTGTCGAGTCGCAGAGCATCCTGAGTGGTCTGTAGACCCCCGCTTTGCCACCAATGCAGAACGGGTGAAAAACCGCAGCCAGCTGGTGCCATTGCTTCGTCAAGCGACGGTATACAAAACGACGAACGACTGGATTGCATTGCTTGAGAAAGCCAATGTGCCTTGTGGGCCGATCAACACGCTAGAGCAAGTCTTTGCGGATCCGCATGTGATCGCCAAGGGCTTACGGATCGATGTTCCCCATCCCATTACAGGTACAGCCCCTGGGGTGGCGAGTCCCTTGCGTCTGTCCAAGACGCCAGTACGTTACCAAACAGCGGCCCCGGCACTGGGGGCTGATACCGCCGAAGTTTTGCGGCAGCTCTGATTACGCTCGCTCGCTCGATTGATTCATTCATTCATTTAACCCACTCATCCCTACCGAGATAAAACCATGAAACTGCTGTCATTCAAATTCCAAAACCGTGAAACCTGGGGTGCCGTCGTCGGCGACATGGTGGCCGATCTGGGGCGTGCTTACCCCCAGTACCCAACGCTGCAAGCTTACATTGCTGCAGGGCGTGTACCTCAGGCTGCCAATGACGTCGCAACCGTTACCGCTGACATTCCTCTCGCCAGCGTAGCGTTCCTGCCCGTTATCCCGCAGCCTGAAAAAATCATCTGCGCGATCCGCAATTACATGGACCACCACAAGGAAGTGGTCGCGGCCGGATTGGATCGCGAGTTGTCGGCGTTTCCGCCAATCTTCTTGCGCGTTTGGCGTTCTCAGTGCGGACACGAACAGCCCATTCTTCGCCCTCACTGTTCAAATTCCTTGGACTGGGAGGGCGAGCTGGCAGTCATTATTGGCAAGCCTGGACGCAATATCCCTGTTGAGCGTGCCCATGAGCACATTGCGGGCTACTCGGTTTACAACGATGCCAGCATTCGCGAGTGGCAGTTTCACGCCAAATCAATTTGCGCTGGGAAAAACTTCGAATCCACCGGTGCATTTGGCCCTTGGATGGTGACGGCGGATGAGATCGATCCCAAGCGAGAACTGTGGCTCAAGACCTGGTTGAACGGCAAGCAAATGCAATCGACCACAACTGCGAACATGATTTTTAATGTGGCGCAGCAAATTGAATACGCCTCGACCATCTTTACCTTGATGCCCGGAGACGTGATCATCACTGGCACGCCTGGTGGTGTGGGCTGGAGTGTCAAGCCGCCGCACTTCATGGTGCCCGGTGACGTGATTGAGGTTGAGATCGAAGCCATCGGTCGCCTGCGTAACACTGTTGTTCAGGCTGCGCAATGATTCTCAGTCATACCTCAGGGGCGCTGCATATGCGACGCAGATGCCTGGCTTTTATTGCGTTAGGTGCCGCTGCTACGGCCAGTTTCTCGGGATGGGCCCAATCCACGGCCAGCTACCCTGATCGACCGGTGCGCGTGTTCCAGGGCTTTCCGGCTGGAGGCAATGCCGATACCGTGGCCCGTATCGTGACGGGTGAGATGGCCAAGGCTATGGGTCAGCCCTTTGTGGTCGAGGCCAAACCCGGAGCTGGTGGCACTATCGCGGCGGATGCTGTTGCCAAGGCTCGGGCTGACGGGTTGACCCTGCTGATTGCCACCGGGGCCCACGCCATTGCCCCCGCGATGTACCAGAGCTTGCCTTACGTGACCGAAACTGCATTTCAGCCGGTCTCCACGCTAACCAGCTTTCCCTTCCTGCTGGTGGTTAATAACGAGAGCAAGTACCGCAATCTGCAAGACCTGTTGAGCGCTGCCAAGGTCAAAGCTGGGGCTTTGAATTTTGGCTCGGCAGGCCAGGGCACTGGCCAGCATATGGCCGGCGAGTTGTTGGGGCGCAGTGCCAGTGTCAGCGTTACCCATGTGCCTTACCGTGGCGAAGCCCCGGCCATCACCGCCTTGTTAGGCAATGAGCTGGACTTCGCCATGGTGGCACCTACCGCTGTTGTAGCGCACATCAAGGCGGGCAAGTTGCGTGCCCTAGCGACCACGGGTAGCAGCCGCTGGCAAGGCTTACCTCAGTTACCCACGGTAGCCGAACAAGGTATGCCGAACTTCGAGGTGAGTTCATGGATTGCCCTGCTCGCCCCGATGGGGACTCCCAAGGCTATTGTCGATCGCTTGAACGCTGAGGTGCGTGCTGCTTTGCGCAATGGCAGCGTTCGCGCTCGGCTGGAGGAGAGTACGGGTGGTGTGGTGCTGGCCAGCAGCCCGGAGGAGTTGAAAGCCGCGATCAGTGCCGACATCAAGCGCTGGAGCCAGCTGGTGGCCGATGCCAAGCTGGTTCGGCAGTAATTTTCGAGAAATTTCAAGGATACAAGCATGCAAGTCACACGCCCTACACCCGCTCACTTTGGTATTTTTGTGTTCGACCTGGACAAGATGGTCGAGTTTTACACCCAGGTCTTTCGCTTGACCATCACTGACGAGGGCCTGGGTCACAATTTTGGCAACAAGCTGGTGTTCATGAGTGCAACTGAAGACCAGCATCACCAGTTGGTTTTGTCTGCAGGACGCTCTGAAAAGTCACCGGTCAGCACCATCATGCAGGCCTCATTCTTAGTGCCAGATTTGGCCGAATTGCGTTGGAATCGCGACAAAGCAGAGTCACTCGGCGCTTATGAAATTCGCCCTATGAACCATGGCAATGCCTGGTCTGTCTACTACTTTGACCCTGAAGGCAACCGCGTGGAGGTTTACCTGGATACCCCCTACTATGTGAACCAACCCTACGGTACACCGCTGAACCTTGCCCTGTCGGAGGAGGCGCTGCTGGCTGAAACTTATGCCATGGTGAAGGACGACCCCACCTACATGCCCCTGGCCGATTGGCAAGCTAAATTCCGCACCCGTGGTGCTGGGAGAGCCTGATGAAGCGCAACTGGATTGGCGGCGAATGGCTGCCCGGCGCACGCAGCATTGCCAATATCAACCCTTCAGATACGCGCGACGTGATTGGCGAATATGCCCTGGCCGATATGGCGCAAGCCACGTCCGCCGTGGCCGCTGCGGCGGCCGCCTTTCCCGCTTGGTCGATGAGTGGCCCTCAGCAACGCTTTGACGTGCTTGATGCCGCTGGCTCAGAGATCTTGGCTCGCGCTGCGGAGCTCGGCGACCTGCTGGCCCGCGAAGAAGGCAAAACCTTGCCTGAAGCTGTGGGTGAAGTCACCCGAGCTGGGCAGATTTTCAAATTTTTTGCTGGTGAAGCGTTGCGTGCACCGGGTCAGGTGTTGCCTTCAGTGCGTTCGGGTATCGGTGTGGAGGTGACGCGTGAGCCGCTGGGCGTGGTCAGCCTCATCACACCGTGGAACTTCCCTATCGCTATTCCTGCATGGAAGATTGCTCCAGCACTTGCACATGGCAATTGCGTGGTCTTCAAGCCCGCTGAACTGGTGCCCGGCTCAGCCTGGGCGCTGGCCGATATTTTATCGCGCTGCGGCTTGCCTGCCGGTGTGTTCAACCTGGTGATGGGGAAAGGCTCGGAAATCGGTGCAGCGCTGCTGGAAGACCCACGCGTGGCTGCCGTCAGCTTCACTGGATCCGTCGGAACAGGGCAACGGGTGATGCAAGCCTGTATGCCACGCGGTGCCAAAGTGCAGCTGGAGATGGGCGGTAAAAACCCCTTGGTTGTGCTGGACGATGCCGACCTGGATGTCGCGGTTAACTGTGCTGTGCAAAGTGCCTTCTATTCCACCGGGCAGCGTTGCACGGCGTCCAGCCGTTTTATCGTGACCGAGGGAATTCATGACCGCTTCGTTGATGCGGTGGTGGCACGCTTGCGCTCGATCAAGGTGGATGATGCCCGTAAGCCAGGTACCGATATTGGCCCAGTCGTGGACGACCATCAGTTGGCGATCGATCTTGAATATATCCAGCTTGCTCAAGCCGAAGGGGCTACTTTGGCTTTTGGCGGTACCCACGCAGCACGCAATGTGGATGGTCAGCCTGGCTTCTTCCTGACCCCGGCGCTGTTGACCCAGACTACCCAAACCATGCGCATCAATCGCGAGGAGGTGTTTGGGCCAGTTGCCAACGTGGTGCAGGCGCGCAACTATGAGGAAGCCTTGGCACTGGCCAACGATACAGACTTTGGTCTGTCCAGCGGTATCTGTACCACCAGCCTCAAGTACGCCACCCACTTTAAGCGCCATGCCCAAGCTGGCATGGTGATGGTGAATGCACCCACAGCAGGTGCCGACTATCACGTCCCTTTTGGGGGGCGCAAGGCCTCCAGCTATGGGTCGCGTGAGCAAGGTACTTATGCAGCGGAGTTTTATACCGTGGTTAAGACAGCGTATACCGCTGCTTGATTAAGTCTGCTTTAGATATTCAAAGCTACTCAAACTCTCTTGAGGTTCAATCATGAGCATGTCTCGTCGTCAAATCCTGCGCACGGCCTCGGTTTCTGCGCTTCCTTTTTACTGTGGCTTGCAGGCTCAAACCTCTGCTGCCCTTGAGCTTGTCAAAATCGTTTCCGGTTTTCCGCCTGGTGGCACTGTGGATGTGATCGCACGCCGCGTCGCCGACAAGCTGCGCGGCAAGTACGCGACCAATGCGATGGTAGAAAACAAGCCTGGTGCTGCCGGGCAGATCGGTATTTTGACGGTCAAGGACAGTCCTGCCGATGGCAGTGTCTTGCTGTTAACGCCCTCATCCATGCTATCGATTTACCCCTTCACTTACCCGAAGTTGCAATACAACGTCGATGACGTAGTGCCCGTATCGCTGGCGGCTTACGGTGACCATGCCTTGGCTGTTGGCCCTGGTGTCCCCGCCAGTGTGAGCACGCTCAAACAGTTTCTGGATTGGGTCAAAGCGAACCCGGAGAAGGGTAACTTTGGCAGCCCGGGGGCAGGCTCAATGCCGCACATGGTTGGTGCACTGGTATCCAAGCAATCCGGGGTATCGCTGAACCATATTCCTTATCGCGGTACGGTTCCGGGGATTCAAGATTTACTGGGTGGTCAGATCTCATCCTTCTGGGGGCCGATTGGGGATTACCTGGCCCATGCCAAAAGCGGCAAGCTGCGTGTCTTGGCGGTATCGGGCAAAACCCCCAATATCTTTTTGCCGGGTGTGCCCACCTTGCGTGCGCAAGGTTTTGATCTCGCTGTGCGTGAATGGTACGGGTTCTTCTTGCCAGGCAAAGCCAGCGCCGAAGTGATTCGCCGTGCCGCTGAGCAGCTAGCGCCAGTTTTTGGGCAACCTGATTTGGTGGACTATATCAAGGGTTTTGGTCTTGAGGCCCACGGTTCCAGCCCCAGCCATCTGCGTGACCTGCTGCAGGCGGATGCCGCAGAGTGGCGGCAGCTGATCAGGCAAATTGGCTTTACTGCGGAGTCCTGAGCCACGACCCGCTATACCTTCTGCCCCCCGTACCTGAATGTTTTTTCACACCAGCCCAATCCCCATTCAACCATGCCCACACTACCGATCCCCGCATTAAACCAAGCCTTCCTGACTGCACGAACATTTTCCAAATTTACCGAGCAGGCCGTACCGGATGAGACCATCACACAACTGTGTGAACTCACCCAATGGGGCCCTACATCCATGAACTGCCAGCCCGCGCGCTTTGTTTTTGTGCGCAGCGCAGAGGCCAAAGCCAAGCTCAAGTCTTGCCTGGCCCCGGGCAACGTCGACAAAACCATGGCGGCACCGTTGACCGTGATCGTTGCGCAGGATTCGCGTTTTTTTGAACACTTGCCAACCCAGTTTCTGCCTAACCCCAATGCACAGGCGATGTTCGCCAACAATGTTGAACTGGCGCAGGTGACGGCCTTGCGCAACAGCAGTATGCAAGGTGCTTATTTGATTCTCGCTGCCCGTATGTTGGGCTTGGATTGTGGACCCATGAGCGGTTTTAACAATGCCGCGGTCGATGCCGCTTTTTTCCCGGATGGTCGTTTCAAGTCCAATTTTCTGATCAACCTTGGCTCTGGCGATGCCAGCGCTCTGCATCCACGGGGCCCCCGTCTTGCGATGGACGTCACTTGCAACATTCTCTAAAACAAGGAATTTTCTATGCCTTTCATTGAAGTCAAGATTGTTGAGGGCGTCCTGTCCGATGACAAAAAGCACGAATTAATTGCTGCACTGACCAACGCTGTTGTCAGTGTTGGTGGTGAAGGTTTTCGCCCTATGACGCGTTGCATCATTCAGGACATTAAAAGTGGTCATTGGGGTGTTGCAGGCAAGCCGTTGACAACCGAAAATGCCAGGCGATCCTCCGGACTTGATCCTCTTGCACACCCAGGTTAACTGCATCATTGCAGGCAATGATCATGCAGATCGGCACCAAACTTTCCCAGCAGCAAGACCACTTCAATGAAGCTGCCATGGGCACAACGCAAAGGAAACCTGTATGTCCCTGATCGAAATACGCAAACGCAGCTTGACTGTCGAAACCATCTACCACGAGGGAGGCCCAGCTGCCACCGTGCCACTGCGCATGGCGGCGGCTTGCGCCGTCATCCGCAACCCGTACGCGGGTCGGTATGAGCCTGACTTGCTGCCATTCATGGCCGAGTTGCGCAGTTTGGGTACCTTGCTGGCAGAGGAGCTGGTCGCCACGCTGGGCCGTGACAAGGTGGAAACGTACAGCAAGGCTGCCATCGTTGGTGTCGACGGTGAGCTGGAGCATGGTGCCGTCTGGCACGAGGCGGGCGGTTGGGCTATGCGAGCCGCATTGGGTGAACCCAAAGCCGTGGTGCCCGCAGCCAAAGCTGTGGCTAATGCGGGCTACCGTTTGATGGTGCCTCTGCATTACATCCATGCCTGTTATGTACGCAGTCACTTCAACAGCATGGAAATCGGGATACAAGATGCACCACGCCCCAAGGAAATCCTGTATGCCCTGGTGATGGGGACGGGAGGGCGTGTGCATGAGCGGCTTGGCGGTTTGCACAAGGAAAACATCGTTGGCCTGGACGGTCAGCGCTAGGCTGCACGATGCGCTTCCAATTGAGCCTGGTGTTCCCGCCTCACCAGCGACTGGACGGTTTTTAATCCAGCTTTGCGCCCGACTGTTTCACCATGCGCTCCCACACGGGCAAGTCCTTGCTGTAGCTGGCTGCAAAGGCTTCGGGTGTGCCTGCTGCCACGGTAAAGCCCATGCCTGAAATACGGCTGGCCACATCGGGTTGCTCGCAAATGCTTTGCACTTCGCGGGCGATGCGTTGTACCGTCTCTTTGGGGGTGCCGGCTGGTGCCGCCATCCCAATGAAGCCGACGATGCCATAGACCTCGTCTTTCATGCCTTGTTCAGGCAGTGTGGCGACGTTGGGCAAGGTCGCCATGCGCTTGAAGCCTGTTACGCCGATGACTTTGAGTTTGCCTGACTCGATATGGGGCTTGGTCGCCTGGGCGCTGGCGTAGGCCATCTGAATTTGGCCCCCAATCAGGTCTTGCAACATAGGCGCTTCGCCCTTGTAGGCGACGTGGGCCATGTCGGCTTGTTGCGACTGGCTCATGTACGAGCCTGCCATGTGTGCATAAGAGCCGACGCCCCACGAGCCGTAAGACAGTTTTTTCTTGTTGTTCGCCACGTACTGCAAGAGTTCAGGGCCGGTGTTGGCCGTCACGCTGGGATGGACGACCAGGGTGATCGGTGAGCTGGCAATTTGCGACACCAACACCAAATCGCGTTGCACGTTGTAGGGCAGTTTTTCGTACAGAAACTGGTTGGTCATCAGCGAGGTGTTGAGTGAAATGACCAGCGTATGGCCGTCGGGTGCTGCTTTGGCCACGATATCTGTTCCCAAAATACCACCTGCACCCCCTTTGTTGTCGATCAATACCGGCTGCCCAAGGCGGGCGCTGAGCTTTTCACCAATCAGGCGAGAGATGTTGTCGGTAGCACCGCCTGCGTTGTAAGGCACCACAATGCGAATGGGTTTGCTCGGGTAAGTGGCTTGGGCGTGGCTGTGGGGCAGGTACAGGGCTGTTGCTGAAGCAGCGCCGAGAGTTAGGGCTTGGCGGCGCGAAAGCGGTGTGTTGAAAATAAAAGGCATGGTTGTCTCGGGTGTGTCGTTATAGGGGATCAATCCGTTGGGGCGGCGTATTCAACGGTTGTTGGTTTTGGCAGCTGCTGCTGCCATCGCCCGCAAGTCAGGCTTGTAAATTTTGCCAACATTGGTCATGGGCATGGTGTCCAGAATCGTCACTGATTTGGGGCGTGCAGGTGGCTCATCGACGCGCTCGCTTACGAAGGCCAGCAGTTCTGCCTCCGTTACTGTCGCGCCTGGAATCAACGTGGCAAACACCACGGGCAACTCGCCGGCATAGGCATCCGGAGCGCCCACGGCGGCGCACAGCTGCACGGCGGGGTGGGCACCCAGAGCGTCTTCAATGGTTTTGGGGTCGATGTTGTGGCCTCCCCGGATGATGAGGTCTTTGGAGCGGCCGCTGAGGTGCAATCGGCCTTGCACATCCATGAAGCCTAAATCGCCAGTGGCCAGCCAGCCGTCAGCAGTGAAGGCGCGGGCGGTGTCATCAGCGTCGAGAAAGCCAGGGAACACGTTGGGTGACTTGAACAGCAGCATGCCCTGGGTACCGGCCGGCACATCGTTATCACTGGCCCCGCCGGCCTCGTCGAGTGCCACGATACGAACGCGGCTGAATGGGACAGCGAAGCCCACACAGCCTGCTGGCCCTACCACGCCGGGTGGGGTGACACTGGATATACCGGCCATCTCGGTCATGCCCAGGCTTTCATGCACATGCAGGCCGAACTGGCGCTCGAAACGAGCCGACAACTCGGGTGGCAGCGGTGCAGCGCCGGTGCGGCAGTAGCGCAGCGATGAAATATCAGCGTCGCCGACGGGCACGTTCGCCAGCGCAGCCAGCACCGTGGGCACGCCGGAGAGGGTGGTAGCGCGGTACTTTTCCACCAAGCGCCAGTAGTTGGCCACCACCTCGCGGTTACGCATCAGGGCCGTGGTGGGGATCACCGTTTCAGCGCCTGCGGCAAAGGTGGACAGCGAAGCGGCCAGCACCCCAGCGACGTGGAACAGTGGGTAGCCGTTGATGGACACGTCGGTGGCCAGAATGCCATGCATCATCACGCTGGCCCAGGCGGTGAACACCTGATTGCCATGGCTGTGGCGGGCGAGCTTGGGGGCCCCCGTGGTGCCGCCGGTGTGGAAGTAGGCAGCAATGTCGGACGGGGCGATGTCGCGCTGGCTCAGCAGGTGGTCTGCGGGCTGGGCGTGGCGCAAGGTTGTGAAATCGGCCACGCCTGCGGGTAAAGGGCCAACGCTGCCGGGGATTTCGTCATGCGGGGCAACGCGCAGCAGCGTGGTGAGGGTCGGTACTTGGCTGCGCAGGCGCAGGGCTTTTTGCCACATGTCCGCATCGGCATCATTCCCTGTGGTTTTGCCGTAGGCAATCAGTACCTTGGCGCGAGCGACCGTCATCAGCGAAGCCAGTTTTTCATCGGTCAGCAGCGGGTTCAGCGGTTGCACGATGCCTGCGGCTGAGCCACCCCAAAGGGCGAGGTGGTAGTCCAGGCAACCCGGCAGCAACACGGCCACGGCGTCCCCGGGGCCGACACCCAGGCTGTGCAGCAGGTTGGCGGTTTGGTGGATGCCTGCGAGCAGTTCGGTATAAGACCAGCGAATGGGGGTGTCGGCGGGATTGGCCGTGGGCAGGAAGGTCAGCGCGGTTTTGTCGCCAAACGCATGGGCTGAATTGCGAAAGATTTCGTAGGTGCTGCGCACCGTGAGGGCGGTGGCCAGTGGAATTGCTTCAAGCCGTTGCACATCCGCAGCGCTGCGGACAGGGAAGCGTGGGGCGAACGGTGGTGAAAACGGGGCAGCGCGGTTGGGCATAGCAGGGTGTCTCCTCAAAGACCCCATTTTTTACCTAAACCGGTGCGCTGTGTCTGCCTAAGGTGCTCTAAGTGACACCCCTACATGACCGCTACACGCGGCAGCACACCTTAAAACGGTGCATCAGTGGCTGGTGTATCGTCCAACGGGGTTTCTTCTGTGCTGCTGGTTGCTACGGCCTTGACTTGCGCTGCACTGCCTACTGACACCGTGCCTTGACGCACAGTTGCTTTTTCGCCAGCGGTGGCGAATTTGCTGTACTTGCTGAACATGGGGGCCATCAAACCATAAATTTTCGGGTTGGCTGCCATGCATTCTTTTTGATCCAAAAAGTCGGATTCACCGGTGAAGTTACCGATCAAACCACCGGCTTCCGTCACCAGCAGCGAGCCTGCTGCCACATCCCAAGGCGAGAGACCAGCTTCAAAAAAGCCGTCGGTGAAACCAGCGGCCAAGTAAGCCAAATCCAGCGCTGCGGCACCAGGGCGGCGTATACCGGCTACTTTGGGCATGATGTCGCCCATCATCGCCATGTAGCCCGCAAAGTTGTCGCCGGGGCGGAAAGGGAAACCGGTGGAGATCAGGCAGTCAGCCAGGCGGATGCGCTTGGAGACGCGGATACGACGGTCATTCATGAACGCGCCACGGCCCTTGCTGGCGGTGAAGAGGTCGTTACGGGTAGGGTCAAACACCACAGCCTGCTCGATTTTGCCGCGCACCGACAAGGCGATGCTCACGCAATACACCGGGAAGCCGTGGATGAAATTGGTCGTGCCGTCCAACGGGTCAATGATCCAGACGAACTCTGAATCTTTAGCGCCATGCTCAGAGCCGGACTCTTCGGCAAGAATGCCGTGACCAGGGTAGGCGGTAAGCAGCGTTTCAATGATGGCCTTTTCAGCGGCTTGGTCCACCTCGGTCACATAATCGTTGATCTGCTTTTGCGAGATGCGAACGGCTTCCACGTCAATGGCGGCGCGGTTGATGATGGCGCCAGCGGCGCGTGCGGCCTTGGTGGCCACGTTAAGCATGGGGTGCAGATTGGACGACATAAATTGTGTGAAGAGCAAAGAATTCCGGCCCGACGATGCGGCGGCGACAATCTTGGATTTTACCGTGACCTCGGGCGCGCTTGTTTAAATTCCAAACCACAACCCTCAATCGGCTTAAATCCTCTTGAAAACCCGTTTTATTCTTATCAACGTCAGCCATGCTGGCAATGTCGGTGCCACCGCCCGGGCCATGAAAGTCATGGGTTTTGACGAGCTGGTGCTGGTCGCCCCACGCTGGCCCAATGTGCTGCGGCGCGAAGAAACCATCCAGCGCAGCAGCGGGGCTTTGGACGTGCTGGGAAAGGCCCGTATCGTTGAAACCCTGGACGAAGCGCTGGATGGCATGACCCACCTGTGCGCCACCGCCATGACCCCGCGCGACTTTGGCCCGCCTACTGTGGCCCCGCGCCCACATTTCGAGATGCTATCGAAAGAGGAGCATTCCGTGGCGTTCTTGTTTGGCTCTGAGCGGTTTGGGATGCGCAATGAGGACGTTTACCGCTGCCACGCAGCGCTGAGCATTCCCACCAATCCGCAGTTTGGCTCGCTTAATTTAGGTGCAGCGGTGCAGTTGATCGCCTACGAGTGGCGGTTGGCTTTGGGAGGCTTTCCCGTGCAAAGCCCTAGCACCACAAACCTGCGTGCAGACGCAGTAGCTGTGCAGGGAATGCTGCAACATTGGGAGAAAACGCTGGTCGATGTGGGTTTTCTAGACCCCGCTGCGCCTAAAAAATTGATGCCCCGCCTCAACCAGCTTGCCAACCGGGCGCAGTTAACGCCCGAGGAAATTCATATCTTGCGCGGTGTGGCGAAAGCGGTCGCCAAGCGCTGTGGCGTGGAAGGTGGCACCTTGACACCAGCGTTCACGCCCCCACCTCCATTGCCCTAAGCACTTAGACTCGCCCTATGTTTTCACGCCTTCGCTCCGACATCCAATGCATTCTTGACCGCGACCCCGCTGCCCGCAGCACTTGGGAGGTGCTGACCTGCTACCCGGGTCTGCACGCGGTGGTGTTGCACCGCAGAGCGCACTGGTGCTGGACGCACGGTTTCAAATGGCTAGGCCGTTTTATTTCGCACTGCGGGCGCTGGTTGACTGGTATCGAAATTCACCCTGGTGCCAAATTGGGTGAACGGGTATTTTTCGATCATGCGATGGGCGTGGTGGTCGGCGAAACGGCTGAGATTGGCGACGGTTGCACCATTTACCAAGGCGTGACCCTGGGCGGTACTTCGCTCTACAAAGGTGCCAAGCGGCACCCTACATTGGGCCGCGATGTGGTTGTCAGCGCTGGGGCCAAGGTGTTGGGTGGCTTTACCGTGGGCGACGGTGCCAAGATTGGCTCTAACGCCGTGGTTATCAAACCCGTGCCCCCTGGCGCTACTGCTGTGGGCATCCCCGCCCGCATCATCCTGCCTAAAGACGGTGCAGCTGGCGACGCTGCCATGGCCACCCCCAGCTTCTCAGCCTACGGCATTACCCCCGAAGGCGACCCCATCGGCGAAGCCATGCGCGGCTTGATCGACAACGCTTCCAGCCAAGAGCACCAAATTGCTTTGCTGTGGCAAGCGATAGAGAAGCTGTCCGCCAACCCAACGACGCCGGATTGCGTGCCCTGCGATGCAGCCCGTACCGAGTGCTTTGAGGCGGAGAAGTTTTCGCAGTTGGTTGGAAAGTAGGGTTGGCCAGTTAAGCAGATGGCTAGCTATAAAAACAGTAGCTAGCTACGCCCATCTATCAAGCACGTATGGCCGATTTTGGCCTGAATGCCTTGCACACCGTGTCATCGGTTTCCATGTACGGCCCACCGATCAAATCAATGCAGTAAGGCACTGCGGCAAAGATGCCGGGCACCAACGATTGGCCTGTTGCATCGCGTAAGCCTTCCAGTGTTTCTGCGATGGCCTTGGGTTGGCCGGGCAGGTTGATGATGAGGCATTGCCCGCGAATCACCGCGACTTGGCGCGAGAGGATGGCTGTTGGGACGAATTTCAGGCTGATTTGCCGCATTTGCTCGCCAAAGCCCGGCATGGTCTTGTCCGCGACGGCCAGGGTGGCTTCTGGCGTTACATCGCGCAGTGCGGGGCCTGTGCCACCAGTGGTGAGCACCAAAGCACAACCCGCATCCACCAAGCCGATCAGGCTGGCGCTGATATTTGCTTGCTCGTCAGGAATCAGCCGTTCTTCAAATTTGATGGGGTTCTTCAGCGCACGGCTCAGCCAGTCTTTCAGTGCAGGCAAGCCTTTGTCTTCGTAAACACCGGTGGAAGCACGGTCGCTGATGGAGATAATGCCGATTTTGAGGGCGTCATGCGGTTTCGTCATCGCCTGTCTCCTGGGTCAGCTGTTCGCGTACCAGCTGGAAAATTTCTTTGTAGGCACGGCCATGGCGGGGCGCTGGTGGCGGTGTGGTGGTCGCCACGGCGGCTGATGCTTCGGGCGTAGCGCTGGGCACATCGGCAATGACGGGTTTCGCTTCTGCGTCTTTGCGGGCTTGGCGAATCAGGGCGCGCAGCTGTTGGGTGTCTGTGTTGGGGTACGCCGTTACCCAGTCGCCAAAGCGTTCGTCTTTGGCAATCAGGTCGTTGCGCCATTGCTCCGCTTGGTGCAGAGACAACGCGCTGGCGGCTGAGCCGCTGTGCTGTTCTACCAAGGCGGCGCGGATGGCGTCCAGGCTTTCGGGCTGTGCCAGTTGCAGTTTGCGCATCAGCTTGCCGATGTACTGCATTTGACGGCGTTTGCCTTCAAAGTTGGTGATGCGCTTGGCTTCCGCCAAGGCCCCTATCAGCTGCTCGGGGAGGTTCAAGGGCATCATCAGCCCTTTGCGTAGGCCTATCAACGCTTCACCCAAGGTTTGCAGTTCGGTGCTTTCGCGCTTCAGGTCAGTGCGGGTGGCGGCAGTGGTACCTTTGAGTTCGGCTTTGTATTCCAAGTCGAGTTCGCTGCCTTCAGCAACGAATTTTCCTTGGACGTAATAGCCCTTTTTGATTTTGCGCGGCATGGTGACGGGGGAGGTAGAAGGAGAATAGAACTGACGAGAAATCGTCTGTAAGTGCGGCAAGTATCATAGCTGTCGCTATGAATACTTTGAAAACACCCCCAACTGCCGCTAAAGCCTCTGCTAAAGCAACTGCAAAAACGCCCCAAAGTGGCTTCCAATACAGCCGAGCTCACTTTGAAGACTTGGTGGACACAGCCCTCAAACACGCCAAGAAAATAGGTGCCACAGATGCGGGTGCCGAAGCCTCCGAGGGCTGTGGTTTGAGCGTGTCTGCCCGTTTGGGTGAGCTGGAAAACGTGGAGCGCAACCGAGACAAGTCCCTTGGTGTCACTGTCTACGTTGGTAAAAAACGCGGTAACGCCAGTACCTCGGATTTCTCGCGCACAGCCATCATGCAAACCGTGCAGGCCGCTTACGACATTGCCCGGTTCACGGCTGAAGATCCGATGGCAGGCTTGCCTGATGAAGCGGATATTGCCAAGGTGCAGCCTGAGCTGGATTTGTTCCATCCTTGGGCGATTGACAGTGCGCAAGCTGCGGTGTTGGCCTTGGAATGCGAAGCGGCGGCGCTGTCTACCAGCAAGCGCATCACCAACAGCGAAGGCGCAGGCGTTTCAGCGCAACAAAGTCATTTCTTCAGCGCACATACCCATGGTTTTCGTGGTGGCTATGCCAGTTCACGTCACAGTATCTCGGTGGCGCCGATTGCCGGTAAAGGTGCGAACATGCAGCGTGATGCCTGGTACAGCTCGATGCGCGATGCCGCAGAGTTGGCCAGTGCGCAAGCGGTGGGGCGCTACGCTGCTGAGCGGGCGTTAAGCCGTCTCAAATCGCGCAAGATTCCAACAACCGAATGCCCGGTGCTGTTTGAGTCGCCGGTAGCCGCCGGGTTGCTGGGGGCTTATGTGCAGGCTACCAGTGGTGGGGCGTTGTACCGCAAAAGTAGCTTCTTGCTGGATTCTCTAGGTAAGCGTGTGCTGCCCAAGCACATCAACATCAGCGAAGACCCGAATGTGTTGCGCGGCAAAGGCAGCTCGCCGTTTGATGAAGAGGGCGTGCAGACCCATGCTCGTCAGGTGGTGAAGGCGGGGGTGTGTGAAGGCTATTTTTTGAGTACCTACAGCGCTCGCAAGCTGGGGATGAAAACCACAGGTAATGCCGGTGGCTCGCATAACCTGGTGTTGTCTTCTAGCCGTACCCGCAAAGGCGATGATTTGGATGCCATGCTCAAAAAGCTGGGCACGGGGCTTTTTGTGATCGAGCTGATGGGGCAGGGCGTGAACTACGTGACGGGTGACTACTCACGCGGTGCCAGCGGATTCTGGGTCGAGAACGGTGAAATTGCATTTCCTGTCCATGAGATCACCATCGCGGGCAACCTCAAAACCATGCTGATGGGGATTGAGGCCGTGGGTGCCGATGCTTACAACTATGGTGCCAAGACCGTGGGTTCCATCTTGGTTAACCGGATGAAGGTGGCAGGCTCTTAAGCAGTTGTAAGCCCCTGTGGCGGGGTTATTTGGGGGCTAAAGCAGCTTTGACTGCTGCGGATACCAGGCCCATGTCGGCCTTGCCTGACAGCTGGGCTTTCACTGCCCCCATCACTTTGCCCATGTCACCAGGGCCAGTGGCGCCCAGGTCGGCGACGATAGCGTTAACGGCGGCGGTGATTTCATCGCTTGTCAGGCGTACGGGCAAGTAGACCTCTAGCACCTTCAGTTCGCGGGCTTCAATGTCGGCCAAGTCCTGGCGGTTGGCAGACTCAAACGCTGTGATGGAATCTTTGCGTTGCTTGATGAGTTTGTCCACAATGGCGACCACAGCCACGTCGTCCAGCACCACACGTTCGTCCACTTCCTTTTGTTTACAAGCAGACAACAACAAGCGGATGGTGCCCAGGCGCTCGCTGTCTTTGGCGCGCATGGCGGTTTTCATGTCTTCGGTGATTTGATCTTTAAGGGACATAACGGTGCTCCTGTGAAGTGGCTGTGTTGGGTGTTGTTAACAAATGAAAACAAAAAAGCAAAGCAAAAAAAGCAAAACCCGCGCTGAGCGTCCTCAAGCGCGGGTTCGAGACTGAAAAAAGCTTTGTGGGCTTAGAACAATTTCTTGGGCAGTTGCATACTGCGCACGCGCTTGTAATGGCGCTTCACGGCTGCTGCCTTCTTGCGCTTACGCTCAGCGGTAGGCTTTTCATAGAACTCGCGTGCACGCAAGTCGGTGAGCAAGCCCAATTTTTCAATGGTGCGCTTGAAGCGGCGCAGAGCTACGTCAAACGGCTCGTTTTCTTTAACACGGATGGTGGTCATTACGTAATGTTTTTCCGAAATAGGTGCTCTGGGAAGATCAAACCCTGAGCGGGAGGTTCCCCGACATAATTAATCGGCAGTCGGGGTTTGCCAGTAAAGCCAAACATTATAGCTTTGATTTACTGCCTTGGTTATGGTCTGCGTGGTTTTCCTTGCCACTCCTGCAAGACCAGTCGCAAAAAACGGGGGCCTCGCACAAGGTAACGCCGCCATAGCTTGGTTGGTTCTGAGCCCAGGCGCCACACCCATTCCAGGCCACGGCGTTGCATCCACAAAGGCGCTCTACTTTTGATGCCCAGCGCGAATTCCATAGCTGCGCCCACACAAAAAACCAAGCCAGTATCCAGTGTTTTTCTGTTTCCCAGTGACCACAAACTTTGCCGTGGGAAGCCCAAGCAGACAAACACCAAGTCTGGCTTGGTGGCATTGATCCATTCGGCGGCAGCCTTGGCTTCGTCAGATTGTGGATTAAAGCCCATGCCAGGGCAAAGAATTTTGACCTGCAGTTCTGGGTACACCACGGAAAACCGATCCAGCAGCATGGCTTCTTGGCCAGGCATGCCACCCAAAACATTGACCCGCCAGCTGTTTTCTTGTGCCAGCAGGCAAAAAGCCACAAACAAATCTGCACCGGTTACCCGCTCAGGCAGGGCTTTATCCAAGAGGCGGCTGGCCCACACCACGGGCATTCCATCTGCAAACGCAAAGTCAGCGCTCGCATAAATTTCACGCAGTGCGGGGTTTTCACTCAAGGAAACGAAGTGATCTACATTGGGTGTGACGATCACTTTGGCTGGGCGCAGGTTAACCTGCCGCGAAAGCAGTGTGATTGCGTCTTCAAAAGTGACTGCATTCAATCGAACGCCAAACAGTTTTTCGGTTCGCGTGAGAGGACTGTGCATGGCGTTGTTGTGGCGGTAACGGTAAAAACTGATGAAGTTGCCAAGAAGTTAGCGGATAGAGTTTACTGGCAGCATTTAAAACCCGGCCAGCTCAATAGGGTACGTACTTCTTTGATAATAGACTTTTGATTGTTCACGGGGAAGTTAATGAAAATCACAGTGGTGGGAACAGGTTATGTTGGCTTGGTAACGGGCGCTTGTCTGTCCGAGATGGGTAATTTTGTGGTGTGTCTTGATCTTGATGCACGCAAGGTTGAAATCTTGAACGCTGGAGGTATCCCTATCCATGAGCCTGGCCTCGAAGAAATTGTGCGCCGTAACGCGGCTGCAGGGCGTTTGAAGTTCACGACCGATGCCAAAGCAGCGCTCGCGCATGGTGCTGTGCAGTTCATTGCGGTAGGTACGCCGCCCGATGAAGATGGATCGGCTGATTTGACACATGTGCTGGCTGCAGCGCGTGATATTGGCCGCCATATGCCCGATGCCTTCACCGTGGTTGTGGACAAGAGCACGGTACCCGTGGGTACGGGCGACAAAGTTCGCCAAGTTATTGACGCTGAGTTGGCTTTGCGAGGGGCTACCCCTAATTTCGCAGTGGTGTCTAACCCTGAGTTTTTAAAGGAAGGCGCCGCTGTGGCCGACTTCATGCGCCCAGACCGTGTGGTGGTTGGTGCAGACGATGAGCGTGCATGGGAGGTGATGCGGGCGCTGTATGAACCCTTTTTGCGGAATCGCGACCGGTTTTTGGCGATGGATGTCCGCAGTGCCGAGCTGACCAAATACGCTGCTAACGCCATGCTGGCAACCCGTATCAGCTTTATGAATGAGTTGGCGATGTTGGCCGAGCGGCTTAATGCGGACATTGAGTCCGTGCGCAAAGGCATGGGTTCAGACCCGCGAATCGGTTTCAGTTTTCTGTATGCAGGTTGCGGTTATGGTGGCTCGTGCTTCCCCAAAGACGTGAAAGCATTAGCGCGCACGGCATCCGACAGCGACAGTCCTTTAAGCCTCTTAATGGCTGTTGAGCAGGTAAATGAACGGCAAAAAACGGTACTCTCTGACAAGATTAAAGCGCGTTTTGGTGAGCGTCTGGACGGCAAGAAATTTGCAGTATGGGGCTTGGCGTTCAAGCCTAATACTGACGATATGCGTGAAGCCCCCAGTTTGACCTTGATCGCTGATTTACTGGCGCGTGGTGCCCAGGTAACGGCCTATGACCCCGTTGCTGGTGCCGAGGCGCACCGGGTGTTGGGTGCCCAACCAGGGCTTGAAATTGCTACCAATGCCTATGTTGCGGTCAAAGATGCCGATGCTTTGGTTTTGGTCACTGAATGGCGCGAATTTTTGACCCCAGACTGGGATCAACTGCGTGAGCTGATGAAAGCCCCTGTGCTCTTTGATGGGCGTAACCAGTTTGCACCCAAGGCGGTTCATGCCAACGGATTTGAATACCACGCTATTGGCCGCAGGGGCAATGCCTCATGAAGATTTCAGTGATCGCAGCCCAGGAATTGGGGGCATCATTGGTAGAAACATGGCAGCTAATTCAAGGTAACGATACGGCGCTGCGCAGCCCGTACTACAGTCCTGAGTTCACGCAGTTGGTTGCAGCTGCTGGTCGTGCAGTCAAGGTTGCTGTTATTGAGTCGCAAGGGGGCGTGCAGGGTTTTTTCCCTTATGAGAAAGACAGCTGGGGACGGCTTAAACCTGTTGGGCAGGGGCTGAACGATTACCACGGATTGATCGCAAACCCTGGGCTTGACATAGACGTGGCGTCGCTCTTGCGTGCGTGTGGCGGCACTTACTTTGGTTTCAACCATATGCCACTGACGCAGGTGGTTTTTACCCCCTTTATTTGCTTCAACAGTGCGTCTCCAGTGATGACGCTGACGGGAGGCTGGGACGCATATGTGCAGCGGCTTTGTGAGGCACAAAATACCCGTTCACCCGGTATTTTGACCACAATCCGTCAATCAATGACACGCCTGGCTCGCGACAAAGGCCAGCTTCGGTTCGAGATGCATGAGGGTAGCGTGCAGGTGCTAGAGGTACTGATGAGGCTTAAATCCGAGCAATGGGCGCGCACCGTGGGCGCTGCGAATGATCCGTTTGCCGTACCTTGGATTCGCCAGCTGATGGAGCGTGCGCTTTCTACCCAAGGTAGCGGCTTCAGGGGCGCATTGAGCACGCTGTATGCGGGCGACAAGCTGGTGTCCTCCCACTTTGGCCTGCGTGCAGGGGCTACGCTGCACTCGTGGTTTCCTGTTTATGACTTGGCCTACGCGTACTACCAGCCAGGTTTGATTTTGCTTAAAAATATAGCCGAGCAAGGTGCCCGGGAGGGCTTGACCGAGATTGACCTGGGGCGGGGCACTGCAGGCTACAAAATGCGGTTCAAGACAGATCTCATTCCTTTGGGCGAGGGCGCGGTATCTCGCCCTGCAATTCTGGCAACTGCAGCCATGACCGCGAAGTGGGCGAAAGCTTCGCTTGCGGCTGATCCGCGCGTGATCCGCTTGCGCCAGTGGACGGCGTCACGCCAGAAGACTGAAAAAGCACCAACATAATACAAACCTAAACCTGTTAGGGGTGTTACGTCAGTTCAGTAGGCGTTGGTGTCCCGAAATACCAAAAGCGCAGTTCGCAAAATGATGCGAATGTCAAACGATACCGACCAGTGGCTGATATAAACCAAATCGTACTGAATGCGTCGCCGCATTTTGTCTACGGTTTCTGTTTCTCCCCGCAGACCGTTGACCTGCGCCCAGCCTGTGATACCGGGCTTGACCTTATGCCGCAGCATATAACCAGGGATCAGCTTTCGGTACAGTTCGTTGTGTTGAACTGCGTGGGGCCGTGGCCCCACGATGCTCATGCTGCCTTGGAGTACGTTGAAAAATTGCGGCAGCTCATCCAGTGAACTTTTACGGATAAACCGACCGACCCGGGTGATGCGGTCATCATTTTGTGTGGCTTGTTTAACCTGATCGCTAGGTGCCGCCATGCGCATGCTGCGAAACTTGTAAACGTCAATTTCCTTGCCGCCAACCCCGTAGCGTTTTTGTCTGAACATGATCGGGCCTGGGGAAGATATTTTGACCGCAACCGCTACACCACACAGCACGGGTGCCAGCGCAATCAGCAAAATAGATGAAATGACCACATCTGTCAGCCGCTTGAGTCCATGGGAGAGGCCTAAAAACGGCGTCTCAGCCACCACCAACAGTGGCACACCCACCATTTCCGTGACCTGCACGCCTGGCACTCCAAACAGCTTGGAGTCAGGGATGAAGTAAATCGACACAGTGGAGTCTTGTAGCGCTTCCATCAGTTCGCGTACCGCAGGACTTTCAGCCATGTCCAAGCCTAAAAAGACGATATCTACCTTGTGGCTGTTGACATAAAGAACCGCATCCGTCATGTTCCCTAACCACGGTAGCGGTGGTGCGTCATCGTCCGTGGGTGCAACGGAATCAAAGTAGCCAATGGGGTCAACACCCAGCAATGGTTCGTACTGCATGCGCTTTGCCAGCGTTCCTGCGGCTTCATGGAAGCGTAAGAAAACAGCTTTGCGTCTGCGGCTTCCCGTTGAATAGACCTGGATTGCAATCATCTGCAAGCCCAACGCAAGGAGACTCAGTACAAAAGGTGTGACGAAGAGCCACCAGAGCATGACGAGACGCGATAACTGTTCTCCCGACATGGAAAAATAACCGCTCAAAATGACCAGCAGGTAAACCACAGCCCATCGCGTAAAAATACTGGTGAAAATGTCAATCCGGTCAGCCCAAGATACCAAGTCGAGCCGCGAAAACACCACAAACCCTGCCAGGGCGCTCACGAAGATGGCACTGGCGAATTCCTGAACATGAGCCTTGTCATACAGCGCGACAAGAAGTAACAGCGAAAGCGCAATAGCCGCAGCAAAGATCAACCCTGTACATAAGCTCAACAGATGTTGTTGTGCGCTTTGGCTTGATCCTGTGGGTTGTTTCATACGAATTTTGTCTCTGCAAACCTGGTGCGTGGTTTAGCGTGTTTCGCCTTTGAAGCGTGCCTTCAGCTTTGTCAGTTGCCAGTTTTGCAAGTAGGCTCTGAACTCTGGGTTGTCATAACGTGGTACCCGCTGAACAGCGGCCTTGATATAACCCACAATAATAAGCACTCCACCAATGATGAACGGCTTTTCACGCATTCGAAAAATGCTGGATGCCAAAGCGTACAGAGGGTGGTAGCCCATAAAGTAGATGCCCCTGCCCAAGCGCAGTCGCCCTTTATAGACGTTTTTGTCTGATGAGCCCATGAGACGATGGTGAATGAGCCTCGCATTCGGGTCGTCAAAACTCATGGTATGCCAACCTTTCATGCGAGCTGTATGCACATCAATACCGTCCCACAGCACTTCTTCTACAAAACCGTCAATGTCACAAAATGCGGTCCAGCGGTACAGTTTGAATTGACCGGCTACATGCTCGTCAATCGTCCATTCTTCAACAAAACCACCGTCTTTGGGCCGAAACACTTTGCCTGATACTGCGGCAAGCTTGGGATTGGCGTCAAACGCCTTGAACATCGTTTCCAGGTACAAAGGTCCAAACGACATGTCACCGTCCAGCTTGGCAATGAACTCATACTTAGGGGACGCAATTTGGGTCAGTCCAAATTTGAAAGCGGCCACCACACCACCGCCCAGCTTGCGAAAACCTCGGTCTGTGATTTTGACCAGACGGATGAACGGATATTTCTCCGCATAGGCCTGCACAATGGCTGCAGTGTCATCTTTGGAGCCATCATCCACGATGACCCATTCCATGGGCCGTACCGTTTGGGCAACGATAGAGTCCAACGTTTTGGCGATCAATGCAGACTCATCCCGTACTGGGGAAATAATCACGAGAGGAACAATGCGTTGTGCGGTGCCTTGGAATTCTGGAACTTGCATAGTTGCTTAGATGGAGAAGGTATGTCAGTAAGTGTAAGTAAAACGCAAAGGTGTGCCGCAGGTGTATTTGTTACTTCACTGGCTTTTCTGCCAAAATTTTCCAGCCTCCTTCTTCAAAGCCCAAAGTGAGTTCTTTGCGGGAAAAATCGGAATGCCTGTCTGAGCGGTAGTGTTGGCTCAGTTTCACCGTGGCGGTATTGCCTGTGACTTGTACGCTGCTGACTTTAATCTCCACTTTGATGTACTTTGCTTTTTCCATCACCGCCCGTTTTCGATCAGTCCACATCTCGCGTGTGGTGTCATCGGAGGGCTGAAAGTTGGCGCTGTAGCCTGCCAGGTAATCGCCATAAGCCCGCTGAGTCCATGCTTTGCCCCAAACCGCAATCGCTTTGAGCACTTGTGCTTTTCTGGCATCTTCATTGCTGCCAACCGTGGTGCTGAGAGTCGGTGGCGGTCGAGCGACAGCTACAGCCGGTACATTGATCGGTGAAGGTGGGGGGCTGTCCTCTGTATCAGCCATGCTCAGTGACAACCGATCTCGCACAGGACCAGGGTTGCTTGCTTGCCTTACTTTCGCTGCTTTGCTTAGCCGCTGGTTGCTTTCCTGGTTGGTGTTTCGGGCGCCTGTTGCTAATTTTGTCGCTGGATCCGCGTCTGATGAAAATGGTGCTTTATTGGATTCTGCGATGTATTTTTCAAGCGACCGAAGTTTGCGTTGTGTTGCCACATCGTTTGGATTGAGGTCATTGGCTTTGCCTAAGGCCGCCAAGGCCAACCCCAAATTCACCGACGCTAGGCTGAGTTGGGTCTGGAACCGGTTGCCCTGCAATCCGTCCGAGATCATCAGCATTTGGCGGGATTCTTCTAGCCGCCCTAAGCGGGCATACACCGATGCCAAATTTGCGTAAGGCGCCGGATGGTTTGGGAAGGTGACTCTGAGCGACTCAAAAATCTCAAACGCAGCTTGTGTTTTGCCCAACTCAAACAGCAAAACACCTTTCTTGAGCAAAAGTTCTGGGTTTTGCGGGTCTTGGAGCAAAGTTTGGCTCAAAGAAAACAGTTTGAGTTCACTGGCATCCACCTCCAACCCCGGCACAGGTTTGCTGTCGGGTATATCGGTGACCGGACTGGCCGCCATGGCAAAGAACGGCAATGCACACACCGCCGCCAGCAATACCGAACTTATGGCTGACGCTGCCGATGAAGAGATCCTGGCCTTACAAAATAAATACAACACGCACCCCCGCATGAACATTAAAAAGGCAATACAACCAAGCCTAAGCTTAAGCGACAACAAAGCGGGCAAGCTGTGAATTTAGGCGTGCATCTTTGCTGTCGTATACGGCAGCCGCAAAACTTTTGTTGTCTAATTCACCACACCCGCGCAGGCTTAGCGCCTGAAGGGGTCGTGAGGTCTGTAAACCTGTATTTTCCTTCATGGCTTAACTCTACGGAACGGAACTTAGGTATACCCGTTGAAATATGCGATAAGCGCAAAGCAGGTACAAGGAATGCCATGGTCATTTTTAAACAGCAGGATAAAAATTGAGTGAATTCGCTTCTAGGGTGCAATGTTGCCTGCGGTGTGTCGCCCTGATTGGGGTGCTGGGATGGCCTTGTGCGCAGGCTCAGCCACAGCCACGTTCCCTCAGTTTGCCATTGGATAACCAGTGGGAGCCTGCACGCGCGTTACCGTCAGCTGCGCCTGTGGTTTCTCCTGCGTTGACCCTTCCGGCTGTTGTGACCAACACCGCTGATAAAAGCACAGCAGTCTCTGCAATACCCCTTGACCGCCTTTCTGTTGGCATCGGCGATCAAATCTTCATTACTGTTTTTGGTCAGCCCGACATGTCGGCAGAAGTCACGGTGAATGACAACGCGCAGGTTACCTTGCCGCTGATTGGTACGCTGAAAATTGGTGGATTCAGTCCTCCCGCGATCGAAAAATTGATCGCTCAACGTCTGAAAGATGGCGAATACCTCCGAAATCCTGAGGTTTCCGTACAGGTGCGGCAGGTGCGTAGCCAGATGATTTCGGTTTTGGGTGAGGTCTTGCGGCCTGGGCGCTTTCCTATTTTGGGTAAGTTGACTGTGCTCGATGCGCTGGCAACGGCTGGTGGCCTGACACCCAAGGCCGATCGCACTGTATTCTTATTGAGGCGAAATGGCGCAGACGGAACCCCCATGAATGGTGATAGCCAGCGCAAGGAAATTGCCATTCGTCTCGATCAGCTGATTGACTCTGGCAAAGAAGACTTGGATGTCGAGTTAAAAAACGACGATGTGGTCTTTGTCGCACCCCAAAAAGTCTTCTATATTCACGGTGAGGTGCGCAGGCCCGGTGCTTACCCGATGGAGGCTGAGCTGGACGTCATGCGTGTGCTGGCTATCAGCGGTGGCGTCACTGAGCGAGGCTCCTTGCGCCGCATCCGCATTCACCGTAAGGATGCCAACCAAAAAATCCAAGTGCTCACGCCAGATTTGAACGCTCCCATAGTCAATGGTGATGTTGTCTACGTGGACGAGCGGTTGTTTTAGCCTTGTAGCCTTTCAACACGACAGCCAAAGCTCTTGCCACGATTACCCATCCTGACCCAATGACCACCGATATTCCTGCCAGCGGGCTGTCTTTTGCACAGCTGTTTGCTATTCTGAAGGCCCGCAAATTCACCATCTTTATGGTGCTGGCGTTGACCGTCATGGCCACGTTCGCATTGACCGAGTTTTTACCCAAATCGTATACCGCTACGGCTGAGTTGTTTATTGACTATAGGGCCAATGACCCGCTGGCAGGTCGCCAGTTCAGCCCTGTGCTGGACGAGAGCTACATGCAGACACAGGTTGACATGATAAAAAGCGAGGAAGTCGCCAACCAAGTGATTGACGTCACCAAGATGATGTCCCGGGACAGCGTCAAAAAAATGATTGAAAAAGACGGTGAGGCCAAGGCCCGCAGTCTTTTGGTTGAAAGCATTGGCAAAGAATTGGAAGTCGTACTGAGAAAAAGCAGCCGTGTGGTGGAGTTGCGCTACTCCGCCAGCAGCGCCAACTACGCCAGGGATGCACTGAACGCGGCCATTCAAGCTTATATGGACTTGGTGTTGCGTATCAGCTCTGCGCCTGCCAAATCCCGGCAAGAACAGTACAGTGTGCAGCTTGAAACCCTGCGCCATGAGCTGGATCAAATACAAACCTCGATCACTGAATACCAGCAAAAATACGGCATTGTGGATGCAGATGAGCGACTCGACATGGGGTCGCGCCAGCTCAACGAGCTGTCATCCAAGCAAACCACCATCCAGGGTCTGCGGCTGGAAGCCAACTCGAAACACAGGGCCATTGAAGCAATGGTCAAATCAGGCGTTCCCGCTTCAGAAATTCCTGAAATTGCGTTACAACGCGGCATACCTGAGTTGCGTTTGCGCTTGGCGGATCTGGAGCGACAAACCGCAGAGGTGGGCAGCGTCTACGGGCGTAATCACCCTAAATTCAAAATAGTGCTGGCCGAGCGTGACATTCTGGTGCAGCGCTTGAACCGTGAATCCCAAATCGCGCTCAATGCAGCCTTGATGGAAGAGCGTCGGTTTGACCAACAGGCCCAAACCTTGTCGAGTGAAATTCAAGACAAGCAAAGAAAACTGCTCGAAATGAAAAAACACCGTGATGTGATTGGCTCCTATCAGCGGCAAATGGAAAGTGTGCAAAAAATCTACAACTCAGCAGTTCAAAAATACGATGAATTACTGATTGCCAGCAATGTCAACAGCCCGAGCTTGGCTGTTTTGCGTTGGGCCGTCGCGCCTTACACCCATTCCAAGCCCAAACTGCGCTCGAACCTGCTGATGAGCCTTCCCGTGGGTTTGTTATTGGGACTCGGGTTGGTCTTTCTGACGGAGTTGAGCGGTCGCCGCTTACGTCACGTGGATGATTTGGAGCGTGAGCTCAACATCGACGTGCTAGGCCGTGTTGGCCAGCGCAACGCTTGAGAGGCTGCAATGACATCTCCCAAGCGTCCCCGATTTGAGCCTTCTGCGGCGGCCCCCGATTTCAATGAACCTTCGGTCTTCACTCCGATAGACCCGACGGCTTCTGCATTCAGTAACCTGTCGCCTGAAGTGGTGATGCGCAAGGGGCGCATGGGTGATGCGTACATCAAGGCCAACAAACTTACACCCGAAGAAGTTGAGGAAATCGTACAGCTGCAAAACCGTCTGCACATACGCTTTGGAGAGGCTGCAGTGCGGCTGGGCTTGTTGACCGAGGGTGAAGTGAGTGAGGTGCTGGGCAAGCAGTTCAACTACGCTACCTTTGAGGGCAATGGGCTGGCATCCAAAATCAGCGCCACGCTGGCTATCGTGCATGCCCCCGGTAGCGAAGCCGCAGAGGCCATCAAACGCCTGCGTTCAGAGGTGCTTGAGCGCTTGGGGGATGGTTTCAGCATCGCCATAGCGGTCTTGAGTCCGCTCAAAAACGAAGGTAAAAGCCATATTGCCGCCAGTTTGGCAATAGCTTTCGCGCAGCTCAACATCAAGACCATGCTGATTGATGCCAATTTGCGCAACCCTGTGCAGCACAAGCTGTTTGGTTTGTCCAACCAGACTGGCCTGTCCACGATTTTGGCCAAGCGCAGTGCGCGATCGCTTGAGGCGATACCGGAGGTGATGCCACAGTTTTGGGTGCTGGGGTCGGGGCCGTTGCCGCCTAACCCGTTGGAAATCATCAGCGCACCCAAGCTTGCAGGGTTACTGGAGCACTTTGCCAAGCAAGTGACCGTGTTCGTGGTGGACACGCCTTCCTCCATGCAGTGGGCTGATGCGCAAGCGATTGCCCGCCAGACAGGCCGTGCCTTGTTTGTTGCCCGTGAAAACGTGACCCGGCTTTCCGACCTTAAAAAAGCGAAAAATGAGATTGCTGCCATAGGCGTGGAGGTGTTGGGAACGGTGTACAACCAGCCCACGCGCTTGGCCACTTCGGGGCGAGGGTTTTGGGCCTCTGCCGCGTCGATTGTTGCGTTTCCATTCGCATGGGTTTGGCGCCGTCTTTTTCGCCGTAACGCAGGTGACGCTTGACTGCGCCTAAACCGTTTCTCTCGCGGTCGATTGTGTCCATGGTCGATCAGGTGTTGCTCAGTGGGCTGAATTTCGGTATAGGTATCGCCCTTATCCGCTATGCCTCCAAAGAGACCTACGGCCTTTATTCCCAGTTGTTCGCTGCCGGGGTGCTGAGCACCACATTGCTCGATGCCTTGATCGGTTCAGCACTTACCACACTGTCGGCCAGACGGTCTGTGGATGAACGTGTCACGTTAGTCGCGAGAACGTTGCGCATTCAATGGGCTGCGTCAGGGCTGTTGGCGGTCATGGCAGGTGTGGGTATTGGTGTGCTGTCGACCACGGTTGGGCTGTCTGAAAATCCACTCAGCCTGGCCTTGGCATTTGCCGCATTCATCTTTGCCCTGGGTTGCCGCGAGTACTGCCGCACAGCGTTGTTCATTGAGTCCAGGCCAGATATCGTGGCCAAGCTGGATGCTATTTTTGTTGCCATGACGGTGTTGGGGTCAGCGTTGTTACTGCTTGTAGACCATGTCACGGTGACGGAAATCATGTGCTTGCTGGCCGCCGCGAACGGTATCGTCGCTGTGCTGTACAGCACTGATTTGGTGAATACAGAAGGGTCAAGCGCGACCTGGCGGCATTATGTGACTGATTTCCAGTTGCTGTGGTCGCTCAGCCGCTGGGCCTTGATCGGGTCGATTGCAGGGTGGTTGGTCAACAACAGCTATCTGTATGTGGCTGGCGGTTTTCTGGGGGTGGCTGCGTTGGCGGATTTGAATGCCGCACGGCTGCTGCTGATTCCTATTTCGATACTGGGTGTGGCATGGTCGCGGGTGGCTCGCCCCACTTTGGGCCAAATGATTGCTGCAACAGAGTGGGACTCTATTCGCGGATTTTTGCTGAAGTCAACGCTGGCGATGGAGGGGTTCACCGTGGTGTACGTGGTCGTTCTGTGGCTGGCGTTTCCCTGGCTATCTAGCCATGTGCTGGGTGAAAAATACCAGCATATTTCGCACCTGTTGCTGCTCTGGGGCATTTATTTTGCGGTCAATTCGGCACGCAACGTGGGTACGACTTTGCTCACCAGCTTTGGTGCGTTCAAGGCCTTGTTTTGGCAAGGTCTGGCGTCGTTGCCGGTATTGCTCGTGGCTTGCTGGGTGCTCATGCCACGGTTTGGTGTGATGGGCGCACTGGGGGCCATGATTACCGTCGAAGCTTGGGAGTTGTTGGTGAATTGGGTTTACCTGCTGCCCAAAGCGAGACAGCAGCAGCTGGCGCTGGAATAATCGAGCTATGAACATCAGTGTGTGTATCTGTACGTTTCGCCGCCCGGCGTTGCTGGCCGCCTTGTTGGATGCTGTGGGGCAGCAAAACCTGGGAACGCTCCATGCCCAGGTTGAGTTGATCGT
This sequence comes from Betaproteobacteria bacterium, assembly GCA_025356445.1. Classification (GTDB taxonomy): domain Bacteria; phylum Pseudomonadota; class Gammaproteobacteria; order Burkholderiales; family Burkholderiaceae_C; genus Defluviibacillus. Next base: position 55,158 of record JANXSZ010000007.1, on the reverse strand, counting down.
GGTGGACAACGACCCTGCGCATTCTGCTCGCCCGGTCTTGCAGGCTTGGGCGGCTCCCGCTGGTTTTTCGCTGCATTTCGTTCATGTGCCAGAGGCCAATATTTCCATTGCCCGAAACACTGCTGTGAACAAGGCGACCGGTGAATGGATTGCTTTGATTGATGATGACGAAACTCCGGCCACGGATTGGCTGTTGCGCCTGGTTGAAACCCAGCACCGTTTCAACGCAGATGCTGTGTTCGCCCCTGTTGTTCCCCGCTACCTGCCGGGCACGCCTGCATGGTTGCAAGCCGGTGGCTATTTTGACCGCACCCGTTTTGCTACCGGCACACCCATTGACGACCGCGATGCCCGTACTGGCAATGTCCTTATCAGGGCCGCACGTCTCAAGACCATTCCTGGCCCGTTTGATGTGGCTTTTGGTCGCACTGGTGGGGAGGACAGCCTGCTGTTTCGTGACCTGCAGGCCCAGGGCTGCACCTTTGTGTGGTGCGATGAGGCCCCGGTTTCTGAAGACGTTCCGCTTGAGCGTGCCAATGCCCGCTGGTTGTTGCGCCGCTCATTTCGGGTTGGGCAGACCTGGATTCGCACCGAGTTGTATCGCATGCCTGCGCCTGTCAAGCGCGTGAGGGGATTCGTTTTAACTGTGCGATCTGCTATTCAATTGATAGCTAGTGTTGCCATACTGGTCTGCATATGGCCCATTTCTCGCACAAAATCATTCCACTGGGCACGTATTGCCATGATGCAGGTGGGGCGGCTGACGGGCATGACACGCTTTCAATACAAAGAGTATGGGGCGTGATGTGAGAGCTTTGGTCGCTAACGAAGTTGCTCCATGGGAGTCACGCCTCATCGCTTACCTGCTGTTCACCACGGTTCTCTTTGCTTTGCTGCCTTCTGGATTTTCATGGCAGGACTCGGAAGAAAACGCGGGTGCGGTGGAAGGGTCATTGGCCGTGAAGTTGCAGTGGGGCGGTGTTTTTGCTGTTGCGGCCTTGATTGTGTACCGTCACTTTGCGCAAGCTGTGGTGAATTTGCGTGTAGCGAACCCCTTTCTGCTTGCCTTGTGCGTGTACTGCGCGGCCAGCACAGTATGGTCGCCAGAGGTGGGTGTCACGCTTAAAAAGGCGATTCAATTTGGCGGGCTGATTCTGCTCAGTCTTGCCGTGCAGATGGATCGCCGACCATGGACGCACGCTGTACAGGTCATGCTGGCAGCGCTGACGGCGATCGAATTGGCATCGGCCATCGCGGCCATCGCCTTTCCTTCTTTGGGCATTGATGCTTATTTTGGCTACGCCTGGCGCGGCATTGTGTCAGGTAAAAACACGCTGGGTGCGATCGGGGCGCTCAGCACGCTGCTGTGGGTTGCTGTATGGCGTTCAGGTGTGTTCAAGCGCTCTGTGCTGTGGTCAGGCATGGCCTTAAGTTTGCTGTGCGTCGTCATGTCCAAAAGCTCTACCAGCATCGCGATTGCCGCTTTGGGCGTGGTTACTTTTTGGGTATTGAACAAACAACACATTGGCTCGCCCTTGTGGCTACAGCGCTTGCTGGTGACTTTGGGGTTGGTCGTTGTGCTGATGACCCATGTATTTTTCATTTTTGAAGGCCACCTGCCCGATCGAGAAGAGGTGATAGCGCCGGTCGCCAGTCTGTTCGGCAAGAGTGCCGACTTGACGGGGCGGGCCGATATTTGGGAACCGCTCGCCGTTGAGATTGACAAGCATTGGCTCATGGGGATTGGCTATGGCGCATTTTGGCTCGGGCCGGGTAGCCCTTCGCAGCCTATTTTGGACAAATTGCCCTGGATCCCCTATCAGGCGCATAACGGGTATCTTGATTTTTTGAACGAATTGGGTGCTGTTGGGGTTGCTTTGTTCGTGGGCTTCTTGGTGTCTTTTTGGGCCAGTTTGAGCCGCTTGGTGCGGCTTGACCGGGCAGCTGCTGCATTGTTCGCTTCGATTTTGGTCACCACACTGTTCTCCAACTTGACCGAGAGTTCGATGTTCAGAGGGGTGACCTTTCCCTTCATTCAATTGGTGTTGGCTTGTATCAGCACCACGTCAGCGCTGAACCAACGCATGCCCCGGTCAGTGCCAGAACGCGTCAGTCTCAAGCCTAAGCCGTACCGGCGCCGGGCACAAGCCGATGCGCCGGGCGAGGTGGCCTGAACCTATGGTTCGCTTGCTGAAGGCCTTATGGAGCGCCGCATTGAAAACCCTTGTTCACGGTGTCATGGGGCTGTTGGCTATGGGGGTCATGACCGCACAGGCGGCCAGTCCTTACTACATGCTGGATGTCGGAGAGTCCCCAAATCAAGGTTCGAGTTCATCTCAAGCCTTGGCTCAAGCGCCGTTCACCGGCCCGCCAGACCAAAGCGCGTTGAATGCCGCTTTAACGCCTGCAGACCGGATTGCCGTTTGGCAAGGCCATTTCTTTGCCGTTGGTGCCGACGGCCAAACGGGTACTGCTGACGACCGTCGGGTACGTCTCTACGGTGTCAACCTCAGCTACAACGCGAACTTCCCAGAGTCCGAAACCGCTCGCCGTATTGCCCGCCGCTTGCGGTCGTTGGGGGTTAACGCCGTGCGCTTGCACCATCTGGACTCCACCCCAGATGCCAACGCAGACCAAACACACAGTGTGCTGACCCAAGGCCCTTACCCCAGCTTTAACCGCAAAGCGGTAGATCGTCTCAGGGGGTTTTTAAAAGCGTTGAAGGAGGAGGGCATCTACGCCAACCTGAACCTGAATGTGGGCTACCGTTTTCGGCCTAGTGTGGATGGTCTTCCCCCACTGCCAGGGGATGCGGCCATGCCCCCTGCTTCACCTGCACATATTTTTTACCCCAGCCTGATCACCCTGCAAACCCGCTATGCGCAAGAGCTGATCCGCCAATTGGCCTTAGGCAATGACCCTCAGCTTGCCATGGTAGAGCTTCGTAATGAGTCCTCTTTGGCGTCAACTTGGCAGGCGTGGAACACCCAGGACTGGTCTGATGCCATGCAGGGCGCCTATGGGATTGAGCTAGCAGGCCAATGGAATGCGTGGCTGGTGCGCACCTACGGTTCCATCGACAAGGCTTGCGCGCGTTGGGCGGGTTGTGCAAGCACCGGACCACAGCCCTTGATGACCCCTGGTGAAGCCGATGCTTTGCGCACGGGCCAGCAGCAGCCTGGTACGTTAAGCAAAGTGATTGACCATTTGTATGCGCTGCTGCAACGCGCGATGGTCTGGGTCAACATCGGCCAGGGCTGGGGCCAGAACAGCGAACCGGTTGGCCCGGTGCAGCGCAGCATGGACTTTGTGCGTTTCATTGCGGACACTGATCAATATTATTTTGAAACGCTGAAACAAGCGGTTCGCAGCGTCGCTGGCCCGCTTGTGCCGATCACCGGCACCCAAATGGGTTATGGCGGGCCACTGAACTACCTTTCGCAAGGGGGGATGGACTACCTGGACGAACACTTTTACGTCGACCACTACGATTTCCCCAAATCCGCTTGGGATCCCTACGACTGGCGCATCAAAGACAGCTCATTGACCGGCACGGACATGCAAACGCTGGTTAACCTGGGTCGCCACCGGGATCTGAAGCGCCCGTTTGTGGTCAGCGAATACAACCAAGCCTATCCGAACCGCCAAGGAGCAGAAATCGCGCCAGTGGTGGCCGTGTTGGCTGCGCTGCAAGATTGGGACGGTTTGTTCCAGTTTGACTATGCCGATGGCGATAACTGGGGAGTCTTGCCTTCGGGTTTTCGTGTGTCAGGTGACTGGGCCAAGTTGGCGGTGATGGGGCAGTCTGCACAGCTTTTCAGATCGGGGCTGGTGCCGGTACTCACGGCCACTGCCCCGCAAGTCTTGGACACAAAATCCTTACTCATGGGAGGTGCGCTGCGGCAGCGTGAAGGGCGGGGTGCAACGGCACGAGACGCTGCGCCTTGGACACCCGCAGGTATTTTTCAAACCAAGCTGGGTACGCTGCTGAATGCCAACAGCACGCTGTTTGCTGCGGATCAAACGGCGGTGACGCCAGCCGCTACCCAGGCTAGCGTCTATTCTCCTGAAGAAGCCCGGCTGCTGTTCGCTGCGCCGCAATCCGCCGGATTTGCCGGTCAGGTTGCCCCTGGTCAGCGCATTGCTGCGGGCAATTTGAGTTTCGAGCCACTGGATCCTCGTCAAAAAATGGCCACGGTGATGGTGACTTCACTCGATGCGCTGCCACTCAGCCAGTCAGCGCACATGCTGGTGTCTGTGCCTGGCCACGTGCTGGGCAGTCAACCCGGTAGCTTGCCACCCAGGCCTCAAAAGCTGATTCCTTACGAGCGCAGTAATGGTTGGTGGACGCTGGAGCCCAATGCCGCCAGTCAAGGCAAGCCCTCTGGTTCAAGGGACGCCCAGGGGCCATTGTGGATGGCCCGTGTGCCCTTGAAATTAACACTGAAAGCGGTAGGGCAGCCATCAACCACGCTCACGGTCTATCCTCTCAATCTCCAGGGGCAGCGCTTGCCTCCGTTGCCCGCCACATCCGTGTTTAAACTCAATGGGGACGATATTTTGACCTTGCAAAACGAGGTAACACCCCAGTCACCCTGGTATGAGATTGTGCGTACCCGCGTGTCTGTGCCTGTCGTCCCGTCTCCCGTTAAAAGTAAATAAACCATGGCTGCATCATTCAAGGTAAGGGCAAGCGGGTTCGCGCTGGCGCTGTGCCTTCCCTTCCACGTGTACGCTGCTGTTGAGCTGGTGTTGCAACTCGATACGGCTTTGCGCTCAGACTCCAACCCCTTGCGTTTTACCGAGGGGCCCGTGATTCCCCCTACGCTGGGTATCAGCAGCCCTAGCGACACCATCCTCAGCACCGACGTTCGAGGCGCGATGATCTACCCTTTGGACTCTCCCGATACGCGCTTGGTGCTGACAGGCCAATTGGGGCGGCGCCATTACAACCAGCTGACCCAGCTGGACAGCACCGAATACGCCTACCGCGCTGCGCTGGAATGGCGTTATGGCACGTTGTGGAAAGGCGAGCTTTTCCACAGCCAGGAGCAGCAGCTGTACGGCTACCTTGATGGCAGCCTGACCAGCCGCGAGATGACCCACCGTACCACCGACAGTGTGGAGCTCGCCCTGCGTGCCACGCCTGATATCGAGCTTCCGTTCACTCTGCGCAGCCGGCGCACGCGCTACGACTCGCCCATCAACTTGGTTTTTGAGAGCACAGAACTCAGTGCTGATGCGGGGGTGCGACTTAAAACGGGCACCAACTCTACTGCCCGGGTCGGGGTGCGAGCCACCTCGGTGGATTTCCCCCAGCGTACTGCCGCGCAGATTGCGCTGCTTGATTCCCGCTACCAAGACAATGAGCTGTACCTGGAAAGCGACTGGCAGTACAGCGTGTTCACCCGCTTTAGCGGCCGCGTGGCGGCGTTAAAGCGCAGCTATGACAGCCTGGCGGGCAAGAGTTTCTCTGCCCTCACCACCGAATTGAGAGTGCTCTACGACTACTCACCGCTGACCCGTCTGACGCTGGAGGCCTGGAACCGTCCCTACGGCACCACCGACCGCACCACGCTTTACACCATCGCCACTGGCGTGCAAGCGGCTGTGCGCTGGCAGGCTACCCCTAAAACACGGCTTACGGCGCAAGCTACCAACGAGTTGCAACGCTACCAGTCCATTGCCTTGCAACCGGGCCAATCCAACCCTGAACTGAACCGCCTTCGTTTAGGTGGTGGGCTTGTGTATGCCGTTACCAAGGATGTCAGCATGTATGTTGATGGCTTTCGCGAGCGCCTTGATCGGGGCAGTTTGGGGCGCGATATTGTCCAGAATACCTTGCGTGCAGGCCTTGAATACACCTTTGAAAATACCACCGGTGTTGCCCAACGCACAGGGCTGGGTGAGCGCCGCCAAGCACCTCTGGCTACTTTCTTGAGTGCCCCATGAACACCACCCTGCTCAAAGCACAGCGCTGGCTGGCCACACGAACGATGCGCTGCGATTTGGCCCTCAACCGCGAAGCCGGGGTCGTGAGTTTCAGTTTTGACGATGCCCCGCACACCGCCTGTGATGCGGGGCGGACGGTACTGGAAAAGTCAGGCTGCCACGGCACGTGGTACATCGCCGGGGGGCTGACTGACCAGCTCGAGCAGGGCCGCATGTGCCATTCCGTGCGTGACGTGCAAGACCTCGCCCACAGTGGTCACCATATTGGCTGTCACACCTACTCACACAACCCGTGTGACCGGCTTTCGCAGACGGACATGGCGTCCGAATTGGCACGCAACAAAGCGTTCTTTGAAGGCATTGGCATACCTACTGCTGACTTGCATTTTTCCTTCCCTCTGGGTGCATTCCATTGGGCCTCCAAGCGTTTGGCCGCACAGACTTTCCATACCTCCCGCATCACCGGTGGCGGTGTGCAAGTGGGGCATGCCGATTTGAACGCACTGCGCTCTGAGCGGCTTTACCAGCAAGTGATGACACCGGAGCGCTTGGCGCAGCTGACCCATCACGTGGCTCAAACCAAAGGCTGGTTGATTTTTTATACCCATGATGTGGAGGCCAGCCCCAGTCAATGGGGCTGTACACCGAATCTGTTGGACGCGGCGGTGAAGGCTGCACTGGATGCCGGCTGCAAGGTTTTGCCAGTAAACCAAGCTGTGCAGTACTGGTCAACCCGCGAATGAAAACCATGACAGAAAAATCCTATAAACCCTATTTGGATGGCTTAAGAGGCTTGTCTATCTTGATCGTCGCCATTTCTCATGGTGGGTTGGGGAAAATAATACCCGGTGGATTGGGTTTGACGATTTTCTTCTTTATCAGTGGGTACCTGATCACCTCGCTGCTGCTCAAGGAGAAAGAAATGACAGGCAGTATTCATATGCCCAATTTCTATATGCGTCGTTTATGGCGCTTGCTGCCGGCTTTGCTTGTTTATATTGTTGTGACCAGCGTTGTCTCGTTGATGCTGGGCGAAAAACTCCATGCCAATGAAGCCTTGTCAGCAGTATTTTATTATTCCAATTACTATAAGTTATTCATTCACTATACGCCCATGGGCGGGGTTTATTCACCCTATGATGTGCTCTGGAGTTTGGCGGTCGAAGAGCATTTTTATCTGTTTTTTGCACCCCTGATTGCCTTCGTTAAAAACAAAAAAACCATGCTAACTGCTGTGGTGGTTATGCTTGTTGCTCCTGTGCTGGTACGTGCCTTGGTCACGCAGTTCACCTCGGCTGATTTTTCAGACGAATACACCTACCGTGCCACCGAATCCCGTATGGATTCCATTGCCTATGGCTGTCTGCTGGCCATGGTGGGCTACAAATCCTTTTTTAAGCTGGATTCACGCTGGGTATTCTTTACCGGTTGCGCAGGCCTTGTGGCATCTTTGTTGTTCAGAGACGAATACTTCCGGCAAGTCTTCAGGTATTCATGGCAAGGGCTTTGTTTGTACCTTGTTTTTGGTGAAATTATTTATTCTGAAAAATTGAAGGTGGTACGTGCCGCTTTGTCAGGGCAGTTCATCGTATTCATTGGAAAGCTGAGCTACTCCATTTACCTCTACCACTGGCTGGCCTTGATTTTGATGATCATGTGGTTTGGTGGAACGGCGTTGACCCTTGTATGGCAGCTGAGCTACTGGGGCTTCAGCATGGTCTTGTCAGTCGCTTCTTATTTCATGGTTGAGCGACCAACCCTGAAATTACGGGTCAAATATGGCTCCAACGTGCAGTGACGGATAAATTCACTGAAACCGCTGTTTTAAATACCCAACCAAATAGCCTTGTAAATACTGCTGGGACCAGCGGGGTGTGAACGTGTGGTCGGTGTACGGCACTGTCTCCATCCGTAACTGTGCTGAGTCGCCCAGCAGGCTGGCGCGGGGTCCCAGTTCTGCGGCTACCACGTCAATGGCGGCGTCATCGGCACCCAGTACAAACAAAAATTCTGTGCCACGTGCTTGCATCTGAAGAAAGTTACGTGCCACTGGCGGTAGTCTGGGTGTGCTGAGCCCCACGGTACTGAGCAGCCGCTCTGCCAGTCTGTGCAGCCGTTTCCCCAGGCGTGCGATCAGTTGGGTTGCGATGTTTTTCAGCGCAACATCACCTCTCAGTGCCCGCTTCCATGTTGCGCCATCTGTCAGGGCTCGCCAATAGAAGTCGTTGGATTTGATCGTTTGCTGTATGCGGTCGCTCAGCACGTCGCCATCGTGCCATTGGAACGTCAGGGGATTGATCATGACCAGCCCTACAGCTCTGGGGTCCAGTACCGCAGCGTGGTACGAAAAATAGGCCCCAGAACACAGTCCGCCGAGCACGAAGCCTGTGCTGGCCCGATGGGCTTGCAAGAAATCCATCGCTGCCTGCACATCAGCGATACCCGCTTGCGCGTACACCTCGTTTTCCTGACCTTGGGGCGTTGCGCGGCTGTAGCCCATGCCTGCACGGTCAAAGCGCAGCACCCGAAAACCATTGGCAGCCAGGGTTCTGGCGATGTTCACGTAAAGCCGGTGGTTGCCTACGCGGTGGCTGCTGCCAATATTGGTCAGCACCACGGCCGTGGTGCGGATAGGGCTGCCAGGGCTGGTGTGCAGGGCCGGCTCGGTCAATACGCCGCTCAGGCCGTTAAAGCAAACCAGTTCTTCGTCCAGGGTCGCACCTGCTGTAAACAGGTGGGTACGCGAAGTAAATGTGTCTTTTGCGCTTGATGGATCAGCTATGGAAGCTATGTTTTGTATAGCAAACCGTTCACACATCCAGGCTACCAGTGCATCCCACAACGTATCCGGTATTTGTGCACTGTGGGCATCACTGGTCATCATGGCTGCATAGCCGCCGACAGGGCAGAGCGTGAAATCGGCGTTTTGTCGGTTCAGCGCCTCGACCAGCTTGCGTTCGGTGCCCGTCACGTCGTCCCGGCCATTCAGGAAGATGGGAAGGGGTAACGCTGGCAACAGTTTCAGTAAATCAAGCTGGCCCAGGTCGGTTTGGGTGCTGGCGTCAAAGGCATAGCCTGTGATTTCGTCATCGTTCACCGCCTGTGCCGGGTCTGGCGACGCGGTGACCGGGCTCATGCGGGCAAAGGCCAGCAATTCGCGCACATAACCTCGGCCTGTGACCACGGGGGCAACCATCAATAGCGCGGCCACAGGCGTTGCCGGCGTATTCTTTGCATGGGCGGCAACGCTGGCAGCCAGCAAGGCACCAAGCCGCACGCCAAACAAAGCGATTTCTGCCACACCCGAACGCTGTTTGAGTGCGTCTATGGCCAGGGTGGTACTGCGTTGCCAAGCGGCGATCCTGGGGCCGTCGCTGTCGGCAGAATCGCCACAGCCGTCGTAGTCAAAAAAACAAACTGGGAAGCCTGCATCTGCCAAACGCTCAGCCAGCTTGCGGTAGGCACGGTAGGCGACCAGATACTCATGCCCAAACGGTGCGCACAACACCACGCCGCAGGTGCGTTGCGGTGCACGCGCCGCGTGGTACCAGCCCAGGAGAGGGCAGGCGGCATCGCCAAACCAAAAGGGTTGGGCGGTGGTGTTCATGCGCTGGAGGCTGTGAGAGTCGGCAGCGTGATTTTGGTGGGCAACTCCGCATTCAGCGGCGTGACCGTACCCGTCATTTTGGTGATGCTGCGCAGAGCCGTCAGCTTGACAGTTTGGCTGCTGCCAGGGGCCATGTGGAAATAATTGTCATCGGGCCTGAACCCCGGTACATCGATAAAAAGGGATTGTGTGAACTTGCGGCTGGTGATGTGGATTTGCCACGTGCCTTGATCAGGGCCATCAGGCGCCTGCTGAAAGACGGCTTGCAGGCCCAAATCCGCTTCCAGGGTGTTGGGCAAACCCAGCGTGTGGTGGAAGGCTGGGGCGATTCTGTGCTGTTGTCCATCAGCAGAAGGGGCCGGCTGCACTGTGGCTACGGCCAAATGGTGGCCAGCTGGCCCAAAGCGGTAGGCGTAGGCCGTATCCAGAAAATGCTCAAAAAGGCTGTCTGCCCGCAAGGCGAGGCTGCCATGAGCAGGTACCTGAACCGGTGCATGGGCTTGTGCTACGCAGGTTTCGCCGTTGCGAAACAGGTTCAAGGCTAAAGTGCCGGTGAAGGCGGTAGGGCCGTCGTTCACGATATGTACTTCAAGCCCGTTCAAGCCTTCGTCAGACAGGAACACCGTCAGCGGCTTCATGGCCCGTCTGGCGTACCAGTAGGCCGCTTTGGGTTGACCCAGTGCGTCGATCAGCCCCCAGCCAGCGCCCAGCCAGAGGTCGCGCAGGAACCAGAGCAGCGCGCCTTGGCAAGCAGATTCTGTGCGCCGCCATTCCGATACGGTTTGCGCAATGACTTCGCCAGTGGTGACGCGGGACAGTGCCAGATAGCGCGGCATATCGGCGTAGCGCAAACGCATGGTGTCAACGCGGAACAGTTGTGCGGTGTAGTGGTCGCGCACGTCCTCAAAATCCCATCCTGCACCGCCATCGCGAGGCACACGGGCTTTCCATGCGGGGTGGTGAGCGGCTTGCCCGCCATGCTTCAGCAGTTCGTCCACCGAGGCTTCATCGGGCACATTAGAGAAGCCCAGGCACTCGGTGGTGAAGCGCACGCCAGCGCGCCGGGCGTCTTCCAGTGGTCGCAAATACGCCCCTACACCATAGTAGTGCGATACCGCATGGTCAACCTGGAACGGCAACACACCGCCGCTGGGGCTGGACGGCCAGTAAACGGCGTCAGGCTTGATTTCAGCGCACAGTGCGGGCAGGGTTTGGGCAAAGAAGCTGTTGGACCACTGGTCACGTGTCAAACCCAGCATCGCGGACTGCTGCTCAATTTCGCTGTTACCGCACAGCACGGCGATGCAGGCGTTGCTTTGCACACGGCCCAAAAATTGGCGGGCTTCGACCTCGATACGGGTTGCAAAGGTGTCGTCCCCTACAGGGTAGTCCATGTTGGCGAACATGAAATCATGCCAAACCAAGATGCCCAGTTCGTCACAGAGTTGGTAAAACGCATCGGCTTCGTACACCATGGTGCCACCGACACGCAGCATGTTCATGCCTGCATCGCGTGCCAGAGTGAGGGTAGGGCGCAGATCGGTATCGGTGCTGGTGAGGGACACCATGTCGGTTGGTGTCCAGCACGCGCCTCGGCAGAACACGGGGATGCCGTTGACGTGTACCGCGAACGCACCTCTGTCTTGGTTGACGTGCAGCGCTCTGAAGCCCAGTTTGCCCAAATCCAGCATTTGTATCAGCGTTTGCACGCCTGTGCTGGTGGTCAGGGTTGCCGTGGCTGCGTGCAAGGCCGGTTCGCCGTGGGTGTGTGGCCACCAGAGCGCGGGCTGGGGAAGTGTCAATGTGCCTGTCGCTGTGCATTCACCGTTGTCGTTCAGTGTCAATGCCAGCGGCGCTGCGTGATTACCCACGGTCAATACCACTGCGTTGAGTGCAACGCCAGGGCGGGCTTGCAGACGCAATGTGACCGCAACCTGGCCATCCCCATCCACCACTGAGGTGCATACGTCAGCGTGCTTCAGCGTCAATGCCATGGGCACTTCCAGCGAAATGGCACGGAACGGCCCCACGGGTGCGACGGGTGGCGACCAGCCGGGAATCCGCCCGAGCAGCGTCGTGCGTACCCACCGCAATTGCTGTTGGGCCACCAGCCGCGTCTTCCAGCGTGGCCGAGGGCGGCGCACGGCGAGGGCGGTGTGAACGGCTTTGAAGTGGATGAACAACTGGCCAGTGCGAGGCTGCTGGCTGATGTCCACCGTATGGGCTGTGAACATGTTCTCGCTACTCAGCAGCAGTGCGTTATCCCAGTACACATCAGCCAGCGTGGCCAAGCCGTCCAAATTCAGCAGAAGGTGCTGAGCCTCCTTCAAGGCACCTTCCAGCGGATCAGCACAGCGAAACCAGTAATCGCTGGCGTCAAAATCGTGCTCTCCGTATTTGAATTTACCCGCTGCTCTCAGCGCAGCGGCCACGGTGCCGGGCACCAGGGCGGGCATCCAGTTCAGCGTGTGGGCTGTGAGTTCTGACGGTTGGTTGATCTGGCCAGGTGCCACGCTGGTGAATGACCAACCCTGGGTCAGGTTCATGGTGTGGTGGGCGTTCGCCCAAACGGCATAGGCCATCAGCGCAAGGCAAGAGCGAGATGGCCCATGGCCGCATCCCAATGCGCAGCCAAGGTTTTAAGCACAGGGGCCAAGTCGGCAGGTTTTTTGGACATGACGGCGCGGGCCGCCTTCAGCAGCAGCATTTTGGTGGTGTCAGAGATCGCCGTGAATTCCACTGCAGCTGCTTCGAGCACGCCTTGGCCGTTCGCTTCCAACCAGCGCAGGTGGTAGGCCGCCAGCTCAGCGCCCGAGCCCAGTTGGCGCAAATTGGCAAAAGCATAGGCGTGGTAAGCCGCAAGCCCTTGGGGCTTCAGCGCTTCAATGTCAGCCACAAAGCGTGGCAAATAGGCGGTGATGGGGTTGGTTACGGGGCGGCGCTCAAAGTGCTTGCGCAGCAGGGTTTTGGCGATGGCCGCCAAGTCCTGCGGACTGCGGTGTTGGATACGGTCAAGCCGTACAAACTCAGCAAAGAACGGCATGAACGCCGGGTCATGCGCAAAGCCCACGCGGAACAGGTTGACAAAATCTTCACCACTCAGCTGGTGGTAGCTGCGGTTGTGAAAATACGCCAGCGTTTGGGTTGCGGTGTCTATCCGGGCCATGGCGATGGTGGTTTTGACATGGTTGCGGCGGTAGTCCGTGCCTGCGGTGTCCGGCAGGTGGAAGGCGTCGATCTCGGTCAGCACCAATCTGCCACGTTGCAGCTGTTCGCAGGCATTGTCCAAAATGGAGCGCCATACGTTCAGCTCATGCACTTGCAGGCCGTAGAGTGCGGCCAAGTCCTCATGGGGGGGTTTGTAGAACGTCCACTGGTCGCCGTCAAAATCATTGGCCAGCACCATGCCCATGCAGGCAGCGGGTTCCAGGCCCAGTGCGTTCAGCACCTCAATCCACACATCGATGTAGCAGTTGGTTTCTACCCAGGCACGGGTTTCGCCATGCAGGGTGTGTGGTGCATACCCGGCTGCATCCAGGTGGGGAAGGGCAGATACCAGCATCAGGCGTCTTTCAACACCAGCAGCAAGTTGGCGTTGGTCGCCAGGATGCGGTCGTTGCCGACCATCAGCGCGGATGAATGGGCATCGCGCAGATGGCGACTCATGCTGAATTTGGAGTCGTTTTTGTAGCCCATGATGCCGCAGATCAGCAGTGCCTCGGTCACGATCAAAGGCAGTTTGGACGACACGTCCACCTTCAGGTTGTTGATCTTGAAGGCGTAGCCCATCGACGACAGTGTGGCTTCACCTTCGCCCGGTGTGGCACACAGTGTTTCGTACTCGCTCAGCGCATCGCGGATCACAGCACGCATGTTTTGCAGCTTCACGGTGACTTCGGCCAAGCGCAACGCGGTGGGTGGCGTGGTGCCAGGGTTGGAGCGGGCTTGGGTACGCACGAATGAGCCGGCTTTGTTCACCGCTGCCGTTACATTGCCCAGCCACAAGTGTGTCCAGACCAAGTGCGATACCGGCACCACGGTCTGGCTGGAAATTTCGCCGAAGGGTTGTGCAATCACCTGGTCAGCAACACCACTGCCCGCCATTAAAAACGGGGGGCTGCACGTGCCGCGCATGCCCATGGTGTTCCATGCGCCTTTTTGCGTCAGCGTGTAATCGGTCTTACGCACCAACACCAGTGCCTGGTCGTTGTTGCTCGCTTGGGGGGTGCGGCGGGCTGTGATGAGCAAATCATCGGCCTGTGCGCCATAAGAGATGGTGGTGGCGTCTTTGGTGAGCGCAAAGCGTCCGTCATCGCCCATTTCCACTGCACAACGGCTGGAGCGCATTTCGCCGCCCACGCCGACTTCGGAGGTGACGGAGGCGATCAGATACTGGTGTTCGACCAGCTGCGTCAAGTAATCCCGGTACCAAGCCGAATCCATCGCATGGCGGACGATCGACACCACCTGAATTTGGTGCATCGCAAAAATCATCGCTGTGGCGGTGCAGTGCTGGCCCAGCACTTCGCAGATGCCACAGATTTCGGTCATGCTCGCGCCTGCACCGCCCAGTGATTTGGGCACGTAGACACTGAGCAGCTTGGCAGCTTTCAGGGCATTGATGGCCTCAACCGGGAAGCGCGCCTCGGTGTCCACGGCATCGGCGTTCGGCCCGGCAATGTCGATGGCGATTTTTTTAGCAGCTTGTACCCATAGCGATTCACTCATGCATTGCCCCTGTGAGGTGTTGTGTTGGAGAGGTGATTGGTGCGGTGAAGGCTCAAGCAGCTTTCAGCTCTTCAATGGCGTCGCTGATGGCGGAGATGCTCTCAAACACACTGCGTTTGAGCATGCGGTCAGGGAATTCCAGGTCAAATTCACCTTCCAGGGCCAGCATGATGTTGACGCTGGCATGCGAGGTCATGCCCGCTTGGTACAGATCGGCGTCGTCTGAGAGTGTGGCTACATCAACCGACAAGCGGCCTTGTTCGGTGAGGATCTGGCGTATGGCTTGTTTTGTCATGGACATGGCGATTGTTGAGGTGGTGTATGAACGTAAAGTTAAATCAATTTTACGGGTAGACCCCTTGTGCACAGTGCTCTTAGGGGTGTTTTGTTACAAATTGATACAGATATAGTTGGCATTTTGGTGGATAAAAATCTCAGCTTGCTAAAGCCTGCGCGCAGGCATGGCCACTGGCCCAGGCCCATTGGAAGTTGTAGCCCCCCAGCCAACCCGTCACGTCCAGCACTTCCCCGATGAAATACAGACCAGGTTGCTTGGATTCCATGGTTTGCGACGACACATCGCGCGTGTCCACCCCGCCGGCCGTCACTTCGGCCTTTTTGTAGCCCTCAGTTCCTGTGGGGGTGAGTTCCCAGCGACTCAGCGCTTGTGCCAATTGAGTCAACCCTTTGTCGGTGGCATCGCTGACAGGGCGCTGCCACAGCGGGTTGTGTTGCACCCAGGTGTCGGCCAAGCGCGAGGGCACCAGAGCGGCCAGCTCATTGGCGATCAGCTTGCGCGAGCGCGATTTGGCCTGCTGTAACGCCTGCTGCACATCGGTGCCCGGGGCTAAGTTCAGCTGCACCGGGCTGCCTTCGGCCCAGTAGCTCGATATTTGCAGCACGGCGGGGCCGCTCAGGCCTCGGTGGGTGAAGAGCAAATCCTCGGCAAAACTCATCTTTGCTTTTTTGACACCTGTTTCAATGTGAACTGGCAGCGACAAGCCTGACAGCTGCGCGAATGGCGCCCAGGCTTGCGCGTCAAACGTCAGTGGTACCAGGGCCGGGCGCTGCGTCACCAGTCGCAGGCCAAATTGCTTGGCGATGCGGTAGCCGAAATCCGTTGCGCCAATTTTGGGAATAGACAAGCCTCCCGTCGCGATCACCACATTGCGGGCCGTGATGAGGCCACGGTCGCTATCTAATTCATAGCTTCTCAAGCGCATCGGGTCTGCACTGGCGGCAGTAAACCTTATATTTTTAACGCCACAAGGCTGCCAGCGCGTCACGCTTCCCCCGCTGGCTGTGGCCGCTCCGCATTCCGCCAGCAGCATCTGGATCAGGTCTTCGGCAGAGCGGTCACAAAACAGCTGGCCTTTGTGCTTTTCATGGAACGGTATGCCGTGCCTTTGTACCAGCGCAATGAAGTCTTGCGGGGTGTAGCGGCTTAAAGCGCTGCGGCAAAAGTGGGGGTTCTCACCCAAAAAATGCTTTTGTGGTGCGGCCACATCCAGCTCTCGGTTGCTGAAGTTGCTGCGCCCCCCACCTGAGATACGGATCTTTTCCGCCACCTTCTCGCTGTGGTCAAGCACCAGCACATTCAGGCCCTTTTGTCCCGCCACCCCAGCGCAAAACAGGCCTGCGGCCCCTGCGCCAATCACTACCACGTCGAATGTTGTCATAGCCCCGATTGTCGCCGGGCGAGCGCTTGCCCTTCACCGATGTAGGACACCGACTACCCGCTGTGGCGGCACTGTCTGCTACTGGTTTCGATACCCACTGGGCACACTGAAAGCACCCAACCCCCCGTTCACCACAGTGAACAATTTTCGTTAACAACCTTTACACCAAGGATTTTTATGAACACCCTGCGCTCTACTGTGACTTCTACTTCCCTCAGTCTCGTTCTCGCTGCTGCCCTCATCAGTTTGGGCGGATGTGCTGGTATGACCCACCAGGAGCGCGGCGCCACCACCGGTGCCGTGATCGGTGGTGTGGCTGGCAATGTGTTGACCGGCGGCTTGCTGGGCACTGCCGCAGGCGCAGCCGTTGGCGGCGTGATCGGCAACGAGATCACCAAGAAGAAATAAGACCGCAACAGAACTGAAAAACGTAAGCAGCTTGCTGCTTACGCACTGCAACCCTGCCACCGTTCCACGCCCTCTCCTGGAGTCTTGACATGATGAAAACCCGCCTTGGCCTGTTCGCTATGAATACCACCTTTGTCAGTTTGCTGGCTATTTCTACGGTTGCCATGGTGGGCTGCAGCAAACCCACCGATGCCACAGGCGCACAGCCTGTCAGCACCACGGTGGGCACCGAGATTGACGATGGCATCGTCACCACCACCGTGAAAGCCGCTCTGCTGGCTGACCCTGACGTCAAAAGCCTTGACCTCAAAGTCGAAACCCGCAAGGGCGAAGTCCTGCTGAGTGGCTTTGTGGACAACTTGACCCAAAAAGAACGCGCTGCTGCCGTCATCAGCTCGGTCGCCGGTGTCAAAAGCGTGGACAACAAACTCACCCTCAAAGGCGCCGCCACCACGGTAGGCACCAAGGTGGACGACAGCATCGTCACCACGCGCGTCAAAACCGCGTTGCTGGCTGACCCAGACATCAAGAGTCTGGATATCGCCGCTGTCACTCGCAAAGGCGAAGTACAGCTCAGCGGTTTTGTTGATAACCAGCGCCAGATTGACCGTGCTGTCGCCGTGACGCGCGTGACCGAAGGCGTCTCAGGTGTCATCAACGAATTACGCGTCAAAAAATAAAACTGAAACTGAACACAAAGGATGACTCCCATGGTTAGGCTCAAATTTTCAATTGCACTCGATTACGAGATCACCGAACCGGGTTGCGATTTCATCTTCAACATCCACGCCGCGCAAACGCAGGCGCAGGTCATCGTGAGCGAATCGCTCACCCTCAGTCAGCCGCTGCTGACCACGATGTACGTTGATCCCGTGTTGTACACCCGCTTTTTGCGCCTCAAGGCCAACAGTGGCCCGCTCTCGGTGCATTACGACGCCGTGGTAGACATCAACCACCAGACCGCCGAGGCGGATCTGATCTCCGAAGTGCCCGTGGCCCATTTGCCTGGCCCGGTATTGCCGTACCTTTACCCCAGCCGCTATTGCCCGTCAGACCGTTTGCACCGCTTGGCAGTCAATGAGTTTGGAGGTTTGTACCAAGGCTACAGCCGTGTACAGGCTATTCGCGACTGGGTAACCAGCCGTGTGAAGTTTCAATCCAACTCGTCCAACGGCAACACCACGGCCATCGACACGCTGGTTGACCGGGTGGGCGTGTGCCGCGACTTTGCCCATTTGATGATCGCGCTGTGCCGCGCCGTCAACATCCCCGCCCGCTTCGCGACCGGTATCGACTATGGCGCAGACCCCATCCTCGGCCCCACCGATTTCCATGCCTACGTGGAGGTCTATCTGGGCGACCGGTGGTACATCTTTGATGCTTCGGGCGCCGCCATACCAATGGGTTTTGTGCGCTTTGGTACAGGACACGACGCCGCAGACTGCGCCTTCGCCACCCTGTTCGGTGGTGTACGTGGTGCTGCCCCGGTGATCCATATCGAGGCGATTCCGAACAGCCAGGGTGTACTGGTCGAGCCGCACCATGTGCCCTATGGCTTGTCTACCGACGGCCAATGGCAGCGGTTTTGAACTTGATTTGAGCCTTCTTTCATTTTTACCGGATTTCACCATGACAAAAACTCCAAATTCCCTGGCTCTGCTGCTGTGCGGCGCAGCCTTGGCGCTGACTGTGGGCTGTGCCAGCCAAAAGACCCCAGCCACCGCTGATGTGGCCGTCTCTAAAGCCGCCGTGGACAACGCCGTCGGTGCCGGTGGTGCCGAGTTCGCCCCTGTAGAGATGAACGCTGCCCGCGAAAAAATGGCGCTGGCCAACAAAGCCATGGCGGACAAAGACTACAAAAAAGCCCGTGATCTGGCCACCCAGGCCGAAGCTGACGCCAAGTTGGCACAAGGCAAAGCCAATTCGGCCAAAGCCCAGGCGACTGCCGATGCCCTGCAAGACAACGTACGGGTTTTGCGCGAAGAACTTGACCGTGCCAGCAAATAAATTTTCTTACGAGCTTTCGAACTTTGAAGCTTAAAACCGGATATCACTATGAAAACCCACCCTGCCTCTGCCCTTACGTCCTCTCTTTTTACACCGCTTGCTTTGGCGGCTGTTGTTGTGCTGCTGGGAGCTTGCAGCTCGGTGCCCCGCACCACCAGCCTGCTTGACCAAGCCAGCAGTGACTACCAAATGGCGCAAAACAGTCCCACTGTGGTCAGCTATGCCCCGCTGGAGTTGAAGCAAGCCGGTGAAGCGCTGGCGCTGGCCACCAACGCTGCCAACGAGCGCGACAGCGCAGAAAAAATCGACAGGCTGGCCTATTTGGCCAAGCAAAAGGTAGCGGTGGCGCAAGAGGCGGGCAAGCAGAAATCGGCTGAGGCTGAAGTGGCCAAAACCAGCAAAGAGCGTGACCAAATTCGCCTTGACCAGCGTACCAACGAAGCCGATCAGGCCAAAGCCAATGCTGAGCAGGCCAAGCTGAGTGCCCAACTTGCCAAGAGCGATGCCGCTGATGCCCAACGCCAAGCCGACGAAGCACGCCTGAAAACGGAAGAAGCCCAGCGCCAAACCCAGCAAGCGCAAACGCGCAACGCTCAGCTGGAAGCCCAGTTGGCTGATTTGGCTGCCAAAAAGACCGAGCGCGGTATGGTCATCACCCTGGGTGACGTGTTGTTTGGTACCGATGTGGCTCGCCTGAACCCTGAAGGCATGCGTACAGCGCAAAAGCTGGCTGATGTGCTGCAGCAAAACCCGCAGCGCAATGTGCTGGTCGAAGGCTTTACCGACAGCACAGGTACCTCACCGCACAACCAGGAACTTTCTGAGCGCCGCGCCACCGCTGTGCGTGCCGTCTTGTCAGGCATGGGCATAGCCGGGGGACGTATCGCCGTTCGTGGCTACGGTGAAGCCTACCCTGTTGCGGCCAATGACACCGCACAAAACCGCCAACTCAACCGCCGGGTTGAGATCGTGCTATCTGACGATTCGGGCAAGACCTTTCAGCGTTGATCGCCTGACCAAGGACAAATGCCCTGACGCTTTCGGGCTGGGTGCGGTGGACGGGTGTTGGGGCAGGTGGGGCTGTTGGCCCACCCGTCGGGTGTCACCACGCTCAGCCCGGATTCAATCTTTATCCGAGGTTTTAAACTCAAGTCCTTTGATTTCCTGAAAACACAAATGCCATGGCCCGTAGTCTGACCAGCCTGTGGCTTAAAAACCTGCGAGCCTTGACCAAGGTTCAAAAGAGCCAGCAAAAGCTGTTCAACAGCGTGACGGCTGCCGCCAAACGGGCAGCCAAAACGGCCACCAAAGCCGCTTCAAAACCCGCCGTAAAAATCGCCAAGCCCACTAAGCTTGCTACCAAGGCGGTAACTCGCCCCACGCGAAAGGCTGTTGTTCAGGCTAAGTCGGTGTCTTTGCGCACTCCACATGCCAAACCCCAGCTTGTGCCCGCTTTGCCCGGTAGCTGGACGCGCTCATACACCGATGCCCCTAACGGCCACCGTATGGCGTATTGGCTGTACTTGCCGACGCGCGGTCCAGCGAACGCTACCAAACCCTTGCCGCTTGTGGTGATGCTGCACGGCTGCACCCAAACGGCCCCTGAGTTTGCCCAAGGTACCCGCATGAATGTACTGGCACAGCGCAAAGGCTTTGCTGTGCTTTACCCGCAGCAGCTGGTGACGGTGGACGCCAACCGCTGCTGGCAATGGTACGAACGCAGCACCCATCAAGGGGGCGATGAAGCCGAGCAGGTGGCCGACATGCTGAACCATGTGGTCGCTAAGCATGCCTTGGACGCTACCCGCGTCTACCTCGCTGGCATGTCTGCCGGGGCCGCCCTGGCACAGATCATTGCGCTGCGTTACCCGTACCGGATGGCTGCTGTGGGGATGCATTCCGGCCCGGTATTTGGCATGGCAGACAACCGCTTGCAAGCTTTTGGGGTGATGCAAGCAGGTGCAGGTTTGGGCCTTCTGCAATCTGTGCAGCCTTTTGTTTCCACGCAAAGCTTCCCGCCAATGCCTGCAATGCTGTTACACGGCGACGCTGATAGCGTGGTGCGAGTCGTTAATCAGGCTCAGGTGGCCAAGCAGTTTTGTGCCGTGAATAGACTGACGAATGCCAACCTTTCGCCTGCTGTTCACAAAGCGCCTGCCCGCGCCAGTGGCAGCAATCCACGTCGCGCTTTTCAAATGCAAGATTACCGTGTGGACGGTAAAACGCGCGTAACGGTGTGTCGCATTACCGGACTAGAGCATGCTTGGAGCGGCGGCGATGGGGCACTTCGCTTTAACGACAGTGCAGGGCCAGATGCCAGTGCGCTGCTATGGGCATTCTTTGCCAAGCACCGGCGTTCAAACTGACCGCTGTTCAGGCCAGCTTGCGGTTACTTTCTGTCGATAAAGCAGCTTGGGCTACACCGAGCACCACATCCCCAACCACCATCACCGAAGGACTGGCGAGTTGCTGTGTCACGATGGTGTGGTGCAGGTTCCCCAAGGTTGTGACTGCTTGGCGCTGGAGTGGCAGGCTGGCGTTTTGTATGATCGCGACCGGCGTACTGGCGGGCAGGCCTGTCAGCAGTTCGTTCTGAATATGCTCTGCGCCACTCACGCCCATGTAGATCACCAGCGTGAGTTTGGCTTCGCGTGCTGTCGCTGACAACATGCGCCAATCGGTGCCACTGTCGCCGGGTTTGGCATGGCCCGTAACGAACACCACGCCGTGCGCATGTTCGCGGTGCGTCAAGGGTGCGCCCAGCGAGGTGATAGCGGCCAGGCCAGCGGTGATGCCGTTCACGACATCAACCTGTACGCCGGCTGCGCGCAAATGCTCGACTTCTTCGCCGCCACGCCCGAACATGAAGGGGTCACCCCCTTTGAGGCGCACCACGTTTTCGCCCTCGCTCGCCGCCATCACCATCAGCTTTTCGATGAAGGCCTGGGGCGTGCTTTTGCAGCCGCCACGCTTGCCTACATAGACGATACGGGCGGTGGGGGATGCGTAGGCAACGATGGCATCACTGACCAGATCGTCTACCAGCAGGACAGTAGCGGCCTGAATGGCTTTGACAGCTTTGACGGTGAGCAGTTCAGGGTCACCAGGGCCCGCACCGACGAGGGTGCATTTGCCGATAACGGCGTTTTGAGGAGGCGTAAAGGTATTCATAATCGCGTGCAGAGATGCAAGATATGTTCCACCTGCTTGGCAATGGACACGGGTACGGCTTGCTCACCGGCCATGATGGCCTGGATGTAGGCGGTTGTGGTATCGGCATCAATCGCTTTGGGCAGGTCAGCGGTAGTGGCCAGCGGGCCGCGCTGCATGTCTTCCAGCGGCACGCGTTGGCCTTGCACAAAGCCTTCCATGGGGGGAATGCGGCGTGGGTCGGCCACCGGCTCACCCTCGGTACCGCGCAGCAGCAGGGCGTTGGCCTGCGTCAGAGCCAGCGTCTCGGCCATGCTGATCGCGTATTCAGGGTGGGTGTAGCTGGCCACGATCAGGCTGGGGCCAGCGCAGGGATTCATCAGTTTGACCACGCTGTGTGCGCTGTTGCGCAGGCCAATGACGCGGCGCACTTCCAGCAAGCGGGTCAGGCCAGGGTTGAGGTGTGTGGTGCTGGCAAAAACGATATGGCCATTTGCTATCGGTTCTGTAGCTGCTTGAGCCGGTATGGCAAGCGCTGGGAGCATATTTTGAATATGAACACGGCTGGCTTCGGTGGCGGTACCGTGCATCAACACCGGCAACCCTTCGCGGGCCAGCAGCAAGGCCAACAAGGGCGTAAGGGCGGGTAATTTGCGCGCCCCGTTGTAGCTGGGCAAAACCACCACGGGGCGTTGGCTGGGTGCGGTAGGTAGCAACGCTGACGTGGCACGTGTAGCGTCCAGAAACCCAGCCATTTCGTCCGGTGTTTCGCCTTTGATCCGCATGGCGATGCAAAATGCACCGATTTCCAGATCGGAGACGCTGCCGTCAAGCACTTGGGTGAAGAGGTCAGTGGCTTGTGCGCGGGTCAGTGAGCGAGCACCTTTTTTACCGCGACCGATTTCTTTGATGTAAGGGGCAATACTCATGCCTTGGATTGTCGATGATTCGACAAGCTATTCACGTTGCTTGTCGGTGCTTTGTCCCACCTGTGGGCGTTCGGTGTTGGGTATCCATTCCCACCATTCGTGCTGGCCTTCAGCCGTATCTTCCCGGGTACGGTAGACGTTCCAAGTGACCAGGTAGTCAGGGTTTTCCATGTCCACACCTGACGGTGCATGGCGGTACTGCCCGGGGGGCGCCTTGAACCACGCATCCAAATTCGGTGGCAGGATGAAGTCTGCGACCGGCACCGTGGCATCGCTGTGGCGCAACTGCATGCTGATGCCCATCTCTGCATCCACCTTGACCACTTGACCTGCGTACTGGTTTTGCTTCATCAGTTCGCCCTGTACGTCAAAGTAGGAGATACCAATCACGCAGGTCTTGGTAAGCAGTTCTTCAAGCAGCATGGAATGGTGTGGTTATGGTGTGTGTCAATGGCGCAGCGGTGCCACACCAACCTGCGGCATGTTGGCCAAACCAATGTCGCGAGCGTGCTCTTCAAAGCCTTTGTTCTTCCAAAAGAAGGCACCTGGCATGGTGGTGGGGATCACCAGCACGTAAAAGAGGGCGCGACCCATCAGGCTGGTAGCGATTTGAATCCCACCGACAACGGCCAAACCCAGCAGCGTGTAGATGTTAACGGTGTCCAACACCAACATGCTTGCCAACAATCCACAAGCCATCAGCAGATTCAAACCCAGCAATGAATTGCGCAGCACATAGGTCTTGCCAAAGGTCGTGGTCTGGATGTAGTAAGACGCACCGCCTTCATGTTCTGCAATGCCCATAGCGCGGCTGTGCGCGGTATGGCCAATGCCTTCGATCAGCATGCCCAAGCACAGCACGGCCGTGCATACGGTGGTGATGTTGAGCACGCTGTCACCAGCATAGGCCAGTGTAGCAATTGCAACGGTACCCACCACCAACGCACCCAAGGTCAACGCACTGCCGCCAAAGGCAGTTGCGACTTGCCAGTGGTTCCAGAATGGGCGGGCCTTGATGCGGTAGCACTTGACCATGTAGTACAGCCCGGCCAGACTGCCCAACACGGCCAGATAACCCAACACGGAGGCGAGCGCCGTGGCTTGTTGGTTGCTGATCAGCACCGTGGTGTCGCGTCCAGATACCGTGCTGAACAAGGTTTGGAACAGGCTGTTGCCCGGCAGACTGAACGCAATATGCAGCCCTAGCATCCCCATGAAGATGGCAATGCCCAGGCCTTCGCGCGACACCGGTGAATGGCGCAGGTTGTTGAAGCCGCGGTAGAAGCGTTTTGGTTTGCCCAAATGCATGGTGGACATGAACAGACCAAAGGCCACCAGAAGGAAACACAGAATGCCTAGCGGTACGTACAGCGCCGATCGTGCAAAGGCAGTAAAACCTGCCAGACCGGCTTGTGCGCCCAGGAAGGCCAGCGCAAAAGCACCAGCTGCCGTTTGCGCGGCCAGTGTGAAGAGCACCAATGGGTTTTCCCGCGAGCTCAGGCGCGCCAAGTTCCAGTGCTGCGCCTTGCCTTGCTTTTGATCGATGGCAGGGCGGTAGCGGCCAGCTGCATCCTTGTGGTATTTCACCGGCATGGAGTCAGTGCGCTTCATCTCGTCCGGCATCTGCTTGATTTGCTGGAAACGGATGTTGGGTTGGGTGATTTCGGGCGACGGAAAGCCGGGAATCTCCACGCGTGCTTGTTCGCGACCAGCAGGGATGTTTTCGATGACACCAAAGTCCAGCGCATTGCCTACGCAGGCTGACACGCAGGCTGGTTTGAGGCCCACTTCTAAGCGGTCTACGCACATATTGCACTTAGATACCTGGCCCTTGACCGGATCAAGTTGCGGTGCGTTGTAGGGGCAGACCCAGGTGCAGTAGCCGCAGCCAAAGCAGGTTTCGGGGTCTTGCAGCACCGCACCGTATTCCACGTGCTTGGTGTAAGCGCGGGTAGGGCAACCTTTCAAGCACACCGGGTCATCACAATGGTTGCAGGCCATGGAGATGTTCATGCGCTTGTAGTCGGGAAAGCTGCCGCCTTCCACGTAACCCACCGAGCGGAAGGCCAGGTGAGCTGGATTGTCATTTTTCTCGCTGCACGCGGCTTCGCAGGCGTGGCAGCCAATGCAGTTGTCGGCAGTGAAGAAAAAGCCGTGCTGCTTGTTGCGGTTGGGGTTGGTGCCCACCGCCGGGTTTTCGTTGATGAACATGGAGCGACCGACCGGCAGTTTTCCATCGGTGTGGGCGATCAGGTCGATCTTTTGGCCATAGCGGTTGGTGTTGGCCATGGTCTTGTCGTTGAGGAAGGCATAGGTTTGCTCTTCCGTGCGGATTTCCCAGATCTTCTTCTCGACCATTTTTGAGCCGCAGCCACCGCTGCCGCATTCGGGCTTGCCGCAGCCGCCACCTTGAGGTTTTGCGGCCGATGTGGAGCCCATGAGGGTGTTGTCTTGCATAGTAATCATCCTTGGGTTAGTCGGCTGCCAAACGCAGACGAATGTCGACTTCACGGTCTATGTAGTTCCACTCGGGTGAGGCGCGCAATGCATGCAACAGGTCCTCAAACGCTGCTTCGTCGGCAGGGGCGAACTCGAACCAAGTCAAGAAATCAAACGGTTCGTCGGGTCCCAGGTCACGGCAGTGATGCAAGCGGCGTGCCACCGCAGGCAAATACTTCAAGCCGATCTGGGTGTGCTGGGATTGCGCTTCAAAAATCTGCCGACGCTCATCTTGTGTCAGTGCCCACCAGGCGGCGGTCTTGCGAATGGGAATCAGCGCAGCGCAGGTGGCCTGTGCGCGGCCCAGGCCCTCTTGCTTGCTGACCAGTGTGGTTTTCTCGGCGCGCTCTACATAGCGCTCATTGCTGGTGATGCCCCGCAAAAGCCAGGATGCACCCACAGGGATGGTGCCTGCCCCAGCCACTACGTCAATGCAGGGTGCAGCCGCGATGGGCTGGCCTGCTATGGCTGTGCTGCTCTCCATGCGCCAAGGGCCGGTGTTGCCAGCAATGAAGCTGAACAGGCGCGGCACTGGTATGGGAGTGGTTGGCATGGATAAGGCTGTCATGGCGAGCAAAACGGTTAGAACGCGCGGCGCTCAAGGTTCAGACGGGCCGCTTCCTGCTGGTCGGTTTTTTCGACGCGGCAGGCATTCTGCTTGAATGCGGGCTGGCGCGAATGCGGATCCAGTAGGCCCAGGGTGAGGCGGTTCACGCAGTCGTGAAAATGGAAGGGGATGAACAGCATGTCGCGGCCCACGCGGTGGGTGAGTTGCACCATGACGATGGCATCGCCCCGGCGGCTGACCACGCGCACATAGCTCTGGTGCTCGATGCCCAGCTCTTCAGCCGAATCGGGGTTCATCTCCATATAGGGTGTGGGGCTGAACTTGTTGCAGTTGCCAATCTTGCCGGTGCGGGTGCGGGTGTGAAAGTGCTCCACCACGCGGCCCGAGTTGAGCCAAAAGGGGTATTCGGCATCCGGGCACTCGTTGTTATTCACAAAGCGCACGGGTATCAGATTGGCCTTGCCCGTGGGGGTCTGGAAAACGCCATCGGTGTACAGGCGCGGGTTGCCGTTGAAGGGCAGGCGCAGTTTCATGTCGAAATCGCTGGATTGCCCTATTTGTTCAGAATCTGCCTGCGCCTGCGCTTCGCTGTATGGCCATTGGATGCCGCGTGCGGCTTCAATTCGGTCATAGCTCATGCCCGAAATGTCCAGTGTACGGCCCGTGCCTTTTGACAAAATTTTCATTTCGTCAAAAGCACCTTCAGCTTTTTCGGGGAAATGGATTTTGTTGCGGTCTTCAAAGCGCTTAGCCATCTGGTTGAAGATCCAGAAGTCGGGCTTGGAGTCGGCGTAGGCGGGCAGCACGTTCCGCGTGAGATTCACGCGGCGCTCGGTGTTGGTGTGGCAACCTTCTTTTTCGGCCCATACGGCGGCGGGGAAGTAAACGTGCGAATACTTGTTGGTCTCTACGTCTTCGTACACGTCCTGTACCACCAAGAATTCCAGATTTTCCATCGCCTTGATAATGCGTGGCTGGTTGGCCATGGAGGTCATGGGGTTGGTGGCGATGAGCCACAGACCCTTGATCTCACCGGTTTCAATGGCCGGAAAAATATCGGTCTGTGCCAGGCCGCGCTTGGCAGGGAAAAAGCTCTCGTCAATGCCCCAGAAATCGGCCACCACCTTGCGGTCTTTTTCTTTCTCCAGCGCACGGTAGCCTGGCAGCCCGGAGCAGGATGACCATTCGCGCGTGCCCATGGCGTTGCACTGGCCGGTTATGGACAGACTGGTACCGCCGGGCGTGCCAATGTTGCCGGTGATGAGGTTCAGGTTGTTGATGTCCACCACGCCGTCTGAGCCGTGGGTGGACTGGTTGATGCCCATGGTCCAGATGCTCATGGCCTTGGGGGCTTTGGCGTAGATGCGGGCCACGGTGCGGATGCGATCTTCGTCGATGCCGCACACGTGTTGGGCCGTCACGGGGTCGTAGTCCGCTACCAGGGCACGCAGCTCGTCAATGCCCTGTGTGTACTTGGCGATGTAGTCCTTGTCTTCCAGGCCTTCCTTGAAGATCACGTGCATCATGGCGTTGATCAGCACGGTGTCGGTGCCGGGCGTGATGGGCAGGTGAATGTCGGCAAACTGTGCCAGCATGGTGACGCGGGGGTCCACCACAATCAACGGGAACTTGCGCTTTTCAAGCGCTTCTTTCAGGCGCCAGTAAATGATGGGGTGCTGCTCGGGCAGGTTCGAGCCAAACGCCATGAAGCAGTGGGTGTGCTCAAAGTCGTCATAGCAGCCTGGGGGGCCATCTGAGCCAAACGAGCGCTTGTAACCCGACACGGCCGAGGCCATGCACAGCGTGGTGTTGCCATCGTAGTTGTTGGTGCCAATCTGGCCGCGTACCAGTTTGCCCAGGGTATAAAACTCTTCGGTGAGCAACTGGCCGGTGGACACCAC
The DNA here is from genome assembly GCA_025356445.1 of Betaproteobacteria bacterium. GTDB lineage: Bacteria > Pseudomonadota > Gammaproteobacteria > Burkholderiales > Burkholderiaceae_C > Defluviibacillus. The sequence goes on along the minus strand of JANXSZ010000007.1, from coordinate 27,730 downwards.
GGCAAAGGAATCACGCCCGTATTTAGCCTGGATTTCTTTGATCTTTTCGGCGGTTTTGTCCATGGCCGCATCCCAGCTGGCGGGCTGAAACGGCAGGTGCGCTTTCTCGCGCATCAGCGGCATAGTGCCCCGGCCTGGGGAGTCAAACAGCTCATGTTCCAGCAGGCCCTTGATGCACAGCTTGCCCCGGTTCACGTCTGCCCCGGCGTGGCCCCGGCTGGTGACGATCTTGCCCTTGTCGTTCAGGCCAATTTCAATGGCGCAGCCAGTGGAGCAATAGTTGCAGGTGGTGTACTTCCACTCCTTGACTTCCTTGGCAGGAATGGAGATGGGCTTGCGGTGTGTGCGGCCAAATAGCATGTCTTGCCTCCCGTGAGTGTGGGTTCAGGTAGTGACGATTTCTTTGTGCTGCGGACCTGCCAGCGGGCGGACCAAGTCGATGGCGTGGGTGGCCAGCTCTTGGGCATCCAGGTATACAGCACCACTTTCAACCTTGACTGCAAACTTTGGAGTGCAGCCTTCGTCGGGGGCTTTGGCGCAGCCATCGCCAAAACTGATGTTCCAATTGTGCAGTGGACAGGCCACGCTCTCGCCGTGAACAATGCCTTGGCTCAGAGGGCCACCTTTGTGTGGGCAGCGATCGAGAAGCGCGAAGACCTTGTCTTCGCTGTTGCGAAATACCGCGACTTCAACGCCAACAGGACGTGTTACGCGGCGTGAACCCAGTACGGGGATGTCTGTTACCAGGCAGATTTTTTTCCAGTCATTCATCGTATTTCCTTTTTTATCCCAAGATCCGGCTGTACATGCTGGTTACGCGGTCCATCACTTGCAGCATGTTTTCACTGGTGACGAACACATCGGCGGCAGCCTTTTGCCCGGTTGCGCGTGCTTTCAGCGCGTTGTCAAAAAATAGCCATTGGTTATCAACCAAAACGAGTTCTTGCTTGATCTGTTCTGTGGCCTCTGGTGCATTGCGCAGTACTTCTAGCGCAGGCACAAATTCCTCGCGTGCTTTTGCCAATTCACGTTGGCTTGCCGCGTTGTCGATATTCCACTGCACAGCCAAATAAAATTGGGCCATACGTTGGGAAAGCATCCGCTGGCGACCTGCTACATTGATTAACTTGGCACCAGGTTTCCCGGAGTATTGCTCCAGCAATACCGTGCTTTTGTGTGCTGATGCCAACACTTTGCCGGCGTGACCAAGCATCAGCTTGGCCTGTTCCAAGCTGGGTGTTGTAACAATTAATACACTTTTATAGTCAAACCACTCGGCTTCCATCTGCTGGTAAGTTCCGCGAATCTCAGCAGTGGGGGCAAAGGCTTTTAACTCTGCCAGTTGGCGGTCAAAAATGGCCATGGACTGCTCTAGCACCTTGCCTGCATATTCTGTTTGAACACCCAAGCCCATGCTCATCCACGCCTTGCTCATGCGCTGCGACAACATACGCTGGCGACCAGCCTTGTTGATAGCGTCTCCCATGCCTGAGATTTGCGCTTGGGCCTGTCGTCCCGTCAGCACCAATCCGGTGAGGCTGAGGGGGAGGCTGCAAAGGGCGCGACGGGATAACATGCGGGCGGTAGTGTCAGGGTTGTGAATGCGCAATGCCAAGTCGCCTTTAAACAGAAATGGCGTCGAACTGGCGGGTATCGACTTGTGCGTCCTTGAAGTCAAACCAAGGATCAGGCTCGCCTTCCAGCGCGAATTGCAGGTTTTCCCACAGGGCTTTGCGGCCTTCGTGGTCTTCCAGAATTTTCTTCTTCACATAATCCAGGCCTACGCGGTTCACGTAATGCACCGTGCGCTCTAAATACCAGCCTTCCTGACGGTACAGTTCACAGAAAGCACCTGTGTATTCCAGCACTTCAGCAGCGGTTTTGACCTTCACAAAAAAGTGAGCTACCTCGGTTTTGATACCGCCGTTGCCAGCGATATACATTTCCCAGCCACTGTCAACACCGATCACGCCAACGTCTTTGATGCCAGCCTCAGCGCAGTTGCGAGGGCAGCCGGATACGGCAAACTTGACTTTGTGCGGGGCGTACATGCGCCACATGGCACGCTCCAGATCTTTGCCCATTTGAGTGGAGTCTTGTGTGCCCATGCGGCACCATTCGCTGCCAACGCATGTTTTAACGGTACGCAATGCCTTGGCGTAAGCATGACCACTGGGCATTCCAATGTCTTTCCAGACATTAACCAAGTCTTCTTTTTTAACACCCAGCAAGTCGATGCGTTGACCACCCGTAACCTTGACGGTCGGGATGTTGTATTTGTCAACCGCGTCGGCAATGCGGCGCAGCTCGCTGGATGTGGTTTCACCACCCCACATGCGGGGGATAACAGAGTAGGTGCCATCTTTTTGGATGTTGGCGTGGCTGCGTTCGTTGATGAAGCGGCTTTGCGGATCATCCTTGGCCAACTTGGGCCAAGTGCTGGTGGTGTAGTAATTGACGGCAGGGCGGCAGCTGGAGCAGCCGTTTGGCGTTCTCCATTCCATGAATTCGTACACCGAGGCCACGGTCAGCAGCTTGTGTTTGCGAATCGCATCGCGCACGGCCTGGTGCCCATGGTCGGTACAGCCACACATGGCTTTGAGTTTGGGTGTGGCCGAGTAGTCGCCACCAGCGGTGAACATGATGATCTGTTCGACCAATCCGGTGCATGAACCACAGGATGCGCTGGCTTTGGTGTGCTTGCGCACTTCGTCCAGCGTGAACAAGCCCTTTTCCTTGATGGCCTTGCAGATCGTGCCTTTGTTCACACCATTGCAACCACAAACTTCGGCTTCATCGGGCATGGTGGCGGCTTTGCTGTGGCCTTCGTGGCCCACGTCGCCGATATTGGATTCACCAAACATCAGTTTGTCGCGAATATTGGCCACGCTGCGACCTTCTCGCAACAGCTTGAAGTAGTAGCTGCCATCCACGGTGTCGCCAAACATGCAAGCACCGATGAGTTTGTCGTCTTTGAGCACCAGCTTTTTGTAGACACCGCCATAGGGGTCGCTCATCACGATTTCTTCGGTGCCTTCACCGCCTGTGAAATCGCCTGCGCTGAACAAATCAATGCCCGTTACTTTGAGCTTGGTGGAGGTCAGTGAGCCGGTGTAACGGCCAATGCCGAACTGAGCAAGGTGATTAGCAGCCACTTTGGCCTGCTCGAACAGCGGTGCCACCAAACCATAAGCGACGCCTCGGTGAGCGGCGCATTCGCCCACCGAGTAAATGCGGGCGTCGGTAACGGTTTGCATGGTGTCGTTCACCACAATGCCCTTGTTGCAGTGCAGGCGCATTTTTTCGGCCAGCTCGGTGTTGGGGCGAATGCCAACTGCCATGACCACCAAATCTGCGGCTACTTCGGAGCCATCTTTGAACTTGATGGATTTGACACGGCCGCCCTTGCCACCGTCTTCGCTGCCCACGAGTTCTTGGGTTTGTGCGCCCATCAGGAATTTCAAGCCACGCTCTTCCAGCGATTTTTGCAGCATCTTGCCTGCTACGGCGTCAAGCTGGCGTTCCATCAGGGTCGGCATCACATGCACCACACTGACCGTCATGCCGCGCAACATCAGACCGTTAGCCGCTTCCAGGCCAAGCAAGCCACCACCGATAACCACGGCGTGCTTGTACTTGGTGGCCGCGTCGATCATCGCGTTGGTGTCGGCAATGTCACGGTAGGCGATCACGCCTTCCAAGTCTTTCCCGGGGATGGGCAAGATGAAGGGATTGGAGCCAGTGCACATCAGCAGGCGGTCGTATTCAGCCTCGGTGACGTTGCCTTCTGCATCCACGGCGCGCACGATGCGATTGATACGGTCAACTTCAACGACCTTTTTGCCGGCGTGCAGCGTGATGTTGTTTTCGGTGTACCACTCCCAGGTGTTCAACACGATTTCATCCAGCGTTTGTTCGCCAGCCAGCACAGGGGATAGCAGGATTCGGTTGTAGTTGGGGTGTGGCTCTGCGCCAAACACGGTCACATCATGCAAGTCGGGGGCGATTTTGAGTAATTCCTCAATGGTGCGCACACCTGCCATGCCGTTACCCACCATCACCAGTTTCGATTTTTTCATGGGGACTCCATCTGTCAAAGCAAAAACAAAATGGCGTCCTCGCTTCAAACGCAGACCGAAGTTGTCATCGGAGCTTGCACTCTAGCGGGGACGCCATTGTCCATTTCAAAATTATTAAGCCCGCTCAATACGCCTTTGCATTGGGTTGGCTGTGCTGACCTGCATTGGTCTTGGTACGGAATTAAGCAATGGGTGTGCCAGCTTTTTATGTTGCAGTGCGGCATAAATGCACCACTGTGGTACCTCTCAGGGGCACAGATCATGCTTGGACTTGGTGCATGAGCTTTGATATTGACATCGGTTTTACCTCACTCACCGGCAAAAAAGAGATCAATGAGGACTTCGCCGCTGCCATGCTGCCTGAGGTGGGGCAGGCGAGCATGGGCGCTATCGTCGCCATTGCGGATGGCGTCAGCACGGGCGGTATGGGGCGCGAGGCAGCACAGACGACTGTCACCAGTTTGGTGCGTGATTATTTCGGTACGCCCGAAACTTGGGACACCACCGTGGCCTTGGATCGCATTATTGGTGCACAAAACGCGTGGTTGGCCGGTATCAACCGCCGCCGTCATCCGGCGTTAGGCCTGTGTACGTTAACGGCCATGGTGTTGCGCGGGCAATCCTACGCTGTAGCGCATGTCGGTGACACCAGGGCCTATTTGCTGCGCGCGGGGCGCTTGACGCAACTAACCCATGATCATGTGGTCGACCATCCTGATTTACGCCATCAACTTACCCGCTCGGTGGGTTTGGAAGACCGTTTGGTGGTGGATTACAGCCAGGGCGATGTCCAGGTCGGCGATGTGTTCATGCTCTTGAGTGATGGTGTGCATGGCAAGTTGGTTGATAAAAAGTTGCAAAGCCTGATGCAGGCTGATGCCAAGCAAAGTTGCCAAGCCTTGAGCGCTTTGCTGGTGGACGCCGCCTTGGCTGCAGGCAGTGATGACAATGCTACCGCGCTGGTGGTGCATGTTCGTGGCCTGCTGGACAGCACACTGGCGGACGAAAACCGCCACGCTCAGCAGTTGCCTATACCGTCACGGCTGAAGGTGGGTGAGCAGATCGACGGGCTGACTGTCACTGCCACTGTGGCAGACAACGGCATCAATGTGCTCTACCAAGTCCGTGATCCGGCAAGCAAGCAACTCTATGCGCTGAAAACCTTGAATCCCCAGCGCGCCCATGACGTCGAGGAACGCGCCATGCTGGCTCACGAAGCATGGCTGGCCAAACGCATGATGACGGGCCGCGCAGCCGAACATTTAGTGACTATCCATGAGCGCTCACCAACTGGTGTATCGCCAACTGGGTTTTATTTGTTGTATGACTGGCATGGTGGCGAAACCTTGCAGCAAATGCTGGACCACAAGCATAAGTTCGGTATTGCCCAGGCCGTCACCGCTGCGAGCCACATTGCCAAAGCACTGGGCCGTTTGCACCAGCAAAGCGTGATTCACCGGGATATCAAGCCTGCCAACCTGCATCAGGGTGAAGACGGGGTACTGCGTGTGCTGGATTTGGGGGTGGCGTTGAGTGGCCGAGAACCCGAATCCACCCGCTTGCTGCATGCGGGTACCCCCAGTTACATGAATCCTGAGCAGTGGGGTCTGCATGTGAAGGCCAATGTAGGCACCTCAGACAAAGACGGCCCTGAAGAAAAGCCCGATGCGCAAAGTGATTTGTTTGCGCTGGGTATTACGCTCTATCAACTCTTGACGGGGGGCAAACTGCCTTATGGCGATGTGCTGCCATACCAGGTGGGCCGCTATTTTCGTGACCCCACAGCACCAAGTCGCCACAACCCTGAAGTACCTATTTGGCTAGACCATGTTGCACTCAAAGCTGTCGCCCGTGACAAGCGGTTGCGCTTCGAGACGGCTGAGGAGTTTTTGTTGGCCTTGCAGCGTGGTGCCTCACGTCCATTGACTGCCCCGCCTGCAACACCGCTGATCCAGCGCGATCCCACAGCGGTATGGAAAATTGCGCTGGCGGTGAGTGCGTTGTTTAACCTGCTGCTGGTCTATTGGGTGCTGTTTTTACCGAAGTAAACCGTCGTAAGCCGCATCCAGCACACATTGCGTACACCTACCTTCGTGCCTTAGGCAAAAGGTAGGCAAAGCCGTTTAGCGTCTTGTCTGTTTTGCCGCTCACGTGTTACGTGCGTGCGCGGCCACCTTTTTCTGCCCAAGTTCTTGTCCAGCGGATTTGCATGAAGCGCAGCATTATCAGTACCACGACGGTACACGCTGCAAAAGCGTAAAAACCTGAGGCGTAGCTGCCGGTATTTTGTTTGCTCAAGCCTAGAGCATTGGTGATGAAGCCGCCACCTAGCGCGCCGATTTCACCGATCATGGAGCCGGCCACTGCCGTTGTGGTGGGCCAACGCAGAGGCACGAGTTGGAAGGTTGCACCGTTGCCTGCGCCCAAAGCCGCAAAGCAGGTGATGAGCAGCAGTACGGTGATGGGCAATGAACCTGTGGAGAGGCCGCAGAGCACCAGTGTGATCGTCACCACCACCAGCACGCCTGTCAAGGTGTTCACGCCGCCCCAGTGGTCGGATAGCCAGCCACCGAACACACGCAGCGCCGCACCCATGAAGGCTGCCAACATGGTGAGCTGACCTGCCTGCACTTTGCTGACACCAAACTGGTCGTAAAAGTAGCTTGGCAAGAAAGAGGTCAAACCAATGAAGCCGCCAAAGGTGATGGCGTAAATGATGCTGAAAGCCCAGCCGTCTTTTTCAAACAAACAGGCGATGTGGTCTTTGAAGCTGGCATGGGCGTCTACATCGTCAGGCTCTTTGGCGAACAGGATCATCACGATCATAGGGATCAAAATACCGATGGCGGCGAAGCCATAAACCGTCTGCCAGCCATAAGCTTGTGCCAAAGGGGGGGCGATCAACGCTGACACGGCAGTGCCCACGTTGCCTGCACCGACCAAGCCCATGGCCAATCCTTTGTAGCGGGGAGGGAACGAGCCGCTGCCCAAACTCAATGCCACGCCAAAGCTTGCACCAGCAATGCCCAGCAGCACGCCCATGGCCAGCAGATCATTGAACGAGCTCACCATGAAATAGCCGTAGGCCATGGCAATACCGATACCGCCCATTTCAACCAGTGTGGCATTTTTGCGGCCTATGTACTGAGCCATCAGACCCAGTGGAAAGCGCATGAAGGCCCCTGCAAAAATAGGGATGGACAGCATCAAGCCCTTTTGGGCTGCGGAGAGGTTGTAGGTCTCGCTGATGAACGGTGCCATGGTGCCGTTGACGACCCAGATGGCGCAAGAAAACATGAAATAGAAAAACGATGCTCCCAATGTGGGTGCATGTCCAGCTTTCAAAAAGGTGCGGAAAGCCGCCATGGTGCAAATCCTTTGAACGGAATAGTTGAATTCCCAAAACCAGTGCGAAAAGCGTGCCAGTCTGGGGCACTAAAACTGCACCTGTTGCGCCTTAATGCGGTGCAATGGGTGCGGTTCAGTGAAAAATGGCGTTTCTGGCCGTGACTTACAGGGTATTTATTGGTGCACTGCACAAATTAAGTGCGGCCTGCAACCCGTTTTATCGCCAGCGTTTTACGCTGTGAGTTTTTCGACGTGTGCTTGACGCGTGTACAGAAAATCGATCACCGCCTTGCGGTAGTGTTGGTATTGGCTGTCGTCGGCCAGTTGTACCCGGTTGCGTGGGCGGGGCAGGTCAACGCTGAGCACTTCACCAATGGTGGCCGCTGGGCCATTGGTCAACATCACGATTTTGTCGCTCAGCAGCACGGCTTCGTCCACATCGTGCGTCACCATCACCACAGTGCTTTGGGTTTTGGCCACGATCTGTAGCAGTTCGTCTTGCAGCTTGGCGCGGGTAAGGGCATCCAATGCACCAAAAGGTTCATCCATCAGCAGCACTTTGGGTTCCATGCACAAGGCACGTGCAATACCCACACGCTGTTTCATGCCACCAGATATCTCACCTGGGCGTTTTTGAGCCGCAGGGGTCAGACCTACCAGTGCCAAAGCGGCATCGGTACGGGCTTTGAGTTGGGCTTTGTTCTCTGCATTGACCCCTGTGGATTTGTTTGCTGCACCAAAAACGCGCTCTACTGCAAGGTAGACGTTTTCATAGCAGGTCAACCAAGGCAGCAGCGAGTGGTTTTGGAATACAACGGCACGCTCAGGGCCTGGGCCTTTGATTTCGCGGTTGGCGCAGATCAAAGCACCCGAGGTCGGTACGGTGAGTCCCGCAATCAGGTTCAGCAACGTTGATTTCCCACAGCCCGAATGTCCAATCAGCGCCACGAACTCGCCCTTGGCGATGTTCAAGTCCACATCACGTAGCGCAGGGAACACGCCCTTGGCCGTCTTGAAGGTCTGCGCAACACCTTGGATTTGGATGAATTTTTCGTTCAAATGTTCGTTCATGATTTCACCTCTTCAAAAGTAAAGGCGGTAGCCAGTTTGATGAGCGCATATTCCAGAATCAACCCCACAATGCCAATCACGAAGATGGCGATGATGATGTTTTTGACATTCAGGTTGTTCCACTCGTCCCACACCCAAAAGCCGATGCCCACGCCACCCGTCAACATCTCGGCAGCCACGATCACCAGCCAGGCCGTGCCCACAGCCAGGCGCACGCCTGTCAACATGTAGGGCAGCACCGCAGGGAAGAGAATCTTGGTGATGATCTTCCACTCGGACAGATTGAGCACTTTGGCCACGTTCATGTAGTCGCTGGGGACGCGTTGTACGCCCACAGCAGTGTTGATGACCATAGGCCAGATCGAGCAGATAAAGATGGTCCAGATGGCGGCAGGGTTGGCACCTTTGAACACCATCAGGCCAATCGGCAACCATGCCAGTGGCGACACGGGGCGCAGCAGGCTGATCAGCGGGTTGAACATGCGGCTCATGAACTCAAACCGACCAATGACAAAGCCAAACGGAATGCCCACCGCCGCCGCCAAACCAAAACCTATGGCGACACGCTTGAGCGAGCTGAGAATGTTCCAGCCCACACCCTGGTCGTTCGGGCCTTTTTGGTAAAACGGGTCACGAAACACGTCGATTGCTTGCAAAAACGTGTCGTAGGGCGACGGGATACTGCTGGCTGTGGTGATGGACACCAACGCCCACAGCCCAATAAGCAAGCCCAAACCCATGAACGGTGGCAAAACTTTCAACCAAAACCCGCGCCAGTCATAGGGCAGTTTGGCGGCTTTGGGAGGCTGCGGGGTACTGACGGCTACCTCGCTCATCACTGTAAGGGTGGGGCCAGTTTTGCTCGACGGCATGGGTGATGAAAGCGATGCTTCCAGCGGTGAGTGAAATACGGCGCTGACCATGGGTAAAGCTCCTGTTGGTTAACTCGTGGGTTAAAGATGAAAACTGAAATCAAAAACTAGGCGGTAACTTTGAAGCTGTCGGCATACTTCTTCGGGTCTTTCCCGTCCCACACCACGCCGTCCATGAATTTGCTGCTGCGCATCACGTCTTTGGGCACGCTGACTTTGGCGGCAACGGCGGCTTGTTTGTAGATGTCGATCTGGTTGATCTGTTTGGCGACCGCCAGGTAATCGGGATGCTCTTTCAGCAAGCCCCAGCGCTTGTGCTGCGTCATGAACCACATGCCATCGGAGAGGTAAGGGAAGCTCACTGCACCGTCGTTGAAAAACTTCATGTGGTTCGGGTCGTCCCAGGTCTTGCCCATGCCGTTTTGGTAGCGGCCCAAAATGCGTTGGTTGATCGCATCGACGCTGGTGTTGACGTAGGACTTGTCGGCAATCGTCTCGGCCATCTTGGTTTTGTTAATCAAACTGGCGTCAATCCACTTGCCTGCTTCAATGATGGCGGCAGTGACAGCGCGGGCCGTGTTGGGGTATTTTTTGACGAATTCACCGGTGGTGCCCAGCACCTTTTCGGGGTGGTCTTTCCAAATGTCCTGGGTGGTGACGGCGGTTACACCGATGCCGTCAATGATGGCGCGGTGGCCCCAGGGCTCGCCCACGCAGTAGCCGTCCATGTTGCCCACACGCATGTTGGCTACCATTTGTGGTGGTGGCACGGTGATGACTTTGGCGTCCTTGATGGGGTTGATGCCGTTGGCAGCCATCCAGTAGTACAGCCACATCGCGTGGGTGCCGGTGGGGAAGGTCTGGGCGAAGGTGTATTCGCGCTTTTCAGTGGCCATCAGCTTGGCAAGGCTCGCACCGTCTACCGCGCCTTTGTCTGCCAGTTTCTTCGAGAGCGTGATCGCTTGTCCGTTTTGGTTCAGCGTCATCAATACGGCCATGTCTTTCTTGGGGCCACTGATACCCAGGTGGACGCCGTAGATCAAGCCGTAGAGGGCGTGGGCCATGTCCAGCTCGCCGCTGACCAGCTTATCGCGTACACCGGCCCAGCTGGCTTCCTTGCTGGGAATGATTTTGACGCCGTATTTTTTATCGATACCCAGTACAGATGCCATCACCACGCTGGCGCAGTCGGTCAAGGGAATAAAGCCGATTTTGACTTCTTCTTTTTCAGGCTTGTCTGAGCCTTGGGCGTAGACGGCTGCACGCAATGCGGGATTGATGCCCACAGCGGCTATTGCCGCAGTTTGAAGTACAGCGCGGCGGCCAAGGCGGGTTTGCAAAAGCTGGGTCATAAGGGTGGCTCCAATAGAGTTGCAAAAAACAAAAAAAGGCGTCCTCACCCAAACTTGTAAAGCTTTCAGGTGGGGACGCCTTTGTCCGGGTGTGGTGTGAAAGAGCCCGTCATTGGGCCGTCACACTCAACTGACCTTCGTTGGTCTTGTACCCATATAAGCAAAGGGTGTGCCAGCTTATATTTTGTATATTTGCTATTAAATAAGGAGCTTTAAGTGCCTGCTGGTATTGCTCTGTAGGCCTCATATCTGAAAATGGTGCTGAAATGGAGCATCATTTTTTATGCAAGCACTGCTTTTGTGCGGTGCACCAATTTAGCCGAGAAGTTCTGCGGCATCCAGCATGCGTTGTGCGATTTCAACCACTTTCAGGCCCTTGTTCATGGCCGTCTGGCGCAGCTTGGCGTAGGCGGCAGGCTCGCTCAGATTTTGGCGTTCCATCAGCAGGCCTTTGGCACGCTCAATGACTTTGCGGTTGTGCAACTCGGCGGTGCGCTCATGCAGCTCGGCATCGCGCTCGCTCAAGGCTGATTTGGTGGCTTGCAGCTCGTCACGCAGGGCTTCTTCATGTTGAAAGCGGGCCAGCGCCACGTCCAAAATAGGGCGAATGCGGTCTGCTGACAGGCCCGCCACGATGTAGGCTGATACGCCAGCGGCCACCGCAGCCTTCACGTGCGAGGTATCTTGGTCGTTGGTGAACATCACAATCGGGCGCCGCTCGTCCCGTGTTGCCATCACCACATGCTCCAAGGCATCACGGGCATCGCTTTCAGCGTCAACAATGACCAGATCAGGTTGCAGCTGAGCCAGCCGCTCGGTGAGGAACACGTCGGCGGGCAGGGTGGCTACAAGGTTAAAGCCGTTCTCCAGCAGGCCGATGCGCAGCGAGCGTGAGCGTTCAGCCTGCGAGAGGGCGTGCTCGTCTTCGGGGTCAATGACCGCCAGATCGGGAGCGACGACGACAATGCGTAAAGCGTTATCCATGCGCAAAATACCGCAAGTTTCGCGCCAGTGTTGCCTGGGCAGGGTTGCGCTGCAGACGACCTGCGGTGCGCGCTATAAACAATGGACTCACCTAAACTTAACCCTTTTTATCGGAGAAAACTGTTGCAAATTTCGGAACATCGGCTTGCACCGACCGCACCCACTGTGATGTCTGGCCCATCTGAACTGTTGGTGCTGGGCTTTGAGTCGTCATGCGATGAAACCGGTGTCGCTTTGGTGCAGTGCCGCGCCCAGGGCGTTCCGGTGTTGCACGCGCACGCACTGTACAGCCAGATCGACATGCACCAGGCCTATGGGGGGGTTGTGCCCGAGTTGGCTAGCCGTGACCACATTCGCCGCGTTTTGCCGCTGACGCGCCAAGTGCTTGCCGAGGCAGGTAAAACCTTGGCCGATGTAGATGTGGTGGCCTACACCCAAGGGCCGGGTTTGGCGGGTGCGCTCTTGGTAGGGGCTGGGGTTGCCTGTGCGCTGGCTGCTGCGCGAGGCTTGCCAGTGCTGGGCATCCACCATTTGGAAGGGCATTTGCTGTCGCCATTTTTGAGTGCAGACCCACCTGAATTCCCTTTTGTGGCGCTGTTGGTGTCGGGTGGCCATACCCAGCTGATGCGGGTAGATGGTGTAGGACGTTACGCGATGCTGGGCGAAACGATTGACGATGCGGCCGGCGAGGCGTTTGACAAATCCGCCAAGCTGATGGGTCTGGGCTACCCCGGCGGCCCGGCGTTGTCGCGCTTGGCCGAGACGGGTGACGCCAAAGCGTTTGCACTGCCCCGGCCTTTGCTGCACAGCGGGAATCTGGATTTCTCGTTCTCTGGTCTTAAAACAGCGGTGCTGACGCAAGCCAAAAAGCTGGGTAACGATTTGCCAGCACGCAAGGCCGACTTGGCTGCTTCCACGCAAGCGGCCATCGTCGAAGTGCTGCTGAAAAAATCGCTTTCAGCGCTCAAGCTGACCGGGTTGAAGCGCTTGGTTGTGGCGGGTGGGGTAGGGGCCAACAAGGCACTGCGCCAGCAGTTGAACGAAGCCTGTGCCAAGTTGAAGGTCAGGGTGCATTACCCTGAGTTAGATTTGTGCACCGATAACGGCGCGATGATTGCCATGGCAGGGGCGATGCGCTTGCAAGCTGGTATCGCGCAACCGAACCGTGATTACGCTTTCAACGTGCGACCGCGCTGGGGCCTGGATGCTGTGGACGCTTAGGTGCCGTGATCTGGCGCAATAAATGCCAGTAGAGCAACTTCCATGGGCATAGCGTGCTCTACTTTTTGTAGTGCCAAACTACAGGTTTTTCAACGGGTGCGGAGCTGCTGCTGCATGACCCGCAACCCGAACCACAGCCCGTATCTTGTGCGATCAGTTTGTTCACGCGTGCTGCAAAAATCCCCAGCGGAAGGCCACTGTTGACCAGCACCGTAGCGGTACTGCGCTTAAGTGCTACAGGTAAAAAAGCCCACAGGCTGTAGGCCGCACACAAAGCGACCAAACCAAAAACGACAGTATTTTCAAGCATGGCTTTTCCTTTTAGCCCTGTGTCAGCCAAAGCGTCACCCGGTAGGTGATGAAAGACGCCACATACGCCAACGTAAACAAATAACCAGCCATCAGCAGCGGATAACGCCACGAGTTGGTTTCACGCCGCACCACCGCGAGTGTGGAAAGGCATTGCGGTGCGAACACGTACCACGCCAACAAGGAGTAAGCCGTCGCGACGGACCAGCTTTGTGCGATCAGCGGGCTGAGTGCGCTGGCGGTTTCTTCGGCACTGGCAGACAGGGCGTACACCGTGCCTAAAGCCCCCACAGCCACTTCGCGCGCAGCCATGCCAGGCACCAAAGCGATGGAAATCTGCCAGTTAAAACCAATCGGTAGAAAGATAACTTCCAGTGCCTTGCCAATCATCCCGGCAAAGCTGTACTGGATGGCCGCCCCTGTGGCACCCAGCGGGGGGCTGGGAAAGGTTGCCAGGAACCACAGCACCACCATCAAGGCAAAAATGATGGTGCCCACACGGTTCAGGAATATGGTGACACGCTGCCACAGGCCGAGAGCCAGATTGCGCAGATTGGGCAGGCGGTAGGGGGGGAGCTCCAGCATCAGTGGCTGGTAGTTGGATTTTGTCCAAATGCGTTTTTGCGTCCAGGCGACGGCCATGGCGGACACGATACCCGCAACGTACAGCGCAAACAGTGTGATGCCTTGCTGGTTGACCCAGCCTATGTGACGTTCAGGCACAAAGGCGCCAATCAGCAGAGCGTACAGCGGCAGCCGTGCTGAACAGGTCATCAGTGGCGCAATCATGATGGTGGCGAGCCTGTCGCGCCAGTTCGGTATCGTGCGAGTGGCCATGATGCCGGGAATGGCACAGGCAAAACTCGACAGCAGAGGAATGAACGCCCGACCTGACAGCCCGACCTTGCCCATCAGGTTGTCCAGCAAAAATGCTGCTCGGGGCAGGTAGCCAGATTCTTCCAACGCCAGAATGAAGAAAAACAGAATCAAAATTTGTGGCAAAAACACAGCCACGCTGCCCACGCCTGCAATGATGCCGTCCACCAGCAAACTGCGCAGCAGGCCTTCCTGCATATGTGCTTTCACCCACTCACCCACAAATGCCATCGCCTCCTTGATGGCGTCCATAGGCACATTGGCCCAGGCAAATACAGCTTGAAAAATCAAAAACAACAGCGCAGCGAGCAGCACAAGGCCCCACACCGGGTGCATCACAACAGCATCGATGCGGTGGTTGAAGCGTTTGACCTGAGAGGCGTTAGGCACCGCCACCGCAAGTATGTGCTTGACTTGCGTTTGTAATGCAGTCAGTTCCCGCATGGCTGTTGGGGCAGTCTCTGCCAACGTGCTTGCCGTTGTTGTTGTATTTTTTGCGTTGACGCTTGTGGCGTTTGTGGCAAAGGTCAGTGCTTGCTGCGCTGCTGCGACCAATGCCTCTCGCCCGTTCGAGGACTCTTTGCCCAGCAGATGGCCCAACCATTGCGTCCAGCTGTTGTTGTTGATCGCCACGGTTTCGATGACGGGCATACCGAGTTCTTGCGAAAGCTTTTGCACATCAATGCGCAGGCCGCGTGCACGCGCCACGTCCATCATATTGAGCGCCATGACCATGGGCCGCCCGAGTGCGCGCAGCTGCAGTACCAAACGCAGGTTCATGCGCAGATTGGTCGCGTCTACCACGGAGATGATGATGTCAGGCTGGGCCTCGCCTGCGCGCAAACCCATCACCACATCATGGGTCACGGCTTCGTCGGCTGTGGAGGGCGTCAAACTGTAAGAACCGGGGAGGTCAACCACGGAGGCGGTACGCCCATCAGGCAGCACCATGCGTCCTTCTTTGCGCTCAACAGTCACGCCGGCGTAGTTGGCGACTTTTTGCCGCGCACCTGTGAGCAGGTTGAACAGCGCGGTTTTGCCGCAATTGGGGTTGCCGACGAGGGCGATGCTAGGGGTCATGTTGTCTTTACTGCAACATCCACGGCGATGCAGCTGGCTTCAAGGGCTCGCAGCGCAAAAATGGTGTCACCGATTTGAACAGCGATAGGTTCGCGCCCGCCTGGGCCATGGCGCAGTACCGTGACTTGTTCACCGGGCAGGAAGCCCAGTTCACCCAAGCGCATGAGCAGGTTTGGCTCAACAGGGGTATTTGCCGGGGCCATCAGTTGCAGCACTGTGGCAGTTTGCTGGGGCGGCAGCGCTAACAGGCTGAATGCCGTCATACCGTGCAAACCTTTGGGATGCGAATGCAATTTATTATCATTCACATGATTCTAAATCAATCAAGCTGTGTTCCGCACGGGGGTTGCCGGGGTTTCAGAGAGGGTGACAAGCCCATGTGCGCAGGCCCATTGCCGCGATGGGAGCGGTGATGGGCCTGCACTGGGTGACGTGGCGCTCGGGCCACAGGAGACTCAGTTCACTGCGAGTGAGGTCACATTGCTCACCGGTACTTTTTTGCCGAGTTTGAGGGTCAGCACGCCGTATTCCAGTTTGGCTTCGCTGGCGGTAGCATCAATTTCTTGTGGCAGCTCATAGGCCGCTTTAACTTGGCGCGGTGCGTCCGCTAGGCTTTCAATGCGCACCACAGCGCCTTCAATGCCGATAGTCAGGTGCTCTTTAGCGACACCAGGCACGTCCAGTCGCAAGGTAAAGCTGGTTTCGTCTTGCTCAAACGCGTGGCCAGTGACGCCGGTCTGGCGCGCCGGCGTAGCCACCGCATCGCTCAAGAATCGCTCCAGACTGCGGTCAAGTGAGCGCAGGTTGTTGTGGTGAACATGGTGGGCAGCGTGGCGAATAACAGGGGTAAAAAACATGAAAAGCTCCTATACACTTCGCAGCCCTCACCGTGAGCGCTGCATGGATCTAATCTGTGTGCAACACGTTGATTTTCAAGGAAATATTTGTATGAAATTGCTACGACGTCAGGTCTTGAAATCCAGTTTTTTGGCGTTATCTGCGCTGACTTTGGGCTTCAACAGTGGTGCTGCTACAGCAGAACTTACGCCCCTCAAAATCGCCATGATTGAAGGTTTGAGTGGCCCCTTTGCCAATACGGGGGAAGCCGTGTTCCGTAACCTCATTTGGGCCGTCGAGCGGGTCAATGCCCGCGGTGGGGTGAAGTTGCCTGCCACTGCCGGTGGGTCGCGTATGCTGAGTTTGGTGCGCTATGACAGCAAGGGGCAAAACGAAGAGGCCCTGAGCGCACTGCGTGCGGCCATTGACGATGGCGCGCAGTTTGTGGTGCAAGGTAATTCGTCAGCGACCGCCGCTGTGTTGATTGATGCTATCAACAAACACAACGAGCGCGAGCCCGCAAAGCGGGTGCTGTTCCTTAATTATTCGGCGGTAGACCCAATTTTGACCAATGAGAAATGCAGCTTTTGGCATTTCCGTTTTGATGCCCACGCCGACATGCGCATGGCGGCGCTGATGGAGGTTTTAAAGGACGATCGCAGCATCAAGAATGCTTACCTGATGGGTCAGGATTACAGCTTTGGCCAAGCTGTGGTGCGCGAAGCCAGGCGTCAACTGGGTGTGCAACGCCCGGATGTGCATATCGTGGGCGACGAATTGCACCCATTGGGGCGGGTAAAAGACTTTTTGCCCTATGCCGCCAAAATCAAAGCCAGTGGTGCGCAGGCCGTTATCACGGGGAACTGGGGTAATGATTTGACGCTCTTGGTTAAGGCGGCCAAAGAAGTCGGTTTTGAGGGCAAGTTCTACACGTTCTACGGCAATGCCCTGGGTGTGCCTGCCGCCATTGGCGAAGCTGGTGTCGGCAAGGTCATTGCTGTGGCTGATTGGCTGCCCAATGTGCCCGGTTTGCCAAACGAGACTTTTTACCAAGCTTTCCGCCAGCGTTTCCCCAAGCCAGCGGACGACTATGTGCACATGCGAATGCAGCTGATGGTGGAGGCGCTGGTACAGGCGCTAGAGAAAGCCGGCACTACCAATTCAATAGCTGTCGGAGACCAACTGGCAAGCACAAGCGTAGGTTTATATGGTCAAAGCGGTGCGGTACGACTGGCTGACCACCAGTTCCAGCAGCCCTTGGTTGTGGGGTTGATGGAGCGCCAGGGTGCGCCGGGCGTGAGGTTTGATGTGGAAGGCTCGGGTTACGGGTTTCGCGTCATCAAACAGATCAGTGCTGCGCAGGCGGAGCAACCTACCAGCTGCAAGATGGTGCGACCTGCTTAGGCGGGCGTCGGTGCAGTTTTATCGGGTGTAGCCCGCGCAGGCTCCTGCGTTGGTCATTCCTTTGCATTCGCGTGACAAGCGACGGTCGCGCTCTTTGCCTGTTTCCTCAGAGCCTCGGTAGAACTTGGTCTTGCCGGCATTTCTGGGGCTGGCTTCGCCAGTCGCATCGCTGGTTGTGTATCTTTTTGCTCTCGCTTGTGCGCCAGTCGGCAGGTTCATGCAGAGAATCAACGCGAGACCGAGGAGGGCGACAGTGTTGCGATGGCGATGGCGAGGGTTGTGTGTTGCAGTGGCCATGAAGATTCTCTGGTTGTAGGGGGGGACTCGGCGTTGTTCTCGTCTCTGGAAATATGATACCCATACCCTTCGCAAGCCATGTGGCACTTTTCCACTGAACCCATTCTCTTCACCATGCGCCCAACCCTGCAAAACCTTGAAGAATCCAAAATCCGTGAAGTCGCCAATGTCGGCATGGGCCGCAGCGATGTATTGGCCTTTTGGTTTGGTGAAAGCGATGAGGTTACGCCCGATTTCATTCGGCAAGCGGCAATTGATTCGTTGCAAAAGGGTGAAACTTTTTATTCCCATAATCTGGGTTTGCCTGAACTGCGCGACGCCGTGTCGATCTACATGAGCGCGCTGCACGGCCCGGTCGGTGTGGATCGCTTGGCCATCACTTCAGGTGGTGTAAACGCTCTGATGCTGGCGATGCAGGCCTTGATTGACGCGGGCGATGAAGTTGTGGCA
Organism: Betaproteobacteria bacterium; assembly: GCA_025356445.1. Lineage (GTDB taxonomy): Bacteria > Pseudomonadota > Gammaproteobacteria > Burkholderiales > Burkholderiaceae_C > Defluviibacillus. Next base: position 9,550 of record JANXSZ010000007.1, on the reverse strand, counting down.
GTCACCCCGGTCTGGCCGAACCTGACGGCCCAGCCGCTCATCATGGGCGCGAAGCTGCGCACCGTGGCGCTGAAGCCCGTACTCAGCGGCCTCCGCAGCGGCAATTGGGTGCTGGACATGGACGCTTTGCTGGCCGCCATCACGCCGACCACCAAGCTGCTGATCCTGAATGCACCCAATAACCCCACCGGCTGGACGATCAGCCGTGCCGAGCAAGAAGTTCTCTTGCACCACTGTCGCAAAACGGGCACCTGGATCCTGGCTGATGAGGTGTACGAGCGCCTGTATTACGCCCCCAGCACCAACGGTTGCGCGCCCAGTTTTTTAGACATTTCAGAACCAGAAGACCGTTTGGTTATCGTTCACAGCTTTTCCAAGAGTTTTTTGATGACCGGCTGGCGCTTGGGTTGGCTGGTGATGCCACCCTCGCTTACGCACTACATGGGCAAGTTGATCGAGTTCAACACCTCCTGTGCCAGTGTGTTCACGCAGCGGGCTGGTGTGGTGGCCTTGCAGCGCACGGATGAAGTCACACCCCGTGTTGTCGCTCACCTCAAGGCTTGCCGCAATACGTTGGTGCCTTTGCTGCAAGCTGTACCCGGCGTGCAGGTGGCGTCAGCGGATGGTGGTATGTACGCGTTTTTCAGACTGGAAGGCTTTAACGATAGCCTTGGTACTGCCAAGCACTTGGTGACGGAGGCTGGCTTGGGCCTGGCTCCCGGCAATGCATTTGCCCCCGAAGCCGAGGGCTGGCTACGCTGGTGCTTTGCATCGAAAGACTTGTCTCGTCTCTCGCAGGGCGTAGATCGGTTGAAAACTTGGCTGAAAGTCTGAGTTGCAGGGGGCTGTGCCTGTGGATATGGCCATGTTTCGTCATCGGGCTATAATTCCAAGGCTTTGCATACCGCAAGAGCATACGGAGCATCCCGTTCAAAGCACACGGTGAAGGCAGTTCCAGCGTTCACCGCAAGTCCACCCCTTACAGGAAGTAAAAAATGATTGCATCCAGCATCAAAGCCGCTGTCGTTCAGGACAACGCACGCAAAGTCGGTGACACCGGCAGCCCAGAAGTTCAAGTCGCCATTTTGACGGCCCGCATCAACGAACTCACGCCTCACTTCAAGACCCACGCCAAAGACCACCATGGTCGCCGCGGTTTGTTGCGTATGGTGAGCCGTCGCCGTAAGCTGTTGGACTACTTGAAGTCCAAAGACGCTTCGCGTTACACCGCATTGATCGCTAAGCTTGGCCTGCGCAAGTAAGCATTGAATGCCACACAAGACGCCTGAGTTGGTTCGCTAGCTCAGGCGTCTTGTGCATTGAAATCGGCGAATTTGCGCTGATACCCCAAAGTCTGGCGATACGAATACGCGCTGTGTCATTCCATAAAAATCAAAGCTGGTTGTATTTTGTTTGGATTTTATGGAATGGCATCGTGTTCTGAATGCCAACACTTTGGGTACTCCTTTAAGTTAACCTGGAAATAACACCATGAGCATTTTCAATAAAGTGACCAAAACCTTCCAATGGGGCGATAAGACCGTCATCATGGAAACCGGCGAAATCGCCCGCCAAGCCAGCGGTGCTGTGCTTGTGAACATCGACGACACCGTGGTGTTGGCGACGGTGGTCGCCTCCAAAGGCGCTAAGCCCGGTCAAGATTTCTTTCCCTTGACCGTGGATTACATCGAAAAGACGTATGCCGCTGGCAAAATCCCCGGCAGCTTTTTCAAGCGCGAAGCCAAGCCCAGCGAGCATGAAACGCTGACCAGCCGCCTGATTGATCGTCCCATCCGTCCGCTGTTTCCTGAAGGTTTTTTCAACGAAGTGCATGTGGTCATCCACACGCTGTCGCTGAACCCAGAAGTAGACGCTGATATTGCTGCGTTGATTGCTACCAGCGCTGCGCTGGCGGTGTCTGGTATTCCTTTCACCACCCCTATTGGTGCAGCTCGCGTGGGTTACATCAACGGCGAATACGTGCTGAACCCAGGTCAAACCGCCCGCAAAAATTCTCTGATGGATTTGGTTGTGGCAGGTACGGAAGCAGCCGTGTTGATGGTGGAGTCTGAAGCCAAGCAGCTGAGCGAAGAAATCATGCTTGGTGCGGTGGTATTTGGCCATCAGCAAGGCAATGTCGCCATCCAGGCGATTCATGATTTGGTGCGTGACGCTGGCAAGCCGGTGTGGGATTGGCAAGCGCCCGCCAAGGACGACGCTTTGATCGCCAAAGTTGGCGCTTTGGCAGAAGAAAAGCTGCGTGCCGCCTACCAATTGCGTAACAAACAAGCCCGCACCCAGGCTTTGCGTGAAGCTACGGCTGGCGTGATGACCGCCCTCAAGGCCGAAGGCGCGCCCGTGGACTCGGTCAAGGTCGAAGGCATGTTGTTCGACATCGAAGCCAAAATCGTGCGCAGCCAAATTTTGGCAGGAGAGCCTCGCATTGATGGCCGTGATACGCGCACTGTGCGCCCTATTGAAATCCGCAATGGCGTGCTGCCTCGCACCCACGGTTCAGCGCTGTTCACACGCGGTGAAACGCAAGCCTTGGTCGTGACCACTCTCGGTACCGAGCGCGATGCCCAGCGCATTGACGCTTTGGCCGGTGAGTACGAAGACCGTTTCATGCTGCACTACAACATGCCTCCGTTCGCCACCGGTGAAGTGGGCCGCATGGGTTCGACGAAGCGTCGCGAAATCGGCCACGGCCGTTTGGCCAAGCGTGCGTTGGCCGCTGTGTTGCCTACCAAAGAAGAATTCCCATACACCATGCGTGTGGTGTCGGAAATCACCGAGTCCAATGGCTCCTCGTCAATGGCTTCGGTTTGCGGCGGCTGCCTGTCGTTGATGGATGCTGGCGTGCCGATGAAAGCCCACGTGGCTGGTATCGCTATGGGTCTTATCAAAGATGCCAACCGCTTCGCCGTGTTGACCGACATCTTGGGCGACGAAGATCATTTGGGCGACATGGACTTCAAGGTTGCGGGTACGACCAACGGTATCACTGCACTGCAAATGGATATCAAAATCCAGGGCATCACCAAAGAAATCATGCAAGTGGCCCTGGCGCAAGCCAAAGAAGCCCGCATGCATATCTTGGGTAAGATGCAAGAAGCTATGGGTGAGGCCAAGGTTGAAGTGTCAAACTTTGCCCCCCGCTTGTTCACGATGAAGATCAACCCCGAGAAAATCCGTGACGTGATCGGCAAGGGCGGCTCCGTCATCCGTGCGCTGACCGAAGAAACCGGTACGCAGATCAACATCGGCGAAGACGGCACCATCACCATCGCATCGTCTGATCCCGAGAAGGCTGAAATTGCCAAGAAGCGTATCGAGCAAATCACGGCGGAAGTCGAGATCGGCAAGATTTATGAAGGTCCTGTGGTCAAGATTTTGGACTTCGGTGCACTCATCAACCTGCTGCCTGGCAAGGATGGTCTGCTGCACATCAGCCAGATCGCTCACCAGCGTGTAGAGCGCGTGACCGACTTCTTGAGCGAAGGCCAGATTGTCAAGGTCAAAGTGATGGAAACGGACGAAAAAGGTCGCGTCAAGCTGTCCATGAAGGTGCTGATCGACCGCGAATCCACGCCTCAGCAGCCGTAATCACGGTCTACCCGTTCTCTCCATTTCTACCTGCGAGTCGCCGATGAAAGCCATTGAAATCAGCAGCTACGGCGCACCCGATGTGTTGCGTATCGCGGCGCGTCCTGTTCCCTTGGTGGGTGCCGGTGAAGTGCTGGTGCGCGTCAGCGCCAGTGGCGTCAACCGCCCTGACGTATTGCAGCGTACCGGCAATTACCCTGTGCCACCGGGGGCTTCGGATATTCCGGGGTTGGAGATTGCGGGTGTCATCGAATCGGGTGATGTGGTCGCGATGGCGGAGGCCGGTTTGGCTGTAGGTGACCGCGTGTGCGCTTTGGTTGCAGGGGGGGGCTATGCTGAGTGGTGTGTCGCACCTGTCGGCCAGTGTCTGCCTGTGCCAACGTGGGTGGGCGGTGGTTTGACCGATGCAGAGGCGGCTTCGCTTCCTGAAACCTTCTTTACCGTTTGGAGCAACGTGTTTGACCGGGCGCGTTTGCAGCCCGGCGAAACCTTGTTGATCCAAGGTGGTTCGAGTGGTATTGGTGTCACCGCCATTCAACTCGGCAAAGCTTTCGGTGCCAGGGTGATCGTGACGGCGGGTTCCGATGAGAAGTGCGAAGCTTGTCTTGCTTTGGGTGCTGACCATGCCATTAATTACAAAACCACCGACTTTGCAGTGGAGGTCAAGCGATTGACCCATGGTGCGGGTGTCGATGTGATTTTGGACATGGTGGCCGGTAGCTACGTTGCCCGTGAAGTGGAGTGCTTGGCAGAAGATGGTCGTTTGGTCATCATTGCTGTGCAGGGGGGCATCAAAAGCGAAATCAACGCCGGTTTGGTCTTGCGCCGTCGACTGACCATCACGGGATCTACGCTGCGTGCGCGTCCAGTGGCTTTTAAGGCAGCAATTGCCAAAGCGCTACGTCAATTGGTGTGGCCTCTGTTTGGGGCTGGCAAACTCAAACCAGTTCTGCACAGTGTGTTTGAGGCGGATAGCGCTGATGGTGCTTGCCAAGCTCACACACTGATGGAGTCCAACCAGCATGTAGGAAAAATTGTGATGACTTGGGCATTGAAATCATGAGTAAAAAATTGATTGCCGGCAATTGGAAGATGAATGGTGGCAAGGTAGCGAATGAAGCGTTGTTGAATGCCTTGCTGGCAGAGGTCGGGCAACCTGCTTGTTCCATCGCCGTGTGCGTTCCTGCACCTTATCTGGCGCAAGCACAATCTATATGCGCTGCATCAGCTATTGATTTAGGAGCGCAGGATGTTTCTCCGCATGAAGTCGGTGCGTTCACCGGTGAGCAGTCTGCGGCCATGCTGAAAGAATTCGGTGTGCGCTATGTGATCGTCGGTCATTCGGAGCGTCGTCAATACCATGGTGAAACCGATGCCTTGGTTGCGGCTAAAGCTCAGCGCGCATTGGCCTGCGGTATCACGCCGATTGTTTGTGTGGGGGAGTCCTTGGCTGAACGTGAAGCAGGTAAAACAGAAGAGGTGGTTAAGCGTCAGCTTGCTGCGGTCATCCACAGCAATGGTCATTGCATCAGCGAAATCGTGGTGGCTTACGAGCCCGTATGGGCGATTGGGACGGGTAAAACAGCCAGCCCTGAGCAGGCGCAGCAGGTTCATGCTGTGTTGCGGGCGCAGCTGAAAGCGGCCAGTGAGAAGGCTGGGCGCATCAAGATTCTTTACGGTGGCAGCATGAATGCCGCGAATGCTAAAGAGTTATTGAGCCAGCCTGATATTGATGGTGGTCTTATTGGTGGTGCATCACTGAAAGCGACAGATTTTCTGTCAATCATTGCCTCTGCCGTTTAAATATGCGTAGAGATTGCTATAAATTTAGGAGTATTGAATGAGTGTTGTTGTTACCTTGATTTTGACTGTGCAGATGTTGTCGGCACTGGGCATGATTGGTTTGATTCTGGTGCAGCACGGCAAAGGTGCGGACATGGGAGCGGCCTTTGGCAGTGGTGGTTCTGGCAGTCTGTTTGGTGCGAGTGGCAGTGCTAATTTCTTGTCACGCACTACCTCGGTGCTGGCAGGTATTTTCTTTGTCTGCACGTTGGCTTTGGCCTATTTCAGTAACTTACGTCCTGATGGCAGTGGCTCCAACAGCGTGCTGGACCGCGCAGCAGTGACGGTGCCCGCACCTGCGTCTGTCGCTTCTGGTGTTGCCGCACAGATCCCCAGTGGGGCCGTGCCTGCGGCGGCAGTTTCTGCTGTACCGAAGGTGGAAATGCCCAAGCCTGTGGCCTCTGGTGCAGCACAAATTCCAAGCAAGTGAAGACAAGGTGTGAGAGACCGTGAATTAGCTGCTGTGTGAGCGAAAAACAGCTGATTTCAGGGTAAACTCTTGTGCTGTCTGGGTAGCAAGCAAGCCGCAAGGTGAGTCAGCATTCAGGCATAAACAGCCGTCGTGGTGAAATTGGTAGACACGCTATCTTGAGGTGGTAGTGGCGAAAGCTTTGCGAGTTCGAGTCTCGCCGACGGCACCAAACAAAAAAAGGGTTGCTCTGGTATGTTCCAGGCGTGACGCCTAGCGGTAGATAAGACCCAGAACCACATGATGAATCTCGATCAATATCTGCCCGTTTTACTGTTTATCCTGGTCGGTATTGGCGTGGGAATCGTGCCTCAAGTGCTCGGTTATCTGTTGGGCCCGAACCGTCCGGATGCAGCTAAAAATTCCCCTTACGAGTGTGGCTTTGAGGCGTTTGAAGACGCCCGTATGAAGTTCGACGTGCGCTACTACCTCGTGGCCATTCTTTTCATTCTTTTTGATCTGGAAATTGCTTTCCTTGTGCCTTGGGCTGTTGCGCTTAAAGACATCGGTATCGTTGGTTTTTGGGAAGTCATCGTTTTCCTCACGATCCTTGTTTTGGGCTTCGTTTACATGTGGAAAAAAGGTGCGCTAGATTGGGAATGACGATCATGAATACCCGCTTGTTTTTGGAGTGCTAACGCTATGGCAATTGAAGGCGTTTTCAATGAGGGTTTTGTCACAACCACTTACGACTCGGTTGCTAACTGGGCTAAAACTGGTTCTTTGTGGCCCATGACATTTGGCTTGGCCTGTTGCGCTGTTGAGATGATGCACGCCGGTACCGCGCGCTATGACTTGGATCGTTTTGGCATTGTGTTTCGACCCAGTCCACGGCAATCTGATTTGATGATTGTGGCTGGTACGTTGTGTAACAAGATGGCTCCTGCCTTGCGCAAGGTTTATGACCAAATGACTGAACCGCGCTGGGTGCTCTCCATGGGGTCTTGTGCTAACGGTGGTGGTTATTACCATTACAGCTACTCAGTGGTGCGCGGTTGTGACCGTATCGTACCGGTTGATGTGTATGTGCCAGGCTGCCCGCCTACAGCGGAAGCTTTGTTATACGGCATCATTCAGTTGCAGCAAAAAATTCGCCGTACCAACACCATTGCGCGTGTTTGAGTCGAAGCAAAGTCCGAGAAAGAGAACCGATGACCGCTGTCGCTGTACATGCTGAAACGCTGAAAGACACCATTGCTGCTACCTTGGGTGAAAAGGTTAAGCGTATCAATGTTGCGTTGGATGAAGTCACTGTGGTCGTTGCTGCGGCCGATTACGCTTCTGCAGCGTTGTTGCTCCGTGATGCCCCTGGTTGTCAGTTTGAGCAGTTGATTGACCTGTGTGGTCTCGATTACTCTGACTACAAAATGGGCATTTGGGAGGGGGATCGCTTTGCTGTGGCTGTGCACTTGCTATCTGTGTCGTTGAATCAGCGAGTTCGCTTGAAAGTCTTTGCTGTCGACGATGGTATGCCTGTCTTACCATCAGTGACCAAAGTTTGGAGTGCTGCCAATTGGTTTGAGCGCGAGGCCTTTGATTTGTTTGGTATTGTTTTTGAAGGTCATGATGATCTGCGTCGTATCTTGACTGATTATGGCTTCATTGGTCACCCTTTCCGTAAAGATTTTCCTACTTCTGGCCATGTTGAAATGCGTTATGACGCTGAGCAAAAGCGTGTGATTTATCAACCGATCAGCATTGAGCCGCGTGAAATTACACCTCGCATCATCCGTGAAGACAAGTATGGAGGTCTGCATTAAGCAGCACACACTTTATGGCTGAGATTAAAAATTACACCCTGAATTTTGGACCGCAACATCCCGCGGCCCATGGCGTACTTCGTTTGGTGCTGGAGCTGGATGGTGAAGTCATTCAGCGTGCAGATCCGCACATTGGCCTGTTGCACCGTGCGACTGAAAAATTAGCAGAAAGCAAGACTTATATTCAGTCGTTGCCCTACATGGATCGTTTGGACTATGTGTCCATGATGTGCAATGAGCATGCTTACTGTTTGGCTATAGAGAAGATGATGGGGATTGATGTACCCCTTCGTGCACAGTACATCCGCGTGATGTTTGCTGAGATCACCCGTTTGTTGAACCACCTGCTTTGGGTGGGAGCGCATGGCTTGGATTGTGGCGCCATGGCGATCATGCTTTATGCATTCCGTGAACGTGAAGACCTGTTTGATATTTACGAGGCCGTTTCTGGTGCACGTATGCATGCAGCCTATTTTCGTCCAGGTGGTGTTTATCGTGACCTGCCGGATACGATGCCGCAGTACAAAGTCAGTAAGATCAAAAATGCGAAAGCACTTGCGAAGCTCAATGAAAACCGCCAAGGCTCCTTGCTTGATTTCATTGATGATTTCACACAACGGTTCCCCAAGTGTTTGGATGAATACCACACGCTTTTGACTGATAACCGCATTTGGAAGCAGCGCACAGTGGGTATTGGTGTTGTATCGCCTGAGCGAGCTTTGAACATGGGTTTTACCGGTGCGATGCTCCGAGGGTCTGGTTTCGCATGGGACTTACGCAAGCAGCAACCCTACGATGTGTACGACAAAATGGACTTCGATATTCCTGTCGGAAAGACGGGCGATTGTTTTGACCGTTACCTTGTTCGCATGGAAGAGATGAAGCAATCTAATCGCATCATCAAGCAGTGCGTGGACTGGTTGCGTGTCAATCCCGGCCCTGTGATTTCCGATAACCACAAAGTGGCTGCACCTTCTCGTGAAGGTATGAAGTCGAACATGGAAGAGCTGATCCATCACTTCAAGCTTTTCACTGAAGGTTTTCATATTCCTGAAGGTGAAGCCTACGCGGCGGTAGAGCATCCCAAGGGTGAATTTGGTATTTACATGGTGAGTGACGGCGCCAACAAGCCGTATCGTTTGAAGATCCGTGCCCCTGGTTTTGCACATTTGGCGGCGCTCGATGAGATGGGCCGTGGCCACATGATTGCTGACGCTGTGGCCATCATTGGCACCATGGACATTGTGTTCGGCGAAATCGACCGGTAGGACATTCAACAATGATTCCAGATGCTATCCAACAGCGCTTCGCCAAAGAAGTTGCTAAATATCCTGCTGACCAAGCGCAGTCTGCCGTCATGGCTTGTTTGGCTATCGTGCAACAAGAAAAAGGCTACATCAGTCTTGATGACGAGCGCGATATAGCCGCCTACCTTGGCATGGCTCCAATAGCTGTTCATGAGGTTACGACGTTCTACAACATGTATAACCAAAAACCTTTGGGCAAGTACAAGTTGAATGTTTGCACCAATTTGCCATGCCAGTTGCGTGATGGTCAAAAGGCTTTGGAGCACCTGTGCCACAAGTTAGGTGTTCATATGGGTGAGACCACCAAAGATGGTCTATTCACGCTGCAACAAAGTGAATGCTTGGGCGCTTGTGCCGATTCACCAGTAATGCTAGTAAATGACCGCACCATGTGCAGTTTCATGACCAACGAAAAATTAGACCAATTGATTGATGGTTTGCGTGCTGCAAAGGATGCTGCATGATGACGCCTTCACAAGTTCTCACGCAGTTCCAAGCAACGGGTGTTCAAACCGCGTTTCATGGACGTCACATCAACCCGCAAATCATGAAAGATCTGGACGGCA
>JANXSZ010000002.1 GCA_025356445.1 Betaproteobacteria bacterium | reverse complement strand
TCAGCCGCGTGCGATGGTCACGCCGCCATCGACCACCAGCGTCGTTCCCACCACATAATCCCCAGCCCTTGACGCCAAAAAGATCGCTGCACCGGCCATGTCTTCGTCGGTACCAATGCGTTTGGCGGGGATGCGGTTTTTCACGGTATCGCCATGGTCGCGGGCGTCTTTGTTCATGTCAGACGCAAAGGCACCGGGTGCGATAGCCGTGACAACGATGTTGTCTTCAACCAAGCGCAGTGCCATGCGCTTGGTGAGGTGGATAAGGCCAGATTTGCTGGCGGCGTAGGAGTAGGTTTCCAACGGGTTGACCGACACACCGTCAACCGAGGCGATGTTGATGACCTTGGCCGGGCGCGCACCACCGTTGGCCGCAGCGGCTTTGCGCAATGGGGCCGCTAGCGCCTGGGTCAGGAAGAACGGGGCTTTGAGGTTCAAATCCACCACTTTGTCCCAGCCTGACTCGGGGAACTCGTCAAACGGTGCCCCCCAGGCTGCACCCGCGTTGTTGACCAGAATGTCCAGCGCAGTTTCATGTTCACCGAAAGCCGCAGCGAGCGCTTTGGCGCCGTCCACAGTAGACACATCAATGGGCAGTGAAATGCATTCGCCGCCCAGGGCCGACAGCTCTTTTGCGGTTTGGTCGCAGACCGCTGCCTTGCGTGCGGTGATGTAAACCTTGGCACCTTGGGCCAAAAAGCCTGCGGCAATCATGCGGCCAATGCCGCGAGAGCCGCCAGTCACGAGCGCTGTGCGGCCTTGAAGAGAGAAGAGAGAACTGGTGTTCATGGTGGTTGTCCTAGGATCGGGTGGGCAGATGTTTGAAAGTCCGCGTGGAGCGTAGCGGCAAGTGGCGCAAGACGCCGTCGCTTAGGTGCCAGCCCCGCTTGTGGCAAGTGGTTTTTTCAAGCCGATACTGCCCGTCCAATTTCTGGCCAGCGTCGGTGCAACACCACCCAGGCCAGCAAGCCCACCGCCAACATACTGAGCGACGCCACCGCCAGTGCCATCGGGGAGTGCATCACCAGCGGCACCAACAGGCCAGCCACCACGCCATTGGCGCTAGACCCGATGCAGGCCTGCAACGATGACGCCATGCCACGCCGCTCAGGGTGCAAATCCAGCACCAAGAGTGTCACCACCGGCACCATCATGGCCCAGCCAAAAGCGAACACGGCGACCGGTAACAGCGACCACGCGGCGTGCGGTGCCCACAGCCCGTTCGCGATGACGTTGACCACACTGGTACACACCATGATCAGGAAACCATGGCGGATTTGCTGCTTGGGAGGCACTTTCCCGGCCATGCGTCCACTGGCCCACGCGCCCAGCATGATGCCGCTGATGGTGAGGGTGAAAAACCAGAAAAATTGCGTCGGCTGCAAGCCCAGGTGATCCCCCAAAAAGACAGGGGCTGCCAGCACGTACAGAAACATGCCGTTGAAGGGGATGCCACTGGCCAGTGCCAGCAGCAAAAAACGTGGGTTCGAGCCCAGTTGCCAGTAGCCACGTAACAGATGCCGGGCGTTGAACGGCTGGCGTTGGCCGACAGGCAGGGTTTCTGGTAAGAGCTTGAAATTCGTCACCCACAAGAGCGCGCCCACCAAAGTCAGGAACCAAAAAATGCTGTGCCAACCCAGCCAGACAAACAACCAGCCACCCACAATCGGTGCCACGGCGGGGGCAACGCCGAAGTAGATAGTGACTTGGCTCATGACCTTTTGTGCCTGGGCAGGGGGGAATAAATCGCGAATTACTGCCCGCGACACGACAATGCCAGCCCCGGTAGACAGGCCCTGCAAGGCCCTGAACAGCACCAATTGGCCGATCGTTTGTGACAAAGCACAGCCCGCTGATGCCAGGGTAAATACAGCGATACCCCAAAGCACCACGGGTCTGCGGCCAAAGCTGTCTGCCATTGCGCCGTGAAACAGGTTCATGAACGCAAAGCCAAAGAGGTAGGCCGACAGCGTTTGCTGCATCTCCACGGGTGTGGCCCCCAGTGTGTGGGCGATGCCGGTGAAAGCCGGTAAGTAGGTGTCAATCGAAAACGGCCCCAGCATCCCAAGGAGTGCAAGCAGGGCTGACAGTGCCCACGCGGGGCCACGCCATAGCGTGTTCAGGTTAGGGTTCATACGGGGGCAGTTTACAGACCGCGCTGAAACAAACCGAAACAAAGCGATACCGCGCAGAGAAGACCGCACCGCCTTTTCTCGGCACGATGGAGCCTTCAACAACCCAAGGGGCATTCCCCGTGAAAGCGACCATGAAACTCTGGATCAAACGCAACCTTAAACGCACCTTGTTCGGTCTTTTTGGTGCCACCGTCATCATCGGCAGTCTCTCTGCCTGTGGCCACCACGGGGGTCATGGCTGGCAAATGAGCGAGGAGAAAGCCACCCAATTCCGTACAAAAATAGTCGAACGCGTGGGTAAAGAGCTGGATTTGACGGATCCACAAAAGCAGCGCTTGGTCACGCTTACCGACAAGCTGCGCGAGCAACGCACCGCGCTGATGGGTAAAACCACCGACCCGCGTGCTGAGGTTCAGGCGTTGGTGGCGGGCGCTCAGTTTGACAAAACCCGGGCCTCTGCGCTGATCGAAGAGAAAACCAGTGCCTTGCAACTCAAAAGCCCCGAGGTGATCGCCGCAGCCGCTGATTTTTACGACAACCTGAACCCCGTACAGCAACAAAAAGTGCGCGATTTCATGCAGCGCCGCCATGGTTGGTTCAACCGAGGCTGATGCGGATGTTGACTGACAATGCTGCATGAGCCACATCCTGCTGATCGACGACGACGAAGAGCTGAGCACACCGCTTGGCGCTTACTTTCGCCGTTTTGACCTGACGTTGACCAGTGCCACCCGGCCCACTGCTGGGCTGGCGCTGCTTCGCCAGGGGCACTTTGACGCCGCTATTCTCGACGTGATGCTGCCCGAGATGGACGGCTTTGCGCTGTGCCGAGCGATCCGCAAAGAAAGCGACATTCCCATCATCATGCTGACGGCTCGTGGCGATGTGATGGACCGCGTGGTGGGCTTGGAGCTGGGGGCGGACGATTACCTGCCCAAGCCTTTTGAGCCGCGTGAGCTGGTGGCCCGACTGCAAACCGTGCTGCGCCGCCGTGTGGTGCCGCCACACCCAGCCACCTCCCGCGATGTGCTTCGTTTTGACGGCCTGGATGTCGATTTGACCCGCCGCACCGTGACCCGCCAAGGCGAACCCATCGATCTCACCAGCACCGAGTTCGATTTGCTCGCGGTGCTGGCGCGTGACAGTGGCAAAGTTTTCAGCCGCGACGATTTGCTCAACCGCCTGCGCGGCCATGAAGCTGAGCTGTACACCCGCGCCATCGACATCGTGGTCAGCCGCCTGCGCAAAAAGCTGGAGCCGCTGGACTGCATCAAGACATTGCGCAACGCCGGGTATTCGCTGGCTGTGCCGAGGTGCTGACGCGATGAGCCACACCAAGGGGCGTCAACGCTGGCGTAGAGATTGGCGTTCCGGCGCTAAACATGCAGGCCGGGTTTTTCGGCATTCCCTGCGCTGGCGGTTGGTCGCCTTGTTCCTGCTGCTGGCCTTTGCCATGACGGGCATTTTTTTGGGGGGTATGCAAAAAGCGCTTTCTGTAGGTTGGCGCGAGGCGGTGCAGCCTTTGTTGGCGGATTACGTGGACCGGCTGGCCGCAGACATTGGCTCCCCGCCTGATCTGGCCCGCGCCCAAGCTCTGGTGCAGCGCCTGCCGCTTTCTGTGCGCATCACAGGCCCGGTGGTGAATTGGGATTCACACCCTGAAAAAGACCATGGCAAACACACAGAAAAATACGCGCACCCTGAAGACACCCGACTCAAAACCCGTTCGTTAGAGCGCACTACGGCAGATGGTCACCGCATCCGCTTTGGTCTGGGCGATGCGGCCTGGGAAAACCAACCCCGGCGCGTGGGGGGCATCACCCTGGTCGTGTTGTTGCTGCTTACTGCGCTGGCCTATGCCTATGTGCGCCGTCTGCTGCGCCCCTTGGACGATATTCGCCAAGGCGCTGAACGCTTTGGCGCAGGCGATTTCAGCCATACCATTCCGCTGCGTCACCGGGATGAACTGGGCGATTTGGCCCAGCGCATCAACACCATGGCGCATGAACTTCAGCAAATGCTGGACGCCAAACGCGCGCTTTTGCTCGCCATCAGCCACGAACTGCGCTCGCCCCTGACCCGGGCACGGCTGAATGTTGAGCTGCTGCCCGAAACCGAAGACACCCAGCCGCTGCGTGCTGCCTTGCTGCGAGATTTGGCCGGGATGCGTGACCTCATCAACGATTTGATGGAAAGCGAACGCCTGGCCGGGCAGCACGCGGTGCTGAGCCGTGAGGTGACGGATGTGGGGGTATTGGCGCAAGAGGTGGTGCATGAGTTGTTGGCAAGTCTGGGCGGTGTGTCGCTGACTGTCATGGTGGACATCGCCCCTGATATGCCCCTCGTGTTCGTTGACCGTGCCCGTATGCGTTTGCTGATTCGCAACCTGCTGGACAACGCCTTGCGGTACAGCGCCGGTGCGACTTTGCCACCTGAGTTGTACCTTCGCCGTATTTCTGCAGGCGTTGAATTGCAGGTGCGTGACCACGGCCCCGGTGTGGCAGAGGATCAATTGCCGTACCTTGCCCAAGTGTTTTACCGTGCCGACAGCGCCCGCCAACGCGCTACGGGAGGGGTAGGGTTGGGGTTGTACCTCTGCCGGTTGGTGGCATTGGCGCATGGCGGCACGTGGGCTGTGCGCAATGCTGCGCCGGGTTTGGACATCACAGTAAAGCTGCCTTTGGGCCTTTGAGCGAGGCCTGGTTGGTGACTTTCTGGCATGGCGTGCGCGGTATGCTTGCAGGATGACGTTTTCTTCATCCACCCTTTGTTTTTCTCGCCGCTCCGCCCTCGCTTTGGCCGGTTCACTGCTGCTGGCCGCTTGCGCTGGCCAGCCACAGCCCCAAACGGTAGCGCTGCTCACCAAGCCAAAACTTATTGTGTTCATGGTCGTCGATGGGCTACCGCAGCGTCAAATTGTGGACTACCGCGACCAACTCGCACCCGATGGACTGGCCCGCTTTCTCGACCGTGGCGCATGGTTCGCCAACGCCCATTACGGCCACGCCTTCACCGTCACCGCTGCAGGCCACGCGACCATGTTGACCGGGGCTTACCCCAACCGCACCGGCATCATTGGCAACGATTGGCGCGACCCTGCGACAGGCGTGCCGGTCTACAACACCCAGGACACGCGTTATACCTACATTGGCAACACCACCAACGCCTTTGATGGCACCAGCCCCAACAACCTGAAAGTGGAGACGGTAGGGGATGTGTTGAAGCGCGCTGATGCCCGTTCCAAAGTCATCGCCATCTCCGGCAAAGACCGAGGCGCCATCTTGCCTGCGGGCAAAACCGGCACCGCCTATATGTACATGGGCCAAAGCGGCGAATTCGCGTCCACCACGTTCTACATGGCCCAGCACCCGGCCTGGGTGAACGCCTTCAATGCGGCCAAACCCGCTGACCGCTACTTCAAAACGGCGTGGAAACCGCTGTTGCCTGAAGCCGCTTACGCCCGCTCGCTGCCCGATTTGCAGCCCTGGTACGCCGCAGGCGGTCAACTGCCCATGATGTTGGGTGAGGGGGAGGGGGATACACCCAACCCCAGTTTTTACCGGTCGTTGTTGCGCAGCCCTGTAGCTGATGCGCTGTCGCTGGACTTTGCCCGCGCCGCCATCGCTGGCGAAGGCCTGGGGCAAGATGACGCCCCCGATATCTTGTCCATCAGCCTCTCAGGCCACGACTACGTGAACCATGCTTTCAGTGCCGAATCCCGCCTGTCGCACGACCATCTGTTGCAACTTGACCGCCAGTTTCAGGATTTTTTCCGTGATCTGGATGCCAAAGTTGGCAAAGACAACTACATCGCCGTATTGACCGCCGACCATGGATTCACCCCTGCCTCAGAAACACTGAAAACACGCGGTCTGATTGCCGGGCGGCAAAGCCTGAGCATGGCCCTGGCCCATGTGAATGCCGGTTTAGTCAAGCGCTTTGGTGAAGGTAAATGGGCGCTGGGATTTTCAGCATCCACGTTGCTGTTCGATAAAAAACTGCTGGCTGAAAAGGGCATTGCCCAGAACGACATGGCCGCAGAAGCTTGTCAGTTACTGCTGGCCGAGCCCGGCATCGGTGCGGCCTATACCCGCCAGGAACTGGACAGCAACAGCCGCACCGGTGCGCCATTTTTCGAGCAAATGCGCCATTCATGGCATTCCGAGGTATCGGGTGATTTGCAGTTTGTGGTCAAGCTGAACTGGATGATTACCGGCAGTGCTGCCGCCACCCACGGCTCACCTCACGCTTTTGACACCCATGTACCCCTGCTGATGTACGGCCCCAAGTGGGTCAAACCGGGGCGCATTGCCACACCCGTGGACATGGTGGGCCTGGCACCTACCTTGGCGCAATGGCTGGGGGTGGCAAGGCCGCAAGCGGCTGAGGGTGCAGTGTTACCTGTTCCCAGGCCTTGAAAGCAAAATCAGACGCTAATTGGCAGTCAAATCACCTTGTCGTGCGCTGTAGATGGGCTTGTCTAGCTATTGTATGAATAGCAATAAAACGGTTTAATTCTTTAATTTTTCACCGTTTTGGGCTTGAAATCACAAAACGCCGCCACGCTGCACTCCCAGCACAGTGGCTTGCGTGCCTGACACACATAGCGCCCGTGCAAGATCAGCCAGTGGTGGGCATCGACCAAATACGCTTTGGGGATGCGCTTGAGCAGCTTCAACTCCACCTCCAGCGGCGTCTTGCCTGGCGCCAATCCTGTGCGGTTGCCCATGCGGAAGATATGGGTGTCCACCGCCATCGTGGGTTCGCCAAAGGCTGAATTCAGTACCACATTCGCTGTCTTGCGTCCTACCCCGGGCAAGGCTTCCAGCGCTTCGCGGGTACGGGGGACAAGGCCGCCGTGCAGCGTTACCAGCATTTCGCAGGTTTGCAGCAGGTGTTTGGCTTTCGAGTGGTAAAGACCAATCGTTTTGATATAGCCCTCCAGACCTTCCAACCCCAGTGCCAGGATTTTTTGCGGGGTGTTGGCGATGGGGAACAGCGTGCGCGTGGCTTTGTTGACACTGACATCGGTGGCTTGCGCGGACAACAGCACGGCGGTCAGCAGCTCGAAAACAGAGGTATAGGCCAACTCGGTGACGGGCTGCGGGTTGGCGGCTTGGAGGGTGGCGAAGAAGGGGGCGATGGATGAGGTTTTCATGGGCGCTTCAGTTAGCTGGTGTGGTCAGTTGTCGTTCCACGGATTGACCACCGTCAATCCTTCAATGCCTTTGAAGTCTTTGACGTTGCGTGTCGCCAGGGCCATACGGTGAGCCAAAGCCGTTGCTGCAATTTGGGCATCTTCTGTCGAAATGGGGTGTCCCTGTGCGGAGAGCGTCGCAACTAAAAAAGCGTATTCGGTCGCGCAATGGTCATCAAACGGCAAGCTGCTGTGCGCCAAATCTTCGGTGAATACTTTGTCCGCCAGCGCCGCAAGTGTGCTTTGGCGTTTGCCCACAGGCAGCAGTGCAATGCCGAGCATGATTTCTGCGCGGGCAATACTGCTTACGAAAAAAGCGGTGTTGTCTTGTTGACCAAACCATGCTGTCACCTGATCCGATGGCCGGGGGCGCATCAGTTCAGAAATGACGTTGGTGTCGAGCAGGATCTTGCTCACGCTCAAGTGGGGTCTACAGCATCAAAGGTCACGGACATGCGTGCCGGACGGCGAGGAGGGATGGGCAACTCACCCACATCCAGCCCCGCAAAGCGTTGGCTGATTCTTTGCGCAAACGCCGCACCGGAAAGCTGGGGCTGCACTGCTTTACGCAAAATATCGCGGGCTTCTTGCTCCATCGAACAGCCGTGGCTGGCTGCCAGCACGCGAAGCATGCTTTTCAGCTGATCGTCAAAATTGCGAATGGTTAAGCTGGCCATGAAATACCCCGAGTGCATGCAGTGATTGCAATGCCATCATTGTAGATGTTTGACCTCGCTAAAACGCTGTGCTTACGGTGTGGCAATGCATACCGCTGGCACATCGGGTCTGCTGTGACTGCTTGACCCCGCTCACAACCGTGCTGCCTGGGTCGCAGCACAAACGAAGCGTGCGCAGATGCGAGTGATGGGTAATTTTTACCTTCTGAACGCGCCACAGTTGGGGCCATAAGTGCTACGTCGATGCCGTTGCCCATCTTGCACGCCACTACCACCGAAGCCCGGATCTGCTCTCGTCAGCCGCTTCCTGTTTGAGACCGTGCTGGGCCGCCCCTCAGACATCGCCCACTTGCGTCCTCCCATGGCCCGCGTGCCGCAAAAGCAGCCGCTGGCCTGCGCGTGGGCGAAGCCTGCCGACTGCGCATCGAAGACATTGACAGCGCCAGCGACCGCATGTTGGCTGTTCCCCAACAAGCCCTGCGACGCACCTATTGCGATCGAGAACATCAAAATTGATAGCTTCTCACGCAGTATTGATAAGGCTCAATGCATTATTTGATGCCTGAAAAATATCATTTTTCCTCATTTTTGCCGTTGAATGGCCATCCAAACAACCCTCCAACCGCCAAACAACCCAAAAGCGACGTTGAACAGCCTAAAAGAAGGCCTTAAATTGGGTGTATACCCTATAGATACTGCATGAACAGCTATCAAATTTGAGCAGCACAGCAAAAGGAACCCACTGTAGGGTGCTGCCACTGAACGCGACCCAGGCAGCACGGTTGATTTCAGTGCATCACGCCAAATGCCGCAACTCACGCAGCGCGACCGACACTGGTGCCAAATCCGCCCCCTGCGTGCTGATCGTCGCCAGCAAGCTGCGCAGGCGCTCAATCGCCGTCGCGTGCTGGGCGTGCCACGCTGTCACGTCCTCTTTGCGCGTCAGCAGGCCTTTGGTGATTTGGCTGGCAATGGAGTACACGTCGTCGCGGGCGCTGCCGCGTGCCTGGGTTTGCCACAGGGTGTCGGTAGGCAGGCGGTTGATTTGGGTGCGCCATGCGGTCAGGCCCAGGTGTGCGTCCACGCCAAAGTAGGCTTTGGCGGATTGCTCCAGGCTTGTGTTTGCGCTTTGAGCCAAATCGACCAAATCCAGCGCAGGGAAGATGAACTCTAAGGCGCTCAGGTTCTGTGCCAGCGCAGTTTCTACCCCAGCGCTGACCAGCTTGTCCGCCGCCTGTTGCCAATCGGCGTTCGCTGTTGCAGGCAGCCATTCGGTCAAATGGCTGCGCAGTTCGCGGGCTGCAGGTTGGTAACGTTGGATCAAGGTGGGCAAGTCGGTGTTTTGTGAGCGCACGCGCAGCATCCAGCGCGAGGCGCGTTGGGCGATGGCGGTGAGCTTGGTCAGCAAATCGAGTTGCAGCGTGGCGTCCACCTTGTAGTCCAGCGCGTCGATTTGGTCCCACAGGGGTTCCAGATCGAAAATTTCGCGGGCCAGGGTGAAGGCTCGGATCACGTCCGCTGCCGTGGCCCCGGCTTCTGAGGCGATGAAGTTGACGAACGTGGCGCCCGTACGGTTCACCACGGTGTTGGTCACATAGGTGGCAATGATTTCGCGCTTCAGCGGGTGGGTAGCAATCGCGTCGGCAAATTTTTCGCTCAGCAACTTGGGGAAATAGGCTTTGAGTGCACGGCCAAAGAACGGGTCGTCCGGCAAATTGCTGGCCAGCAACTCGTCGAACACGCTCATCTTGGCGTAGGCCAGCACCACGGCGCTCTCAGGCGCAGTCAAGCCCTTTTTGGCGGCTTTGCGGCGGGCGATTTCGTCGTCGGTGGGCAGGAATTCGATGGCGCGGTTCAGGCGGCCTTGGCCTTCCAGCCACTGCATCAGGCGCTGTTGGCCTTCCAGCACGTAGAGTGGGCGGTGGGCGGTGATGTCCAGCGCCTGGCTTTGGTAGTAGTTGTCGGTCAGCACCAGCAGGCCTACCTCATCGGTCATCGAGGCCAGCACGTCGTTGCGCTGTTTGAGCGTCAAATCGCCTGCTTCCACCACACTGCCCAGCAGGATTTTGATGTTGACTTCGTGGTCAGAGCAGTCCACGCCCGCCGAATTGTCAATGGCATCGGTGTAGATCAAACCGCCTTTTTGCGCGAACTCGATGCGGCCATTTTGTGTGCAACCCAGGTTGCCGCCTTCGGCCAGCACCTTGCAGCGCAGCTGGTTGCCGTTGACGCGGAAAGCGTCGCTGGACTTGTCGCCCACTTGGGCGTGCGTCTCGTAGGTGGCTTTGACGTAAGTGCCGATGCCGCCGTTGTACAGCAGGTCGACCGGTGCTTGCAGGATGGCGTGCAGCAGCTCCACCGGGGTCAACTCTGCCACCGTGATGCCCAATACCGCACGGGCTTCGGGGCTGAGGGTGATGGATTTGGCGCCGCGTGCGTACAAACCGCCGCCCGCAGAGATCAGGCTTTTGTCGTAATCATCCCAGCTGGAGCGGGGCAGGGCGAACAGGCGGGCGCGCTCGGCGAACGACTTGGCCACGTCTGGCGAGGGGTCGATGAAGATATGGCGGTGGTCGAACGCCACCACCAGCTTGATGTGCTCTGACAGCAACATGCCGTTGCCAAACACATCGCCGGACATGTCGCCAATACCGGCCACGGTGAACGCGGTGGTTTGTGTGTTCACGCCCAAAGCGCGGAAGTGGCGTTTCACCGATTCCCAAGCACCGCGTGCGGTGATGCCCATCTTTTTGTGGTCGTAACCGACGGAGCCACCCGAGGCGAAGGCATCGTCCAGCCAAAAGCCGTAGTCCGCCGACACGCTGTTCGCGTAATCGGAGAACGTGGCCGTGCCTTTGTCAGCGGCGACGACGAGGTAAGGGTCGTCCACGTCATGGCGCACCACGTTGGTGGGGGGCACCACGGCACCCTTCACCACGTTGTCCGTCACGTCCAGCAAGCCGGAGAGGAACAGCTTGTAGCAGGCCACGCCTTCGGCCATGTAGGCTTCGCGGTCGCTGGCCAGTGGTGCGTTTTTCAGCACAAAGCCGCCTTTGGAGCCGACCGGCACGATCACCGTGTTCTTCACCTGTTGGGCTTTGACGAGGCCCAAAATCTCGGTACGGAAGTCTTCCCGGCGGTCTGACCAGCGCAAGCCACCACGGGCGACCTTGCCACCGCGTAGATGCACGCCTTCGACGCGGGGCGAGTAGACCCAGATTTCAAACAGCGGCTTGGGTTCGGGCACGCCGGGGATTTCACGCGGGTTGAGCTTGAAGCTCATGTAGGGTTTTGCTACCGCGTTGCTAGCACTCTGCCAAGCATTGGTGCGCAGCGTGGCCGAAATGGTGGCCAAAAACTGGCGCAGGATGCGGTCTTCGTCCAGGCTGGCGACTTGGCTCAGCTGGGCTTCGATGGATTGGGTGATCGCCTTTTGTGCGCTGGCCCGGTCGCCTTCTAACGTGGGATTGAAACGGGCGTTGAACAACTCTGCCACCGATTGTGCGATGGCTGCGTTCTTGTTCAGCGTGGCTTCGATGTAGCTCTGGCTGAAGGCAAACCCGAGTTGCTTGAAGTAGCGGGTGTAGGCCCGCAGCACGGCGATGGCGCGGGCGTCCAGGCTGGTGATGAGCACCAGTTTGTTCAGGTCATCGCTTTCTACCTCGCCACGCCAAGCTTGGGCGAACAGCGACTCAAAGCGAAATTTGATAGCAGACAAATCAACGCTGGCAGGCAGTTGCAGCCCTAAATCATGAATCCACAAAGCATCCGAGCCGGTGCCAATGCTGTACGGGTGTTCGTCCAGCACGCGGGCACCCATGCGCTCCAGCACGGGGAGTGAGTCGGACAGGGCGACTTTGGCCGTGTTGTAAATCTTGAAGCGCAGCACGCCAGCAGCCGCGTCCAGAGGGCGGTAGAGCTTGACGGCCAACGGTGCAGCAGCGGACAAACCGGCCAGCATGTCGGCGTCTTCCGCCGCCACAGGGGCAGAGAAATCTTCGCGGTAAGCGGTAGGGAACGCGTTCGCAAAGCGGTGTGCCAGTGCCAGCCCCTGGCCTTCGCCATGGGCACGCAGCAGCTCGGTGGTGCAGTCGTCTTCCCAGCGCTGGGCCAGTTTGGTGATGCGGGCTTCGAGCGCGCTGAGGTTGACGTTGTGCGGCGCGTTGAAAGGTGTGTTGTTTTTGGCTCGCACCAGATAGTGGATACGGGCCAGCGGGCTGTCGGTCAGCATGGGGGTGAATTCGATGGACTGGCCGTCCAGCACTTTCATCAATTCGGCGCTGATTTTGACGCGCAGTTCGGTGTTGTAGCGGTCACGTGGCACGAATACCAATGCCGAGGTGAAACGGCCAAACGGGTCGCGGCGCAAAAACAAGCGGGTGCGCTGGCGCTCTTGCAGCCGCAGGATGCCGATGGCGTGCTCGGTCAGCGTGGCGGTGTCAATCTGGAAGAGTTCATCGCGCGGGTAGTCGTTCAAAATAGTTTCCAGCGACTTGGCTGCGTGGCTGTCGGGCACTACGCCGGCACTGGCAATCACGTCATCGGCACGCTGGCGTACTTGGGGAATCGCACCGACCGAGGCCGCATAGGCGGTGGAGGTGTACAGGCCCAAAAAGCGCGTTTCACCCACCACGTTGCCTGCACCGTCAAAACGCTTGACGGCGATGTAGTCCAGCCACGCCGGGCGGTGGACGGTGGCGCGGGTCATGGCTTTGGTCACCAGCACCAATTCGCTCGATTCCATCAGGGACACGGCTTCGGGGGGCAGGCGTGTCTCGCTGGTTTGTGCGGTGCCGCGCAAGATGCCCAGGCCTGAATCAGGCCGGGCCACCAGGCTTACGCTGTCGCTGTCGCGCTTGAGATCGTAATCACGTGCGCCTAAAAATGTGAAGTGACGGTCTTGCAGCCAGCGCAAAAAGGCCACGCCTTCTTCACGATGAACAGGGGGCAACGGTGAGGTTTCAGAGTCAGCGATCACCCGTTGAACGCGCTCCAGCATGGGACGCCAATCCTGCACGGCGCTGCGTACATCGCTCAGCACGCGGGTGAGCTCCGTGGCCAGCACCTGCTGTTCAGCGCTGCCGATGATGCGGTCGCACTCCACCAAAATCAGTGATTCCACCGGGTGGGTGTGCTCCGCTGCGATGGCCGCTGCCACCGTACTGACACCGGCGATATTGCCTTGGGCGTTGCGCGCCACGCTCATCAGTGGATGCACCATCCAGTGCGCAGTGCGCCCACTGCGGTTGATGGCCATCGTCACCGAATCCACCAAAAACGGCATGTTGTCGTTGACGATTTGCACCACTGTGTGCTCGCACACAAAGCCGTCTTCGGCCAGCGTGGGGTTGAACACCCGCACTTTGGCGCTGTGGGCCGCACGTGGTGTGTCCAGCAGGCGCCAATGGGCGTTGGCGACGGCAAACAGCGTGGCCGGGCCGCGTGCGGCTATCTCATCCGGATCTGTGCTCTCGAAATAAGCGGCGATAAATCCGTTTTGGCTGACTGCGGCAGGGCCTGCGTGCGCGGTGCTGTAAGCCAGCAACTCGGTGAGTGCTGCGCTGGGGTGGGATGTGCTGGTCATGCGTTCTCCTTGTGTCGATCAGTGTGGGAAATTCTAGGGACGCAAACCTGTTTTGAGTGGGTTTGCAGGGTGTACTCATGGCCTTATGCCGGAGTTGCATGAGGGACAATAGGCGTCAGAAAGTGAGAAAAACCATGTCCCAGTCTTTTCCTTTGTTTGCACCCCTTCAGTTTGCTGACCGTCTGCGCAATGTTGAAACCTCGGCTATCCGCGAGCTTTTCAAGCTGCTGGGCAAGCCCGGCATCATCAGTTTTGCCGGCGGGTTTCCCGACAGTGCCATGTTTGATGTGGATGGCATCCGCGAAGCCGTCAATGCCGCGTTGACCCACGAACCCGGTGCTGCGCTTCAGTACGGTGCCACCGAGGGTTACAACCCGCTGCGCGAACAACTGGCGTCGTTCATGGCTAGCAAAGGTGTTAGAAATCTGGCCCCTGAAGGCTTGATCGTCACCACGGGTAGCCAGCAGGGCTTGGATTTGCTGGGCAAGACGCTTATCAATCCAGGTGACAAAGTTATCGTTGAAGGCCCCACCTTCCTGGCCACCATCCAGTGCTTTCGCCTCTACGGAGCAGAACTCATCAGCGCACCGATTGACGGCGACGGGGTGAACACGGATACGCTGGAGCAGCTCATTGCCGAGCACCAGCCTAAATTTGTTTACCTGATTCCCACTTTTGGCAACCCCAGTGGCGCGCTCCTGAGCCTGGAACGTCGCAAGCGCGTGCTGGCGCTGGCTGTGAAATACAACACCCTGATCGTTGAAGACGACCCTTATGGTGATTTGTACTTTGGCGATGCCCCACCGCCATCGATGCTGGCCCTGAGCGACAGCGTACCCGGCAGTCGTGATTTACTGGTTCACTGTGGCAGCCTCAGCAAGGTGCTCAGCCCCGGTCTGCGGGTGGGGTGGATGATTGCACCGCCTGTGCTGCTTGCAAACGCCACCATGTGCAAACAGTTCAGCGATGCCCACACCAGCACCTTTGCCCAGGCTACGGCGGCGCAGTACCTTCAATCAGGCCGTATGCCTGGCACGCTCGACAAGGTGCGCCGCGTTTATGCCGAGCGTGCCCAAGCCATGGGTGATGGCCTGCGCCAGCATCTGGGCGATGCGGTTGAGTTTGTGCAGCCGCAAGGGGGGCTGTTTGTCTGGGCGCGGTTGACGGGCGCGGGCGGCAAGCTGAGCAATGGCAATGATTTGGCCAAGCGGGCGATTGAAAAAGGTGTGGCCTTTGTGCCCGGTGCACCGTTTTACTGTGCGAATCCGGATATGGCGACGTTGCGGCTCAGCTTCGCAACGGCGGATGTAGCGAAGATCGCAGAGGGCATTGAGCGGCTGGGGGCGGCGCTGTAAGCGCAAGGGACAAAAATGCACCACTCTGGCGTGTATCTTGCTATTGTGTGGGTATGAACACTTTAATCCCCACCACCTTCATCCGTGCCAGTGAAATCTGGGTTCCTACTGCCGACGGCTCTATGCTGGAGTTTGGTGGTGGTCTTTACCGTGAAGCGCCACGACTCGGGGCCGTCAGTGCGCCCTTGTGCTTTGGCCGTGGCGAAGGTTTGCCTGGACAGGCCTGGGAGCAGGGCACACCGGTGCTCATCAACCAATGGGAAGGCAGTGGCTTTCGCCGCACAGCGGCAGCCAAAGCCGCAGGCTTGCGCTGTGCGCTGGCGATTCCGATTTTTGCAAACGAGGTGCTGCGCGCTGTCGTGGTGTTCTTTTGCGGT
This sequence comes from Betaproteobacteria bacterium, assembly GCA_025356445.1. Classification (GTDB taxonomy): domain Bacteria; phylum Pseudomonadota; class Gammaproteobacteria; order Burkholderiales; family Burkholderiaceae_C; genus Defluviibacillus. Next base: position 38,851 of record JANXSZ010000002.1, on the reverse strand, counting down.
TCGTCGCAAACGCATGCTGGCGCGATTGAGTTGTGGCGCAACAAAGCCCGCGTCACTCCCGACATGACTTTGGTGGACGGCTATACGGCACGCAGATCGGCGAGCCAGCCAGCCCGCTTGAGACCCTCTCGCGCGAGGCTTTTTTGCCTCGCGGTTCTGGTCTTCCTGGTATGGCGTGGCAGCAGGACGCTACGGTGTTCATGGCGGACTTGAGTCAGTCCACTCACTTTTTGCGTACCCAAGCCGCTGCCGAATCAGGCATCACCCGTGGATTGGCCATACCCTGCGCCGTTACCACGAATGACAATTATGTGGTTACTTTCCTGTCTGCCGCCACAACGCCGATTGCTCGCCGGGTGGAGATCTGGGCACCGGACGCTGCGAACGAAAGCATGGTACGGCGTGTTGGTTTTTGTGACGCGTCGGGCCAGTTGCCGCTGCTCGCAGACGGTTTGGCGTTGGGCGACTACAAGGCGACGATGAGCCACAGCGCCCGTACCAGCTGGGCCGCTACCTGGGGGGTGATTGCCAGCGCTTGCATGAGCGGTGTGCCACAAATCACTGAGCATGCGTTCGATGAGCCGGTTGTGGGCGCGTCGGCAAAGGCGGCAGGCTTGCAATCCATGCTGGCCATGCCTGTGATGAGCGAGGGCGTGGTGGCCGAAGTGCTGGTGCTTTACTTCTAGTGTGTTTTGTGTGCCACGGTGATCCCCGCTCAGCCTGAGCGGGTGATTCCTAGGCACGCCAGTGATGGTCCAGCAGCGGCCTTGAGGTGCTATCCTGCGCCCGCCAGCGCTGTTGTGCGCTGAAGGAGTTGTTGCCATGGATTTTGAGATAGATGTCGTGTTCGGGGGGATGGTGCCTGCACTTGCCGCGTTTGCAGTGACCAAGGTGTTTCCATGAGGGGGCCGGTCTACGTGGCCAACCGTCACGAATTTGACGCGGTAATTGACGTCCGTTCGCCTGCTGAATTTGCCATTGACCATATTCCTGGTGCCATCAACTGCCCGGTACTCGATGATGCCCAGCGCCATACCGTCGGCACGATGTACAAGCAGGTCAGCTCGTTTGATGCCCGCCGCATCGGTGGTGCCATGGCCGCAGAAAACATCGCGCGCCACCTGCGCGAGGCCTTGGCCGACAAGCCCAACAAATGGAAACCTTTGGTGTATTGCTGGCGTGGTGGGATGCGTAGCGGCTCCATGACGACTGTGTTGCGTATGGTGGGGTGGGATGCACAGCAGCTTTCGGGCGGCTACAAAGGCTGGCGTCGCCATGTGATTGACCAGCTGGCATTGCTCAGTCCTCAGCTGCAATTGCGTGTCATCGCTGGTGCCACGGGCAGCGCCAAGACCCGGGTGCTGCAAGCCTTGGCGGTGTTGGGGCAGCAGGTGCTGGATTTGGAAGACTTGGCTAACCACAAAGGCTCGCTCTTGGGGAATGTGCCGGGGTCACCGCAACCGTCGCAAACCGGGTTTGAGACCCGCATCGCCGCTGTGCTGGAGACCTTGGACCTGACACGCCCTGTCTATGTTGAAGCCGAAAGCCGCAAAATTGGTCGCCTACAGGTGCCCGAGCCGCTGCTGATGCGCTTGCGTGCCAGCCCTTGTATTGAGATTGAAGCTACCCCCACAGCGCGCCAAGCGTACCTGTTGCGCGACTACGCTTACGTGGGTGATGACCGGGAGGCGTTGGCCCGGCAAATTGGTTTTTTAAAAGCGCTGCACAGCAACGAGGTGATGGCCCGCTGGCAGGGGTGGGCGCTCTCGGGCGATTTTGCCGCGCTGGTGCCAGAGCTGTTGACGCTGCACTATGACTTGCAGTACGCCCGTTCACAGAGCAAAAACTTTGCATCCTGGGCGCAGCGGCAGACATTACCCAGTGACGATTTATCGCCTGACGGGGTAGACGCTTTGGCCAGGGCTGTGGTGGCCTTGTCACCGCTTTCGCCTTTGTCTTAAACCGTTGCAGCCACGGCGACAGTTTCTGCCGCCATATCCGCAACGATTTCATAGGACCGTAGCCGTGCGGTGTGGTCAAAAATGCCGCTGGTCAGCATCAGTTCGTCCGCGCCGGTGTGGGCGATGAAGGCTTGCATCGTCTGGCGCACTGTTTCTTTGTTGCCGATGGCAGAGCAAGACAGCACGCTTTGCAGCAAGGCATGTTCTTGTGGTCCCACGCTCTGGGCATAGCCCTGTACTGGCGGTGGCAGTTTCCCTGGACGACCACTGCGCAGGTTCACAAACGCCTGCTGCCACGATGTTGCACGAAAGGCCGCTTCTTCATCGGTATCGGCTGCAAACACGTTGAAGCCCAGCATCACATAGGGTTTGCTTAACTGCTGGTACTGTTTTGACGGTTTGAAGTTGGCCCGGTAAATGCTGATGGCCTGCATCATTTGCTGAGGGGCAAAGTGCGAAGCAAAGGCAAATGGTAAACCAAGCGCCGCTGCGAGTTGTGCACCAAACAGGCTGGAGCCCAGTATCCACAGCGGCACCTTCAGGCCTGTTCCAGGCACAGCTCGCACGCCTTGCTGGGGTTCGTCCGAGAAGTAGTCTTGCAGTTCCATCACGTCACGTGGGAATTCGTCAGCATCAGATTCCAAATTGCGGCGCAGTGCACGGGCGGTGATTTGGTCTGAGCCTGGGGCACGGCCCAAACCCAAGTCGATTCGGCCTGGGTGCAGAGATTCCAGCGTGCCAAATTGCTCGGCAATCACCAGCGGTGAATGGTTAGGCAGCATGATGCCGCCCGCACCCACGCGGATGGTTTGGGTGCCTGCCGCCACATGGGCAATCAGCACGGCAGTAGCTGCGCTGGCAATACCCGGCATGCCGTGGTGCTCGGCCAGCCAGTAGCGCTGGTAGCCCCATTTTTCAGCATGTTGGGCAAGACTCAGGCTGTTACGAAAGGATTGGGCTGCATCACTGCCTGCCAGGATAGGGGAGAGGTCGAGTACGGAGAGTGGAATCATGGCGAGAGGACTTACAGTGTGGCAGTGTCTTGAGATGTGGTGCTGTCCTTTGCGTTTTCAATGGTGTGAGCCTTCTCATGCGCATGGATAGCGGCCCAGGCCTGTGCCAGCGGTGCGGGTCGGCCAAACAGGTAGCCTTGGGCGTAGGCACAGCCCAAATCCCGTAGCATTTGCGCTTGTTCACGGGTCTCTATGCCTTCAGCAACTGCATCTACCCCCAAGCCTCGAGTGATGTCCACCACTGCTTTCAAAATGGCTTGGCTGCGCTCACTTTTCTCCGCTGCAACCACAAAGCTGCGGTCAATTTTGAGCGCATGGAAGGGAAAGCGGTTCAGGTAAGACAGTGACGAATAGCCAGTGCCAAAGTCGTCCAACGCTATACCCACACCCAGAGCCCGTACATCGGCAATGGTTTTCAGCGTTGGAGAGTCCTCATCCATCAACACGCTTTCGGTGATCTCCACCATCAGGGACTTGGCCGGTATGCCGCTGCGTGTAATGGCCTGAGCCACGGTTTTTGCAAAGTCGGCTTGTACCAGTTGCCGCACTGATACGTTGACGTGCAAGGTGAAGCGATCGTCAAGGCCGTTGTCATGCATGAGTTGGGCGACCTCGGTGGTGGCTTGCTGCATCACCCAGTTGCCCAACTCCACAATTTGGCCTGATTCTTCGGCCACAGGGATGAAGTCGCCAGGGTTCACCATGCCGCGTGTGCTGCTTTGCCAGCGCACCAAGGCTTCCAAGCCGCATATTTTTTCAGTTTTGAGGTCAATGATGGGCTGAAAATACACCCGCAGTTCGCTTTGCGCGAGTGCAATTTTCAGGTCGGCCACCATGTGTGCAGCAGCCAAGGCTTGGTTCAACAGAGCTGGTTCGTAGTCTACCCGCTGGCTGTGACCTCGTGCTTTGGCCGCGCGCAGTGCAATGTTGGCTTGCCGGAGCAAATCGGTATCCACTTCTTTGCCTGTCACGCAGGTCATGACCACGCCCATGCTGGCGCGCAACGTGACTTCGTCCGTGGCGGTCTGAAATGGCTTGGCGAACACCGCATCCACGCTCTGGATCAGGCTTTCGCGTTGTATGGCCAAGGGGACATCAGGCAGCAGTACGATGAATTCGTCGCCGCTGATGCGGGCCAGCAGACTCACCTGTGGGCAATGCGCATGCAGACGACTGGCGATTTGGCGCAGCAGGTGGTCGCCCGTTTTGGGCCCCAAAGAGGCATTGACCATTTTGAAATTGTCAATGCCAAGCAGCACCAGTACCAGCTCACGCGGTGTTTCCCACTGGGCCGCAGCCAGCAGACCTTGGCGGTTGAGCAGGCCAGTGGTGCTGTCATTCATCGCCAGGTCTTGCAGGTTACGCAGCTGCTTTTGAATGCGCTGTGACATGGCATTGAACGCATCGGCCAGTATGGCTGTTTCTGCGATATTGCCAGCAGGCATATTGATTAAGCCTATATCGGTTCCGCTGGCTACGCGGGTTGCCGTTACCGCCGTCTCTTGGATGGATTGCGTAATGCGTTTAATGAGCCACAAACCTATGCATAACCCCAGAACAGAGAATCCTAGCGCTACCAGCAGACTTTTCGAGGCATTGCGGTGTGCGTCGCCCGAAAGCTCGGTTTCTGACACCAGCGCTACCAATCGCCAATTCAGTCCTCTGGGGTCAAGGTAGCGAGTCGCTCTCACGTAGTAGTTTTCCCCGTCCAGCGTTAGCTTGAAGTTTGATGCTGTGTCGTCAACACGGACGGTACTCGCTGCTGGGGGAGTCTGTGCAGCTAACTGTGCAAAACTGGCTTGTACCAAAGGCAAATCGCTGAGGTTTGCCGTCAAGATCGCTTGACGGTTTGCCGGCAAGTTTTCGTCAACGAGTTCTTTGCCTTTGGATTGGGCTACCAGTTGCCCTTTTTCGTCCACGATGTAGAGCAGTGCACTTTTGTACTTTGTGTGCAAAGGCGTTTGGCGCAAAAACTCAGACATGGCTCGGAGTGACACCGCCGTACACACCGCACCCAGCATGTCTCCGGTGGCCAAGATGATGGGTGAAGTCGCTGTGATGGCGACATAGTTGGCGTCAAAGCTGCTCGCAAACAGTGCAGACCAGCGTGTTTGGCGGCTTTGTGCTGCGGGCATGTACCAGGGGCGATTGCGCGGGTCATAGGGGTCAACGATTTTCCGTATATCCGTGCTCTCGGGTTGGTAGGAAATCAATTTGTTGGCGGTTCGGTTGTCCTTCAGCGTCAACGAGGTTAGCCCATCTAGATTGCTGCTCACACCGATATATTCGCCTTGCTCGGTACCCATTTGAAGCATAGGTATCTGCTTGTAATTGGGAGCAACAATGTCTTTGAAAACGCCACGGAAAAAGACTTCAATGCGGCTCAAATCCCCTGGCGTGTAAAGCGATTGGCGGACGATGCTGTCCGCGATGAACAATTGCAGTTCGAATGGACGCTCCAGATAGTGCTCCAGCCGGGTATGGACATGGTCACTGCTGGCTTTCAGTAAATTAACACTCTCTTCATCTATGGCTCGGCTGACCGTCGTTTGGTGTGAAGCGATCAGGATGCCAAAGACAAGCATCAACACCACGGCAAATGGCAGTGAGAGTGCGAGCCACAAGGGCAGACGTATCTTGGACAAGATGCTGATTTTGGGTTTGTTCTCTATTATTCACACAATGAAAAGCCTTACCCGCCGTAGTTTGTTTAAAGCGGTACACGCCGCAGCCTTGCCGCTGTGGTTGCCCCGCAGTGCCTGGAGCCAAGCGCAGGCGCTTCCCCGTTCTGCTGACAGCCCATTCAAGTTGGGTGTGGCCAGTGGGTCACCGACGCATGATGGGGTGGTGCTGTGGACGCGTTTGGTGGACCTCGGTTTGCTAGGACAGTCCGCTTTGTCTGCCTCACCTGTCACTGTGCAGTGGGAATTGGCCCATGATGAACAATTTGTGCGCATGGCCCAACGTGGCCAAGCCCAGGCGCTGCCTGAATTGGCGCATTCCGTGCATGTGGAGCTGCACGGTCTGGAGTCTGACCGCTGGTATTTTTACCGCTTTATCGCGGGGGGCGTGGCCAGCCCGGCAGGTCGAACCCGTACGTTCCCTGCACCCGGCGCGAAAGCATCGGCGTTGCGCCTGGCTTATGCCTCGTGCCAAAAATGGGAAGACGGCTATTTCAGCGCCTACACCCACATGCTGCAAGAAGATCTGGATGTAGTGCTGTTTTTGGGCGATTACCTCTACGAAACCCCTGGCACCACTGGCCGTATCCGCCGTCCCAACCGCACCCCCAGCGGGGGCTGGCTGCTGACACTGGGCGACTACCGTGCACGCTATGCCCTGTACAAAGCGGAGCCTGAGTTGCAGGCCATGCACGCTGCCTGTCCCTGGTTGATGACCTGGGATGACCACGAGGTGCAAAACGACTACGCAGGCTTGACGGCGGGCAGCACGGGTAAAAACAGCCCCGCTGTCGATAGCTTCACGGCCCGCCGCGCCGCTGCCTACCAAGCCTACTATGAGCACATGCCTTTGCGTGCTAGCGTGCTGACGCAGGCGCTGAACGGGTTGAGTGCAGGGGCCGAGATGCGCCTTTACAGCCATGTCGCATTTGGAAACTTGGCCAACATGACCCTGCTGGACAGTCGCCAATACCGCTCTCCCCAAGCCTGCACACCTGAGGGAAACCCAGGTTCAGGCGCACTTGACCCACGCACCTGCCCCAGCTGGAACGACCCTGCTCGCAGCCTGCTTGGCAAGGCCCAGGAGCAGTGGTTGGATCGCCAGTTTCAAACTGCTGGAAGCGCCACCTGGAACATCATCGGTCAGCAAAGCCTGTTCGGCCAGCGTGATTTTCGCCCCGGCCCTGATCAATTTTTCTGGAACGACGGTTGGGACGGCTATGCACCAGCCCGCCAGAGATTGACCCATTCGCTGCAGCGCCACCATGTCCCGAACCCCGTCTTGCTGGGGGGTGATGTGCACGAAAACTGGGTGGGCCATGTCAAAGCCGACTACAACAACCCCCGCAGCGAAAGCCTGGGTGTGGAGTTCTGTGGCACCAGTATCACCTCACGTTCCAGCGGCAGCACCAAAACAACGGAATGGCTGGCTGAAAACCCTCATTTTGTGTTTGCCAACACCGAGCGCAAAGGCTATGGTGTGGTCGAATTCACCCCCCAGCGCCTGACAACGACCCTGCGGGTGGTGGACTCCGTGACTGAGCGCCGCAGCCAAGTTGAGACGTTGGCCAAGTTTGAGGTCGACGCAGGTCGGGCTGTCATTGCCGCAGCAGTTACGCCGACTTAAGTTTTAAGACTTAAGTCTTAAGTGTCAAACTGGTCTGCATTTTTACCTTTGAAAGGGGCGTAAAACGCTTTGACCAGCAGCATGTCTTTCTCAATGTCCCCACTGGGTTGCACCATGGGGCCAAGGCCGCTGCGCTTGTTGGCATAGTCCATGTAGGCCATCACAATCGGCACCTTTGCGCCCAGCGCAATGTAGTAAAAGCCTGTTTTCCAGTAACGTGTTTTGCTGCGCGTGCCCTCGGGGGGGACAACCAATTGCACCAGGCCTTCGGCGGTGCGCAGCGCCTCTGCGGAGGCGGCAACCAGGTTTGTAGACTGTTCGCGGTTCACCGGGATGCCGCCCAACCACATCATTACGCCACGAAAAGGCGGCTTGAACAGGCTGCTTTTGCCCATCCAGTAGATGTTCAGCCGCAAGACGAAGGCCACCATCAGCGTGTACGGCAAATCCCAGTTGCTGGTGTGGGGGGCTGCAATCAGCACACACTTGGTGGTATGGGCTGGCAAACAGCCCTCAATTTTCCAGCCCGCGAGTTTCAAAAAAGCGATGGAAGCGCCACGGAGCAGGGTGTTGACCACTGGGGTCGTGAAGAGAGTGCGATGCATGGGCGAAATTATCCGTCACCATCTTGGTGCTATTTGCCCGTAAGCCGGTGGCTAAAGCAGGGTTTGCCCGAGCTCTTGTGCGCCAAAGCCGTAAAATCATGGCTTCCCTCACGATAGCCCCCCATGACCGCAACACCCAGCGTCTTCACCGACGTGTCACTTTTCCCGCGCCCCGCCAAACCGCTGACCAGCTACCGCAAGTACTGGGCAGCCCGTTTTGGCACGGCCAAATTCTTGCCCACGACCCGGGCAGAGATGACCGCTCTGGGTTGGGACAGTTGCGACATCATCATCGTCACCGGCGATGCCTATGTCGATCACCCCAGCTTTGGCATGGCGGTGATTGGCCGCATGCTGGAATCGCAAGGCTTTCGCGTAGGCATCATTGCGCAACCTGAGTGGCAAAGTGCTGAGCCGTTCCGCGTCTTGGGCAAACCCAATTTGTTCTACGGCGTGACCTCGGGCAACATGGATTCCATGATCAACCGCTACACCGCTGACCGCAAAATCCGCAGCGACGACGCCTACACCCCTGGTGACGTGGGCGGCAAGCGGCCTGACCGTGCGGCCATCGTTTACAGCCAGCGTTGCCGCGAAGCCTACAGCGATGTGCCCATCGTGCTGGGCGGCATCGAAGGCTCTTTGCGCCGCATTGCGCATTACGACTACTGGTCAGACAAGGTGCGCCGCTCCGTGGTGGTGGACGCCAAATGCGACCTGCTGCTGTACGGCAACGCTGAGCGTGCCATTGTCGAGATTGCCCACCGTCTGGCAGCCAAAGAGCCAGTGCAAAAGATCACCGACGTGCGTGGCACCGCGTTCGTACGCCGATCGGACGATGACACCGGCCAAGGCTGGTTCGAGATTGACTCCACCAGCGTGGACGCTCCAGGCCGAGTGGAAGCGCATGTCAACCCGTACATGACGACTTCCGACCAAGCCAAGGCGCAGGGTGCCACTTGCTCCAAAGAGGATGCGGCAAACGATGTCGCTGTCAAAGCGCAGGCTGATGGGGCGTTCACCGTGAAGCCGCTCACCTTCATGCCCAACCCAGCTTTGCAAGCCAAGGCGAAGCTCAAAGTTCCCCCACGCGAGCGCTCCGTCATCCGTCTGCCGTCTTACGAGCAGGTCAAAAGCGATCCGGTGCTCTACGCCCATGCCAACCGCGTGCTGCACCTGGAAACGAACCCTGGCAATGCCCGCTCTTTGGTGCAGGCTCATGGCGAAGGCGTGACGGCCCGCGATGTGTGGATCAACCCGCCCCCCATCCCGCTGACCACGCCCGAGATGGACTTCGTGTTCGACCTGGCCTACGCCCGCAGCCCGCACCCCAGCTACGCGGATGAGAACGGCAGCCACGAGCACACCACCAAAATCCCCGCCTGGGAGATGATCCGCCTGAGCGTCAACATCATGCGCGGCTGTTTCGGTGGTTGCACCTTTTGCTCGATCACCGAGCACGAAGGCCGCATCATCCAAAGCCGCTCGGAAGATTCCGTCATCAAAGAGATCGAAGCGATTCGCGATAGCGTGAAGGGCTTCACCGGCACCATCTCTGACCTGGGCGGCCCTACGGCCAATATGTACCGCATCGGTTGCAAAAGCCCCGAGATCGAAGCCGCGTGCCGCAAGCCCTCGTGCGTTTACCCCGGCATTTGCTCGAACCTCAACACCGACCACGCGCCCCTCATCAAGATGTACCGCCGGGCGAGGGCGCTCAAAGGCGTCAAAAAGATCCTCATCAGCTCTGGTCTGCGCTACGACTTGGCTGTGCAGTCACCCGAATACGTGAAAGAACTGGTCACGCACCATGTCGGTGGCTACCTCAAAATCGCCCCCGAGCACACCGAGCAAGGCCCGCTCACCAAGATGATGAAGCCGGGCATCGGCAGCTACGACAAGTTCAAAACCCTGTTTGAGAAGTACAGCGCCGAGGCCGGTAAGAAGCAGTACCTCATCCCTTACTTCATTGCTGCCCACCCCGGTACCAGCGACGAAGACATGATGAACCTGGCCATTTGGCTGAAGAAAAATGGCTTTCGTGCCGACCAGGTGCAGACCTTCTACCCGTCCCCCATGGCCACAGCCACGACGATGTACCACACCAACCGCAACCCGCTGCGCAAAATCACCCGCGACAGCGAAACCGTGGACATCGTGCGTGGCGACAAACGCCGCCGCCTGCACAAAGCCTTTTTGCGCTACCATGATGCCAACAACTGGCCTCTGCTGCGCGAAGCCCTTAAGGCGATGGGGCGCAACGACCTGATCGGTAACGGCAAGCACCACCTCATCCCCACCTACCAACCGTTGACCGATGGCAGCTACCAAAGTGCGCGCAAGAAGAACTCGACTTCCGTAGGCGAGAGTGCGGCACCCGCTGGTGCAAAAACCGTCGCCATGAAGGTGAAAGCCCAACCCGGCCGCCTGCTGACCCAGCACACCGGCTTGCCACCTCGTGACAACGGCAGCGGGAAGAAAAAAGCCTCGCAACGCGCTACAGGCGGGCGTTAATGACAAGTTGACAAGTTGGCAAACCAGGTAAATTTGCGCTGAATTCAAAAATAGTGCATTATTGATGCAGTATCAATGCAACTATAGTTTGAGGTAGTCCATGAACATGGCAATGGCTTACAACAGCGCAATTACACCGAGTGCCCAGTTTGGTGGTTTATTGGCCTTTTTACGAGAAAACGTGAGCACGGCACCCATTTTGTCGCCCAAGCGCTTTTCCGAGGCAATGCACATTGATTTGCAAACGCTGGCTGGACAGGCGCATGTCCATCGCAACACCATCAACCGCGCGCCAGAGTCAGAAAGCGTTCAGCGCTTTTTGCGCGAAGCTGTACGGGTATTGCGCGCCGCGACCGATATCAACAAGGATGTGCCTTCCGCCATTTTTTGGTACCGCAATGAGCCTTTGCCGCCATTCGCCTACAAGACCGCAGAGCAGTTGGTGGTGGATGGCCGTTCCGAAGACGTGCTGCGTTACGTAGCTTCGCTGGAGGCGGGGGCCACAGGATGATCTTTACCGCGCTGGACGCGGTGGTTGCCTACCGGATGCACACACCAAAATGGGCCGTTTCACCCCTCAGCGGTGCGGGAGCCGCCACCCATGGTGGCCGGTTGAACCGCATTGGGTTAGAGGCGCTGTATGTGGCGCTGGAAACCGAAACTGCTATCAAGGAATACCAGCAGGTGTCCAGCCTGCTGCCCCCAGGTACGTTGGTGAGTTACTGCATCAAGTTGACGCGCGTAGCTGATTTTCGAGGGTGCTTTGATGCCGAACATTGGCCAGCTTTGTGGAATGATTTTTTCTGTGATTGGCGTAAGCTGTGGTTCAACCAGCGCGTAGAGCCGCCAAGTTGGGTGATTGCCGATGAAGCGATCGCAGAGGGAAGCCAAGGCATTCTGTTTCCATCAGTCACTAACCCCGGCGGTAGCAATTTGGTGGTGTTTCTGAGCACGCTGACTACAGCGGATTCCTTGGTTGTGTTTGATCCGAATCAAGCCTTGCCAAAAGACCAAAGCTCTTGGTTGTAACTGTATCGCTGGCTAATCTAATTCGAAGAAAAAAGCCTCGCAACGCTCTACAGGTGGGCGCTAGCAGCTATTGAATCAATAGCGTAATAAAGAGCGTAACGCCAGACGTGGCCAGTACACCCCGCGCCAGGGGGCGTCTGGGGACTCTACCCAGCGGTGAAACCCCGTTGCCGCCCAAAGGCTCACCCCCCAGCCTGCTACAGCAAAACACAGCGCCAGCCCAGGCTGGGTCAAGCCCAGGCGAGCGAACAAGGTGTTGACCAGCAGCAGCACCGAGAAGTGAACCAAAAACAGCGCGTATGACGTTTGGCTAAGGTGTTGCACGGCGCTCCCCCAACTGATCGACAAATGGTGCGCTACCCATGCCCGAAGTGAGGTGCCGGAGTCGTTTTGCGTTTCAGGCTGAGAACCATGGCCCCACGCGACCAATACCAGTGCAACCCCCAAAGCCAGTGCAATGCGTGGCCTGAAATCCAGTTCCAGAGCCGCCACACCTAACAGCACCGCCAGTAAAAACAGCGTTTGTGCACTGCGCGAAGCATCTTTCCGTAGCCGTGCCCACCATGCCAGTGCGCCCAAACCGTAGGCCCCAAAAAAGTAAACCGCCCAGTTGTCGAAAGCTGCAAACCGGTTGAACCCCAGCAAAGAGGCCACGCACAACGCCGCGACCAACGTTTGCGTCCGCCGGGTTGCGCCACGCCCAGCCCATACCAGCAAGGTCAACACGGCGAACAGCTGGAAATCCATCGCCACGTACCACACGCCCGCAGACAGGGCCTCAAAGCCCAGCAGGCCTTGCACCAACCCCGCGTGGGCCAGCCACTGCGCCCATGTCGGCGCGTCAGGCACCACGTCTTGCGGCAACCAAGGCCGTGCCCAGCTTGCGCACAGCACAGACAACACCAGGGCGGCGAGGTAGGGCGTCAGCAGCCTGATATAGCGGTTGGTGATGTCTACCCAGGGCGTTTGCACAGCAGTGCGTGATGAAGACAGCCCCCGCGCAGCCAGATAGCCGCTGACCACCAAAAACACCTGCACCGCCAGCCGCCCGTGCGCGTACAGCCAGGGCACCACATTGGGCAACCAGCGCTGTGCAGCGTGGGACACCGGGCCGTAGGCCGCGAAGTGGTGCAGCACAATCAGCTGTGCCGCTATGGCTTTCAGCCCATCAACCAGAGGAAAGCGGGCGATTCGGGAGGCCTGTTGTGCGTGATGAGGGCTAAGGGTGTTCATGAAGGTCGACTTGGGGCGTCGCAGCATACACGATTCCCCCATGGGGCTATGTTGCGTTCGCGTCCTGGGGGAGGATGCGTGCACTGTGGTGTGAGTTGCTGCGCTTGCCGCCTACCGCCGCTGCGCCTCGGTTGGCCGCGTTAGCGCAGTTTCTGCTGCCGATGCAGCTTTTGCTGTTTGACAGTGAATGCGCAGCCCAAGCCGCCCGTATTCGTACCGAACTGGAAGCGGCAGGCACACCCATCGGCCCATACGATACGCTGATTGCCGCTACAGCATCCCGCCACCACGCCACGCTGGTGTCGCGCTTCAAGCTTGAAACCGCCCAAACGCTCTCAGCCGTTGTTGGTAATCTTGCTGCGATTTAAAAAATGTAGGTGTCTGAGTCACATTTTTTGCTATCAAACCCAATCCTGTGTAATCTGAATAGGCTTAAGAAGCTATTATTTTGAGAGCGTATGCAGCGGAATATCCTTGTCCACTGCCAGCTTATCCAGGCTCTTGCGGGTTTGCTTCAGCAGCCATGCGGCAATGGTTTGGTGTGTGGCAGGGTTGAACATCGCCAGGCGGTCAGCGGATGATTTCACACCGGCTGCGGCGCACAGGGCTGCGGCGAAGTGGGGTTCCAGGGCGGCGACGGCTACGCGGCCGTCTTTGCAGGGGTAGACGCGGTAGCCTGCGTGGGCACCGCCGACGGCACCGGTGGGCAAGGTCAGGCCCCAGTTGCGGGGCTGGGCGAGGTAGGCGGCAGCGTCGCTCAAGGCGACTTCGAGGTTCACGCCTTTGCCTTTGGTGAGCCGCGCTACGGTGGCTTGCAGCACGGCTTCACTGGCCATCAGCGAGCCACCCATGTCGGCATACAGCGTGGGCGGTAAGTCGAAGCCGGTGACGAGGCCGTTGTCGGCCAGATAGGTCAAATCATGGCCAGGCTCTTCGGCCCGCGCGCCGGGGGCACCGACGATACAGACCATGGAGAGCATGGGGTACTGCTTGTGCAGAGCTTTCCAAGTTAAGCCCAGTTTGACCATGGCCGAAGGTCGGAACGAGGTCAGCAGTACGTCTGTTTTGGCGAGGGCCTTGTGCAGTGCTTTTTGACCGGCTTCGGTTTTAAGGTCTGCTGTCAGCACCTTCACGCCCGTGTGCAGCGTGGCGTAGGCAGATTTGTTGTACAGGCCCATGGGGTCGCCCGAAGGCGGTTCGGCTTTGGTGCAGGTGGCACCCATGTGTTGGCAGCGCATCAAGGCTGCGGGGCCGGGCAGGTTCAAGGCGAGGCTCAAGATACGCACACCGCGCAGGGGTTTGAGGGCAGGGCTCATGGGGTGAACGTTGGTTGCTATGGAATGAATAGCTTATCACGCACGGTGGATGCGTCTCTGGGTGAAAACGAGGTTCTGAAGTCAGGCCACGGCCTGCCGGAAGTCGGCCACCGCGCCGTTCAGCAGTGTGACAAGGCGCGTCTTGTCGCGCTTGATTTCGCGCATCGGCCCGCCCAGGCTGAGTGTCATGGGGTCATGCCCTTTGGGCACGGGCAGTAAGATCGCTAGGGCAGCAGCACCGGGCATAGAGGTGCCCATGGACATTGCGTAGCCATCGCTGCATGCGCTTTCGCGTTCGCCCAGTACCGTGTCCAGCGCCAGGCGAAGCTGCGGATCAGTTTCAAGTGCGTTGGCGCGACGCAGCAGCACAGGGAGTTCACGCTCCAGTTTGGTGGTCAGCAGCATTTTGCCGGATGCGCTGCGAAACAGGGGGCGTAGCGCGCCTGATTTAGCCATGAAGCGGTCTGCGCGCGTGGCCTGCAGCACGTGCAGGTAGCGCACGTGCACACCACGCTGGCTGCCGATCATCACCGTGTGGCCGCAGGCACTCAGCACGCGTTCCATCAGCCGCAGCAGGCTTTGTTCGCTGAACAGGTGGTCGCTGATCCAGGCGGTAGCCAGGGCCAGACGCACATTGGGCACGTACATGCCGGTACGCGGCTCATGGTCAAAGTAGCCGGACTCCAGCAGGTTCTTCATCAGCACTGAGGTGCTGGATTGGGGGTAGCCGAGGGACTGGCTGATTTCCTTGACACTGGCTGGCTGTCGCCATTCCGAAAAGAACTCCAGCAACTCAAGGACACGCTGGGCAGATTTGACGGAAGGGGTGGGCATGAGATTGATCTTAAATCACAGGGCTGATTCACCTGTCCGCAGGCACCCATTCCAAGCCAATTGGGTAGAACAGGTGATTGCCGCCACGGGTGGGCGCAAAGCCCGTGTGGTGTATGACTCAGTGGCAAAGCACACCTTCATGGGTTCATTGGACTGTGCTGCCCCGTTCGGCATGGTGGTGCTCTTTGGTACGGCCTCAGGCTCGGCGCCTGCGATTGACCCTGAGCTGCTTAACAAGAAGGGTTGTCTCTTCATGACCCGCCCTTTGGTCTTTCCGAACAATGCCCATGTGGAGACTTTTCGAGCCAATGCAGCGGATGTGTTCGGTGCGAGCCTGATGATTCCCTGGCAGCGGATCGTCTTCATTCAGGATACTAAATCACATACGTGATTTTAAAGAAAATCCGTTAAAGCAGACCCTACACTGGCTTTGGCAGTCCGGTCGAGAGCACCGGCACTCCTGACAGCAACAACCAGGCGTAACGGTACGAATGCCTTGCACGCCACAACAGGAAACAACATCATGTACCCAGCGTCGCCCCGCCCGTTCCAGCCTTCCCGCCGTAAGCTTATCTTGGCTGCCCTGGGAATGCCTGGCTACTGGGCTGCTACCGCTTTTGCCCAGGGCGCACCAATGGGTACCGCCATAGGCTGGCCCGCCAAACCGGTAAAGCTGGTCGTGCCCTACGCAGCAGGCGCCGCCGCCGACATGCTGGCCCGCGCCTTGGGCGACCGCCTTAGCCAGATGCTGGGGCAGGCGGTCATCATTGACAACAAGGCCGGTGCTGGCGGCACCATCGGTGCCGACTACGTGGCAAAGGCCGCGCCAGACGGCTACACGCTGGTGCTGGGCACGGACGCAACCCACGCCACCAACATGTTTCTGGCCAAAAAGTTTCCCTATGACGCCGTCAAGGATTTCACGCCGATTACGCCGGTAGCCCAGAATCGCATCGTGCTGGTGGCCCATCCTTCTCTGCCCGTCAAGAACATGGCGGAACTCATCGCCTACGCTCTCAAGAACCCTAGGAAGCTCTCTTTTGGCAGCTCGGGCACAGGCAGCGCGCACCACTTGGCCGGCGAGTTGCTGAACGAACTGGCCGGGCTGGACCTGATGCACGTGGCCTACAAAGGTGGTGGCCCTGCAATGACAGACCTGATTGGCGGGCAGATTCCGTTGGTGTTTGCCAGCCTGCCCACTGCCAGGCCGCACATCGCGTCGGGCAAGGTGCGCGCACTGGGCTTTGTGGAGCCCACGCGCTTCACGCCCATGCCCGAGGTGCCCACCATTGGTGAAACCGTCAAGGGCTACGCCATCAACTCCTGGTTTGCGCTTTTCGCGCCCGCAGGCCTGAACCTACAGCTTTCCGCCAAACTGAACGACGACGTCAACAAGGCCCTCGCTTTGCCTGCGTTGCGCACGGTGCTGGAAACCGCGGGCCTGTCGCCCACGGGCGGAAAGGCCGAGGATTTGACTGCTTTCGTCCGTGCTGAAATGGCGCAGCGTGCCAAGCTTCTCAAAGCCGCTGGCATTGAACCGGAATAAAGAAAGCCCATTGCCATGACCACCGCACCCAACCTGATCTCCATCCCTTCCGAAGCCCAAGTCCCGTCGCTGTCTGTGACCGGGCCTTGCGCCACCATCACCCTGAACCGTCCGGCCCGTCGCAACAGCTTGGACGATGGCGATCTGCGCACGCTCCTTTCCCACTTTGGCACCGTGAATACGGATACCAGTGTTCGCGTGCTGGTGCTGACCGCTCAGACCACGGGGCAGCCCCGTCCCGTCTTTTGTTCGGGCTACCACGTGGGCGGATTCGACAGTGGTGAGCACGATCCTTTCCTGTTTGAAAAAGTGCCCGATGCCCTGGAGCGCATGCGTCCCATCACGCTGTGCGCGCTCAATGGCAGCATTTACGGGGGAGCCACCGACCTGCTGCTGGCCTGCGACCTGCGCATAGGCTTGCAAGGCACGGAGTTCCGCATGCCAGCGGCGGCACTGGGCCTGCACTATTACCCCAGCGGCTTGCGGCGGTACGTGTCGCGCCTGGGTCTGAACATGGCGAAGCGCGCATTTCTGGCAGCGCAAGTGCTGAAATGCGAGCAACTGGAAGCGCTGGGGCTGTTTGAGCAACTGGTCAGTGCGGAAGAGTTCGACGCCACGGTAAGCGCGTGGGTGGACAAGCTGGTCGGGCTGGCGCCGCTAGCCTTGCAGGCGACAAAGCAATCACTCAATGAGATTGCTGCTGGCCAGTTCGATGAGCCCGCCATGCGCGAGCGCGAACGCATCACCACCCGCAGCCATGACTTTGCAGAAGGCCGCAAAGCCTTTGCCGAGCGGCGCCACCCCCATTTTGAAGGACGTTGATATGAACACAACTGTTACCCAACACCAGGCGCATTTGCCACTGGCCGGCGTGCGTGTGCTGGAGCTGGCCCAGATCATGGCGGGCCCGACCTGTGGGTTGATGCTGGCCGACCTGGGCGCCGAAGTCATCAAGATAGAGAAATTCCCGGGCGGGGACGATGCCCGCCAGTACCAGAAGCCGGGGGATGCCGCCTTACCGCCTTCATTCCGCATGATCAATCGTGGCAAGCGCTCGCTCGCCCTGGATTCGCGCACACCGCAAGGCCGGGCCGTGCTGCAGCGCATGGTCGCCAAAGCCGATGTGCTGACTGAGAATTTCCGCGTAGGCGTGATGGAGCGCATGGGCTTGGCGTATGAAGACCTCAAGCCCTTCAACCCGGCGCTGATCTACTGCTCCATCACCGGTTATGGCCGCGTTGGCCCGATGGCGAAGATGGGCGGGTTTGACTTGATCCTGCAAGCCTTCAGCGGCATCATTAGCGCCACGGGCGAACCAGGTCGGTCGCCCGTCAAGCCTGGCATTTCGCTGGCTGATACCAACGCCGGCATCCTGGCGGCCTTCGGCATCCTGGCGGCCTATATCCACCGTCTCAAGACAGGGCAGGGCCAACGGGTGGATTCATCGCTGCTGCAAGCGTCCATGCAGCAAACGTACTGGTTGGCAGCCAACTATTTTTCCAGTGGCATGAACACCCCACCGCTGGGCACAGCCCATTCGCTGATCGCACCCTACCAGGTGTTTCAGGCTCGGGACGGGGGCGTCGTGATTGGCGGCGGCAACCCCAAATCATGGCGAAATATCTGCGAGGTGCTGGGGCATCCGGAATGGCAGGAGGATGCGCGTTTTGACCATCCGCAGCGACGCGTCAAGAACCGGGCGGAGCTGGAAGGCCTGATCAATGCGGAGCTGGCCAGAGGCACGGTGGCCGAATGGTGCGCACACTTTGATGCCGCCGGTGTGCCTGCGGGCCCTGTCAATAACCCCGGCCAAGCGCTGGAACATGCGCAGTCGCGCGCTGTCGGCATGGTGATCGACGTGCCTGATGGGCTGGGGGGCATGGGGCGAGGCATTGGCTCACCCGTCATCCTCAATGGCACCATCGATTCGCCAGCCAAGTCTGCGGCGCCCCGTGTGGGTGAGCACAGCACGGGTGTGCTGAAAGATTTTGGCTTTGACGCCTCAGAAGTCGATGCGCTGATCGCCCAGGGTGTGGTGCACCAGGCACCGGAAACGGTGGAAGCCTAGGGATGGCGGCCTGAGCGCGAAGCGTGTCTCAATGTCCCAGGATCTTCGACAAGAAATCCCGGCTGCGTTCGTTTTGCGGGTTATTGAAGAAGTCGTGCGGGTTGTTTTGTTCGACGATCTGGCCCTGATCCATGAAGATCACGCGGTCGGCCACGGCTTTGGCGAAGCCCATTTCGTGGGTGACGCACAGCATGGTGATGCCCTGGTTGGCGAGTTCGATCATCACGTCCAGCACTTCTTTGATCATTTCAGGGTCAAGCGCAGAGGTGGGCTCGTCGAACAGCATGATTTTGGGCGTGAGGCACAGCGCCCGGGCGATGGCCACGCGCTGCTGCTGGCCGCCTGAGAGCTGGAGTGGGTATTTGCTGGCCTGCTCGGCAATCTTGACGCGCTCGAGCTGGTGCATGGCGCGGGCTTCGGCTTCTTTTTTGGGGATTTTCCCCACCCACATCGGCGAGAGTGTGAGGTTTTCCAGCACCGTAAGGTGAGGGAACAAGTTGAACTGCTGGAACACCATGCCGACGTTTTTGCGCACCTCGTCGATGGCTTTCACGTCGTCGGTCAGCTCGATGCCGTCTACCGTCAAGTGGCCTTCCTGGTGCTCTTCCAAGCGGTTGATGCAGCGAATCAGTGTGGATTTGCCCGAGCCAGAGGGGCCGCAAATCACGATGCGTTCGCCTTTGGCGACGTTCAAGTCAATGTCGCGCAGCACATGGAAATTGTTGCCGTACCACTTGTTGACTTTGTCGAAGGTGATGATGGGTGTGGTCATAGCGTGGGGTTGGGAGGGCGGTCTTTAGCGCTGTTGGCCTTTGTTGACCTGCTTTTCTACCCACTGGCTGTAGCGGGACATCGAGAAGCAGAACGCAAAGTAAATCATGGCGATGAACAGGTAGGCCTCAATTTTGTAAGGCCGCCAGTCTGCATCTGAATTGAGCGCCAAGCCGTGCGAGCCGGTCAGCTCGTACAAGCTGACGATCGTCACCAGCGAGGTGTCTTTGAAGGTGGATATGAAGTTGTTCATGATGCTGGGCACCACCGTGGCCAGCGCCTGGGGCAGCACCACCTTGCGCTGCGTCAGCCAGTACGACAAGCCCAGCGTGGCTGCCGCTTCGATTTGGCCTTTGGGCACAGCTTGCAAGCCACCGCGAATCACCTCTGCCATGTAGGCGGCGGCAAACAAGGTGATGCCGACCAACACGCGAATCAGCACGTCTACCGACACGCCCTGCGGCATGAACAGCGGGAACATGAACGACGCCATGAACAGCACGGAGATCAGCGGTACGCCGCGCACCAGCTCGACATACACGGTACAAAAGCTGCGGATGATGGGCAGGGTAGAGCGCCGACCCATGGCAATCAACAAGGCCAGCGGGAACGCCATCACGATGGAGAGCGATGCCAGCAAAATCGTCAGTGGCAAGCCCCCCCAGCGGTCTGTGGGGACGCTGGTCAGGCCCATCACGCCGCCGTACATCAGCGTAAAGAACGTGGCCAATACGGCCACCCACAGCAGCACCAGCCAGGGCTTCCAGAACGCACGTGTGCAACTGGCGACCAGCAGGCCCACCATCAACACCGTGGCGACCAGAGGCCGCCATTGCTGCTCGAACGGGTAGCGGCCAAAAATAATCAGCCGAAATTTCTCGGGTACCACACCCCAACAAGCGCCTGCGTTCGCGGCATGGCAGGCGTCCAGATTGGGCATCCACACGGCGCTGAACACGGCCCAGTTGAGCAAGGTGGGTAGTTGCCACGCCAAAAAGGCGACGATGAGCAGCGACGACACCGTGGTGGGCAGATCACAAAACAAATTGCTGCGCAGCCAACCCACCACGCCACGGTGTTGTACGGGGGCCGGTCTGGCGGCTATCGGGTGAAAGGTTTGATCGGTCACGGTGCGTGGTGATTGAGGGAGGCCAAGTCAGGAGCAGGTGCCAGAAACACCTACCGCTCCTTCAGTGCAGCCCGTTTGTTGTAGTAATTCATGACCATCGAGGTGGCGATGGAGGTTGTTAAATACACGAGCATTACCAAGCTGATGCATTCCACGGCGCGGCCTGTCTGGTTGATGGCGGTGTTGGCAATCGACACTACATCCGGGTAGCCAATCGCCACGGCCAGTGACGAATTTTTAGTCAGGTTCAGGTACTGGTTGGTCAGCGGGGGGATGATGACGCGCAGCGCTTGCGGCAGCATCACCAAGCGCATTTCCTGCCTGCGTGACAACCCAATCGCTGCCGCTGCTTCGCTTTGCCCGCGTGCGACGGATTGAATACCTGCCCGCACCACCTCGGCAATGAAGGCTGCGGTATAGGCCGACAAGCCCATCAGCACGGAGACGAATTCAGGCGTTAACGAACCGCCTTGTTCCACCGCAAATTCGCCTTGCACAGGGCTGTCCAGCGCCGTTGGTGCGCCACCGGCCAGCCAGCCCAAGAGTGTGGCGGCAAAGACAATACCCAGCGGTACCCAAAACAGGCTGCGGATCTGTCCGGTGGCTTCAAACTGACGTTGTGCCGCACGCCGGTAAGCCACCGCCACCACCAGCCCTGTCACCAAGCCAGCCAGGCCCCAAAGGTGGCCGTTCGCCCAAATCGGGATGGGGAAGCTTAAGCCCCCTTTACTCAGAAACATCGGCCCCAGCACCCAGGGCTCGGTCGCTGCAGGCAATGTTTCAGTGAACAGGATGTACCACATCAGCAGTTGCAGCAGCACCGGCACATTGCGGAACAGCTCAACATAGCAAACGCACGCGCCACGCACCAGTGCACTGCGGGAAAAACGGCCCACACCAACCAGCGTGCCGGTCAATGTGGAAAAAACAATGCCCAACACCGCGACGCGCAGGGTGTTGGACAGGCCGATCAAAAAGGCACGCCAGTAGGCTTCACCCGAATCAAAGGCAAACAGGCTTTCGCCAATGTCAAAGCCTGCGGGCTGGGTCAGAAAGTCAAAGCCGCTCTGGATGCCGCGAGCTTTCATGTTGGTGGCGGTGTTGTGCGCCAAAAACCACAGCAGCAGGGCGATCAAGGCCAGGGCAATGGTCTGGTAGACCACGCCCCGGAAGGCCTGGCTTCGCCAGGACCAGTTTGTTTTCTTTTTCAAAAGCAAATCTGCACGTTATGTCTGAACAAGCCCTTGGCTCAGGCGGGCGCTTCAGCGAATGGGGTAGGCGTACATCAGGCCGCCCTTGTTCCATTGGTTATTGAAGCCGCGTGGCAGTTTGAGGGGGGAGTTGGGCCCGACATTGCGCTCGAAAATCTCACCGTAGTTGCCGGTGGTTTTAATGGCTTTGGCCAACCAGTCGCGTTCCAGGCCCAGCAGTTTGCCGGTGTCTTCGGATACGCCAAGAATACGTTGAACGACCGGGTCTGTGCTGCTTTTTTGCTGCTCCAGATTGGCTTGCGTGACGCCATATTCTTCGGCTTCCACCAGGCCGTAGACCACCCATTTGACAATGGTGTACCACTCGTCATCGCCTCGGCGTACCAAGGGGCCCAAAGGTTCTTTGGACAGCAGTTCCGACAAAATCACATGCTCATCGGGGTTCTTGGCTTCTTTGTTGCGCACAGAGGCCAGACCCGAAACGTCGGTGGTGTAACCCACGCAGCGGCCTGAAAAATAGGCCGCATTGGCCGCTTCAAACTTTTCAAACACCACAGGCTTCAGGTTCAAACCATTGGCTTTGGAGTAGTCGTTCAGGTTTTTTTCGGTGGTTGTGCCCGATTGCACACATACCGTTTGGCCTTTGAGCTGTTTGGCCGTTTTGATTTTGGTTTTGGCCAGCACCATGAAGCCCTGACCATCGTAGTAGGTGGGCGTGGTGACCATCAAGCCGAGGGAGGCGTCACGGGTCAGCGAGAACGTGGTGTTGCGCGACAGCACATCCACTTCGCCGGACTGGATGGCGGTGAAACGCTGCTGAGAGGTCAAGGGAACGTACTTCACTTTGTCGCCATCGCCGAGCAAGGCGGCGGCGGTGGCTCGGCAAATATCCACGTCCAGACCCACCCATTTGCCGGTCGAGTCTGCCGCTGAAAAGCCAACAACACCGGTACTTACCCCGCAGATAACCTGCCCACGGGCTTTGATGGCGTCAACGGTCTTGCCTGCCATGGCGGGCAGGGTCGCCAGCGCACCGGCGGTCACGATAACGCTGGCCAGCAAACGAGGGGCGCTGAATTGAAAGGAAAACTGCATGGGGGAACTCCTGTTTGGACACTCAGAATGTCGAGCATTGAAAAGAATGGACACGTTACGAACGATACCTTGAATTCATGGCCTGCATGGGTAACGTCTGCAACTTTGATGCCATATGCTTATGCATCCAGGGCCTGGCTCAGGGCAATGTTCGTCGGATGCCCCTCCTTGCCCCTCCTAACTACACGCCCAAATAGCGCTCAATCAGCTCAGGCTGCGCTGTCAGCGCCGCTGCAGTCCCCTCAAACACCACTTCACCCTTCACCAAAATCACATTCCGATCGGTGATTTGGGTGACGTGCTTCCAGTTCTTGTCCACGATTACGCTGCTGATACCACTCTCGCGTATCAGGCTGCAAATGCGCCAAATCTCTTTGGCGATCAGCGGAGCGAGGCCTTCGGTGGCTTCGTCGAGGATGAGCACATCGGGGTTGGTCATCAGCGCGCGGCCGATGGTCAGCATCTGCTGTTCGCCACCGCTGAGCTGCTGGCCGCCATGGCCCAGGCGTTCGGTGAGGCGGGGGAAGGTTTCCAGCACGCGCTCGTAGGTCCAGTCGCGTTGGCCACGTGTACCGGGGCGAGCGGCCATTTTGAGGTTTTCGACGACGCTCAGGTTGCCAAAAATACCCCGGCCTTCGGGCACATAGGCGATGCCGCGTTGGGCGATTTCGTACGGAGGGCGGCTGGTCATCGTCTTGCCTGCAATGGCGACGCTGCCACTGCGGGGTTTGACCAGCCCCATCAGGGTTTTGAGCAGCGTGCTTTTACCCATGCCGTTGCGACCCATCAGACCGATGGTTTCGCCGCGACCCACGGTGAAATCGACATTGCGCAGGATGTGGCTGGCGCCGTAGCAGGTGTTGAGGCCGCGGGCTTCGATCAGCATGTCTGTACCGTTCATCAATGTGCTTCCTCACCAAGATAGGCCGCTTGCACCTGGGCATTGGCCCGCACTTCGAGGGGCGTGCCGCTGGCGATGACCTGGCCGTTCACCATCACCGTCAGGCGGTCGGCCAGGGTGAAAACAGCGTCCATGTCGTGTTCCACCAGCAGCATGGCGTGCGTGGGTTTGAGCTTCAGCAGCAGCTCGACCATGCGTTCTGCTTCGGCCACGCCCATGCCGGCAAGGGGTTCATCCAGCAGCAGCACCTGCGGCTCGGTGGCCAGCGTCATCGCTATCTCTAGCTGCCGCTGCTCGCCGTGGCTGATGGTGCCTGCGATAGCTGTTCTGCGGTTGTCCAAGCCTGCAAGGGCTATAGCGCGCTCTGCACGGGCTTGAGCAGCTATGGAAGTTGTAGCGTTGATAGCTTTAGTAGCTTTAGTAGCGTTAGAGACGGTGCTGTGGAACCAACGAAGTGGGTTCCAAGGTTGTTGGGTGTCACGGGATTGGGCGGCGAGGCGCACGTTTTCCCACACGGTGAAGGGCAAAAAAATGTTGGTCTTCTGGTAGCTGCGGCCCAGACCTTGGCGTGAGATTTTCTCGGGTGTCCAGCCTGTGATGTCCTGGCCCAAGAGCGTGACCTGGCCCGAGGTGAGCGGCAAATCAGCGGCGAGCAGGTTGGTCAGTGTGGATTTGCCTGCACCGTTGGGGCCAATCACCGCGTGGATGCGGCCTCGCCACAAGTCCACCGACACGTCGTTGACGGCGGCCAGTCCGCCAAAGCGCTTGGTGATCTTGTGGGCGGACATCAGCACTTCATTCATTTTCCGCCCCCGTCTTTTTGGCTGTGAATTTCTCTAGCAAGCCCAACAGCCCGCGCGGCGCGAACACCACCAGCAATACGATGAACAGGCCCATCCACAGCTGCCAGTGCTTGCCCGTTGCAAAAGCGCCGATGCTGGGTAAATCCTTGAACACATGCAGCAGGTACTCGAACGCAAACGCGCCCACCATTGCCCCGGCAAAGTTGCCCATGCCGCCCAAAATCACCATCATGATGCCGTGCGCGCTCATGTGAAAGCCCATCAACTCAGGGTTGATGTAGCCAGTCTGCGCGCCCCAGAGGTAGCCTGCCAGCCCCGCCAGCGCACCGGCCAGCGTGAACGCGGTCAGTTTGTGGCCATTGCTGCCAAAGCCCACAGCACGCATGCGGTGTTCGTTGACACGGATACCCGCCAGCGCACGGCCAAACGGGCTCCACAGCAAACGGCGCAAAAAGGCGTAGACGGCCACCATGCACACCAGCGTGAAGTAGTAGAAGACGCGTTTGTTCTCTAAATCAAACAAGGTGAACCCCAACACCGTGGCTTCAGGTTTGAAGTTGATGTACAGCCCGTCCGAGCCGCCCAGCACCTTGTTGTCAAAAAACAAAAAGAACACCATCTGCGCGAACGCCATCGTCACCATGATGAAGTAAATGCCGTGCGTACGCACCACAAAAATCCCGATGACCAGCGCCGCCAGCCCGGAAGCTGCCACTGCCACAGGCAGCGTCCACCACAGGCTGACCGGCTCGCCCGCGGGCGTCAGGAAAGCCAGCGCGTAGCCTGCCAGTCCAAAATACGCTGCGTGGCCCAAAGAGACCAGTCCCGTCACGCCTTGCAGCAGATCCAGACTCATCGCAAAGATGGCCAAAATCATCATGCGGGCGAGCATTTGGGTGTAGTACTCGGTGCCGATGAAGGGAAAGGCGAGCAGGGCGATCAAGCCCAACCCCAGGGCCATCTGCACGCTGCGGGGCAGCGTTTCTAAATTAGCTTTCATCATTTGACCCCCTTTGGGGGGCAGTGCAGTACGCGTAGCGACAAGCGCGGGGGCAGACAGTTCTTCATGCTTTGAACAACCCTTCCGGTTTCCACAGCAGCACGCCTGCCATCAACACGTAAACCAACATTCCGGACACTGACGGCAGCAACACCTTGCCAAAAGTGTCCACCAAGCCCACCAGCAGCGCGGCAATCAAGGCGCCGCGCACCGAGCCGATGCCGCCAATGACGACCACCACAAAGCACATGATGAGCACCTGCGAGCCCATGTTCGGGTAGACGCTGGCCACAGGCGCAGCAATCATTCCCGCCACAGATGCCAAGCCCACACCCAGCGCAAACACAATCGCCTGAATCAGCTTGCTGTTGATGCCCAGTGCCTCGGCCATATCGCGGTTGAAAGCCCCGGCGCGGATCTTCATGCCCAGCCGGGTTTTGGAAATCAACAGGTACAGCCCCAGTGCCAGCACCAGGCACACGCCCGACATGAACAGCCGGTAAGCCGGGTAAGACAGCGTGTCCGTGAGCGGAATCGACCAGTCCAGCGCCGCCGGGATCGCCACACCGTGCACATCGTCACCCCACAGCATGGAGCGCAGTTCTTCAAAAATGTAGATCAAGCCAAACGTCAGCAGCACCTGATCGAGGTGGTCGCGCTGGTAGAAATGGCGGAACAGCAGCCATTCCAGCGCCCAGCCGAAGGCCACTGACAGCACCGCACCCCCCAGAATGGCCAGCGTCAGGCTGCCAAAGGCGCTGGAGAGCGCATACGCCAGATAAGCGCCCAGCATGTAAAAGCTGCCATGGGCCAGATTCACCACGCCCATGATGCCGAAAATCAGCGTCAGGCCCGCCGCCAGCATGAACAGCAGCAGCCCGTACTGCACGCTATTGAGCAGCTGGATAAGAAAGTTAGCTAAATCCATCGGTACAACACAGTGCCTTGATTGAATTGAAAAAAGGGAAGGGCGCCTGGTGAGGGCTAAGTGTGGCGGCGTAGCGTCAGCAGCAGCGCACCCATCGCAGTGAACAGGCTGCCCGTCGTCCGGTTGAACCAACGTGCCCGGCCCGCTTGGCGCAGCCACGGGGCGATGCGGGCAGCGAACAGGGTGCAGACGGTCAACACGCTCAGTTCGAACGCCATGAAGGTGATGGCCAAGAGCGCAAACTGAGGTGCCCAGGCTTCAGCAGGGTTCAAAAACTGGGGAAAAAACGCGGCAAAGAACAGCAGCGCTTTGGGGTTGCTCGCACCCACCAGAAGACCCTGCACGTAAAGCTGCTTGGCACTGCGCTGGCCGTCCACCGGATTGCCAGGGGCCGCGTCAAAGGTGGTGACAGGACTGCGGAAAGTTTTGACACCCAAGTAGATCAGGTAAGCCGCGCCCATCGTCTTGAACACGGTGAACGCGATTTCCGACGCCGAAAGCAGCGCCCCCAGACCCAGCGATGACAAAATCATCACCCCCAATACCGCCGTCACGCTGCCGCTGGCCGACGCCATCGCTTTGGCCGCACCGTGATTGACGGCATTCGTCATGCTCATCAGCATGGTGGGGCCGGGCGACAGCACCAGCAGGGCCACAGCGGCTAAGTACAGGAAGTAGGTGGACAAGGTCATCGCAAGGTTCCAGTTAAGTGTGCATTGGCGTCAGCACGGGATTAACCGGCAAGCTTAGACCATCTTGCAGCCGGCACCCGAGTCCGCCAGCGCCTTGGCGGCCACGCCAATCACCTTGTTTTCCTTGTTTTCTACCACGCGCAGGTAAATGTCTTGCACTGGGTTGTGCGCTTTGCTCATCGTCCATTTGCCGCGTGGGCTGTCGATGACGGCAGATTCCAGTGCTTTGTACAGCGCAGGTTTGGCCGATAAATCGCCTTTGACTGCGTTTGCGCCCTGCACCAGCAGCAAGCCGGTGTCGTAGCCCTGCACGGCGTACACATCGGGCTGGGCTTTGAACGTGGTGGCGTAGGCCAGACGAAAAGCCTTGTTGCGCGGTGTGTCCAGCGAATCGCTGTAGTGCATGGTGGTGACGATGCCGTCCGCAGCGGGGCCAGCGGCGTCCAGCACGCCTTCGGTCAAAAAGCCTGAGCCGTAGAGCGGGATCTTGCCTTTGAGGCCGGCAGCGGCGTAGTCTTTGATGAACTTGGCAGCACCACCACCGGCGAAGAAGCAGGCCACGGCGTCAGGCTTCAGGGCAGCGATTTCGGTCAGCAGCGCCTGGAATTCCACGTTGGGGAAGGGCAGGCCGAGTTCTTTGACGATGGTGCCACCGGCTGCGGTGTAGCTTTCTTTGAAACCCTCAAACGCCTCATCGCCCGCTGCGTATTTCCAGGTGATCCACACGGCCTTTTTGTGGCCTTTGGCGACCATGGCCGCGCCCAGCGCCCGCGTGGGCTGTGAGTTGCTGAACGAGGTACGGAACACATTGGGCGCACACAGTCCACGGGTGGCGGCGTGAACGCCAGCATTGGGGATCAAGCTCAGCACGCCCGAATCGCGCGCCACCTTTTGGATGCCCATTTGCACGCCCGAATGCACGGTGCCGATCAGCACGTCTACTTTGTCACGCTGCACCAGTTTGTTGGCGTTTTCAATGCCTTTGGAAGGATCGGATTCGTCGTCCACCTTGAACCACTCGATCTCGCGCCCACCCAGTTTGCCGCCTTGCTGGTCGATGGCCAGGCGCACGCCGTTTTCAATCGCCACGCCCAGTTGCGCAAACGTGCCGGTGTAGGGCAGCATGAAGCCCACGCGCACTTTGCCCGACTGTGCCTGCGCCATGCCAGGCAGCAGCAAACCGGTGGAAGCTGCGCCAATGACGGCGGCAGAGCGAGAGAGAACGAGGCGGCGGGTGGTCATAAGGTGTCTCCTGGAGTGAAGGGGTGAACGTAAGGAATAGGGAGGCGGAGGATGGCAGTGAAAATTAGTTTAAGCCTAAACTAATTTAAGCATGCCTCAAGGAGGTTCTGTGTAGAACTTACCCCTAGTTGCGCAGCTTAAATGGGTTTTATCAGCGAGTTCGCTATCAGGTCATTGTCAAAAATGCACAGCCTCCGGGCAAAGCGCAGACCCTCGGGCGTGGACACCATGCGGTCCAGGTAACGCCCCATGCTCAAAATCTCCGGCAGCTTGTCACGGTGGGTACGCAGCACGAGGTAGTTTGTCTCCGCCTCAATCACGTCGCCTTCGTCATTTTTCATGGCGGTGATCAACGGTTGGCTGACGGTATGCCGCTGGTAATACGGGGCGTGGTAGATCGTGTGTGCGGCGCCATAAACGCGATCGCGCAGCATGGCCTGGCTTTCGAAACGCAGGATGCACAGCGGCAAGCCTGCATCAAAATTCTCACGCGACTGGATGGCATAGACGCATTCTGGGGTGAACAAATCAGGCCATGTAGAGAAATCATTGCTGTCCAGAATCTGGGCATAGCGCAGATGCAGATTCAATACTTCGCTGTAGGTTTTGAAATCCATCATTGTGCTCATAGGGTTCTCATGCTCAAACACCCATCACCGAACGCCAGTAGCCATACATGCCGCGAATCAGCGTCTCGGTGACCATGTGCGGGGTAGGCTGCACGCCAGTGCCGTCGAGTTCGCTGATGGTGCGGGCCTGCGGGTTGGCGCTGAAGGCATCCTGCACAAACTCAATCACCTCGCCATCGTCTGCGCTGACGTAGCCTGCAGGGCCGAACAGGTTGGCCTGGCGCAGGCGGCGGGCCTCCATCTCGGGGGTGTCGTCTTCAAAACCAAAATGCGTCCAGACGAAATCAAACGCATCGGGGCCGCAAGGCTGAATCTGGCGCGTCGAGAGCGAATTCACTTGCTGCTGAATGATGAGGCTGGGGAACAGCGTCATCATCACCACGGTGGGGCCGTTCCACCAAGGTTCGGGCGCTATGTCGAGCAAGCGCGGGTCGCCCAGCGCCATGTCGGCCTTGAACGAGGTGACACCTTGCGTCACCGCAGCGCTTGCACCCGACGGGGCGGCCACCTCTGCGCGGCGCGACACCATGCAGGCGTGCCGCCCTTTGGCATCCATCACCATTTGGCTGCGCTGGTCGGCACGCCACAGGCCAAACGTCACAAACCAGGTGTGCAGCAGGCCAGGGTGGTAAGGGTCTTTGATGTTCTCTTGCATCAGCTTCCAGTTGGCGGGGATGCGCTGGCGGTTGATGCCCAGGAGTTTCAGCGGTTTGTGGAACACGCGGTCGAAATACGGCAGCACTTCGGGGCCGAGGTAGTCTTCAAAAGACTCCACATCCGCATCAAAGCTGGCAAACACCACGCCGCCCCGGCGGGCAACTTTCAGCTTGTTCAAGCCGTGGTCACACAGCGCGAAATCTTCGGCCATGCCCCCTTCCTTGGTTTTGTGGCCCTCAGCGTCTTCGCGGACCACGCCGTTGCGAAAGGGCAAACCCACCAAGTCGCCATTCAGCTTGTACGTCCACTGGTGGTAGGGGCAGACAAAGCTGCGGGCGTTGCCGGTGCGCTCGCGCACAAAGGCCACGCCCCGGTGCGCACAGCGGTTTTCCATCACGTTGATGCTGTCTGACTGCCCCGGACGTCCCCGTTCACGCACCATCACCACGCTGCGCTCACCAATTTGCGTGCGCTTGTAGTCGCCCGCTTTGGGGATTTCACACTCCAAACCGACGTAGCACCAATGGCCCTTGTAAAAGAGCTTTTCCAGCTCTTGCTGGTACAGCGCTTCATCGGTGTAGATCCAGCCAGGGGCGCGAGAGGTGGGGGCGTCGCCCCAGGTGGGCAAGGTGTGTTGTGGTGTGTGCATGGCTGTGTTCATGTTCAAGCCCGCAATCTGAACCGCTGAATCTTCCCCGTCGCGGTCTTCGGCAACTCGGCCACGAACTCAATCCAGCGTGGGTATTTGTACGGGGCCAGCTGGGCTTTCACATGGGCTTGCAGGTCTTGTGCTGTCGCGCTTTCGCCCGTCTTCAGCACCACCCAGGCTTTGGGTTTGACCAGTTCGTCGCTGTCGCTGTGGCCCACCACGGCGACTTCCAGTACGGCCGGGTGCGTCATCAGGCAGGCTTCCACCTCGAACGGGCTGACGTAGATGCCGCCGACTTTGAGCATGTCGTCGCTGCGTCCACCGTAGGTGAAGTAGCCATCAGCGTCCATTGTGTATTTATCGCCGCTTTTCGTCCAAATGCCCGCGAACGTGGCTTTGGTGCGTTCGCGTTGGTTCCAGTACATGAGGGCGGAGGTGGGGCCATTGATGAGCAGTTCGCCGATCTCGCCTGCGGCGCATTCCGCACCGTCGTCACCGATGATTTTGAGGCGGTAGCCAGGGACGGCTTGGCCTGTGGTGCCGTAGCGCACCTGCCCAGGGCGGTTTGACAGGAAGATGTGCAGCATTTCGGTGGACCCGATGCCATCCAGAATTTCGCAACCGTAGGCGGCTGTCCAGCGCTTGCCGATGTCTGCGGGCAGCGCCTCACCAGCGCTGGTGCACAGACGCAAGTTGAGTTTGTCGCGGCTGGGGCGCTGTGGGTCGGCCAGTAGCCCGGCATACAGCGTGGGTACGCCGTAAAAAATCGTGGGCTGAAAGTCTTGCAGGATACGGAATACATCGCTGGACGTGGGGCGGGCTGGCAGCAGCACCGTGGTGGCACCTACGCTCATCGGGAAGGTCAGCGCATTGCCCAGGCCATAGGCAAAAAACAGCTTGGCTGCTGAATACACCACGTCCGACTCCTGGATGCCCAGCACGCCCTGGCCGTACAGCTCGGCAGTCTGTATCAGGTGGCTGTGCAGGTGAACCGTACCCTTGGGCGTGCCTGTGGAGCCACTGGAATAGAGCCAAAAGCAGGCGTCGTCCGCGCAGGTAGGCGCAAGAACGGGCGCTGAGTTTGCTATGGTATTCATAGCTTCTCCTGCCGGCAGCATATGCGCCAGACTGGTGATCGAGCCTGTAAACAATTCGTCAGTGTGAACGCCTGCGCCACCACCCTCGACGATCACATGCCGCAGATCAGGCAGCGTTTGCGCGGCGGTCTTCAGCAGTGGTCGCAGGGTATCGAGCAAGGGCGCGGACAGCACCAGCGCTTGTGCCTTGGAGTCGCGCAGCATGAATTCAAAGTCTTTGGCGTTGAGCAGGGTGTTCGTCGCTACCGGAACTACCCCCGCCAGGATGCAACCCAAAAACACCACTGGCCAACCCAGCGTGTCGTGCATTGCCAGCATCACGCGGCATTCGGTGGGCAGGCCTGATTGGCGAATGGCTGCGGCAAACTGGTGCGCTTGTGTGGTGAGCGCACCAAACGTCAGCGTGTCACCGTTGCTGGCGTCGATGTAGGCGACTTTCTCTGCACGCCCCGCGTTGCGTGCCAGCAGGTCGTGGGCGGCGTTGTAGGCGCGTGGGATGGTGATGTGGGGCGGGCTGTGGCTGTGGTCGGCGTGGCTTAAATTCATGGCATGTCTCTTTGCTATTATTTTTGTAGCTTTCTATGCTGACTGAACAAGCGCTAACGGCCTGTTTTACTTAAACCTAAAGGGTTAAGCGGTCGCCGATTCGGCGGCAAGCTGTGCCAGTGCCTGCACCAGCCATTCACGGCACCACGCCGCGCCCTCGGTCTCGGGCAGCGTGCCTGCGCTGGCGTCGTGGCACCAGACATCGCCGATGCGGCGTGCGCCCAGGTCCAGCAGCCGCTCGTCAAACTTTTTGCCACCAAAGCAGAACGTCTGCATATAGGTACGGTCGCCCAGCGAGATCACGCCGTAACGCACATGCCCTAAAAACTGAGGCTCAGCTCCCAAAGACGCGTACAGCGCACGGGCGTTGTCGGGCACATCGCCTGAACCATAGGTGGATGTGCATAGGAGATATAGTGCATTTTCTGCCTGATCGGCGCTGAAAACACCGATGCTCAGGTCGTCCATCATCAGGACTTCAATGTCATCAATCAAATCGGCACAGTCCATTTGTATGGCCTGTGCCACGTAATCCGCTGTGCTGGTCATGGTGCCGACGAGGATTTTGAGTTTCATACCGTGTTTTTCCGTGAGATCAAAATATGCAATATATTGCTTGACACTTAATTTGATGGCAGTATAGTTCAACCCCATGGGCTGTCAACAGGGCAAACCACCACACTCATCTCCACGCTGAACACCATGTCAAAAATGGCAACCGAAATTGAAGCAGCAACCATGCCGTCCACCGTGCTCGCCGAGTTGGGGGTTCGCTTGCGGGCTTGGCGAGCTCGCCGGGGCATGACGCGCAAGCAGCTGGGAGCTGATTCGGGCTTAAGCGAGCGTTTTCTGGCTGATGTGGAAACGGGGCGCGGCAATGTGTCGATCAATTCACTCACTGCAGTGGCGCGGGCGCTGAATATCTCGGTGCTTGATTTGCTGCAAGAACCTGTCCATCCCCCTTTGCAGCGTGTCCACGGCCTGTTGGCGCGTCTGGACGATGAGCAGCTGGATGTGGCCTTGTCGCTCCTGGGTGCGCATTTCGGTTTGGGTGATGCCCCCGAGCGTGCCGTGCGCATCGCACTGATTGGACTGCGCGGTGCGGGCAAGTCCACACTGGGTCAGCAGCTTGCAGTCCAGCGTGGTCTGCCCTTCATCGAGCTGGACCGCGAGATTGAGCGCGAGGCGATGACCTCTTTGAACGAAATTTTCTTGCTGCACGGCCAAGCCGGTTACCGGCGCTACGAGCGGCGAGCGTTGCTGCGGGTGGCGCAAACTTACCCGCAGGGCGTGGTGATGACGACCGGCGGCAGCTTGGTCAGCGAGCGTGAAACCTTCGAGCTTTTGCTCAAGAGTTTTTACTGCGTCTGGGTCAAGGCCAGTCCTGAAGAACACATGGGCCGCGTGGTCGCACAGGGCGATATGCGCCCCTTTGTTGCGGGTGCAGTTACTGCCGATTTGCCCGATGCCAGCACGGCGTCAATGACCGAAGCGATGGACGATATCCGCCGCATCCTGGCCAGCCGCGAGGCCCTGTACGCCCGCGCCGATGCCGTGGTCGATACCGCAGCGCGCACCGTGAAGCAAAGTTTGAAAGACCTGGAGCGCGCTGTTCCAGCCTTGATTGCCTGAAATGACTCGCCTGAAACCCCTAGCCTGAAATAACCCGAAGGAGACAACATGAACGCCATGACTGAACCGCTTTTATTCCAACAAGGCGAGCGCGAACTGGTGCGCTTTGCAACCCACCCGGCCAAGTACCAGCACTGGACGCTCAGCGTCGAAGGCGACGTGGCCCGCCTCAAGCTCGACATTCAGGAAGATGGCGGCATCAAGCCTGGCTACAAACTCAAGCTCAACAGCTACGACCTGGGCGTGGACATTGAGCTGCATGACGCACTGAACCGCGTGCGCTTTGAGCACCCTGGCGTCAAAGTGGTGGTATTCGAGAGCGGCAAAGAAAAAATCTGGTGCAGCGGCGCCAACATCTACATGCTGGGCCTCTCTACCCACGCTTGGAAGGTGAATTTCTGCAAGCTCACCAACGAAACCCGCAACGGCCTGGAAGACTCTTCCCGCCATGAAGGCCTGAAATCCCTTGCTGCCGTGACCGGAGCCTGTGCCGGTGGTGGCTACGAGCTGGCCTTGGCCTGCGACCGCATCGCCATGGTGGACGACCGTGCAAGCACCGTCAGCCTGCCTGAAGTGCCCTTGCTCGGCGTGCTGCCCGGCACCGGTGGCCTGACCCGCGTGACCGACAAGCGCAAAGTGCGCCGCGATTTGGCTGACATTTTCTGCACCACCGCAGAGGGCGTGCGTGCTGACCGCGCCAAAGACTGGAAGCTGATCGACAGCCATGCCAAGCCGCAGCAGTTCGGTGCACTGATTGCTACTGAAATAGAAGCACTCCGCGCCCAATCCACGCGCACTGGCGCTGGTAACTGGGGAGGTAAGGGCATTGAACTTGCACCTTTGAACGCCACCATCGACGCGCAGGGCTACCACTACAGCACCGTCGATGCCCAGGTCAACCGCGACACCCGCATCGTCACCATCACTGTCACCGCGCCGCTGACGCCGGTGGAATCCACGCCCGAGACCATCGTGGCCGCTGGTGCGCAGTGGTGGCCGCTGCGCTTTGCCCGCGAACTGGACGATGCCATCCTCAACCTGCGGGCGAACGAACCCGAAGCAGGCACCTGGGTGTTCAAAACCCAAGGCAATCCGCTGCACGTCATGCAGGCCGACAACGTGCTGGACAGCCTCAAAGCCCATTGGCTGGTGCGCGAAACGCTAGGCGCACTGCGCCGCACCCTGGCCCGCATCGACGTGACCAGCCGTTCGCTGATTGCGCTGGTGGAGCAGGGCTCGTGCTTTGTGGGCACCCTGTATGAGCTGGCGCTGGCCAGTGACCGTATTTACATGCTGGACTTGCCCGATTCGCCTGATGCGGCGCCCGCCTTGCAGTTGCACCACGCCAACTTTGGCCGCTACCCGGTCGTTAACGGCTTGACGCGTCTGCAAACCCGTTTTTGCGAAGACGCCGACACCATTGCGCAATTGGAAGGTTTGAAAGACAGCCCGCTGCGT
The DNA here is from genome assembly GCA_025356445.1 of Betaproteobacteria bacterium. Lineage (GTDB taxonomy): Bacteria > Pseudomonadota > Gammaproteobacteria > Burkholderiales > Burkholderiaceae_C > Defluviibacillus. The sequence goes on along the minus strand of JANXSZ010000002.1, from coordinate 3,984 downwards.
GCTGACCAGGCCCTGGCCTTGGGCCTCGTCACGCTGACGCCAGACGATATTGACTGGGATGACGAAATCCGCATCATGCTGGAAGAGCGTGCCTCGATGTCGCCTGATGCCATGACCGGCTTGGAAGCTTCGCTGCGCTTTCCCGGCAAAGAGACGATGGAAACGCGGGTTTTTGCACGGCTCTCGGCGTGGCAAAACTGGATTTTCATCCGGCCTAACGCGGTGGGCGAGGAGGGCGCTTTGAAGCTCTTCGGCACCGGCAAGAAAGCCAAGTTCGACTGGAAACGCATTTAAGAAAGCTCATCATGACCACCATTGACCTGCAAGCCCTCATCCCCAACAACGTCCACCTTGGCGAAAACCGCCAGCTGCAACGTGCCCTCGAACACTGGCAGCCTGCCTTCCTGAACTGGTGGGACGAAATGGGCCCCAGCGATTTCAAGGCCAACGAGGTTTACCTGCGCACCGCTGTCGGCGTGGACGCCTCCGGCTGGGCCAGCTACGGCTACACCCCTATGCCTGATTACCGCTGGGGCATCTTTTTGGCGGACAAGGAAGAAGGCCGCAAGATCGGTTTTGGCGACCACAAAGGCGAAGACGTGTGGCAAGACGTGCCCGGCGAATACCGCAGCACCTTCCGCCGCCTTATCGTGACGCAAGGTGACACCGAGCCCGCATCGGTGGAGCAGCAGCGCTTGCTGGGCCACACGGCACCCAGCCTGTACGACCTGCGCAACCTGTTTCAGGTCAACGTTGAAGAAGGCCGCCACCTATGGGCCATGGTCTATTTGCTGCACGCCCACTTTGGCCGCGACGGCCGCGAAGAAGCCGAAGAACTCTTGATGCGCCACAGCGGTGATGCTGACAAGCCGCGCATCCTGGGAACCTTCAACGAGCCGATGGACAACTGGCTCAGTTTCTTCATGTTCACGTATTTCACCGACCGTGACGGCAAATTTCAACTCAAAAGCTTCGCCGAATCCGCCTTCGACCCCTTGGCCCGCACCACGCGCTTCATGCTGACTGAAGAAGCGCACCACATGTTCGTGGGTGAAACCGGCATTGGCCGCGTCATCAAGCGCACGATGGAAGTGATGAAAGAGCTGGACACTGAAGACAGTGTGACCCTGCGCAAAGCTGGCGTGATTGACCTGCCCACCATCCAGAAATTCATGAACTACTGGTTCAGTACGTCGCTGGACTTGTTCGGCTCAGAAGCCTCCAGTAACGCCGCCAACTACTTCGCCGGTGGCATCAAAGGCCGCCCGGACGAAGCCAAGTTTGCCGATCACGTGGAACTGGACACTGAAATGCAAATCACCGTGCCCGATGGCATGGGTGGCATGAAAAGCCAAACCATTTCTTGCCGCAACGGCATGAACGAAGTCACGCGCCTGGAATACGTGAAAGACTGCAACGTCGGCGTTACGCGCTGGAACATGGGTATCAAGCGGGCTGGGGTGAATATCGAGCTGAAGCTCCCCTCCATCCGCTTTCGCCGCCAAGTGGGCATGTGGGCCGGTGTCACGACAACGCCAGAAGGTCAGCCTATCAGTGCTACGGAATTTGAAGCGCGTAAAGCAGACTGGCTGCCCACTGTGGAAGATACCGCCTTTGTGAAGAGCCTGATGAATAAGGTAACAGACCCCGGCAAGATGGCCGCCTGGATCGCCCCGCCAGACCGGGGGATCAATGCGCAGGCGGTGGCTTATGAGTATGTGAGGCTGTGAGATTGCCGTTTTGACGTAAAAAAGGCGCTGTTGAGCGCCTTTTTTGTTTTGCATGACCCGTCCTGAAATGAGTTGACACTTTTTCTTATTAGATTAGAAAGGGCAAGTCCAATGGAATCAGGCATCAAGCGCACCCCGCGCGACTGCACATTGGCTTTTAAGCTCAGTGTTGTCGAGCAAGTAGAAAAGGCGAACTCACCTACAAAGAGGCACAGCGGCGCTCTGGCATCCAAGGACGCTCCACTGTTTGGGTCTGGTTGCACAAGCATGGTCATCAACACTGGGGCGCCATGGCATCCCACGGATAACACGGATAATCTCAAGCCATGAGCATTTCAATTTCTCCTGTGACAGACACCACCAATGTTGACCCCGCCGAGCTGGCTAAGTTTTCTGATTTGGCACACCGCTGGTGGGACACCGAGAGCGAGTTCCGCCCGTTGCACCAGATAAATCCGCTGCGGCTGGACTGGATCAACAACATCGCCCCATTGGCTGGCCAGCGCGTTCTGGACATTGGCTGCGGCGGCGGCATTTTGACGGATGCCATGGCCCGCAAAGGTGCGCATGCCTTGGGAATTGATCTGGCCACCAAATCGCTGAAAGTAGCGCAGTTGCACGCGCTAGAGGCTCAAACCCCCCGAGTGCAGTACCGCGAAATCAGTGCAGAGGCCCTTGCTGCCGAGCAGCCGGGTAATTTTGATGTGGTGACCTGCATGGAGATGCTGGAGCATGTGCCAGACCCTGCGTCCATCGTGCGCGCTTGTTCTGCGTTGGTGAAGCCGGGCGGCTGGGTGTTCTTTTCGACCGTCAACCGCAGCCCTAAAGCTTTTGCTTTTGCCATTTTGGGCGCGGAATACATCCTTAATTTGCTACCGCGTGGCACCCACGAATACGCCAAATTCATTCGCCCTAGCGAGCTGGCGGGCTGGGCACGCCATGCCGATCTGGATTTGCAGCACACCCGTGGCCTGAGCTACAACCCGATCACCCGCCACTATGCGATGGGCTCGGACACCAGCGTTAATTACCTGTTGGCCACGCAGAAGGCGTTTGTATGACGGCTGCCTCCGCTGTGAAATTCACAAACATTGAACTGGTGCTGTTCGACCTGGACGGTACCTTGATTGACAGTGCGCCCGATTTGGGCGCCGCCGCCGACAAAATGCGCACCGACCGTGGCCTTACCTCTCTGCCTCTGGAAAGCTACCGCCACATGGCCGGTGCCGGTGCGCGTGGCATGTTGGGCATTGCCTTTGACATGAAGCCAGACCATGCTGACTATGACGCGATGAAGGAAGAGTTCTTCCAGAACTACGAACGCAGCATGACTGTGCGCACCTATGCGTTCGACGGGGTGCCCGAATTGCTGGCTCAGCTCGATGCTAAAGGCTTGCCTTGGGGTGTGGTGACAAACAAGTCCAAGCGCTTCACCGACCCGCTGACCCAGGCCATGCCCTTGTTTGCCAATGCCGCCACCGTCATCAGCGGCGATACCACGCCACACGCCAAGCCGCACCCTGAGCCTCTGTTTGAAGCCGCCCGTCGCGTCGGCATAGCGCCTGCCCGCTGCTTGTACGTGGGCGACGATGAGCGCGACATCGTGGCCGGTCTTGCCGCAGGTATGGGCACCGTTGCTGCCACCTACGGCTACCTGGGCAGTCAAGGCAATACGGCCCAATGGGGGGCTCAAGCCCACATCAATTGCGCATTGGATTTGCTGCACCTCTTGTAATCGCCAGAAAGCGACTAAAATAGCAACTCTGGGGCTGCACTGGTTTCGACGTGGGTTCGGACGCGCAGCAGGGCATGTCGAGGTTCTGTCACCTCGTTAAACAACAGAAAAAACCTAACTGCAAACGACGAACGTTTCGCACTCGCTGCTTAATTGCACGTGAGCCTCGTAACAGCAAGCCAATAGGCTGGGCAAGGGTTGTAGCGCCGCAAGGTGCCACAGTCCAGGCTACGGGGTAACTTCATTTGGCTGGATTCACCTTGGGTAACTTAGGGTAAGTCAAGAAAATAGGTTGCTGGCGTTTTGCATAGCGTGCCACTGCGCGATGCAAATGGCGAGACTCAAACCAGACGGCTACACATGTAGAACTGTTCGAAGAAGGCTTGCGGACGGGGGTTCAAATCCCCCCAGCTCCACCATATTGCTATAACCTGTTGATTTCTATGTGAAAACATAGAAATCGCAGGGGTCAAGGGGTATCACGTGAGGTATCACGATGCCAGCTCCTTGGCTCATGGC
>JANXSZ010000042.1 GCA_025356445.1 Betaproteobacteria bacterium | reverse complement strand
GCCCGCCAATTTGGTGTGACTGCACTGGCTTTGTTCGGATCAACCGTGCGCGATGCAGCGACCGATGACAGCGATGTGGATGTGTGGGTCACATTTGATGGCCCTGCCACCTCTGCCCGGTATTTTGGCGTGCAGTTTTATCTGGAAGATTTATTGAGGCGTCCCGTTGATTTGGTGACTGATAAAGCGCTTCGCCCCGAACTCAGACCCTTCATTGAGCGCGAAGCGGTACATGTCTGAGAATATGTCTGACACTGCACCCAGCCGCGAGTGGCGGTTTTACCTTGACTATTGACAATGACACTCTGTGGAGCATCGTTGAAACCGATATTCCCGCACTGCTGGTCAGTTTGCGGGCGTTACGGGTGATATCGCTTGAAGCTTAAGTGCCATCACATCCCGTAAAAAAACCGCTCTTCCACAATTTTCCCCTCCCGCACCGTGTACAGCGCGTGCTCGTCCATGGCCATTCGAGCGCCGTCTTTGGGGGTCACGTCCATCGTGAAGCGCACGGTGAACTGGTCGCCATTCACGTAGGGGCCTTCAACCTTCACGCTGTGGATTTCGTGGTTGGCGTACCACCAGGCACCTTTGGCATCCACAGCGGCTCGGCCTGCGACGCGGGCCATGGGGCCGTCCATGGCCTCGATGGACACGATATCGTCTGACCAGTACTGGTGGCCGGCTTTTTCAAACTCTCCGCTGGTGCACAGGGCGGTGAAGGCCTTGGCTAATTCGTGGGTCGTCATGGTGTCGTCCTTTCAGGTGGGTAAAAAAGGGGTGGTGATAATTTGGCCGTTGGGCTTGTGCAGTTTGACCTAAACGGGCAAGTGACAATAGGTAACTTTCCCTGCTATTCCTTAATTTGTACGTCACCTCTGCGTTATCACCATGACTGCTCGTGAAATCCTCAAAATGGGCGACCCACGCTTGTTGCGCGTGGCCCAGCCGGTCACTGAATTCGATACCGACGCGCTGCACCTGCTGCTGTCTGACATGCTCGACACCATGGCCGCAGCCCATGGTGCGGGCTTGGCGGCACCGCAAATCGGTGTAGACCTGCAACTGGTGATTTTTGGCACGGACACGCGCAACCCGCGTTACCCCGACGCGCCGCCGGTTCCCCGCACGGTGCTGCTGAACCCGGTTATTACACCCTTGTCAGACGCTGAAGAATCCGATTGGGAAGGCTGTCTCTCGGTGCCCGGTCTGCGTGCCGTGGTGCCGCGCTTTGCCCGCATCCGCTACACCGGATTTGACCAGTTTGGCGATCCTATTGACCGCATCGCCGAGGGCTTTCATGCCCGCGTGGTGCAGCACGAATGTGACCACCTGATAGGCAAGCTGTACCCGATGCGGGTGCGCGATTTCACGCAGTTTGGCTTCACCGAGGTGCTGTTCCCCGGGCTGGACGCTAATGCGGACGACTGAGCGCTGCTGATAGCAACGGATAACAACGAAGAACAACAAAGAAGCAACGAAGAGACGCCATGGTTTTCAGCTCCAACATCTTCATCTTCGCGTTTTTGCCGATCTTTTTGATCTGCTACTACCTGATGCCCTTCCGAGGGCGATCAGCCTTGATTCTGGCCTTCAGCTATGCGTTTTATGCGTGGTGGCGGCCTGACTTCTTGGGGCTGCTGGTGGGTGTGAGCGTGGTGTCGTATGGCTTTGCCCTGGCGATTGAGGCGGCGCAAGACGAGGCGCGGCGCTACCAGATGCTGACCATCGGCGTTACGCTGAACCTGATGGCACTGGCTTATTTCAAGTACGCCAACTTTGGTGTGGAGACAATGAACAGCCTGCTGAACGGCCTGGGCTTTGGCCACATCTCGTTCACCCATGTGCTGCTGCCCATCGGCCTGTCGTTTTACATCTTCCACGCCATCAGCTACCTGGTGGACATTTACCGCCGCGAGGCCCCGCCAGCTAGCAATTTGATCGACTTCGCCGCCTTCATCGCCCTGTTCCCGCATTTGGTGGCCGGGCCGGTGCTGCGCTACAACCTGCTGGCCGCACAGTTCAAAAGCCGGGTGCATTCCTGGGAGCGCTTCAGCCGGGGCACCATTATTTTCATGGTGGGTTTTTGCAAGAAAGTGTTGATCGCGGACACGGTCGCCCCCCTGGCTGATGCCGCTTTTAACGCCGCGTCGCCCACGCTGGCCGATGCGTGGTTGGGCAGCTTTGCGTACACCATTCAGCTGTTTTTTGATTTCAGCGGCTACACCGACATGGCGATTGGCCTCGCGCTGATGATCGGTTTTGTGTTCCCTGAAAACTTCAACGACCCTTACACCTCCAAGTCGATCACCGAATTCTGGAAGCGTTGGCACATGTCGCTCTCCAGTTGGTTGCGCGAATACCTGTACATCGCGCTGGGTGGCAACCGCCACGGCGTGGCGCGCACCTACCTGAACCTGTTTTTGACGATGCTGCTGGGTGGCCTGTGGCACGGCGCGAACTGGACGTTCATCGTCTGGGGTGCTTGGCACGGTGGCATTTTGGCGGCTGAGCGCTACTGGAAAGAGCGCTTCCCGCAGCCCGTCTTCCCAGCCTGGGTGTCGGGCTGGTTTTCCGTGGTCTGGACGATGCTGCTGGTGATGATTGGCTGGGTGCTGTTCCGCGCCGCCGACATTGCCAGCGCAGGGCGCATGCTTGCCGGGATGCTGGGCGCGAACGGCGTGCCCCTCAGCGATGCGGTGGTCTGGCAGGTTACGCCGGACAGGCTGGGTGTGCTGCTGTTTGGCATCGCGCTGGTCTACGCCATGCCGTGGCTCAAGCGCACCGGCGGTGGGTTTTTGCGCTATTTGCTGATTCCGCTGTTCCTGTGGGCGTTGGCCACGCTGTCGTCGCAGGCGTTCACGCCGTTCTTGTACTTTCAGTTTTGAGGTGGGGTTGTCGTTATGTCTCAAAAATCACTGAACTCTGAACCGATCGAAGCCGAGTTGAAAGCCTTGCGCCCCAGCGTTTACACCGCCAGTGCCACCGCCACGTTGATCGCCGTGATGGTCTTTGGTGCATGGCAAGTGAGCGCTGCTGTGCGCTCAGGCTTGGAATTCCCACCCACCGTGCTCGATTTCCGCGAAGGCCGCATGACGGGAGCCATCGAAAAGCAAATCGACCACAAACTGCCCGCCCGCCCGTGGCTAATTGCTGTCGCTAACAGCCTGCGCTACAAGCTCACCCACGGCGGTGGCGACCAAGTCCGCTTAGGGGTTGACGACTGGCTCTACCTGACCGATGAGGTGCGCTATTACCCCGATGCCGCCGCCAACCAAGCCGCGCGCATCGCGTTGCTCAGTCAAACATCCCAAGCGCTGGACAAGCTCGGCGTGAAACTGGTCGTCGCCCTGGTGCCTGACAAAGCGCGGATTTACCCCCAGTATCTGGCTGAAGGCCACATTCCCAGCTTCACCCAAAACCGCTATGCACAGGCGCTGCAAGCGTTGCGGGCACAGGGCGTTATCACTACCGATTTGCTAGCACCCTTCGCCCAAGGGGCAAGCAGTAACAAGAGTCCTGAGCCTATTTATTACCGCACCGACACCCACTGGAATGCCCAAGGTGCCCAACTCGCCGCCCAAGCCGTTGCAGCCACGGTAGCGGCGGCTGGCCTGTCCGCCCGTCTGGCCGAAGAGGCCACCACCTTCGCAACCCAGGTCAGCGGCCCCGCCGCAGAGCGCCCCGGCGATTTGATCCGTTTGATGGGTCTGAGCGACATCCCCAATTTCGGACGCCCCCTTCCCGATAACGAAGCGCCTGTCGCTACCCAGCAAACCAGCGCGGACAAAGCCGGTGGCGGCTTGTTGGGTGATACCGAGGCGATTCCCGTCACGCTGACCGGCACCTCCTACTCGCTGCGCGGCAACTTCCACGGCTACTTGCAGCAAGCGCTCTCCGCCAAAGTGCTGAACACCGCCAAAGACGGCGGGGGCTTCTTGCAAGCGGCGACGGATTACTTCAAAGACGACGCCTTCAAGACCAGCAAGCCCAAAGTGGTGGTGTGGGAGTTGCCCGAGCGGTTTTTACCCGCGCCGCTGGACAAAGAAGGCGCGTGGCTCAAGTCCGTGGGCTTGATGCCTTGATCGCGTGTGCAACGGGTCTTGTTCCTGAACCCTCATCGTCACAGGTACAGTGCGCCCTGTGTTGATAAACGATAAAACTTTGCAATGACTTCAACGATGTTGATTGAATCTCCCCAAACCCTGCATTTCCACCCCACCGCAGCCAAGCGCCCCAGTGCGCCTGCCGCCCCTGTCACCACCGACACCGCCGAGCGCTGGCCCGTTGCCGCTATCGAAGCGCTGTTCGATCTCCCGTTCACCGAGTTGCTGTTCCAGGCCCAAATGGCGCACCGGAAGCACTTTGACCCCACCCAGGTCGAGCTGGCCACGCTGTTGTCCGTCAAAACGGGCGGCTGCCCGGAAGACTGTGGCTACTGCCCACAGTCCGTGCATTACGACACCGGCGTTGAAGCCTCCAAACTGCTCGATGTGGATGCCGTGATCGCCGCCGCAGAGCTGGCCAAAGCGGCCGGTGCTACCCGTTTTTGCATGGGTGCTGCGTGGCGTGCCCCCAAAGACCGTGACGTGGAAGCCGTCGCCATTCTGGTTAAAAGCGTCAAAGCCATGGGGCTGGAGGCTTGTGCCACCTTGGGCATGTTGACCGAAGCCCACGCCCACACCCTGCAAGAGGCCGGGCTGGACTACTACAACCACAACCTCGACAGTGCACCCGATTTCTACGGCGACATCATCCAGACCCGCGACTACCAAGACCGCCTCGACACCCTGGCCCATGTGCGAGCCTCGGGCGTCAAAGTGTGCAGTGGTGGCATCGTCGGCATGGGTGAAACCCGGGCCCAGCGGGCGGGCTTGATTGGGCAACTGGCCAATTTGGCTCCGTACCCAGAGTCTGTGCCCATCAACAATCTGGTGAAAGTGCCCGGCACGCCCCTGGCCGATCAACCTGATTTAGACCCGCTGGAATTCGTGCGCACCATCGCCGTCGCCCGCATCACCATGCCCCTGGCCCGTGTGCGCTTGTCCGCCGGCCGCCAAGCCATGAGCGATGCGGTGCAAGCGCTGTGCTTTGCCGCCGGTGCGAATTCTATTTTTTACGGTGAAAAACTGCTGACTACAGGCAACCCGGACGTGTCAGCGGACAAAGCGCTGCTGGAGCGCCTGGGGATGAAGGCGGGGCATGTGGTGAGCCATGTGGCGGATAACGGACATTGACGGTTTGAGACCTTGATGTCCTGGGCTGTCAACTGCGCTGCTTTGCTGGTGGCCTTGGTGGTCGATTGGCGCTTGGGCGAGCCGCCCACCCGCTGGCACCCTGTGGTCTGGATCGGCCATCTCCTCGGCTGGGCAGGAAAGCGGATTGCGCCCAAAGCCGAGACCGAAACCGAAGCGGGCGCTGGAATCCCTGATTTCAAGTCTTTTACCTTTGGTGTGCTTTGCTGGTGGGGGGGGGGTGCTACCGTTTTTGTAGCATTCTGGGCGTTGCAAGCCACTGTCATCGCCTGCACTGACACCGTGGGCGGCGTGTTCGGTGGCTTGCTGGCCGCATTGCTGCTGGGCATTGCCTTCAAACCCCTGCTGGCTTGGGCCATGCTCAAGAGCGAAGTCCAAGCCGTGGAAGCTGCCTTGGGTACATCGCTGGAAGCCGGTCGTGCCCGCTTGGCATGGCTGGTCAGCCGCGATGTCACCACTTTGACCGAGGCGCAGGTGCGTGAAAGCGCCATTGAATCGCTCGCTGAAAACCTGAACGATTCCGTGGTTGCACCGATTTTCTGGTTCGTGCTGCTGGGTCTGCCCGGCGCTGCGCTCTACCGCTTTGCCAACACCGCCGACGCCATGTGGGGCTACCGGGGCGTGCGCAACGGTCAGGTGTGGGAATGGGCGGGCAAGTGGGCCGCGTGGGCCGATGACGTGTTGTCGTGGCTGCCTGCACGTTTGACGGCGTTGCTGCTGATGGCTGTGGCAGGTTGTATGCATTGGCGTGAATTGCGCCAACAAGCCCGTCTCACCCCATCACCCAACAGCGGTTGGCCGATGGCTGCGATGGCCTTGGCCGTGGGCATCCGCTTGGGTAAACCCGGTGTGTATACGCTCAACGCGCCAGGGCGCTTTCCGCAGGCGACAGACACGGCTACAGCGGTGGTTTTGGCACGAAATGCCGTGCTTGCGCTTATTCCATTGGCACTGGCAGCTCTATTTTTGATAGCTATTTTGATAGCAATATGACTGTGCAAAACCATCCTTCAGGCAACCTTCAAGTCAGCACCATGACCCACGGTGGCCCCGATGCCTTGGGCGTGCCGCTGTACGACTTTTCCACCAACAGTAACGCCTGTGGCCCATGCCCCCATGCCCTCGTTGCGGTGCAGCAGGCTGATGCCACCCGTTACCCCGATCCGCAGTACACCGTACTGAAGGCCGAATTGGCCGCCTTCCACAACGTCAACCCCGCGCGCATCGTGTTGGCCGCCAGCGCCAGTGAATTCATCCACCGTATCAGCGCTTGGGTGAAGCGGTCAGGTCAGTCGAGTGGGGGTTGTGGTGATGGCGGTCATGGTGGAGTGGCGTCGGTCTGCTTCCCACCTCACCACTACGGCGACTATGCACAGGCTGCCCAGGCCTGGGGTTTGCCTGTCACGACGGAGCCATCCCGTGCCGCTTTGCTGTGGTGCTGCGAGCCCTCCAGCCCTTTGGGCCAGCCGCAAGCCTACATGGCAGCGTGGGTGGAAGGTTTGAGGCTGCACCAGCAAGCCGTTCTCGACTGTGCCTACGCCCCTCTGCGCCTGTCTGGCACACCCAGCCTGAACTCTGCTCAAAGGGATGCTGTCTGGCAACTCTGGACCCCCAACAAAGCCCTGGGCCTCACCGGCATCCGCGCCGCTTACGCCATCGCACCGCTGGGGGCCGAACAGGCTGTGAGGGCGTTGATGGCACTGTCACCGTCCTGGCCCCTAGGCGCACACGGCGTTGCGCTATTGCACGCCTGGTGCCGTGCTGCCAGCCAGCAATGGCTCGCCCAAACGCTGCCCATCCTGCGGGCATGGAAGGCGCAGCAAGTCGCCCAATGCGCATCCTGGGGCTGGCATGTGCTGCCCAGCGAGGCGAATTTCTTTGTTGTGCGGCCAGGGGTGGAGGATGTCCCGGCGTGGCTGCACACCCTGCGCAGCCACGGTATCAAGCTGCGTGACGCGACCTCCTTCGGCCTGCCCGGCCATGTGCGGTTGGGCGTGTTGGGGCCGCAGGCGTTGGAGGCGTTGGCACAAGCGCTTCAATATACTTCTTGCTGAAAGTAAAATTAGTCAATAAACTGGTCTTTAAGCGGTTTAATAACCAGTTAATTGTTGATTTTTTATGGCATCTTCCATCGCAACCCTGTCCCCATCTGCTTCCCCTCTGGCCGCTCCTGCGCAAGTCGCTCTGGAAAGTCTGGGTCAGCGCCTGCGTGCGCACCGGGTAAACAGCGGCTGGACGCTGGCCGACATGGCGCAGCGCTTGCGCTGTTCGCCTACCACGCTGCGAGCTTTGGAGGCTGGTAAGCCCGGCACCAGCGTGCGGGTGCTGGTTGAGGCGCTGTGGCTGTTCGGCCAAACCGACACACTGGACGCGGTAGCCCCCGCCCCGTCAGCGCTGGCTGCGAACCGCCGTGTACGCAGGCCGGCCGGGCGTGCGGCACCGGGTGTAATCACGGAGCGTGAACGTGATTTCTGATGGCGCTTCGGCGCTCCTTCCTGCTGATCGTCAAAATCTTGAGAGCCACATTTACGTGGGCTTGGCTTGGCACGGTCATGCGGCTGTCCAAGCCGTGGGCTTGCTGAAATTGGCACGGCGCGGTGTGATGGAGTCGGGCGAATTCGCCTACGGCCTGCGGTATTTGCAAGACCCGCAAGCGCAGCCCTTGAACCCGAATCATTTGCCTTTGCAAGAGGCAGCGTTTGCCCTGTCTGAGCGCCGCATCCGCGATGGCGGGGCGCTGCCTTTAACGCTGCACGATGCCCTGCCCGACAGCTGGGGTCGCCGTGTGCTGGAGGTGCAGCAGGGGCGTCCGCTGTCCGACCTGGAGGCCTTGCTGCTGACCAATGATGACCGCGTGGGTGCGATGGTGTTCTCAGAAACTTTGCCGATTCGCGTGAACGAACCTGCCGCCACGCTGCTGTCTTTGGATGCGTTGGCAGATGCTTCGCGACGCATTGAAAACGGCATGACGGTGGCCCCCCAAATGCTGCAACTGTTGCGCGGCGGAGCCAGTCTGGGCGGCGCACGGCCTAAAGCCACGTTTGTTCACCTAGGTCGACGTTGCATCGCCAAGTTCGCTTCCCGTGCCGACGAGTTCGACATGGAAGTGGTGGAAGCCGCCACGCTCACGCTGGCCATGCAGTGCGGCATCACGGTGCCGCCCTTTCATTTGGTGCCACTGGCCCAAGGCCATGCGCTGCTGCTGGAGCGGTTTGACCGAACAGGAGCTATCACTGCGACCACCGCCGCCACAGCGCCGATAGCCCACGAACACCGCGTTCACTACCTGTCGTGCTCAGCCCTGCTCAACGTGCCCTATGCGTCAAGCGGTGGCAGCTACGTGGAACTGGCGCAAACACTGCGCCGTATCTCGGCACAGCCCGTGCAAGACGTGACGGAGCTGTTTCAACGCATGGTGTTCAACCTCGTGGTGGGCAACAGTGACGATCACGTTAAAAACCACGGCGTTCTCCATCAAGGCCAAGGGCTGTGGCGGCTGGCCCCGGCGTTTGATTTGGTGGCCCAGCTGGACAGCCACACCGGCTACCAAGAGTTGGCCATTTTGCCGGGCCGCCACGCCTCCAGCTTGTCCTTGGCCCGCGAAGCTGCGCCGCATTTCGGGCTTTCTGTACCGCAGGCCGATGACCTCATCGCCGCGACAGTCCGCACCGTCACAAACCTTGTGGATGGCGTTATTCAAGCTTCGGGCGGTGACGACAGGCTGGCGCAGCGCTTTTCAGTCTTTATCAAAGCGCAAATGCAGCGCATCGACGATTGACCATGACAACCTGCATGACACCTTCCTCCTCCCCTCCAGAAAATCCAAAAGACCCACCCCTGGCTCGCTGCATCATGGTGCTCGGCACCACCAGCGGTGCGGGCAAAAGCTGGCTCACCACCGCGCTGTGCCGTTATTACGCCCGCCAAGGTTTGCGCGTAGCGCCGTTCAAAGCGCAGAACATGAGCAACAACGCGAGGGTGGTTGAGCAGGGGGAAATCGGCTCTGCCCAGTATTTCCAATCTCTTGCAGCCTGCGCTACGCCCGAAGTCCGCATGAACCCGCTCCTGCTCAAGCCCGAGCGCGATACCCACAGCCAAGTCGTCCTTTTGGGGCAGGTTAACGCTGAGCTCACCCGCATGGACTGGCGCGGGCGCTCCGGGCATGTCTGGCCCGTCATTGCCCAGGCGCTGGACGATTTGCGGGCTGACCATGACGTGGTGGTGATTGAGGGCGCGGGTTCCCCGGCGGAGATCAACCTGATGGACAGCGACATCGTGAACCTGCGCGTGGCCCGCCATGCCGATGCCCGCTGTCTGCTTGTCACTGATATTGACCGGGGCGGTGCGTTCGCCCACCTCTACGGCACCTGGGCGCTGTTGCCCGAGGCGGACAGGGCGCTGATTCGCGGTTTTGTGCTGAACAAATTTCGGGGTGATGCCACCTTGCTGGCACCCGGCCCGGCGCAGTTGCAGGCGCTGACGGGCATTCCCACGGTGGCGACGCTGCCGATGTGGTGGCAGCACGGTTTGCCCGAAGAAGATGGCGTTTTTGACGACCGCAGCCGCGCCTCTGGGGTGGTCACGCGCACCATCGCCGTCATTGCTTACCCCCGCATCAGCAACTTGGATGAGTTCCAGCCGCTTAAAAATGTGCCCGGCGTGCGGCTGCTGTGGGCGCGCAGTCCTGCGGAGTTGGCAGGGCTGAATGCCGCGACGGATTGGGTCATCCTGCCCGGTTCCAAGCACACCAGTGGCGATTTGGCGTGGCTGCGTGCGCAGGGGCTGGATGCCGCCATTGCGCACCATGCCGGGCAGGGCGGTGCTGTGCTGGGCGTGTGCGGTGGCCTGCAAATGCTGGGCGAGGCGCTGATCGACCCGTTTGGCGTGGACGGCAATGCGCCGGGCTTGGGCCTGTTACCCCTGGTGACGGTGTTCGCACAAGACAAAACGGTGCAGCGCACGCAGGCCACATTCAATGCAGTCACCGGCCCTTGGCAAGCGCTGTCTGGTGTGGCTGCACAGGGCTACGAAATCCACCATGGGCAGACTGCACCGCATGCGGCCATGGCAGCGGCAGGTAATGTGGCCGCTGAGGTGTTGCAATCCAATACCTCAACGTTGGGCTGGCAGAACGCAAGCGGCAACGTTCTTGGCCTGTACCTGCATGGTGTGTTTGAAGACCCCGCCGTGTTGCACGCGCTGTTCGGCGTTGCCACACCAACCCTGGACGCGGTGTTCGACGGCTTGGCCGATTACATTGGCACCCATTTCTCACCCGGCGTTTTGGACGCACTTTTAGAGTAAAAAATCACCATGACGATTGATCTGAATATTTCCGATGTGGCCGATATTGCTGGTATTTCGGATACCGCTCTCACACAGCGCCTGCAACACAAGCTTGATCAAAAAACCAAACCTCAAGGTTCGCTGGGCCGTTTGGAGGCGCTTGCCCTGCAACTGGGGCAGATTTTGGGCATCGAAACACCCCAGTTGAACCAGCCTCAAATGCTGGTGTGCGCGGGCGACCACGGCTTGGCGGCACGCGGTGTGTCGGCCTACCCCAGCGACGTGACGTGGCAGATGGTGGAAAACTTCCTTTCTGGTGGCGCGGCTGTCAGCGTGCTGGCGCGTGAAATGGGCTTGGCTCTCACGGTGGTGGACTGCGGTGTGCGGCACGACTTTGCACCGCGCTGTACTGAGGAAGGTAGGGGTGCAGGCCAGCCGCAGTTGCTCATCCACAAAATCACCCCCGGCACCGCCGATTCATCAGCTCAGGCCGCGATGACCGACGCGCAATGCCAGCAGGCCATTGCCAATGGCCGCGCCATCGTCAAAGCGCTGCCGGGCAATGCGGTGTTGTTAGGCGAGATGGGCATTGGCAACACGTCGAGTGCGTCGCTGTTGCTGGCGCGGCTGGCGGGTTTGGATGTGGCGACCTGTACGGGCGCTGGCACCGGGCTTGATCCCGCAGGTGTGCAGCGCAAAGTGGGCATCTTGCGCGAGGTGCTGGCCCGGCACGCAGAGGTCAGAGAGCCGCTGCAAGCCCTGGCGGCATTCGGTGGGTTTGAGATTGCCACGCTGGTCGGTGCCATCCAGCAAGCTGCCTTGGAGCGCCGGGTCATTGTGATCGACGGCTTCATCGTCACGTCTGCCTTGTTGGTGGCGCAGGCGCTGCAACCCACGGTGATGCAACGGTGCGTGTTCGCGCACCGCTCCGGCGAGCCGGGACACGCGCTGATGTTGGCGCACTTGGCAAAAATCAGTGAAAAAACCGGTGGTGTCGCTGTACAGCCTTTGCTGGACTTGGGACTGCGCCTGGGCGAAGGCTCGGGCGCGGCGCTGGCGTGGCCCTTACTGAAGGCCGCTTGCCGGGTGATGGCGGACATGGCCAGCTTTGAGCAGGCGGGTGTGTCGGAAAAATCGGCTTAGACATTCATGAGCGCCATCCGGCATTTTTTTCGGCACTTTTTACTCGCCCTCCAGTTCTTCACCCGCGTGCCTGTCACCGGGCGGCTGGCGAGCTGGGTGGGCTACAGCCCGCAGATGCTCAGGGCCAGCGCGGGGCATTTCCCGGGCATAGGCTGGCTGGTGGGCTGCGTGGCGGCGGGTGTGTTTGCATTGACCTGGTGGGCTTTGACGCTAGCGGGCCACAGCAGCCAGGCCAGTGCGTGGGTGGCTGCGGTGCTCAGTACCCTGGCGACGGTGCTGGTGACAGGTGGCTTCCATGAAGACGGCTTGGCCGATGTGGCGGATGGTTTGGGCGGCAGTTTGCAGCGTGAGCGCGCACTGGTCATCATGAAGGATTCCCGCGTGGGTGCGTTCGGCGTGCTGGCGCTGGTGCTGGTGCTGGCGCTCAAATTCGCCCTGTTGGCGCTGCTGACAGGGCAGGGGGGGCAAGGGATGTTGCAGGGTGTGGCCGTTGCTATCGTTGCCGCTCATGTGCTGTCGCGTTTCGCCCCGCTGTGGCTGATCCGCTGGTTGCCGCATGTGGGTGACGATGCCACGTCCAAATCCAAGCCCCTGGCCGACCAGATCAGTGCAAGCGCTTTGGGGGCGGCTTTTCTATGGTCAATACCGGCGATTGCGCTTGTCTGGTGCGCTATAGGTGCTATCAAAACTGTAGTTTCTTTGGTTTTTTTGATGCTGACACTGGCGTGGATGTACCGCTGGTTTCAACGCCGTTTGCAAGGCTTCACCGGGGATTGCCTTGGCGCCACGCAGCAGGTGGGTGAGCTGGCGTTTTACCTGGGACTGGCCTTGGCGCCTGCTTTTTCATGAAGCTCTGGCTGGTTCGCCATGCCCAGCCGCTGGTGGCAACGGGGGTGTGCTATGGCGCGACTGACATGCCAGCTGACGCGCAAGCTACCGCCCAAGCCGCGCAAACGCTGGCATCTGCTTTGCCGCTGCACTTGCCCATGCGTTGCTCTCCGCTACAAAGATGTGATCAGCTCGCGCTTGCTTTGTCTGCGGTAAGACCCGATTTGGCCTTCAAACCAGCGCACACCGAACCCCGCATCGCCGAGATGAA